>NZ_VUNG01000013.1 GCF_009695775.1 Hallella mizrahii | reverse complement strand
GCAAACAAAAGGAATTATACGACATTGTGTTGCAAAATGACGCTAAAAAATAACGCGTCTTGAGAGAACTGTATCTAACTGACCATAAAATCGGTCTTGGGTGGCGCAAAATAGGAAAACAGGAAAAGGCACATACCGCTATCATGGTCTGTGGGGCAGTCTCGACCATATACTTTGCGACGCAACATCTGCACGACAACTCGTTGACTGCCACATCCACGACGCACCCTTTCTGCTGGAGCCCGACGAGAAATATGGTGGCGTGAAACCTCGGCGCAACTACCTCGGCCCGCGCTATCTCAATGGGTTCAGCGACCATCTGCCGATCGTCGCCACATTCGGTTTCTCTCCTATCCATCCGGAATAGAGAGCACCATCAATAAACATCCAACTCTCAATATAAGACAATGCATCTTCCTCACAATACATTCATGCGCTTAGCCTATGGACTGGTGCTGATCATCGGCATACCAGGACTTCTATTTTTGGCACTATGGCCTTTTGTGGGTTGGCGATGGGCATTGCCACTACCCATTGCATGGAACATGCTGGCCGCCTACGGCTTTTTCTTTGGCTGGCGCCACATCGTAGTGAAGACAGCCTCCTGCACGTCTCCTCTGCTGCCAGAGTCGTTCGACGGCTACCGCATCGTACAACTCAGCGACATCCACATCGGCACGTTTCTGCGCAACCGAAGCTTCATCGACAAAATGGTACGCATCGTCAACGAGCAGCATCCCGACCTCGTGGTTTTTACCGGTGACCTTGTCAATGTCAGTGCCGAGGAAGTCATTCCTTTCCAGCATATATTAAAAGAGGTGTCGGCCCGCGACGGTGTGTTTTCCGTCATGGGCAACCACGACTATTGCGAATATGGCGAGGATAAAAGCAAGTACAATATCCGCCGGAACCAAAACGTTCTGAAATACTTGGAGGAGAAAGCTGGATGGCATCTGCTGCTCAACGACCATGTAGTCATCCGTCGTGGCGAAGATGCTATCGGACTCATCGGGGTAGAGAATATCAGTCGTCCGCCTTTCCCCGACTATGGCGATCTGCATAAGGCTTTGGGAGACTTACCCAAAGGCATGTTCAAGGTACTGCTCAGCCATGACCCGAGTCATTGGCGGCGCGGTGTGCTCCATCAGACTGACATAGCATTGACATTGTCGGGGCACACCCATGCTGGACAGATACGCGTGGGGCGCTTCTCACCCGCCAAATGGGCCTACAATGAATGGGGAGGAAAATATGTTGAAGACGGATCCATGCTCTATGTCTCGCTGGGCATCGGTGGCACTGTGCCCTTCCGCTTCGGAGCATGGCCGGAAGTAAACGTCATCAAACTGTATTCCCAACAGCAATAGGGCAAAGTCTTCTAAAGCTAAGGAAGAGAATATCATAAAACATAAGAGGAGAATCCTATATAAATAAGGTAGAGTACTCGAAAGCTAAGGGGCAAAAAAAAATAAAGTCTATTATGCACGATTGGCATAATAGACTTTATAGTTTTTGCCCGAATAGGCTAAAGATCAGACGAGTGTAGCTACCACTTCCTCACGCGTTCCCGGCAACATGTCGATGACAGGAATCTCTGGCATGGTGTAGCATCCCGGCTGCAAACGCATGGAGGCACGGGCTACGTTGACAAGCACCTGACCGGTAAGTGCCGGATTGTTGATGCTCATATCGAAGGAGAAGCGCTGGTTCTGTGTCTTGCCGCTCACGCCCTTACGGGTCATGTGCACGCCGTGACCCATGTCACGCACCTCGTCGACGCTCTTCACAGCGAAGACATGCAACTCGTCGTGAGCAAAGTAGTCGTCGGCCTTAAGCTCGTCATAGACTTGCTCCACGGTGTAGCCTTCCTCCAATTCCACATAGACCATACGGCGATGAATGCCCTCGCCCAATGGAATGGTCATGGAAAGCGCATTCTTCACGCCCTTCTTGGAGCGTGCTACCACGCTGTGACCCATGGACATACCAGGACCGAAGTTGGTGTAGCTAAGTCCTTTCGGTGCAAGGCTCTCCAACAGCACACGTACGATAGAGTCCGAACCCGGATCCCATCCTGCCGAGATCACACTCACACGGCCTGCTTTCTTGCAGTTCTCCATCTGACGGGTACGGTAGTCGAGTATCGACGTGTGAATATCGAAGCTGTCAACGGTGTTGATGCCCAAAGCCACAATCTTCTCTGCAAGGTCGGGGCAAGCACGTGTCGGCGTAGCAAGGATAGCCACATCCACGTCTTTCAACTTGGCGATGTCATCGACCACCTCGTAGGCAGCCAACTCTGCTGGTTTGTCCTTGCCGCCCTGACGACGCACGATGCCGGCAATTTCAAAATCGGGCGCAGCCTCAAGCGCCTGTACGCTGTAGTGGCCTATATTGCCATAGCCAACTACAGCAGCTCTGATCTTCTTCATTTCTCTTATTGGTTGTATTATTGGTTGTATATCTTGCGAATGGTTGTATGTCTATGAACGATGAAATATATGCGAGCAATAGATCATCTTGCTGGCGATTGTATATCTTACAAACGAATGTCTATCGTCATACCGTGCAAAGGTAACAATATTTTCTTAGAAACGATGAAGTAACTGGTACTTCTTACGTTCCTTCTAGTGCAAAGGTAACAATATTTCCTTAAAAGCAAGCTTTTCCTTGCAATTTATTGGTATTTATTAATCATTCTGATGTTTCTCGTTTTCCCACTCCTGCCATTCTTCCATGGCTTTCTTCCAGTCGGTCTGCTCACCGCTTTCCACGGCTGCTTGCTCACGGGCAGCCTCGTCCCGTGCTTTGTCGCGTGCACGCTTGGCCTTCATGGCCTCAATGGTGGCCTCGTCAAGAATCTGAATGGCACCACGCTTCACGGCATCCTGCAACTCTTCTTCGCCGAAGGCTTTTCCTGGCTCATTGAAGTCCGATATGTTGAACTCGTAATCCACTCTCAGCTCATGACGGATGAGCTTTTGCTTGCCACGATTAACCGAGTTCTTCAGCCTCAGCAGCTTACCGATCTTTTCTATTTCCTTTTGTGAAAACTTGTTTCTTCCCATAATTACCTGCAAATTTACGTTTTTCCTTTCATCTGCCCAAACTTCTAACGGGAAATTTGCGCGCCCTGCTTTTGCTCTCGCTCGCTTTTTATTGGTGGGCACTATCGCTACTTTCGTTTCGCCTTGTTGCTGAGTTCTGTTTGCTGTTGCTTTGCAGCAGCTTCGTGTCTTCTGATGCAATAATCCCCCGCTTCTCACGTTATCTTATCATCACACATTATTATATATAAGACAAAAAACAAAAATGATAGAATACATCCATGGTCAGCTGACCGAGCTGACACCAGCTCTTGCCGTTGTAGAAGCTGCCGGCGTAGGCTACGCTCTGAACATTTCCCTCAACACTTACACTGCCATCCAAGGCAAGAAAGAGGTGAAACTCCTCGTTCATGAATCGCTTCAGACCGGCGGCCGTGACGACAACTTCACACTCTACGGGTTTGCCACACGGCAGGAGCGCGAGCTCTATCGTATGCTTATCAGCGTCAGTGGCGTGGGAGCCAACACTGCCCGCATGATGCTCTCTTCCATTACGCCGGCAGAGCTCTGCGATGCCATTGCCAGCGGTAATGAGAAACTCATCAAAGGCGTGAAGGGCATCGGACTGAAGACTGCTCAGCGCATCATTGTCGACTTGAAGGATAAGATTGCTGCATCGGGTATCGCCGACGAACTCCATGTGGCTTCGGGCCGCAACGAGTCGCCGACGGTGAACAATGCCGTGAAGGACGAAGCCGTGGCCGCACTGACCATGCTGGGCTTCTCGCCCGCACCGTCCGCAAAGGTCGTCGTCGCCATCCTCACCGAGCAGCCCGATCTCGCCGTGGAAATGGTTGTCAAGGAAGCTTTAAAAAGAATTAAGTAGTTTGCGACATCGTCATTACCATATTGTAGTATTGCTTGTGCTGGCTGTCATCACTGTCAGCTATGCCCTTGCTATGCCCTGGTCGCCACAAGTGGTAAAGACACCGCAAAACCAAAACAGACAAAGCCAAAGAAGACAAAATTACGGAAATGCTAACCAACAAAACACCAGCAGCAAGCAAGGCAACATCCATGCCCAGGCACAGCCCTTATTAGACGATGACGACTCTATCCCCGACTCGCTGCTCCATCCGCGCTGGAAGATCCAACGCACCATGCCCATCACCTATGATGATCTGAATCAAAGCGCACTCGACTTGAAGCGTCCCGACGGACTGAAATACGAAGTTACCTACAACGACAGCCTCAACGTATATATCATTGGCACAAAGATGGGATCGACCTATCTTGCCGCTCCCATCATGATGTCGCCAGAGGAATATATGAAGTGGAGCGAGAAAAACTGGCGCAACGCTTATTATCGGGGCAAGAACGATGAGATCTACAAGGCTAAAGGTAAGGAGAAATTCGACTTCACCGACATGCACTTCGACCTGGGACCGGCGGAGAAGATCTTCGGCCCCGGCGGTGTGCGTATCAAGACGCAAGGATCAGCAGAACTGAAATTCGGCGCTACATTCAAGAATATCGACAACCCGTCGCTGCCAATTCGCAACCGCAAGACCACCACAATGGACTTCGATGAGAAGATCAACCTCAACGTCAACGGTAAGGTCGGCGACAAGGTGAACCTCAACCTCAACTACAACACCGACGCCACCTTTGACTTCGATGCGCAGAACATGAAGTTGAAATACGATGGCAAGGAAGATGAAATCATCAAACTCGTCGAGGCCGGTAATGTCTCGTTCCCATCCAACTCTTCCCTTATCCAAGGCTCCAGCAGCCTCTTTGGTATCCGCACGGATATGCAATTTGGTAAGTTAAAACTGCAAATGGTGGCCTCTCAGAAAAAGAGTACGTCGAAGAGTGTCTCCAGCTCCGGTGGCAAGCAGCTCACTCCCTTTGAAATAGATGCATCTGATTACGAGGAGAACCGGCACTTTTTCCTTGCCCGCTATTTCCACGATCACTACGACGCGGCCATGAAGACACTGCCCAACCTCACTACGGGCGTCACCATCAACCGTGTAGAGATCTGGGTGACTAACAAAAGCGGCAACACGGCAAACACCCGCAACATCATTGCACTGACAGACCTCGGCGAGAACAGCAAGGTGAGCAGCAATAAGTGGACAACAACGGGGCAGCCTGTGCCATCAAATGATGCCAACACGGAGTACAACACCTTGACGAGCCAGTATGCCACTGCCCGCGACATCGACAAAACCTCTACGGTGCTTGACGGTGCCGGTCTTGTGGGCGGCAACGACTATGAAAAGTTGCAGAGTGCACGCTTGCTCTCCTCGTCGGAGTACAGTATCAACAATGCTATGGGCTACGTCTCGTTGAAGACAGCCTTGCAGACTGACCAGGTACTTGCCATTGCCTACGAGTATACCTACGGCGGGCGTACCTATCAGGTCGGCGAGTTTGCCAGTGATGTCACCGATGCATCCAAAGCTCTTTTCGTCAAATCGCTCAAGAACACCAGCAACAATCCCTCACAAGGCAACTGGCCGCTGATGATGAAGAACGTCTACTACTTGGCTTCCTCTGTAGAGAAAGACAAGTTCCGCCTTGACGTGAAATACCAAAGCGACACCACTGGTGTCTATCTTTCCTATATCCCCGAACCACAGGTAAAGAGCCAAACGCTCATCAAGGTACTCGGTGCAGACCGCCTTGACAATAACAACAAAGCACACTCCAACGGCTACTTCGACTTCGTCGAGGGCTATACCGTCAGCGACGGCCGTGTCTTCTTCCCTGCCGCAGAGCCTTTCGGCAGTTATCTCTATAACTATCTTGTCGGCAAAGGTGTCTCTGCCACCACAGCCTCTAAATATGCTTTCACCGAGCTCTACGACTCCACGAAGACCATTGCCAAGCAGATTGCCGAGAAAGACAAATATCTGTTGCAGGGACAGTTCCGCGGCACACAGGCCAATGTCATCTCTCTCGGTGCTTACAACGTGCCACAAGGATCTGTCGTCGTCACCGCCGGAGGCGTGAAGCTTACCGAAGGGTCAGACTATAGCGTGGATTATAGTGCAGGAGAAGTAACCATCCTCAACCAAAGCATCATCGACGCGGGCACTGCTGTCAACGTGTCGTTGGAGAGCCAAAGCGATTATGCTCAAGAGCGGAAAACAATGTTCGGCATGAACTGGGAGTATGACTTCTCCAAGAACTTCCAACTTTCGGGAACGCTCCAACATCTTTCTGAGCAGGCACTCACCACAAAGGTATCGATGGGTGCCGAGCCGGTCAACAACACACTATGGGGTCTCAACCTCAACTGGAAGCACGAGAGCCAGTGGCTCACCAACATGCTCGACAAGCTGCCATTGCTCCATCTGACCCAACCCTCACAGATCTCTTTCACTGGTGAGTTTGCACAACTCATCGCCGGACAGAGCCATGGCACGCAGGACAACGCTTCCTATCTCGACGACTTTGAGAACACGACAGACAAGATCGATGTCTCCACACCTTACAACTGGCAACTCTCGAGTGTGCCGTCGATGTTTCCTGAACATACCGACAATGCCACGCTGCGCTCAGGTTTCAACCGCTCGCTGCTTGCCTGGTACACCATCGACCCGCTCTTCACCCGTCTAAGTTCCTCACTCACCCCAGGGCACATCAAGAGCGACCTCAACCAGCTCAGCGACCCTTACGTGCGCGAAGTCTACATCAAGGAGCTCTATCCCAACCGCGACCAAAGCACTTACAACGGAGCCACATCGACAATATCCGTGCTCAACCTTGCCTACTACCCCAACGAGCGTGGCCCTTACAACTTCAACCCGGATCTCGCCGCCGACGGCTCGCTCAACAACCCAACACGCCACTGGGGCGGTATGATGCGCAAGCTCGACACCAACGACTTCCAAACGGCCAACATAGAGTATGTAGAGTTTTGGATGATGGATCCATTTATCCATACACGTCAAGCCGGCAACGCCAGCGACTATGGCGGTGACTTCTATATCGATCTCGGTGAAGTGTCGGAAGACGTGCTCCACGACGGGAAAAAATTCGCTGAAAGCAGCATGCCTGTCGACGGCTCCAACAGCTTTGTTACCACACAGTGGGGCAAGGTGCCGACAACGACCAATGTCACTTATGCCTTCGCCACTACCAAAGGCAGCCGTGCCTTGCAAGATGTGGGACTCAACGGACTCAACGACAGCGAGGAGCAAACTTTTGACTCATATCAAGACTTCCTCAAAGCGGTACAAGGTAAGGTCAACCAAGCTGTGTGGGACTCCATCTGGGCGGATCCGGCTCACGACGACTATCACTATTTCCGCGGGTCGGACTATGACGACATGAAGGCCAGCATCCTCCGCCGGTATAAATACATCAACAACCCGCAGGGCAACTCGCCCGACAGCGATGGGCGCACTGAGCGCTACGATACCTCTATTAAGAGCACGCCTGACGTGGAGGATATCAATCAGGACTATACACTCAACGAATATGAGAAATACTTCCAATACCATGTCTCCATCCGCCCGGAGGATCTGGAGATTGGCAAGAACTTTATCGTCGACAAGCGCGAGACAAAGCCCACGCTACGCAACGGCAAGAACGACACAGAAATCGACTGGTATCTCTTCCGTATCCCTCTCAAGGAATTTGAGCAGCGAGTAGGCAACATCAACGACTTCACGAGCATCCGTTTCATGCGCATGTTCCTCACAGGCTTTAAGCACCCCGTCATCCTCCGTTTCGGCAGCCTTGACCTCGTGCGTGGCACTTGGCGCGTCTATGAGCAGAACCTCGACAACAGTGGGGCACAGACAGGAACGATGACGACAGCATCCGTCAACATCGAGGAGAACAGCGACAAGAAACCTGTCAACTATGTGCTGCCACCGGGCATCAAGCGCGGACAGGATCCCAGCAACACCCAACTTGTACAGGACAACGAGCAGGCTCTCGACATCAATGTCAGTCAGCTCTCCTCCGGCGAGTCGAAGTGCGTATATAAGAATACAACGCTCGACCTGCGCCAATACAAACGCCTGCAAATGTTTGTGCACGCCAATGCCAATGAGCAGAACACTACCAACCTTCAGGACAACCAGCTCGCCGTATTCATCCGACTGGGCTCAGACTATAAGAGCAATTACTATGAATACGAGATTCCTTTGAAGCTCACCGCGCCTGGCTCGTATAGCCGGTTCTCGGCTGATGCCGCACGTGAGGTATGGCCTGAGGACAACATGCTCGACATTCCGCTCTCGCTCTTCACCAAGATCAAGAAGGAACGCAACCTTCAGAAAGCTCAGGGGCTGGCATCCTTTGCCCGTCCTTACACTGGATATGACAGTGACCATCCGCAAAACAAGGTCACCGTGATGGGCAACCCGACACTTGGCGAGGTGAAGACGATGATCATCGGTGTGCGCAACCTCAGTGCCGAGCAGAAAAGCGGCGAGATATGGATCAATGAGCTTCGTCTCAGAGAATACAACAACGCAGGAGGATGGGCAGCCAACGGCAACCTCAACGTACAACTCTCTGACCTCGGAACCATGAACATGCAGGGCAGATATGTTTCGCAAGGCTTCGGCGGACTGGAGAGCGGTGTCAGCGAGCGCACCACCGACGACCAAAGCAACGTAGCGTTTACCACAAGCCTCGAACTCGGAAAGTTCTTCCCCGACAAGGCAAAGGTGTCGGCACCGCTCTATTACAGTGTCACCAAGCAGGTCACCCGCCCCAAATACAATCCCCTCGACACCGACATGCTCCTCAAGGATGCGCTTGAGAGCACGGCCGACAAGCAGGAGCACGACTCCATCGAGAACATCGCCGTGACGAAGGCTATCACCACCAATTTCTCTATTTCCAATGCACGTATCGGCATTCAGAACCAGCGGCATCC
Source organism: Hallella mizrahii (assembly GCF_009695775.1). Taxonomy (GTDB): domain Bacteria; phylum Bacteroidota; class Bacteroidia; order Bacteroidales; family Bacteroidaceae; genus Prevotella; species Prevotella mizrahii. The sequence goes on along the minus strand of NZ_VUNG01000013.1, from coordinate 70,351 downwards.
CACACCCGTTGATCCTGCCAACTTCTCTTTCTCCTACAGTCACTCCCACTCTCATAAGCAGGGAGAGACAACAGTCTACGAGAACGAGGACGACTGGCGTGGAGCGATAAACTACGCCTGGACACCTGTGTACAAGACGTGGGAGCCGTTCCGTAAAATGAAAAGCAAGAGCAAATGGGTGGACCTGCCAAAGCGACTGGGACTGAACTATCTGCCACAAAGCGTAAGCTTCAACTCTGAGATGACCCGCTCTTACTATGAGTTTCAGGAGCGTGACATGGAGGCGACGGAAAACAATCAGTTGCCACTGACGTTCTCCGAGCAGTTCCTTTGGAACCGTGAATTCCAACTCCGCTGGGACTTCACCAAGAACATCCACATGAGTTTCCAAAGTGCCACACATGCCGAGATAGAGGAACCGTACACGGCTATCAACAAAGATCTCTACCCCACGCAGTACCAAGCGTGGAAGGACAGCGTATGGCAGAGCATCAGACATTTCGGCACACCGCTCGACTATCAGCAAAACTTCAATCTGTCGTATCAGCTGCCACTCAACCTCATCCCGATCTTCGACTGGGTGACATCCAATGCGACGTATAACTCCAACTACAGCTGGGTACGCGGCACAATGCTGGAGGACAGCACATCATTGGGCAATACGATTCAGAACAACCGTCAGCTCAACGTCACGGGCAATTTTGATCTCGTGAAGCTCTACAACCATATTCCTTTCCTCAAAAAGACCAACGAGCGCTTCAACAGGGAGACGAGCCAATATCAGATCAACCAACAGAAGAAACAAAAAGAGCAGGCCAAGGCCAACAGGCAAAAGCAACAGAAAGCCGAGGAAGAAGCACGCAAGAAAGCCATCGCCGAGGGCAAGGATCCTGACCAGGCGGTGAAAGAGTTGCGTGCCAAGAACAAAGCCGAAGAAGAAAAGAAGAGGCAACTGCCCCGCAACCGCAACACCTATGAGAAGGAGATCACGTTGCGCCCAGACACCACCCTTATCGTCAGCCACGGCAAGCACACCAAACGGCTCATCGTCGCGGCAAAAGATGAGAAGGGACATAAGGTGAAGCTGCGCTTCCGCAAACTCGACGACAACCGTATACGTATTATAAATAAGGTGGACTCCGTCACCAAGCTGAAGCTCTCTGTGATGGCTAAGCCGGCACTCGATGAGAAAGCGTGGTACAAGACGGCTCAAGTGCTGGCTCGCGTGGCTATGATGGTGCGCAGTGTCAGCGTGTCTTATCGCAATCAATACTCGATGGCGTTGCCCGGTTTCATGCCGAACATCGGTGACGCCTTTGGACAGACCAAGAACACCAATGCGGGCGTCCTCTCGCCAGGACTGGACTTTGCCTTTGGCTTGATGGGCGACAGCTACATCGACAAAGCTAAGAATCGCGGTTGGCTGCTCATGGCTGACAGCGTAGCCACGCCGGCCACGACCAACAATACCGAGGACTTGCAGTTAAGGATGACGCTTGAGCCCATCAAGAACCTGAAGATTGACCTCAACGCCAGCCGCACCAACACCACGGCTAAGAGCATACAATATATGTATGTAGGTAATCCAACCACACAGACCGGCACGTTCACAATGACCACGCTCTCTCTCGGTTCGGCTTTCGAGGGTATGGGCAACGCCAGCAATGGCTTCCGCAGCAAGACCTTTGAGAAGTTCTGCGCTTCGCTCGACGCTTTCCGCCAGCGCGTGGAAAACCGCTATGCCGGCACTGTCTATCCCGAGGGCACGACACTCGCGGGCAAGACTTTCGACGCGGCCAACGGCGGAGTAAACGGCTACAGTGCCGACGTGATGATTCCGGCTTTCCTCAAAGCTTACACACGCATGAACAGCGGACTTGAACTCTTCCCGTCACTGGCCCACATGCTCCCCAACTGGACACTGCGCTACAGTGGACTGGGCAAGTTGCCATGGCTACGGGATATCTTCAAGAGTGTCAACCTCAACCACAGCTACAAGAGCATCTTCGCCATCGGCTCCTACCAGAGCTACTCCACATTCATGGCTCTCATGGGACCAGGTATGGGCTTTATCACAGACGCCACGACGGGCAATCCTATTCCCAGCTCGATGTACAACATCTCTACGGTGAGCATCAACGAGGCCTTTGCCCCGCTGCTCGGTGTCGACGTGACGCTCCAAAACAACCTCACCGCAAAATTAGAGTACAGCCAGACACGCGTTCTCGCCCTTTCGATGACAAGTGCACAGATCAACGAGGCTGTAAGCAAAGACTGGACCTTCGGCTTGGGCTATCGCATCAACAACTTCAATCTCTTCGGTGGCGGGGGAACAAACCGCAGTGTGAAGAGCAGCGGAAAAGGCAACAACAGTCGCAACAACAATAGCAACAGTCAAACAAACCGCAACAATGCCCGTGGACGTGCCAACCACGATCTGAACATACGCCTCGATCTCTCCTATCGTAAGCAGGCCAGCATTCTCCGCGACATCGCTACGGTAAGCTCCACGGCCAGCAGCGGCAACACGGCCTTCAAGTTTTCGCTCATGGCTGACTACACACTTTCTAAACTTCTTACCATGAGCTTCTATCTCGACCGTCAGACCAACACGCCACTGCTCTCGTCAAACAGCTACCCGACGACGACGCAGGACTTCGGACTGAGCATCAAATTCAGCTTGACAAGATAGATGCCCCCCTACCCCTCTTAGGGGGGAGTTAAAACAACCTTCCCCATTGAAAGGGGGCAGGAAGGTCGTAACTATTGAAATGAAAAAGACAGAGATTTCCGTTTAATACAGCACATAATGCTTAAACAGAGTCCAAGGATAGTCGCTATAAGCCGCACGGCTATGCTTGGGAATATGGATGCGCACAGAAGAGAAGTGCGAGGCATCGAAGACATCATTGATATCTGCCGGCCAATATTCGTTGCCGATACGAGGCGGCCGGTTGCCACGGATATAGATATCCCTAAGGTTAGGACAATGCTTGAAAGCGCCTTTCATCAGGTGTACGCCACCGGGAATAATGATAGAATGCAGATTTCTATCATCTTTAAAAGCATTGAAGGTAATCTCGTCTACTTGATAACTAAATCCATCGTAAGACATCTTACTCGGTATCTCCACGACCTCCTCCGTATTGATGGCCGGGCGAATCGTGACCTTACCCCCACCCCACGACTCAAAGATCATGTTGGAATACTGAAAACGCGTCACCACCTCGAAGTGCGGTCGCGGATTGACAATGCGGTCCCAAGTCCAGAAGCCACCTCCGAAGAGTGCCACTGCCAAGCACAATCCCGTCAAGACACTGACGAAACGTGTACGGCGATGCAGCAAAACGATGACATCACTGACATGACCAAGACGCTGGTCAATGGGCTTGAGCATCTTGTGTATGATACCCCGCCACATCCTTCCGAGCCTCATCTCCTGCAAGATGATGCCAAGACTATAGACATCGTTTCGCTCGTCCGTCACCGAGATCTTACGCTGTTCGGGTGCTATATACCCCTTCGTGCCCCCCGGCTCCTTAAAGATGGTGAAGCTGTCGGTGTCGGCAAGTCCGAAGTCGATCAGCTTCACCTGTCGTCCGGTCCGTGTGACCATGATGTTGGAAGGCTTCAAGTCACGATGCACCACTTGCAGGGAATGAATATACTCCACAGCCCTGACGATCTCAAGTGCCGCCCGCCGCCGCTCTACCATGTTTGGCAACCGAGGAAAATCAGGCGAACAGGGTCCATAGAGCCATTGTTTGAGCGTCACACCGTCGATCCACTCCATCACGAGGCACATGCCATAAAGGGGAATACGACAATAGTCCACAGCCTTCACGACGTAAGGACTGTCGAATATTGAAAGAATATCATACTCCTTTCTCAGCCTTGCAATATATTGTGTCTGATCCCGGTATTCGGCTTGCAAAGACTTGACAACATACCGCTGTCCGTCCTTGTTAGCCCGCCACAGGGTACAGATAGCCCCGTCGGCAATTTTTTCAAAGCCGGTATAGTCACTGGAGGGAGCTGTGAAGCTCCCTTCAATGAAGTCTGAGAAAGAAGTATCTTCTGTCACGCGCTAATAATCATTTCTTATCATACGCGTGCAGCGGATAGTCGATGGTGTAGTGCAGACCGCGACACTCCTTGCGCTCAATGGCCATACGCGTGATGAGATAGCCCACGTTGATCATGTTGCGAAGCTCGCAGAGGTCACGCGAGATCTTCACACGCTTAAAGAGAGACTCCGTCTCCTCATAGAGCAAGTCGAGACGATCCCACGCACGCTTCAGCCGCAGGTCGGAGCGCACGATGCCCACATAGTTCGACATGATCTCTCCCACCTCTTTATTAGCCTGCGTGATGAGCACGTGCTCCTCATTGGTGAGCGTACCTTCATCATTCCACTCCGGCACCTTGTCGTTGAAGTCATAGTCGTCGACATGCTCTATGCTATGCTTGGCAGCGGCGTCGGCATAGACGACAGCCTCGATAAGCGAGTTACTGGCCAGTCGGTTGCCACCATGCAGTCCCGTGCATGAGCACTCGCCGATGGCATAGAGTCGCTCGATGCTTGAGCAACCATTGAGATCCACCTTGATGCCACCGCACATATAGTGAGCAGCGGGGCGCACGGGTATCATCTCCTTGGTAATATCGATGCCGATGGACAGACACTTCTTGTAGATATTTGGAAAGTGGTGCTTGGTCTCCTCCGGGTCTTTATGCGTCACATCGAGGTAGACATGGTCGATACCGTTTTTCTTCATCTCCTTGTCGATGGCGCGTGCCACGATATCTCGGGGAGCCAACGAGCCACGCTCGTCATACTTCTTCATGAAGGCTTCACCGTTTGGCAGCTTCAGTATGCCACCGTAGCCACGCATAGCCTCTGTGATGAGATAGGCAGGATGCGTCTCACCGGGATGATAGAGCGAAGTGGGATGGAACTGCACAAACTCCATATCCTTCACCGTACCCTTGGCACGATAGACCATAGCCTCACCGTCGCCGGTGGCGATCACGGGGTTAGTGGTTGTCTGGTAGACGGCACCACACCCGCCGGTGCACATCACCGTGACACGGCTCAGGTAGGTGTCAACTTTGTTCTCCGGGTTGAGCACATAGGCACCGTAGCAATATATATAAGGAGAGCGGCGGGTGACACGCGCGCCGAGATGGTGCTGCGTGATAATCTCCACAGCGAAGTGGTTCTCCTTGATCTCTATGTCAGGGTTCGCTCTCACGGCAGCCATCAACGCACGCTGTATCTCAGCGCCGGTATCGTCGGCATGGTGGAGGATACGAAACTCCGAGTGACCGCCCTCGCGGTGGAGGTCATAGTCGCCATTGTTCTTTTTGTCGAAGTTGGTGCCCCACTCCACCAAAGCCTTGATCTGCTCGGGTGCTTTGGTGACGACCTGCTTGACAGCATCGACATCGTTGATATAGTCACCGGCGACAATGGTGTCGTGGATATGCTTGTCGAAATTGTCAAGTTCCAAATTAGTGACAGAGGCCACACCGCCTTGGGCGAAACGAGTGTTGGCCTCGTCAAGAGTGGTCTTGCAGATGATGCATACTTTACCTTTCTTAGCTTTTGCCACTTTCAGGGCATAGCTCATGCCGGCAATACCGGCACCGATAATCAGAAAGTCATATTTATAAGTCATGACGCGTAATGATTTGACTGTGATAGTCTTGCAACTATTAATTGGTGCAAAATTACTAAATATTATCTAAATGAATGCAATCGCATTATAATAATCTTTGTAATTTTGCATTTAAAAAGATTTTGTAAGGCGAAAGCATACTTTTTTCCTTTAGATTATGGACCGTACTTTTCAACACAGATTCACCCTGGGCGCCAAGAGTGGCATCATCATTCTGTCACTGCTTGCCTTTTACCTGTTTTGGACAAAAGGCATCCTTGCGGCACTGATTGTCGTCGCGGCCTTGGTGGCTGTCATTGAGCGGGTACTCCACTCATGCTATATTTTGCGCGGCCATGACCTGATCATCCACCGCGGACGTTTCCTCCACGACATACGGGTACCGCTGAGTGACATCCGTGCCATCCGTCCAATGACGACAACATGGGGACTGGTGCACTATCTGCTCATCGAGTATGGCACCGGAAAATTGACCAGCGCGGAGCCCAACGACGAGGATTCGTTTCTCAGATGTCTGCGCAGCCGCATACACGACGAACATATAGATGACCAAGAAGAAAAGGAGGATATTGACTAAACGACATGAGAGTATTGAAGACAAACAGCAAGACAACAACAAAATACCTGGGCCTGCTCCTCGCATGGCTTTTCACACTGACGCTCACGCTGCCCGCCAAGGCACAGGTAGCCAACTCTGAGATAGAGAAAGAAAACGACAGCACGGCCGTAGACTCTCTTTGGAGCGACTCAGCAGTGGTGAAAAACGACACACTGCCCTGGCCGAGAAACGTGCAGACGGCTATCGACGCGTTGCTCCGCGACGACATGTTCCAGACTTCCCAAGTGGGACTGATGGTCTATGACCTCGATGCCGACTCAGCCATCTACCGCCACAATGAGCGGCAGCTCCTTCGCCCCGCCTCCACGCTGAAGGTCATCACCGCCATCACAGCCTTGGACCGTCTCGGCGGCAGCTACCAGTTTAAGACCGAACTGTGCTATACGGGCAAAGTAGACTCCTGTGTGCTGCATGGCAATGTCTATTGCGTGGGCGGCTTCGACCCACGGTTCAACAGCGACGACCTGCGGGCTCTTGTCGAGGCTCTGCGCAAAATGGGCGTGGACACCATCCGCGGCAATGTCTATGCCGACCTGACCATGAAGGACCGCGACACGCTTGGTGAGGGATGGTGCTGGGACGACGACAACCCGACGCTCTCGCCTCTGCTCATCGGCCGCAAGGATCTGTTCATGGACCGCTTCAGTGCTGAGCTGCGCAAGGCGGGCATTGTCGTGACGGGTGTCTTCGGCGAGGCTTGCAAACCACAGGACGCCTACTGCATCGTCAGCCGCTTCCACACCATCGACCAGGTGCTCATGCGCATGCTCAAACAGAGCGACAACCTCTACGCCGAGTCGATGTTCTATCAGATAGCCGCCTCCACGGGTAACCGGCCGGCAACGGCACGAGACGCCCGGTCGGTCATCCGCCAACTCGTCAGCAAGGTAGGACTCAACCCTGCCAACTATCAGTTTGCCGACGGTTCGGGGCTCTCGCTCTACAACTATGTCAGTCCGGAGCTGGAGGTGCGCTTCCTGCGCTATGCCTTCAGCAACGCCATCATCTATAACCACCTCTACCAGGCACTGCCCATCGCCGGGCGCGACGGCACCCTCCGCAGCCGCATGCAGGGCTCTTTCACCCGCGGAAACGTCCACGCCAAGACGGGTACCGTGACGGGAATCAGTTCGCTCTGTGGTTATCTCACCGCCGCTAACGGCCACCATATCTGTTTTTCTATCATCAACCAGGGACTGCTTCATGGCATCAACGGCCGACGGTTTCAAGACAAGGTCTGCAACATTCTGTGCAGGAATTGACACCGACAGCCGCACCATGATCTTCCTAATCACTAAAAACAAGATTCGATGAACACCTTCACTCCGTTTATTTCCGAACATCTTCATATCCGTGCCGAGCAGGTCGACGCTACGCTCGACCTGCTCGACGCGGGCTGTACCATTCCCTTCATCAGCCGCTATCGCAAAGAGGCTACCGGCAACCTCAACGAGGTGCAGGTAGCTGCCATCAGCGATCTCAACGACAAGCTCAAAGAGTTGCAGAAGCGCAAGGACACCATTCTCAAAACCATTGAGGAACAAGGCAAACTCACCGACGAACTGCGCGACCGCATCACGGCCAGTTGGAATGCCACAGAGCTCGAAGACCTCTATCTGCCCTTCAAGCCCAAGCGGCGCACACGGGCACAGGTAGCCCGCGAACGTGGACTGGAGCCGTTGGCCAACACGCTGATGATGCAGTTTGAGCGTCATCCCGAGGAAGCTGCCAAACGCTTTGTCAAAGGTGAGGTCAAGAACGCAGCCGAAGCTATCAAAGGCGCTCAGGACATCATCGCCGAGCGCGTCAGCGAAGACGAGGGCTCGCGACAGGCTGTCCGAGGCATCTTCCGCCGAGAGGCTACCATTGCCTCACGCGTGGTGCCGAAGATGCGCGACGAGGACGAAGCCCAGAAATATTCCGATTACTTCTTCTTCAGCGAGGAATTGCGCCGCTGCTCCTCCCACCGTCTGCTGGCCATGCGCCGTGGCGAGGCCGAGGGCGTGCTGCGCGTGACCATCAGTGCCGACGATGAGGAGTGCACCGACAAACTCAAACGACACTATATCCACGGCACGGGACCTTGCCAGACGATCGTCAGCGAGGCTATCGACGATGCTTTCAAGCGTCTCCTTGGCCCGCAGATGGAGACAGAGTTTTCCGCGCTGAGCAAAGAGAAAGCCGACGACGAGGCCATCAAGGTGTTTCGTGAGAACCTGCGCCAGCTGCTGCTTGCAGCCCCACTCGGACAGAAGCGCGTCATGGGCGTCGACCCGGGAATCCGCACGGGATGCAAAGTGGTGATGCTCGACGCACAAGGCAATCTGCTCTTTCACGACGTGGTCTTTGCCACCGGACATATCGCTGACAGTCATGGAGGCAGTGAGGCTGCACTCCGTCGCTTTGCCGACATCGCCCACCGCTACGGAGCCGAGGCCATCGCCGTGGGCAACGGCACGGCATCGCGCGAGACGGCGGACATCCTGCGACAGATTCCCGACATCCCCGTCTACGTGGTCAGCGAGGATGGCGCCAGCATCTACTCGGCCTCAGCGACCGCCCGTGAGGAGTTTCCCAACGAGGATGTCACTGTGCGCGGTGCCGTAAGCATCGGACGGAGACTCATGGACCCACTGGCAGAACTGGTGAAGATCGACCCGAAGAGTATCGGCGTGGGACAGTACCAGCACGACGTGGATCAGACCAAACTCAAGCACAGCCTGGATCAGACCGTCGAGCTCTGTGTCAACTCGGTGGGCGTGAACCTCAACACGGCGAGCAAAAACCTGCTCACCTACGTCAGCGGACTCGGTCCGGCTTTGGCTCAGAACATCGTCGACTACCGCAAGGAGCACGGTGCCTTCACCTCTCGCGCACAACTGAAGAAAGTGCCGCGCCTCGGCCCGGCTGCCTATCAGCAGTGTGCGGGCTTCCTGCGCATTCCCGGAGCGAAGAACCCGCTCGACGCCAGTGCCGTGCATCCCGAGAGCTATCCTATCGTGGAGCAGATGGCCAAGGACTGCGGCTGCCGTGTCATCGACTTGATGAAAAATCCCGAGGAGCGCAAGAAGATCGATCTCAACCGCTACAAGACATCCACCGTGGGACTGCCCACGCTGCGCGACATCATGAAGGAGTTGGAGAAGCCAGGCCTTGACCCACGCGACAAGATAGAAACCTTTGAGTTTGATCCGCGCGTGAAGACTCCCGACGACTTGGTTCCCGGCATGGAACTGCCCGGCATTGTGACCAACATCACCAACTTCGGTGCCTTTGTCGACGTCGGTGTCCATCAGGACGGACTGGTTCATATCTCCCAGCTCGCCAACCGCTATGTCAAGGATCCCAACGATGTGATCAAGCTCCACCAGCACGTCAGAGTAAAGGTGCTCGAAGTTGACAAGCGCCGCCATCGCATCGCGCTGACGATGAAAGGTGTGGGACAATAAACAGCCTCACCCCCTAACCTACAGCCTCACCCCCCTACCCCCTCTCCAAAGGGAGAGGGGAGTGAAATGCTTCAAGGGGTGAGTGTTGCAGGAGAAACGATCCATCATTCCTTTATCCGCTGTCTCAGGCTATACTTTTGTTGGTTATACAAAAGTATGATGCGCTTGAGACATTCTCCCTATTACAGATACATCAAGACAAGTATTTGATATTTCTCATTCCCTCATTCAGAAAGAAAAACACTATCTTTGCATCAGATACAATCTTATCACGATGCAAACTAAATCTACATTATTACTCTTCCTTGCCAGTGCCATCAGTACAATGGCATGGGCACAGCATGACTTGAACATGCCGATCATCCAAACCAAGTACACCGCCGACCCGGCCCCCTATGTCCACGGCGACACCGTCTATCTCTATACCACCCACGATGAAGACGACGCCGAGGGCTTCAAGATGCGCGACTGGCTGCTCTACACGTCCACCGACATGGTCAACTGGCAGGATCACGGCGCAGTGGCCTCGCTGCGCGACTTCAAGTGGTACAAGGGCGACAATGGTGCATGGGCCGAATGCGTGGTGGAGCGCAACGGCAAATGGTATATGTATTGTCCCATCCATGGCCACGGCATTGGCGTGCTGGTAGCCGACTCGCCCGACGGTCCCTTTGTCGATCCGCTGGGCAAGCCGCTCGTCTGGCAGAAAGAGCACTGGTACGACATCGACCCGACTGTGTTTATTGATGACGACGGACAAGCCTATATGTATTGGGGCAACCCGCATCTCTATTGCATCAAACTCAACCAGGACATGATCTCCACCAGTGGCGACATCATGCAGATGCCCCATATCCAGGACTATCAGGAAGGCCCGTGGTTTTATAAGCGCAAGGGCCACTACTACATGGCCTTTGCCTCTACCTGCTGTCCCGAGGGAATCGGCTACGCCATGAGCGACTCACCCACAGGTCCATGGACCTACAAAGGCCATATCATGAACCATACGCCACGCACACGCGGCAACCACCCCGGCATCATCGACTTCAAGGGACGCTCCTATTGCTTTGGACTCAACTACGACATTCTTCGGTTGGAAACAAGCCGACATGCCGAGCGACGCTCTGTCTCCGCGGCTGAGATGACCTACCGCCCCGACGGCACCATCGTGGAACTGCCCTATTTCCAGGACTGCACGCTCCGGCAGGTGGGCACCTTCAATCCTTTCCGGCGCGTGGAGGCTGAGACGATGGCATGGGGCTACGGACTGAAAACCACGCGCGAGAACCCTTCGGGACCATGGAACGACACGCCGTTTGTCACCGACATCGACGACGGTGAGTATATCCTCGTCAAGGGCGTGGACTTCCGGAAAGGAGCGCATGAGTTCACGGCCTCCTGTTCCGCCCAGCTCTATGGCGGTCGTATCGAGGTGAGACTCGACTCTGTGAATGGTGCTCTGGCAGGTACCGTAAATGTTCCTAACACCAAGTTTCAGTATCAGAAGTTCACGTGCTCTCTGACCGGAGCCAAGGGTGTTCACGACCTCTACCTGGTCTTCCGCGGTGGTGATCGCCAGAAACGCAATTTGTTTAACTTTGACTGGTGGCAGATGCGATGAACAGATCAGCGATTCTTACTCTTTTCCTGATCCTTCTCTCATCGTCAGCACTCCGTGCCGCTGACGTGAAGGTCACGTTTGTCACACCGTCGATCGTCAGAGTGCAATGGTCGCCCGACGGTCAGCTGCCGGGCAACGCTACCGGCGTGTGTATCTATTCTCCCCATCAGGTAGCGATTCGCCAGACCAGAGAAAACGGATGCCGCGTGCTGCGCTCGTCGGTGCTGAAGGTCAGCGTCGACCTCAAGACGACAGCCATCACCTTCACAGACCGAAAAACCGGACGTGTGCTGCTGGAAGAGACACAGCGCAGGGCTGAGCCCGTCATACAGACACGTACCGTCTATGACGACCGCACGGCACACGCCGAGCAGACTGCCAACGGACAGGTGACCGTGAAAAAGGCCATCCGCACCGACACCATCGGACACTCCACACGCTTTTTCTCTTCGTTCGCCTGCCCGGGAACAAAGGCACTCTATGGGCTGGGCTCACACATGGAGGACTATATGAACCTGCTCGGCAAGACGCTGTGGCTCACTCAGCACAACCTGAAGATCACCATCCCCGTGCTTCTCTCGCCACAGGGCTACGGCCTACTCTTCGACGTAGGCTGCGCGATGAAATACACATCCAGCGGCCACACGTTCTCCATGCAGATGGAGGCAGCCCGCCAACTCGACTATTACTTCATTGCCGGCAAGCGACTCGACGAGGTGGTGGGCGGCTACCGATACCTCACAGGGCGTGTAGAGATGCTGCCCCGCTACGCCTTTGGCTATATCCAGTCGAAAGAGCGCTACACGTCTTCGGCTGAGCTCATCGCCACGGTGCGCGAATACCGCCGGCGTCACGTGCCGCTCGACATGATCGTGCAGGACTGGAACTACTGGCCACAGGGCTGGGGATACATGAAGATGGACCCTCGTTTCTATCCCAGTCCCAAGGCTCTCGCCGATACCATCCACAGTCTTCACGCCAAGCTGATGGTAAGCATCTGGCCCAACCCGCAGTACTGTCCCGAAGCCGACGACTTCCGGAAAAGGGGCTATATGCTCGAGCACTCGGTCTACAACGCCTTTGACGCGAATGCCCGCAAACTCTATTGGCAGTATGCCGACCGCGAGTTTTTCCGCAATGGCTTCGATGCCTGGTGGTGCGACAGCAGTGAACCGCTCGACGGCGACTGGAATCAGATACCGCAGCCCGTGGACGGACATCCCTATGGATGGGATGATCAGCAACGGCGATGGCAGCTCAACACGCAGATCCTCAGCGAGACCCTCGGTGCTGAGCGCAGCCAGCTCTACTCTCTCAACCACGCCCGTGGCCTCTACGACAACCAGCGGGCTACCACCGACCGCAAGCGCGTACTCAACCTCACGCGTAGCAGTTGGGCAGGACAGCAACGTTATGCTACCGTGGTGTGGAATGGTGACACCCATGCCTCATGGGCTTCTTTCCGCCAGCAAATACCATCCGGACTGAACTATATGGCCACCGGCAATCCTTACTGGACGGTCGACGTGGGCTCGTTCTTCACACGCGACGACGGCCACCGATGGTTCTACAAAGGTGAGTTTCCGGACGGAGTAAACGACAAGGCCTATCGCGAATACTACGTGCGCATGTTTCAGTGGGCCACCTTCCTGCCGATGCTCCGCTCCCATGGCAGCGACACGCCACGCGAGATCTGGCGCTTTGGTGAGCCCGGTACGCCTTACTACGATGCCATTCTGCGGATGATCAGGCTGCGCTACCGCCTGCTGCCCTATATCTACAGCATGGCAGCGGCACAGACACGGGGCAACTACACCATGGCACGCCCCCTGGCCTTTGACTTCCCCAACGACACCACGGTGCTCGACATGAAAGATGAGTATCTCTTCGGCTCCCTTCTCGTCTGTCCCGTGACGCATCCGATGTCTGAAACGACGACGCGAAGCGTCTATCTGCCCCGTGGTTGCCAATGGTATGACTATTGGACGCATCGCCGCTACGAAGGCGGCCAGTGGCTCACCGTGGTGGTGACCATCGACCGTCTGCCGCTCTTCGTCAAGGCCGGAACGGTCATCCCCGTCTCCGACGTCGTCGAGTACTCCGACGCGCAAGAGGGCAAACCTGTCACCGCTCTGGTCTTCCCCGGTGCCGATGCCTCGTTTACCCTCTATCACGACGACGGCATCTCCTACGACTACAAGAAGGGAAAGTACCAGCTCACCCGGCTCCTATGGAACGACAAACAAAGGAAACTGACCGTAAAAGGAAAGACGAAGGTGGCATGGCATGTCGTCGAGTGACGCGTCCCGCTTCACGAACTCAAATATTGGCAAAGACAATCGTGATGCGAGACGCGTAGACTCCCCTGCTCTCAACGAAATCTGTCTATGGTTAATTGTTGGATAAAGTGACAATTTTCCGCCCTCGTGGCGACGATTTTCTGAACGAGAGTGCATTTTTGTCTCAATTTCACGGTATTTCCGAGCTTTTTCGCAAACCGATGATAATCAATATGTTATGATTAAAATGGTATGATTTACGAATAAAATCATTTGAAGCCGAATGCAAAAGTGCCCATTTCTCACAAAATTCTCTAGAGAATTTTTGATCATCTCAGTTGTTTGACCTCATCAAAAAGGCTTTCTGACAAGGTAAAACTACTGAGATGATGTCATAAAATCACTGTTTTCTCACCCTCAAAGTCCTTTTCTGACCCATAGCCCCTTATTTCATCGATTTTTCATTCTCCAGATTGCAAGTTCTCGCGGAGGTGTTTTTGTCTGAATAATTCTTCGCTTATCGATTCCTTACATTCTAACTTATCATTAACAAAATACATTTTTCTCACACAGAGTCTCAGATCCTCCAAGCAGGCTACGCCTTTTGGAGTACTTTGAGGAAAGCTCTCTAATCCCTGTTGACCCCTTGCAGCATTTCACTCCCCCTCTCCCTTTGGAGAGGGGGCGAGGGGGGTGAGGCTGCTGGCGAGGCCTTTGGTGAGGCTTCTTACCACCAGTCTCCCACCCACAGCTTGGAACTTGATGTCGAGTCCGGCAAAAGGCATTCCATACTCCTTGTCTTCTCCCCGCTGTATCTGTGGCCGTGGATCCTCCTCAAGCACGGCACGCAGGGCCGTAATATCTTCTTCCGTGAATCCTGCCGCCCGTAGCTGGGCGAGGACATTCGCCGGTATGTCCACCTCCACCTTCTGCCACTTCCGCCGGTCAACGAAGCCGCTGCGTGCCTCGGGATGACTGTCGGCATAGGTCACGTAAGGTTTGATGTCGTAGACGGGCGTGCCGTCCATCAGGTCTGCGCCGAGCACATGGAGCACCGGTCCGCGTGGGGTGTCCCACTCGACACGGTCGAGGCGTACCGACGACAGCCCGAGGCCATTAGGTCGGAAAGGACTGCGGCTGGCAAAGACACCCACCCGCTCATTGCCGCCAAGGCGCGGCGGCCGCACGGTGAGACTGGTAGGCGCATGGCGGTTGGCTGAGAAGCCCCACACCAACCACAGATAGTCAAAGTCCTCGATGCCGCGCAGCGCGTCGGGGTTGCGGTAGGCCTTCTCCAAGACGATCTCTCCACGCAGCTCCGGCACGATGCCGCTCTGCTTGGGAATGCCAAACTTACTGCCGAAAGGCGAATGAAACGTTGCGATCTTCTCTATTTCCATACTGCTTCGCGGGATGTTGATGATGAGATTGCAAAGGTACGAAAAAAAACTCGCATGGGAAAAAAAGAGGAATATAGTCAGTCCCAGACAATATCATTCTATCAGCATCTGCTTTCATCATTGGGACACCCAAGTTCCAAGATTGGTGACTATATCGGCCCACTCATATGTTTTGCGGGGTTCATCCCCGCCCTAACCCTCTTGTCTGTAATATTCTCACAAGAGAACACAGAGATCTCTACCCGTGACGCACTGGATATTTTCCGTGGAATCATAGTGAGAGGAAATATAAATCTTTATACTGCCATTATCGCTTTGGCATTTTCAAACGGAAAAGAGAAAAGAAAATCATGGTCATGCTTATGCTCCCCAAGGAGCAATGGGTCTAAAGCTATGGGATAGTCTTGCGAGCAAGCTCGCCGCCTACCCCATAGCTTTAGCCCCACACCTTTGGTGTCAAGCCTGCCCATGACGAAAATCGCTAACGCGTAAAATTGCCCCTTGGGCATAAAATCCTGCGGCCGAAAGATAGTCCATAGCGTCTTGAAAGTCTGCTATGCTGCTTGTGTTCTGTTGGGCGGCATCATATTTTATGCGCTTATGCGCAATTTTATGCCAAGGCAATTTTCGTCATAGGCTGGCTTTTACCCCGTCAGGGGTGGTGTGGAAGTGATGGGGCAGACTGCGAGCTTGCTCGCAAAGGCTGCCCCATCACTTCCACACCATGGCTCCATCGGGAGCTTAAGCCTGCCTATTTTTCCTTGAGTTATGGACCTCTCTAACCAATTATGAACATATCGGCCCACGGGAAATATCCAGTGCGCCGATAATCCCCGCCCTAACACCCATGCCAGTAATAGATAAAAAAATGCAGTGGGTTGCCAGTTCGGTAACCCACTGCATGGTTTATATATTCTGAATTTAATTCGGCAGTCGCCCACCTTTTTATACTCAGTCGCTTACTTGCCGCAGAGTATCTCTTCGGCGCGCGCCACTTGTTCCTTGCTGGGTGTGGGCACGTCTTTGAGCGTATAAGGTATGCCGAGTTCCTCCCACTTATAGACGCCAAGGGTATGATAAGGCAGCACCTCGACGCGCTCCACATTGTTGAGCGTGTCGATGAAAGCCCTGAGACGGTGCAGCTGATCCTCGTCGTCGGTGATACCCGGCACGAGCACGTGGCGGATCCATACCGGCACGCCAAGGTCGGAGAGACAACGGGCACAGTCGAGAATGTTCTCATTGCCGTGACCGGTGAGCTGACGGTGCGCCTCGCTGTCGATATGCTTCAAGTCCAGCAGCACGGTGTCTGTGCTCTGCATCAGCCGCAGGAACTTGCCGTAGAAAGGTTCGCGGCGCGTAAACGGTTGGGCTGCCGTGTCGAGACACGTGTTGATGCCGCGTCGGTGCGCCTCCTCGAAGAGTGCGATAAGCCCGTCGATCTGCAACAGAGCCTCGCCGCCGCTGACCGTGATTCCCCCCTTGTCGCCCCAATAGGCACGATAGCGTTCAGCCTGGTCGAGCAGTTCCGTCACCGTCGTGGCTTTCTCCTCTGCTCCTGCCATGCGCCATGTGTCGGGATTGTGGCAATAGCGGCAGCGCATGTGACAGCCTTTGAGAAAGATGATGAAGCGGATGCCGGGGCCGTCGACAGAGCCAAACGACTCGGTGGAGTGAACGTATAAAGAAGCCCCACCTCCCTGAGGAGAGGTGAGGCCGAGTGTCTTAGAGTCTTTCATGAGCCTGGCGGGCGATGACGTCGAGCTGCTGCTCACGGGTAAGGTCGATGAACTTCACGGCATAGCCACTCACACGGATGGTGAAGTTGGCATACTCCGGCTTCTCCGGATGCTCCATGGCGTCCTTGAGTTTGTCCACACCGAAGACGTTGACATTGAGGTGGTGTGCACCCTTGTCGAAATAGCCGTCCATGACGCTGACGAGTGTCTCGGCACGCTGGTCGTCGTCGTGACCGAGTGCGCTCGGACTGATGGTCTGCGTGTTGGAGATGCCGTCGAGTGCATACTTATAAGGCAACTTAGCCAGCGAGTTGAGCGAAGCCAACAGGCCGTTCTTCTCAGCGCCATAAGATGGGTTGGCACCCGGAGAGAGCGGGGCACCGGCCTTACGGCCGTCAGGCATGTTGCTCGTGTACTTACCATAGACCACATTGGAAGTGATGGTCAGGATAGACGTTGTCGGCTCGGAGTTGCGATAGGTGTGATGTTTCTTCACCATGCCGATGAAAGTCTTGAGCAACCACACGGCGATGCTGTCGGCACGGTCGTCGTCGTTGCCGTAGCGGGGGAAGTCGCCCTCGGTCTTGAACTCCAAGGGGAAGCCCGTCTCGTCGCGGATGATGTTGACCTTGGCATATTTGATAGCCGAGATGGAGTCAACGACATGAGAGAAACCTGCAATACCCGTGGCGAAGGTGCGGCGCACATCGGTGTCGATGAGAGCCATCTCCTCAGCCTCGTAGAAGTATTTGTCGTGCATGTAGTGGATGAGGTTCAGCGTCTTGACATAGACAGCGGCCAACCACTCCATCATATCCATGAAGCGGGGCATGAACTCATCGTAGGTCACCACGTCGCCCTCAATAGGACGATAGGCAGGTCCCACCTGCTCACGTGTCTTGCTGTCCACGCCACCACTGATGGCGTAGGTGAGGCACTTGGCGAGGTTGGCACGTGCACCGAAGAACTGCATCTCCTTACCCGTCTGAGTAGCGCTCACGCAGCAGCAGATGCTGTAGTCGTCGCCCCAGACAGGACGCATGACGTCGTCGTTCTCGTACTGAATAGAGCTGGTCTTCACCGAGATGTAGGCAGCGTAGCGCTTGAAGGCCTTGGGCAGACGGCTGCTGTAGAGCACGGTGAGGTTAGGCTCGGGCGACGGACCCATGTTCTCCAGTGTGTGGAGGAAGCGGAAGTCGTTCTTTGTCACCATGTGGCGGCCGTCCTGTCCGATGCCTGCCACCTCGAGCGTAGCCCATACAGGGTCGCCGGAGAAAAGCTCATTGTAAGAAGGGATACGGGCAAACTTCACCATGCGGAACTTCATCACCAAGTGGTCGATGAGCTCCTGAGCATCGTCCTCAGTCAGCGTACCCTCGTTGAGGTCGCGTGTGATGTAGATGTCGAGGAAGGTAGAGACGCGGCCCACCGACATGGCGGCACCGTTCTGTGTCTTCACGGCTCCCAAGTAACCGAAGTAGAGCCACTGTACAGCCTCGCGGGCATTGGTAGCAGGTTTGGAGATGTCGAAGCCATACTGGGCAGCCATCTCCTTGAGGCCCTTGAGCGCCTTGATCTGCATGGCGATCTCCTCACGCAGACGGATGACCTCGTCGATCATCTCGCGCTCGCCCATGTTGGCGAGGTCTTTCTGCTTCTCCTCAATGAGGCGGTCAATACCGTAGAGGGCTACACGACGGTAGTCACCCACGATGCGGCCACGGCCGTAGGTGTCGGGAAGACCGGTGAGGATATGGTTGTGTCGCACGTGCTTCATCTCCGGCGTGTAAGCGTCGAAGACACCGTCGTTGTGCGTCTTGACATATTTATGGAAGATTTCGTGGATCTCTTCAGAAGGCTGATAGCCATAGGTGGTGCAGGCCTGCTCTGCCATCTTGATGCCGCCGTAGGGCATGAAAGCGCGCTTGAGAGGCTTGTCGGTCTGAAGGCCTACGACACGTTCGAGGTCTTTGGTCTTCTCGTTGATGTAGCCGGGACCATAGGCAGTGAGTCCAGAGACTACTTCTGTCTCCATATCGAGGACGCCACCTTTGGCACGTTCCTCCTTTTGCAACTTTTGCAGTTCGCCCCAAAGGGTGTTGGTAGCGTCAGTAGGACCGACGAGGAAGCTCTCGTCACCGTCGTACTGGGTGTAGTTATGCTGAATAAAATCTCTGATGTTGATCTCTTCCGTCCAAAGAGTACCGCGGAAGTTGCGCCATGCGTTGCTCATAAGCGTGGTTGTATTTTTGAGGATAAATAAATAATGTGGAGTGGTGTTTGCGCACACGCCCCGTTGATTAGGCTTGCAAAGGTAGTCAATTTCCACGAGATACACAAATAAAAAGTATCATAAGAAATGATGAGTCGTGCTTTTCTTGCTCAATCAATTTAAAAGTCTTATCTTTGTAAGTTCATAACAAAAATGCAATAATAATCAGTAAGCAATATGGTTTCTTTTGAAAGCGATTATAACAATGGCGTGCAACCCGAAATCCTGCACCGCCTCTTCGACACCAATGACGAGCAGACCAGTGGCTACGGCAACGACCCCTACTGCGACCAGGCCAAAGAAAAGATCCGTCACGCCTGTCAGATGGGCAACGCGGACATCTACTTCCTCATCGGTGGTACACAGACCAACGCCACGATGATCGACGCGCTGCTCGCTCCGGGCGAGGGTGTCATTGCCACCGACATGGCACACATCAACGTGCACGAGGCCGGCGCCGTGGAGGCTTTCGGGCATAAGGTTCTCGCCCTGCCCTCGGCCGACACGAAACTCACGGCGCAGCAGGTGGCTGACTATATGGAACTTTTCCTTGCCGATCCCAGCCATGAGCATGAAGTGCAGCCGGGGATGATCTACATCACGCTGCCCACCGAGATGGGACTCATCTACTCTCAGGAGGAGCTTGGCGCACTCTATGATATGGCCCGCCGCTACCACCTTGCTCTGTATGTCGATGGTGCCCGTCTGGGCTACGGCCTGGCAGCCGAGGGCACCGACATGACGCTGCCCTTCCTGGCTCACCACTGCGACGCTTTCTACATTGGAGGCACAAAGGTGGGCGCTATGTTCGGCGAAGCCGTGGTCTTCTCGCAGCAGCGGCCGCCACGCGGTTTCTTCACTACTATCAAGCGCCACGGAGCCCTGCTCGCCAAGGGACGTATGCTCGGATTGCAGTTCGACACGCTCTTCACCGACGACCTCTATGGCCGCATCTCACGCCACGCCATCGACATGGCCATGCGTATGAAGGCGCTCTTCCGCAAATACGGCATCAAGCTGGCCATCGACTCGCCTACCAACCAGCAGTTTGTCATCCTCACGCCCGAACAACAACAGCGACTCAGCAAAAGCATTGTCTTTGAGGTGTGGGAACAGAAGGACGACCGTCAGCTCGTCTGTCGCTTTGTGACCAGTTGGGCAACAAGCGACGAAGATCTCACTGTCTTGGAGAAAGCTCTTGCCAATGGATAGCCTTGCCCTGCTCATCAGCCCGCTCGGCTTTTGGAATCTATACACCCTGCGGTTGCGGCATGTTCACGAGGAGGGTGAAGAGTATGCAGGCGGTGACTTCATCGACAAGGCGACAGACATAGACGACAAGGAACTCCGACGCCTCGTAGAACTGTGTCTTTGGACGCAATCCGACAACCTCTTTGCCAGGGCAGGACGCAACTTTAGCAACAAGAAAGCATTCTTCGAGAAAGCCGACAAGACCACACAGCGATATGTCATCTCGCAAGTGGATCAGCACATCACCGAGGCAGTAGCCACTGCCTCGCGCCTTGGCGTGCATATATTCTTTGCCCCTAAACCCGGAGAATGGCTTAAGCAACAGGATGAACTGCACTTCAACGCAGATCCGCTGAAGCTGCACGCGGCCTTCACCAAGACTGATGACGGCATCGACTATCGCCTCACACTCGGTCAGGACATCATTCCCTTGGCTCACCGCACGCAGGTGCTCTGCAACAATCCTTCGCTCTTCGTCATCGACCACAGCCTACGACAACTCGACGAGGGGCTTGGCGGCAAACTGCTCACGCCCTTTCTGAAGAAAGAGATCTACCATATTCCAGCTTCCATCCAGGCAAAGTATTTCCGGCAGTTCATCCTGAAGATCGTCAAGAAGATCGACATCTCTTCCGATGGTTTCGACGTCGACAACCTTCATCCTCAGGGTAAGGCGGTGCTGACGCTGCAAGCATCGATCAATGGTCTTTATACGCTCGACACGCAGTTTGTCTACGACACGGCTACGTTCTCCGTTTCTGACCGCCGGGAGAAGAGTGTGACTCTCCACGACGACGGCAAGAGCGTGACCTTTGTCTGCATCTGGCGCAACCGCGAATGGGAGTCCACAATCACCGAACTACTCGACAACGAGCTCCACCGTCCTCAGACTGCACCGCTGCAAGAGATGACAGCATGGCTGACAGCCAACGAAACAGTACTTGCGCAGCATGGTATCGAAACAAAACAGCGCACCAGTCACCACTATGTCATCGGCGAGGTGAAGAAACTCCATAACGACCGCTGGACGGGCGACTGGTTTCAGATGCACGTCACCCTCGTCTTCCCCGACGGCACACAGATGGCACTCACCGACTTCCGTGATGCAATCATCAATGGCGACCGTGAGGTGAGACTACCCTCGGGCAACTGGTTTGTCATTCCCGACGAGTGGTATGCCCAGTACAGTGCTGCCATGCTCTTCGGGCTGATGAAGAGCCGGGGCACACTCACCTTTCACCGGTCCCAGCAGACGGTGTTGCCCACTGAAGACCTCCTGCCGACTACACTGAAAGCTCCCGCAACCGGCGACACAGAGGAAAAGGCCTTGCCACCAAAAGGACTGAAGGCCACGCTGCGCCCTTATCAGCTTTTAGGCTACCAATGGATGCTCAGCCATCAACATGGCGGTACGGGCTGTCTGCTCGGTGACGACATGGGTCTGGGTAAGACAGTACAGACAATTGCCGTCATCCTTCACTATTTCGAAAGTACGGATTCAGCTTCTACTGATGACCGTAGTAGGGAAGACGCAACAGCCAACGCCCTATCGACACAAGCCGAGAATCCCGATCATCAGGGTGACGATAATATAATAAGGAGTGATAGTGTAACCAGGAGTAACAATATAATAAGGAGTAACCCAACCAACACTCCCGTTCAGATGAGTTTGTTCTCTGATGAGGAGATGAGCGGGCACGCCGCCCAAGCCATACCGTCGGCAGCCTCTTCCCAACCCGATCTGCGTCAGCAGTCCGGTCATCGCCCCGTGCTTGTTGCCGCTCCTTCCTCCGTCGTCTTCAACTGGCACGACGAGTTTCGGCGCTTTGCTCCCTCACTGCGTGTGGTGGAGTATACGGGCAATGCCCGCGAGCGGGCTGTCAAACAGTCCCAACTCGCCAATGCCGACGTAGTGCTCACCTCCTACCCTATGCTCCGCAACGACATTGGTGTGCTCAGCCGTCTGTCCTTCGCCATTGCCGTTTATGACGAGGCACATGCCTTCCGCAACAACACGTCACTACTCTACCAGGCTGTGCTGAAGATCCATGCCGACTTCCCCATTGCACTCACAGGTACGCCGATGGTCAACGCGCTCGATGAACTGTGGACGCTGATGAGCGTACTCAACCCTGCTCTCCTTGGCGACTACGAGACCTTTCAAAACAATTTCATCCATTCCATCAACGTCAACTTGCAGGATGAGCATACAGCGATTCTACGCAAACTCGTCGCCCCCTATTTCCTTCGCCGACTGCGTGGCGACGTACTCGACAGTCTGCCTGAGCGACAAGACGAGCAGGTATGGTGCGATATGACCGAGGCGCAAGCGGCTCTCTACGAAGAAGAACAGAGCAAGATGCGCAACCTGCTGATGGATGCGGAGCAAGCCAACAACCGGATCGTGGTGTTGGCCGCCATCACCCGCTTGCGCCGACTGGCCTGCAGTCCCAAACTGGAACATAAAGAAGGCGACTCTGGAAAGGTGTTGGAAGTCTTCGATCGACTGGAGGAATTGCGAGGCACCGACCACAAGGTATTACTCTTCAGCGAGTTCACCTCTTTCCTCGACGTGATTGCAGAAGAGATGAAGCAGCGCGGCTGGAGCTATGACATACTCACAGGACAGAGCCGTGACCGCGAAGGCATTGTGAAGCATTTCCAGCAGACGCCCTCCTGTCAGTTCTTTCTCGTCTCGCTCAAGGCGGGTGGTGAAGGTCTCAACCTCACAGAGGCCGACTATGTCTTTCTCCTTGACCCATGGTGGAACCATGCTGCTGAGGAACAGGCCATTGCCCGTGCTCACCGCTCGGGACAACGACGCTCGGTCATGGTCTACCGCTTCATCACCCGTGGCTCACTGGAAGAACAAATACAAAAGGTGCAGGACAAGAAAGACGACCTCGTCAAGGCGATAATGTATAATGTATAATGTATAATGTATAATGTATAATGTATAGTGTATAAATAAAAAATAAAAAATAAAAAATAATAAATAGTGCATAATGAAGGACGCAAAAGCAGACAAGAGAAGGGAGTTTGTGGAGGCTGTCTACGATATTGTCAGGCAGATACCCACCGGGCGTGTGCTCACTTACGGCCAAGTAGCTACCCTGGCCGGCTGTCCCCATCATGCCCGTCAGGTGGGCTTTTGGCTCAGTCGCGTACCTGAGGACATGCATCTTCCCTGCCACCGTGTTATCAACAGTGCTGGGCGCCTCTCTCCCGTCTTCCCGGAACAGCGGGAGCGACTCGTCCAGGATGGCGTTCTCTTCAAGTCCAACGGTTGCGTAGACATGAACCGCTGTCAATGGAAACTTTGAGGCTGTCTGCTAAGCAATATGTTTACTTTGTTACTCTGTCTTATTTAAAAGCCTTACTTTGTTACTCTGTCTGTTCTATTTCCCAATCTGTTTACTTTGTTACTCTGTCTTATTAAAAGCCTTACTTTGTTACTCTGTCTTTAAAGCCCTTACTCTGTCTTTTCCAAGGACAGCAGGCGACGATGATAGAAATAGTAGTAGAGTACTCCCGCAATAGTGAGTCCGAAGGGGAAGGAGAACCACACGCCCACTAAGCCGCCATGCAGGCTGATGCCGAAGAGATAAGCCAAGGGCAGCGATACTACGAAATAAGAGAGAAAGGCTACGAGCATCACCGGCTTGACATAAGCCAGACCACGCATCGCATTGCTGAAGGTACACTGCAAGCCGTCGCTGAACTGATAGATGATCAGCGGCACGATGGCACTGGCCACCTCTGCCGCCACCTTAGGCGAACTGGTGAAAAGGAAGCCCATTTGCTCGCGGAAGATGATCACAGGTACTGATACGAGGATCGCGATCATGAAGTTGAGATGGCATCCTGCCCATGCCGTACGCCGTATGGCCGTGTAGTCGTGTTGCCCATGGAAGTGGCTCACGCGAATAGACACGGCCGAGGCAAGCGCATAATAGAACTGAAAGAAGAGCTGGCTGATGGTGAGCATGATCTGGTGTCCGGCCAAAGCATTGGTGCCTATCCAGCCCACGATGATGCTGCACAGCGACCATGCCCCGCTCTCCATGCCCATCTGTAGGCTGATGGGCGTGCCCAAGACGATGAGCGAGCGCATCTCGCCACGGCACACCCGACTCTTCCGGAAGGCAGCGCGTTCGCCACGATGACGCCCGGAAAAGGCAAAACATAAGGCGATGGCTACGAACATCGTCACGCGGGCAGCAAGCGTGGAAAGCCCCGCACCGGTGATACCCATCTCGGGAAAGCCACAGTGGCCATAGATGAGCAGCCAGTTGCCCACGATGTTCAGCGCATTGCCACCGAGGAGTATCCACATCGGTGTCTTCGTGTCAGTGGTGGCATCGAAGAGCTGCTTCAATCCGTTGACCCAACAGACAAAGGGAATCGACACCAAGTTGATGAGATAGTAAGGGCGCACATAGGGCAAGAGCTCGTCGGGCTGACCCAACTTGTCGAGAAAGAAATAGAGCACCGTGTAGACAGCCATCAGCACGAGGGCAGCCAGCGTGTTCACTGCCAGTCCGTTTTTCACCGTCGATCCGATGCTGGCCACGTCGCCCTGTCCATAGGCTTTGCCGATAAGCGGTGTCATACACAGGGCAAAGCCCATCGCCATGAGCAGTCCTAATATGAAGATGTTGCTCACCAGCGATGCCGCTGCAAGCTCCACGGTAGTGTGGTGACCGATCATCAGTGTGTCGGCAAAGTTCTGAAGCACCACGCCGATCTGCCCGATGATCAGCGGTGTGCCCAACATGACGAGCGCCCGGTAATGGCTTAAGTATTTCTTCATTGGTGTCTGTTTTTAGTGCAAAGTTACGAAGAATATTTTGCTTTCTTCTCCTTTTTTATTAACTTTGCAAGAAACATACGCCAATCATTTATATGGACGACGACAAGACAATAGACAAAGATAAAGAGCTGAAAGATAGCAGCACCGGCAAGCCCAACGAAGGGGGACAGCCATCGGACGACGACGAGCTTACCGAGGATGAGCACTCCGACTACAAACCCGCCGACCGCTTCGACGCCTCTGCCGTGCATCATCTCAGCGGCATGTACAAGAACTGGTTTCTGGACTATGCCTCCTATGTCATCCTCGAGCGCGCTGTGCCGCAGATCGAGGATGGACTGAAGCCTGTGCAGCGCCGTATCCTTCACTCCATGAAGCGCATGGACGACGGACGCTACAATAAGGTGGCCAACATCGTGGGGCACACCATGCAGTTCCATCCTCACGGCGACGCCTCTATCGGCGACGCGCTCGTACAGCTCGGACAGAAAAATCTGCTCATCGACACGCAGGGCAACTGGGGCAATATCCTCACTGGTGACCGTGCCGCCGCTCCCCGATATATCGAGGCGCGCCTCTCGAAATTTGCACTTGAGACGGTCTTCAACCCGAAGACCACTGAGTGGCAAATGAGCTACGACGGACGCAACAAAGAGCCCGTGACCCTGCCCGTGAAGTTTCCGCTGCTGCTGGCACAGGGTGCCGACGGCATCGCCGTAGGACTCTCCAGCAAGGTACTGCCGCATAACTTCAACGAGATTTGCGACGCTGCCATCCACTACCTCAAAGGCGAGGAGTTTCATCTCTATCCCGACTTCCCTACCGGCGGTGCCATCGACGTGAGCAAATACAACGACGGACAGCGCGGCGGCGTGGTGCGCGTAAGAGCCAAAATCGACAAACTCGACAACAAGACGCTCGTCATCCGCGAGGTGCCCTACACCAAAACCGCCGCTACCCTGCAAGACTCCATCACCAAAGCCATCGAGAAAGGAAAGATCAAAGCCCGCCGTGTCATCGACATGACGGCCCGCGACGTGGAGATTCAGGTACAGCTCACCCCGGGCACATCGTCGGACAAGACCATCGACGCCCTCTATGCCTTCACGGACTGCGAGATCAACATCTCGCCCAACTGCTGTGTCATCGAGGACAACAAACCGTGCTTCCTCACCGTGAGCGATGTGCTGCGCCACAGCACCGACCGCACGATGGGACTGCTGCGCAAGGAACTGCTCATCCGCAAGGGAGAACTGCAGGAGCAACTGTTCTTTGCCTCTCTGGAGCGTATCTTCATCGAGGAACGCATGTACAAGGAGCGGCGCTTCGAGCAGGCTGCCAACCAGGATGCTGTCGTAAAATTCCTCGACGAGAAGTTCACGCCCTACAAGCCACAACTGCTGCGCGACATCACTCGCGACGACTACCTGAGACTGTTAGAGATCAAGATGCAACGCATCCTGAAATATAATAAGGACAAGGCCGACCAGCTCATGGCAAAGATTAAAGCCGAGATCAAAGGCATCGACCATGACCTGGCTCACATGACTGATGTCACCATCGCCTGGTTCCAACATCTCAAAGACACCTACGGCAAAGACCATCCGCGCCGTACCGAGATACGCAGCTTCGAAAATATCGATTCCGCCAAGGTGGTCGAAGCCAATGAGAAACTCTATATCAACCGCCAGGACGGCTTCGTAGGCACGGGACTGAAGAAGGATGAGTTCGTGTGCAACTGCTCCGACCTCGACGACATCATCATCTTCTACCGCGACGGCAAGTACAAGGTCATCCGTGTAGCAGACAAGATCTTTGTGGGCAAGAACATTCTCTGGGTGCAGGTGTTTAAGCGCAACGACAAGCGCACGGTCTACAATGTCGTCTACCGCGACGGCCGACAGGGCAAATACTATATCAAACGCTTCAACATCACCAGCATCATCCGCGACCGCGACTACGACCTCACGCAGGGAAAGCCTGGATCGCGTGTGCTGTACTTCACTGCCAACCCTAACGGCGAGGCAGAGATCATCAAGGTCACCCTCGACCCCGACCCAACCAAGAAGAAGCAAAACATCTTCATGGACAAGGATTTCGCCGAGGTGCCTATCAAAGGGCGCACGGCACACGGCAACCTGCTCTCAAAGCAGAGCATCCACCGCATCTCGCTCAAAAGCCACGGACACTCCACTCTCGGAGGCCGCAAGGTGTGGTTCGACCCGGATGTCAACCGCATCAACTATGAGGAGCACGGAAGACTGCTCGGTGAGTTCTACAACGACGACAGCATCCTCGTGGTGCTCGACAACAATGAATTCTACATCACGGACTTCGACCAGAACAACCACTATGAGGACAACATCCGCATCATAGAAAAGTGGAAACCCGACAAGGTGTGGACGGCAGTACTCTTCGATGCCGACAACAACGGCTACGCTTATATCAAGCGCTTCCAGATGGAGGCCACCCGAAAGCACCAGAACTTCCTTGGCGACAACCCCGACAGCCAGTTGCTATTGCTCACCGACACTGTCTATCCGCGTGTGCGTGTGACCTTCGGCGGTGCCGATGCGGCACGCGCCCCGATGGACATCGACGTGGACAGCTTCATCGCCGTGAAGGGCTTTAAGGCCAAAGGCAAGCGCATCGCCACATGGCAGGTCGACAAAGTGGAAGAACTCGAACCGCTCAGGCAGCCTGACCCGGAGCCGGAGGACAACAATCCCGAGGACAACGGACCGGAGGAGAACCTCGACCCTGATGCCGGTAAGTCGCAGCAGCAGGTCATCGACGAGATAACGGGACAGCTCAACTTGTTTCCAGAGTAGGAGCCCCCCTCTAGCTCCCCCCGAGGGGGGAGGACCGCAAAACCATCAATACAGCCCTCCTCTAGCTCCCCCCCAAGGGGGGAGGACCGCAAAACCATCAATACAGCCCTCCTCTAACTCCCCCCAAGGGGGGAGGACCGCAAAACCATCAACACCACAGCGCTCGGGTATCGCCTTTCTCCCCCTCTGGGGGGAGCTAGAGAGGGGCCGGAGCTAGAAGAGAAGAGCAGGAAGTTTAAGAGATCTCCCTATTATATACTATCTGACCATTATGAGTCGACTAACCACAACCATCGCTATCGCCGCCATCGCTGCAAGCCTTGCGGCCCAGGAAAGCCAGCCCACTCAACATGCCACGGAGCGCGAGCGGGCCGGGCAACTGAGTGTGGGCTACACCGACATCCTCGATACCTATCTCTCGCAGGAGAAGTTCACGGGCACCGAGTTTGGCTATCTCTCCCAGTCGCTCAGCCGCCGTGACAGCAGCCACATCGTCCGAGAGACCGTCCACCACGTGCTCGTCGGCGTGGCCGGCACACGCGGCAACGACAACTCGCTGCTCACCCTGCTCTACAACCTAAGGCTCGGATGGATGTATCGCTGGCACTGGGCTGCCCCACGGCTGACGCTGCTCGCCGGAGGTGCCATCGACGGCACACTCGGCGGAGCCTATGACACCCGCAACAGCAACAATCCGGCACAGGCACGCATCGCACTGAGCATCGACCCCACCGCACGCCTCTCCTGGCAGCTGCGCACCGGGCGCCACCCACTCGCCCTGCACTACGACGTGACCCTGCCCCTCATCGGCATGGCCTTCTCGCCCAACTACGGACAGTCGTACTACGAGATCTTCTCCCGCGGCAACTACGACCACAACATCGTGTGCACCTCACCCTTCAGCGCCCCACAGCTCTATCAGCATCTGAGCGTGGACTTCCGGCTGTGGCGCACCACCTTCCGCGTGGGCTACCTCGGCGAATACCGGCAGATGAAAGCCAACAACCTCAAATACCACCAATACACCCACAGCATCACCCTCGGATGGTGCTATTGATCCCCCCTGCCTATGAAAATCATCGTTCGCCATCTCCTTCTCTTTCTCTCCGCCCTGCTGCTCTGTGCCGCCTGCGTCGACGAGGACCAGTTTGCCGACAACCCCAAGGGCAACTTCGAGGCACTGTGGAAAATCATGGACGAGCACTATTGCTTCTTTCAGGAGAAAGGCATCGACTGGGACTCCATCCACACGGTCTATGCACGGCAGATCAACAGTCAGATGACCGACGAACAGCTCCTTGAGGTTCTCGGCAACATGCTCGCTACCCTCAAGGACGGACACGTCAACCTTTTTGCTTCCTTTGACTATACCCGCTACTGGGGTTTCCACGAGAACTACCCCAGCAACTACAGCGATACGCTCGTCAGCCGCTATCTCGGCACCGACTACCGCATCGCCAGCGGCATGAAGTACCGCATCCTCGACGACCAGATCGGATACCTGCGCTGCGCCACCTTCGAGAACAACATCGGCAGCGGCAACCTCGACGACATCCTACTCTATCTCGCTCCATGCCGTGGGCTGATCATCGACCTGCGCGACAATGGCGGCGGCATGATCACCAGTGCTGAGGAGCTGGCCGCCCGCTTCACCAACGAAAGCATTCTCGTTGGCTACATCCGACACAAAACGGGAAAAGGCCATAACGACTTCTCACCCATGCAGGAGCAGTGGCTGAAACCCGGAAAGGGACTACGCTGGCAGAAACCCGTCGTGGTGCTCACCAACCGACAGGTCTACTCGGCTGCCAACGAGTTTGTGAAGTATATGCGCTGTTGTCCCAACGTCACGATCGTGGGTGACCGCACCGGTGGCGGCGCAGGCCTGCCCTTCTCCAGCGAACTCCCCAACGGTTGGAGCATCCGTTTCTCTTCCTGCCCGATGTTTGACCGCGACAAACAAAGTACAGAGAATGGCATGGCACCCGACATCAGCGTATCCCTAACTATGGAGGATTTCTACCGCAACCGCGACACCATCATCGAGACTGCAAGAAAAATACTTGATGGAAAGAAGAAATAACGGAGAAAAAAACAGCTTTCACCATTCATACCAGCTCTGTCATACCGTACAGTACTTTAGACAAGAGCAAAAAATGGGGAAAAAGACTCGGTAGTCCGCATCAAAATCAGACATATCAAGACTATACAAATGCACAGACAGGCCTAACAAAAGCCATCATCACTACCCGGCCACTGGCTTCCGTGCTAGAATGGATAACTAAGAGATTTTCGTGTTGGTCTGGAGGAACGGAAAGCCTACATTAAGACCTCTTTAGTTTACAGTTTTGGGAGTACATTTACCATTCGAGCTTCAACTTGTTCGGCAGCCTTATCCTTTCCCATTTAGCCTTGTATCAATTTTCTTTCATCATGCGCTATTCGTTTGTCGGCATGCTTTTGAGAATGAAATAGAACTCTGCCGGCGTCACGCCCGGCGGACAAGCCGCCTTGCGATCTTCCGTCGTGGCATTCTCGGGCAACTGCGCTATGGCGTGACGGATAGCCTTCACTTTCTCGCCGTCGATGATCTTGTCGGCACTGATCTGCCCGGAACTTACGTAAGGTACCAGGTGACTGAGAATGGTGCTGAGGGCCAGATGGCGCTCTTCGGCGATCTGCTGCGGTGTCTTGCCTTGGCGGAAGAGCGTGTAGGTCTGGACATAGGTAGACACGCGGGGTGCCTTAGCGGCCTTGGGCGTAGTGCGCTCAGTTGAAGAAGTCGACACGGGCGAAGCCACGCTACTCTTTCTCTTCCGTGGCCTGCTGCCGGGCATCACCACATCCATGGCGTCGAGCGTAGCCTCCTGCTTGGCCTGCATATAGGCCGAGACGGTAAAGGGAGTTTCTTCCATGGTCCTGAGCAACCGGTCTTTGGACAGATAAGCCAGCCAGAGATCCTTGTAGCGCTCGTCGAAGAGCTGCATGCCGCGCTTGTTGTTGGTGCTGGCCATCTTTGTTTTCTCGATGGCGTCGGGCAGCATTTCCTCCAGTCCCGTGACGAAGTAAGCCGCACTGCGCTTCACCCTTTCTAGAAAGGCAGGCTCATGCAATCCCTCGACAGATGTCTGCTGGATGACCGAGCGCCAGCGCAGCGCCACGTCGATAACCTTCTGCTTCAGTTGGTCGATGACCGTACCATGATAGTTGGTGAGCTTGGGAAACTGCCGGAAATACTCCAGCAAGAGGCGGTGGAGCTGCTGCTCAGCAGCAAAGAGCGGCATGAAGTTAAAGAGGTCGTAGAGCTGCGTGCGATAGTATTCCTCCTTGAGGGCGGGCAGAGCCTCGATGCTCTTCTCCGCCTCGCTCTGCTGTCGGGCGATGTAGTCGTTGACACGTGCGTCGCCGATGATGTTGCGGGGCTGTATCTGCGAGGCGAGGACAAGCCCCTCGAGACTCTTGCAGCGGCTCAATGCCACATAGACTTGTCCCGAAGCGAAGGAAGCACTCGCGTCGATGATGGCGTGCTCAAAGGTCAGTCCCTGGCTCTTGTGGATGGTGATGGCCCAGGCCAGCCGCAAGGGATATTGACGGAAGGCGCCGAGCACCTGCGGCTCGATGACCTTTGTCTCCTCGTTGATGGCGTAGCGAGTGTTCTCCCATTCGGCGGGCTCCACGCTGATGGTGTAGTCGTCGCCGGGGCACTTCACAATGATCTTTCCTTCCTCAAAGCCGACGACATGTCCGATGCGTCCATTATAATATAGGTGTGAGGGTGAAGGATCGTTCTTGATGAACATCACCTGTGCGCCCTGCTTCAGTTCAAGGTTGACATCGGCAGGATAGCTGCTCTCTGGAAATTCTTTCTCAATCTCAGCCTTGAAGACATAGCGCTTGCCGGGCAGCTTGTGCAACTCATTGTCGTTGTAGCTGTCTGCCATGCGGTTGTGGGTGGTCAGCCGAATGTATCCTTCTTCAGCTTTTGGTATGAACATCGGCTTGCAGCGGGCGTTGAGACGGGCAAGATCCTCGGCCGTCGGCACACCGTCGCGCACATGGTTGAGGATGTCGATAAACGCCTGGTCCTGCTGACGGTAGACATGTGTGAGTTGGATGGTGACGTAACTCGTCTGCTGCAGGGCATGGCTGCCAAAGAAATAGGGAGTGTCGTAGTAAGGGCGCAACAGTTCCTCGTCGCGCGGTGTGACCACAGGCGTGAGCTGGTGCAAATCTCCGATCATCAGCAGCTGTACACCGCCAAAGGGCAGTGTCGGATCGCGATAGCGTCGCAACACATTGTCGATGGCGTCGAGCAAGTCGCTGCGCACCATAGAGATCTCGTCGATGACAAGCATGTCGAGCGTGCGGATGATGCGCCTTTTCTCCTTGCCGAAGTCATAGCGATCCTTGAATGTAGTGCCCGGCACATAGGGCGATAGCGGCAACTGGAAAAAACTGTGGATGGTCACGCCGCCGGCATTGATGGCCGCCACACCAGTAGGTGCCACCACAATCATGCGCTTGGAGGAATGCTCCTTGAGCGTCTTGAGAAAAGTGGTCTTGCCCGTTCCTGCCTTTCCGGTGAGAAAGATGCTGATGCCGGTGTGCTCGGCAAATTCCCATGCGTTGCGCAACTCTTTGTTTTCCATATTGTCTGCTATAATCGGTTTGTTCTTACAAATTTAATGTAAATCAGCGAAACAGCCAAAGGATGTGGCGTTTTCTTTGCTTTTAATACTTGCAAATATGGAAAGAAAGACGTATATTTGCAGAAAAGATTCATAGCAGTCAATTATGAGCAACGATTTCAAGCGCATTCCCTACGGCATCTCTGACTTTAAGCAGGTGCGGAAGGAGGGACTTTAGAAAGGTAAAAAATGCTTGCTCCCGCCTTTCCTTGTGAACATTATTCCTTGCGGAAAGCTTGGGGCGTCGTACCCATCGACTTGGTGAAATAACGGCGGAAGCTGCTTAAGGAATTAAATCCCGACTGTGTAGCGATGTCCTCCAATGGCAATGACGTGGAGGACAGAAGTTCTTTTGCCCGTTTCACCCGCCATTTGTTCACGTATTCATAAAACGTGGTGTGCAGCTGCTGATTGATATAGTTGGAGATATAGGTACGGTTCGTGCCCACAGCCATAGACAGTTCCACGATGTTGAGCTTGGGATTCAGATAAATCTTTTCTTCTTCAAAGACTTTTCGGAAACGGCCTTCAAACTCGTACGCTTTTACACAGCCTTCTTTTTTCTCTTCCTTATCCAGGTTGTCCAAGGCCTTGAGCATGTCTTCCTGACGATATACAAAATAGCAGAACAGCCCCAAGAGAACTATCATGATAAAATTATAAAGCGTAGCCATTATCTCCGAATTGTAGAAAGTGTCAACCAACCACAGCAACAGCATCCCTGCGTAAAGACACACGATATATTTCAACCAGTAGAGCGACAACTCTTCGTCGGAGAAATCAGACTCCAACTGACGGTTGAACCTCTCGACAGCGAAGTAGCCATAAACAAGGATGCCCAATGAATAGATGACTGTAAGTACGAGTGTGGTTTGATACACAATCGCGCTACCCGTTACAAGATATAGAATGAATGCCGTGAGATAAACCACTGCGTTAACAGCGATAAGCCGCAGCATCTTCTGCCGCGGTGTGGTGAGTCTGATGAGAATGAACAGTGCACATGGCACTACGGTCATCTCCAGAAAGTCGGTCTCGGGAGCTGACAATGCGGACATCTGCTGACCAGACATGTAGAAGAAAGACAATTCTACAACACTGATCAGCAACAGATACAGCATGAAGCGGAACATCATTTTTTGTAAGTCGTTGCGCTGTCCCTTATAATACATTGCTACGGTGCAGACCAGCTGCGCCATAACCAGCATACCAAAAGAGAAATCACATATAGATTTTGCAAAGCTCTGTTCTATCATCGTAGTAATAGGTTTCTAAGGCAAAAGTACAAAAAATAAAACAGAATCACCGATATATCAGCGGCTTTTTGATGTCAAACGGTAAAAAGAGCACCAAACAGTAAAAAACAAGTTGTCAGAGAGTACATTTGACCTACTGCTCTTGTCAAAACGCTACTGCTGACCTATCTTTGCAAAAAAGCAATCAGCAAACATTATGAGTTCAAACGCATCCATCTGCCGTCTGTCTCTGTCGCATTGGAACGTGGCACTGCCCATAGGCTGGATATGGCTTGTCTGTCTGGCGATGATACTCGTCTCCTGCGGAGAAAGAGAGGAAGAGCGTAGCATCCTGCCCGATGACTTTGCGCTGTGTGCAGGCGATGTGGTGTTCCGCAGAGGTGAGGGCATAGCGAGCCACGTGGTCCTTGCCACTGATGCAAATGGCAACTATTCCCACGTTGGCATCGTTGTCGATTACGCAGAACGAAGGATGATCGTCCACGCCGTTCCCGGCGAGCCAGACTTTGACGGCGATGTTGACCGGGTGAAGATGGACACGCCGGAGAAGTTCTTCTCATACAAGAATGCATCAAAGGGAGAGGTTTGCCGGACAAAAGACAGCTCCATAGCCCAGCGAGCAGCGGACGTTGCACTACGTATTTACCGTAGAGGCACACTGTTTGACGATAAGTTCGACGACCAGGATACTTCGAAGATGTACTGCACGGAACTGATCGTTTATGCCTATCGCCATGCTGGCATCGATCTGACAGAAGGCAGGCGCCACAAGATAGACCTGCCCATCATCAAGGCAGCGTGCATCCTTCCGAGCGACATTTACGCCTCAAGGCATCTCAAGACTATGATCAAGTTTCACCAATAATAAACAACCACTATGAAAAAGTTATTGTCATTTCTCATGTTCACCGCAGTGCTTGCCGTATTTGCAAGCTGCGGCAAGTCGGAACCGCGTACGGTTGCCGAGAAGGCCTTACAATGTGCCATTGACGAAGACTATCGCGGCTATTTCGACTGTGTTTACTTCCCCGCTGACAAGCAGGAACAGAAAGAAGCCTACGTCTCCATGATTGAAGAGAAGGTAAAGAAGGCCAAGGAGAAGGGGCAAAAAAACGACAAGCAGCCCGTGAGCTATGAGTTCGTTTCTGAGCAAGTCAATGAAGAAAAGGGCACGGCATCTGAGGTCTTCAACGTGAAGTATGCATCGGGCAAAACAGAGCAGACCAATGTCGATATGAAGAAAGAGGAGGATGGACATTGGTATTTAGTGAACAAAAAGTAAAGCACACCTTCATCCTTAACGGTCATTCTGAGGTTTTAGAAGCCTCCAACGGAAGATTTCTGATGACCGAACAGTAAGAACATCATTAAAAGACGAAAGACATGAAAACGCGAAATCTATTCTATCTCTGCCTTGCTTTCCTTTTGCTCGGCACGATTCCTACTCAAGCTCAAAGTCTTGGCAGTATCCTCAAGAAAGCCAAGAAGGTACTTAGTACTATAGATCAACAGACTAAATCCACGAGCACGACTACTTCCACGGCTGCATCAGCGAAAAGTGATGACGGGCCGAAGGCGAAAGCCACACCCATCGCGGGTGGCGGTACGCTCTACAATCCCTTTGAGAAGAACTTAGATGTAGAGGTCGTTGAAGTCTATGGCACGAGCAAAAGTATGAACTTTGGCAATGTGTCGGTGGTTCTGAAACTAAAGGCTAAGACCGTCATCGACAAGATCAACTATATCGGTGACGACAAGACCACTGCCTATGACGACGAAGGCAATGTGTACCGCATCGACAACACCGCCTACTCCATCAAGGTTGCTGAGGGCATCAGCGTGAAAGCGGACCTGGGGGCATACGATCTCCACTTCCTCAATGTGCCCAAGAAAACACAAAAGCTCCAGCTCGTCAAGCTCTTTCTCTACAACGACTTTGAAGATGGCAGTGGTGCCCAAAGAGGATATATCGAGTTGCGCGATGTTCCTATTACGTGGCGGAAGTAGCATTCTCAACTCAGCCAATACTTTTGAAAAGCTCTATCTGTACCATTAATGAACATTCAGCTATAGTATTTTGGACATTGCATCATCATGGATTAACCACGAATTTCTCACTATTTATGTTTATGAGAAATTCGTGGTCAATTCATGAACATTCATGTGAATACAATATTATCAGTTTCTGCCGATGATCCCTGTCTGTGTGGCTTCATCAAGGCGCAGGCCGCCAAAGCCTGGTTCATATCTGCTACCATCTCCTCTTCGGCACAACGATAGCTATGCATGCCTGCCCACACGGAGCAACACAGCAGGGTCACAAAGACCACAATAGTATAGAGCGGTTTCATAGCAGAAATATCAAATTAGTGTTTCAATGATACAAAAGTAAAGAAAAAAAAGCAAAAGCGCAAGAAGAAAGCCATATTATAATGAGAAAAACGTATCTTTGCAACAACAACACTATCAACCCAACAAACATGAAAAAGATACTATTCATCATTGGCTCATTGCGTAAGCAGAGCTTTAACAGAGAACTGTGTGTGATGGTCAAGGGCATGCTCCAAGGCAAAGCCGAAGTAACAGAACTGGATTACTCCCAAGTGCCATTTATCAACCAAGACGACGAGTACCCGGCTCCGCAGGCTGTTGCCGACGCACGCAAGGCTGTAGCAGAGGCTGACGGCGTGTGGATCTTCTCGCCGGAGTATAACTATTCTTATCCCGGACATGTGAAGAATCTCATCGACTGGCTCTCGCGCCCCGTTGATCCTGCTGACCGCAACGCGCCGACTGTGCTCGCCGGAAAGAAGTTCACGCTCACGGGAGCTGGCGGTAAGGCTGCCACAGCAGGATGCCGCAAGCTGCTCACCACGCTGCTCACCGTGCTGAAAGCCGACGTGATGACAGAGGGACAGACGGGCATCGCACTCAACCTGGAAGCCTGGACCGAGGGCCGCATGATCCTCACTGAGGAGCAGAAAGCACTGCTCGCCAAGCAAGCAGAGCTGTTCCTGGAGTTCATCAAATAGACAATGTGAAGTAAGCCCGTAAGCAACAACAAAGGAGTGTAAAGCTATTCCTGGTCAGGTCACGTAGTTTTACACGCTTGATTTTCCTAAAGGGGAAAGGATCTTTTCCTGCGTAGGAAAGGATCCTTCCCTGCGTAGTGAACGATCTTTTTCTATAAGGTTACAACATTGAAAGCGCTAAAATGGGAACAGCACAATGGCGTGATCACCCCACGAAAGCTGTTGTTTATACCCAACAAAAAGCAATTGGATCATCACAAAAAGACGGAATCCTCTGTCCTTTTCAAGAATTGGAGAATCAAAGAATTCATCAAGTGTATCTCACACAGAGGCACTGAGACACAGAGAAGGGCTGATACGTATTTATGAAGATTTCTTTCGTTTCTCTGTAGTTTTTCGAAAGAAATAGCGTCTAATGGGTGTAACAATTCAATCAAGAAAATGGCAACAAAACCATCAGAACAGCAGTTTGCCCAACTCGTCAAGGAGCAGAAGAGCACCATCTACACGGTTTGCTATATGTTCTCCAAAGACGAGGACGAGGTGGCTGACCTTTTCGAAGAGGTGCTCGTCAACCTCTGGAAAGGGTTTCAAGAGTTCCAAGGACGCAGCAACCCGCGCACATGGGTCTACCGCGTGAGTCTGAACACTTGCATCTCGGCAGACCGGAAGAAGAAGAAACATCGGAAGACCATTCCGCTGACGATGGACATCAACCTCTTTGAGGACAGCGATGCCGACTCACGGCAGGTGCAGATGCTCCGCAACCGTATCGCCCGCCTGGGGCCTTTCGACCGTGCCATCGTGTTGCTCTGGCTTGAGAATATGAGTTATGAAGAAATAGGACAGGTGGTGGGCATCTCCACCAAGAACGTCTCCGTCAGACTCTTCCGCATCAAGGAACAGCTCAAAACCATGAGTGAAGAATAACCCGTGTAAAACGTCGTATATATAAGGCCTATATATAAAATAAAGTATCAACCATCAAAAACTACAGAATCATGAATCCACAAGCAAGCAATACCCTCGAAGAGATGCGCCGTCAAATGGCCATCCTGCAAGAGAAACTCCACAACGAGACCATCGTCAACGACCGCCTGCTGCGCGAGTCGATGAAGCACAGCTACTCCAGTATCAACCGCTTTCTCAGCGTGGAGGCGACTATTCTCATGCCTGTCATCATCTTCGTCTTCCCTCTCTTACCCTTGATCTTCCATCTCTCATGGGGACCGGTCATCGCCATCATCCTGCTCTGTCTTGCTGACACGATCTTTGACTATAAGGTCAACCACATCAAGGACGAAGCCTTTATGACCGACGATCTTATCCCCACCGCCCTGCGACTGCAACGCGCCAAACGGCTGAGTGCCCTACAGATGTTAGTCAGTTTGCCGCTTACTCTTCTCTGGTTTGTCTGGTTTATTATCGACTTCTTCCTAAGCATCAACTATGACAGCGAGGCTCTCACTTCCGCCGCATGGGGAGGACTGACTGGCGGTTGCATAGGATTGGTATGTGGTCTGATCTTTGCCATCCAGCTCTATCACAAGCAACAGAAGACACGCCAGCAGGTCATTGACCAAATCAATGACCTAATGGCGGAAGACACACTGGAAAGTTAGTACTGGCTTCTGCGATTGTAGCGCATATAGAAATTCATGTCGGCAAGTCGCTGCTGATGCGTGCTGTGCTGACTGAACGCATAGTGCTGCTCAGCATCGGGAAGCATCTCATGGTCGATGAGATAGTTGACCATATTAGACGTGGCACTGTCGGCATTCCAAAGAATGTTGACAGCGTCTTCCTTTGCTTTCTTTGCATCGTAATAGGGATTGTCCGGATCCTTGATATACTGCTCCAAATTCTGTGCAAAGAACTGCGGGTTGGTCTCGTCAACAGTATCAATGAACATACATGGAAGTTCCATGTTGGCAAGTGGGCTGCCTTTGAAGATGCTGCCTGGATAGTTTAACTTCTCTTGAAGATACGTTTTCATCTCATCGACATCCTTAAAATAAAGGATCCGTCGGTTACCGGTCTGCTCGAGAAGCATCTTTGCCGTCATGATCTCTGTACCAGGAAGAGGGATATCAGCCTGGCTGCGTTTAGCTTCTTCGAAGTCTTCGTCGCTCTGCTGAAGAGGAACCACCAGTCCGTTGAGACGCCATTCGTCTTTGTAAAAAACAAAACCTGCCACACAGCCATTGTGCTGTTTGACCACCTCCGGATCCAAGTTGAGCTCCTTGCGCGAAACCTTTATCGTCTGCCCATGGGTGCTTTCCAATGTCAGCGACTCACCATCGTCCGGTGTATATTTATAGGTGTCCATTTTCAAGACTTTGACCTGCTCCAACAACGTGGCAAGCTCTTGGTGTCCCACTGTCTGAGCCAAAGAGCGCAACCACTCATAAGACTTCAGAGCCAGAGGACCGACACGGTCGTAGAACTTGATATTGGTGACTGCAAAGTATTGCTTCATCGACGGCGACATACCGTCGAAGAAAGAAACAGAATTTATCTCCCTGGCCTTTTCAGCCAACAATTTATTAAGCCAGGTGCCAGACGTGATGTAGCATCCGGCAAGCACCCAATCAAGAACATTACGCAGCTCATTGAATCCCCCTGCGGCATAGTGGAGCATGTCATCCATCACCTTCTTGGCATCCTCATTGATCGGTGCCTGCTCAAAGGCATCACTGAGCTGATAATACGCTTCCAGCCCCATCTCCTGCAACAGACGGTCGGTCTCAAAGATGCGGTCGGGAAACAACTCGTTGGCCACGTCCCACACCAGGTAGCGTACGGCATCGAGACTAGGCTCATCGGGGTAGTATTCCTCATCAGCATGGTACATGGGTACGGGATAGCCGTAGAGCTTCATGCACAGGTCAGAAAACGAGTGCCACACACCCATGTCGGCTACGATGTCCTCGAAATAACAGGTCAACTTGCGAGCCAGCACATGGGCAAAGTTCTTGTCAGGAACATCCTTGCCCACAAACGTCCGCAGACGATCGTAGAGGCGATTCGCAAAACGGGTATAATAAAGATCTGTAGCACAAGCGCATTGTCCTGGATGTGCTAAACGAATTTCTTGAGTAGTAATGATTCCTTTCATGGTTTGGGTCGATACTTATATGATTCAGACTACAAAAATAATCATTTGTTTTCTATCGGACAAAACAAAAGCATGAAAAAAAGCAAAAAGCAAAAATAATACCGGACAAAGAAGAAAAAGAAACATCGCAAGCACTGAACTATACAAATGCTATAGTTTTGGAAACAAAAAGCAATGCTGATACAAGAAAGAATATGTAACTTTGCAAAAACTAAGAACGCAACAACTGAAAAAGAAATGAACAACTGCTTAAACTGTCTCACCACGCTACTCCTTCTCTGCTGGAATCTCTTAGCAACAAATGCCAAGACCGACGAAATGCGGACCGTCACGGTGAATGGAGCCACACGCGCCTATTGGCTTTATGTCCCCGACAAGGTATCTACCCCAGCTCCGCTGGTACTGAGTCTTCACGGCACCGGTGGTCACGCTGCCGACAAGTCACCGTTCCGCACGACGGTGGCAGACCAGGAAGGCTGCATTGTCGCCTATCCTCAAGGCGAGGACATCTTCTTCCCCGTCTTTGGCTCCACGCTTCCGGGATGGCATGCTACTGGAGAAAACAGCAATGACATCGAATTCTTCAAAGCCGTCATCGACGATGTGGCAGCTCACTTCTCCATTGACCGAAAGCGCGTCTATTGCTGTGGATTCTCCAATGGTGGCATGATGGCCTATACAGCCGCCTGCGTGGCCAGCGATATGTTTGCAGCCTTTGCCTCCATCAGCGGTTATCCTATCAACGAGTTCCATCTTCATCAGACAAGTGTCCGCCCCGTGCCTTTCCTGCACATACACGGCAAGGCTGACGACTTCGTGCGATATCGGCATATGCCTGTCATCGTAGACAACATGGTAGCACGCAACGGATGCAATCCTGTGCCAAAGAAAATACGCGGAACAGACTATGACAAGAGTGTGTACGAGGCTACGGAAGGCTGTTTTCCTTATGTCTACTACGAAATAGACAACATGGGACACTGCGACTTCACTACGCAGACAGAAGATGGGAACTCTGCCATGACGATGTGGAAGTTTATGAGTCAATACACACTCAACAGCCCTTGCGACACTACGATCATTTGGGAACCACACATAGAAGCAGAAGGATGGAATCCGACTGCACACGGTTTCGTCCTTGACAACGGCACGACTCTCTTGAACTTTGGTGGTGAGCAATCGACATGGGACAACCAAAATGTCTATCACTCGCTCCAGCTCAACGCCGGACGCTATCAGCTAAGCCTTCGTGCTGAATGCCATATCCCTGCTAATATCACAATACAACTGAAGAGCATCGCTGATGGAAAGACATATCTCAACAAGACGATGAGCTGTGGCGATGTCACCGTCGATTTTTCGGTAGATAAGAACTGGGCTGAATACCAACTTACCATTCTTCGTTCCTCAGCCTTGGAAGCTATCAAGATTTCAAATATCAGTATCCACGCTGCAAAGACATCCACCGGAATAGCCACCATCACGGAAAACGGTCAAAAATCTGCCCGCTACTATACGCTCAACGGCAATAAAGCCAACGCTTCTCAGAGTGGGATCATCATCCGGCAGCAAAGTGGAAAGACGATGAAGCTCATCCGAGAATAGTAACAACAAACAGGGATTCTGCTGAGCAACAAACTGCCATCATATCTTGCAGACCAGTCTTCCCAAAGGCATCATGGCATTGATGAGGCTCACCTGGCGATAGCTGTTCCAGTCTTCGGCCTTGATGTCTTGTTCTGTCAACACGCCGGCATCGAGCAGCGACTGACGCATGGTGCCGCGTAGCAGTGGTTGGCGGGGTGTTACCCAATGACGGCCGTCGAAGAGGGCTATATTGGAATAAGAGGTATCAGTGAGCAGTCCGTTCCTGACGATGACTACTTCGTCAGCCTCTCCACACTGGGCAAACAAAGTCTCCAGCCGCCGGCGGTCAGCACTCTTATAGGCATAGTCGATGTCATCGCAGACAACAAGCCGCAGACGGGTGATGTGGCGGATATGATACTCGGCGGCCTTGAAAAGCGTGATGCCACGCGCATCGTATTCCACATGCACCTTCCACGTGATGCCGGCAGGCCGCTTGCGGGCTTCGAGCTCTGAAGCAAGTGAGGGAACTGGCGTATGGGGAAAGAAGCGGCGCATGGTGTCGGTCATGCGCTGTTGGTGATAGCGGAGATTGTGCGGCACGCCATCCTCCACTCTTATGGTTTCAACAAATGGGTACATAGGTCTTCTCTTTGATTTCCTGATATTCTTTCTGCCAGTCGCTTTGGGCTGTGATGCCTCCGCCAGCCTTGAAAAACAACTGGCCATCTTCCTTGTCGATAAACCGTATCAGCACGCAGCTGTCCATCTGCCCACGGTCGCAGATACCAGCCACACCCGTGTAGAAGCCACGGTCATAGCCTTCTGCCTCACGGATGATGGCCATTGTACTGGGCTTTGGTGCACCCGTTATCGACCCGGCGGGCAACTGGGCCATGAGGATGTCACCTAAATGACAGCGGTAGTCTTGGGGTAACCGTCCGGCAATCTCTGAACTGGTCTGCAAGATAGAACCATTGCAAGTCTCCAAGCGCTCAACATAGCGATAGCGACGCACCGTCACATAGTCGGCCACCCGACTGAGATCATTGCGTATCAAATCCACGATGGTCGCATGTTCTGCCGCTTCCTTGACATCGCCGAGAAGCGTCTGCAAGGCATTGGGTACGCTACAACTGATGGTTCCTTTCATAGGATAGCTGCTGATGACACCGTCACGGATACGCACAAAACTCTCGGGAGAGAAACACACGAAGGCGTCCTTGACCCATAATCGGTATCGTGCATGGGAAAGCAGAAAAATGTCGCGCAGCGAGAGATTGGTGTCCAAGGGAATCCGACACGTCAGATTGGCCAGATAGCTATTGCCAGCAAGCATGTTGCGATGAACGATCTCAAACTTCTCGCGATAAGCGTCAGGTCGAAGGGGATGGGGCTGCCAAACAAGCGACACTCCATTCGTCTCTTCACAAGGTGCATTACTATACCCGGGAAAGGCAAAGAGCAACTCGTCAGCAGGCAACGCTGCGATAGGCTCCACCAGCCAACGGCATCGGAGATAATCGGTCAGAAAGAAGAAGGGACGGTCTTCGGCTCCCCAGGCATTGAGCCTCGCCTCCGCTTCTTTCGCGTCAATCCACTGCAATTCCATCCTCCTGCTCTATAATGGCAGCCAACAGATGACGACAGCCATCCTCAATCAGGTCCAATGCCAACTCAAAGTCTGTACCGTTGCCATAGTATGGGTCGGGAACAGAATGCGCACCAGGATGATCAAGAAGATAGTCCGACAGTCTGATGACCTTCTCACGGTCAGCCTCAGACATTGCCTTCGACGTGATGGCCAGATAGTTGTCCTCATCCATGACTACGATGCGGTCGAAAGCCCGGAAATCAGCCTTGGCATTGAACTGCCGGGCTATATGACTGATGTCCAGTCCTCGCCGGGCACCATGCTGCCGCATACGGCGGTCGGGCAAATCGCCTACATGCCAGGGACCAATGCCTGCCGAATCGATCAAAAAGCGATCTGACACACCCGCCTCTTCGACATCGCGCTGCATAATGGCATGGGCTGCCGGAGAGCGGCAGATATTACCTAAACAGATAAACAGCAATGCTATTTTCCTCTTTTCGTGATTCTCTTTTACCATGATTCTTTTACGATTCTCTATTCTGATGGGT
This sequence comes from Hallella mizrahii, assembly GCF_009695775.1. Classification (GTDB taxonomy): domain Bacteria; phylum Bacteroidota; class Bacteroidia; order Bacteroidales; family Bacteroidaceae; genus Prevotella; species Prevotella mizrahii. Next base: position 26,570 of record NZ_VUNG01000013.1, on the reverse strand, counting down.
TTCGGCTGCAAAGGTAGAAATTTATTTCGGTTCAGCCACTCTTCCCTGATTGCTTTTGAATGAATTTAAACTAAAAAGAGGACTATAGCTACATGCATCTTTGAAAAGCGTCGATATGACATCTCATTTTACTAAAATTGAAACTTACGCAATATTTTTATGCAAAAAAGTTCCGTTTTGTTTTGTTCATATCGTTTTTTCTCTTATCTTTGCAACCGAGAAATCAATAACTATGAATAAGAGAGATGAGAAGATTCTATTTTGACACATTCACCAAACAAGCCCTGTCGGAACTACACCGATACAGAGCCGTCATGTTTAGTCCTACTGTGGTCGCATAAGTGCTGAGCCCAAAGAATAGGGTGTCAGCATTCTCCGACCTTGCAAAAGTACACGTTGATGTGTACACCTTATTATATATATCAGACAACCACTAAACATGATTACTATGGAAAAACCGACCATTCAAGAAGTAGAGACTTGGCTCATGAAACTCTACACCACGAGTCAGGAGAGCATCACGCCCGCTGAGCGACGCGAACAGAACATGTATGCCACGATGGTAGAAAAGCCCAGTGACAAGAAGTTCCTCGTGAAGATGCTTGACGAGAGCTCACAGATCCGCGACGACCGCAAACTGGCCAAACGCATCAAAGTGCTCATCGACGAGTACGGCATACCGGAGTTTCTCAACGCCCGCGACCGTCTGCTCTTCAAGATATACCAGTCGTTTGGTTACCACTTCTACCCCATCGCCATCCCCATCATCAAGAAAAGGTTGCGCATGGATACCTCACGCGTCATTCTCGATGCGGCACGACCGGCACTGACGAAACATTTGTCAGAACGCAATCAGGAGAACATCGGGCAGAACGTCAACCTGCTCGGCGAGGTGGTACTCGGAAACAAAGAGGCTGACCAACGCTATTACAACACCATCGAGGCACTCAAACAGCCCGACATCAACTACATCTCGGTGAAAATTTCGGGTATCTATGCACAAACCCACGCGCTAAACTACGAGGAGGCCTTCCCGGAGCTCGTACGCCGCATGTCCACGCTCTACCAGACAGCCATCGACTATCCTTACGTCACGCCCGACGGCAAGAAGGAACCGAAGTTTGTCAACCTCGACATGGAAGAATACAAGGACTTCGACATGACCATCCGCGTGTTCCTCGCCACTCTTTCCAAGCCCGAGTTCCTGCACTATTCTGCCGGTATCGTGGTTCAGGCTTATCTGCCCGATGCCTATGGCTTCCAGACCAAGTTGCTGGAGTTTGCCAAAGAACGTGTGGCACGAGGCGGTGCTTGGATCAAGATGCGTATCGTCAAAGGCTGTAACCTCGATATGGAAACGGTCACCTCGTCGCTGCACGGCTGGCCTTCGCCGGTGCGACCCAACAAGACTGAGGTCGACGCCAACTATCTCCATATCATCGAGCGTGGCCTGTTGCCCGAGAACTCACGCTGTCTCCACATTGGTATGGCATCACACAACCTCTACACCATTTCTTACGCGTATCTGCTCACACAGAAATACCACACGCCAAAAGACACTTTCTGCTTCGAGATGCTTGAGGGTATGGCCGATCACGTGTGGCGCGCCCAGTCGAAGCTCGGCAACCACGTCGTGCTCTACGCCCCTGTGGTCCACGACAAAGAGTTCCTCTATGCCGTCTCCTATCTCGTACGACGCATGGACGAAAACACGGCACCGGACAACTTCCTTACCCACTCGTTCAACCTCAAGCCGGGAACCGAGACATGGGAATTCCTGCGCAAGCAGTTTGAGGATGCCTATGCCATCAAAGACAATCTCAATCACACCCCGACACGTACACAGGACCGCCGCAAGCCTTATATCCCCATCCCGCCTCAGGACGTGATGATCAACGAGCAGGATACCGACTTCGACCGCGAGTGCAACCAGGAATGGCAGCGCGACATCTTTAAGAAGTGGAAGAAGAGCCCGACAGACAAACCCGACATCATCCCGACACAGATTGGCAGCAAAACGGTCGTCAATGACAGCAGCTATAAATACTACGACCGCTCGCAGGACGAAGACGTGGAGATCTGCGAGATGTCAAAGGCCAACGCTGACCAAGTGGAAGAAATCGTGAAAATCGCTGCCGCTGACCCGGGACACTGGCGCGACACGACAATAGAGGAGCGCCACAAGATCATGTACGATGCCGCAAACCGCATGGGCAACCTGCGTGGTGACCTCATCGGTGCCATGTGTGCCATCACCGGTAAGACAGTTGTGGAAGGTGACGTGGAGGTTTCGGAAGGTATAGACTACTGCCGCTTCTACACTACCTCGATGAAGAAGTTCTATGCTCTGAAAGATGTCGACATCAAGGCTAAGGGCACCGTGCTCGTCATCTCACCATGGAACTTTCCCTGCGCCATTCCCTGCGGTGGTGTCGTAGCGGGACTGGCATCCGGCAACACGGTCATTCTGAAGCCTGCCTCCGTGGCAGCTCCTGTGGCATGGCTCTTTGCCAAAGCCTTTTGGGATGCCGGTGTACCTAAGGAAGCTTTGCAGGTCATCATCACCGAGCACGACGCTCTCGACAAACTCACACAGGCTCCGGAGATCAAGCATATCATCCTCACCGGTGGCACAGACACGGCACAGTCCATCCTGCGTGCCAAGCCCACAACACCGCTGTCGGCAGAGACCGGTGGCAAAAACGCCATCATCTGTACGGCATCGGCCGACATGGACCACGCCATTATGAGTGCCTGTCACTCGGCCTTCAGCAACGCGGGACAGAAATGCTCGGCCTGCTCGCTTTTCCTTGTAGAGCGCTCGGTTTACGAACGTGAAGATTTCCGCGAGAAACTTCGTGACTGCGCCACAAGCATGAAGGTGGGTGGTGTGTGGAATGCCGGCAACGTGGTCGGACCAATGATCACCAACCATAACGAGAAACTGCTCCATGCCATCAATAACCTCGAACCGGGAGAGTCCTGGCTTGTTCCGCCCCACTTCGTCGACAAGAAGAGTTATATCCTCGCTCCGTCGGTGAAGATGGGAGTAAGCCCGCAAAACTATTCGTTCCGCACCGAGCTCTTCGGGCCTATGCTCTCCGTGGCTCCTTTCGACACACTGGAGGAAGCTATCAACTTGGTCAATGGTCTTGACTACGGACTGACCTCGGGTATCCAGACACTCGACGAGAACGAACGCCATTTGTGGCGCGACTCCATCATGGCCGGCAACCTTTATATCAACCGCGGTATCACGGGAGCCATTGTCAATCGCCAACCCTTCGGCGGCATGAAGCTCTCAGCCTTTGGTCCAGGCATCAAGGCTGGTGGTCCGAATTACTGCCAGCAGTTCACCATCATCACCGACAAGGCGGGGTCGAAGACCGACTACCACACAAGCTATGCCGAGGCATGGGAAAGCGAGTTCCGACATCCACGCGACTGGAACCATATCAGTGGTGAAGAGAATGTGTTCCGCTATCTGCCGCTCAAAGGCGGCATGGGACTGCGACTGTTCAAAAGCGACACTGACGAGCAGGCGCTCATGGTGGCCTTGGCCGCTCACATCTGCGGCACGCCGCTCACAGTGAGCTGCGATGCCAACGACAAACGCCCTGACTTGCAGGATCAACTCGTCAAGTTAGGGGCACGGCTCAAGCGTGAGACACTCGACAACTTCATCGATTCCATACCTGACTATGAGCGTATCCGTACCTGCGCGCCAGACATTCCTGAGAAGATGTACCAGCGCGCCGCCGACACCAACAAGTTCATTGCTACCGATGTCCCAGTGAAGGATGGACGTGTGGAGCTCATCCACTATCTCAAAGAGCAAAGCATCGCCTTTGAGTATCACCGCTACGGTAGTGGTCAGGACAAGGCACCAAAGATTGAGGAAGAATTCAAGGAAGCATAAAAGCGAAAAGCTTTCACACAGTTCACAACAGGCAACCGCTTACAAGGCAGTTGCCTGTTGTTTCGTTTTATAGGCGAGAGACTTTATCTCACCAACACTTTATGATGATTGACGATGTAGACGCCACGCGACAGCGATTGCTGCGAGCGCAGTGTGCCCAAGAGCGTATAGGCATAGTCATGGCTCATGGGTTTTGAGACTTTCACGCCGTTTATGGCAGTTGTTTCCGATCCGTCGTAGGTGCCGGTGATATTTGCCTCATAGCGTTTTGCTATATACTTTGTGGAGTCGGTAAGATTCTTGATGCTGCATCCGCCGGTGAACGTCACATCGCAATAGGCCAGAAACATGCCTTTCTTGGCATCTACATGTACGTCGTCGAGCGTCACGCGGTGCACGAGACTTTCGGGTAGTCCGTAAATATACACGGGAAAAGCCGCTTTGCCGCTTTTCTTATAGGGCGTGGCTGTAGCTGTGACGTGCTGAATGAGAATATCGTGAAAGGCTGGCGTGGTGGCGACAGAATCGGCCGTTGGTGCCAGAGAAGGCTCAGGCTTGGTGCTCTTGTCGTACCAGCATTCTATGTAGATGGGATTCATCACGTTTTGCATGGTGCAGTTGCGCATCGTAATATTGTATACCTGTCCGCTTCTTCCCCGTTGGCTCTTCAGTCTGAAGCCGCTGTCAGTGCCACGGAAGCTGATGCCTTCCCACAGCACGTCATGTACGCGTTCAGTGAAGCTGCCGATGGAAGCACCATGCCCAGTGCCAAACTTGCAATTCCACACATGCACGTACTGTCCGTCGGAGTCAACCACCACATTATCGTCACCGTTACTGATGTCGCAGTTGTAGACATTCACATAGGGTGCCCAAATGGGTATGCCGTCGGTATTGTGGGATTTCTGTCCGGTGGAAGCTGTCGACGACGGCTCGCGTATCACCACGTCGTGCACCGTGCCATGGCTGCCCTTGCCACTTTGTCCAATAGTGACATTCACTCCCGGCGCATTCTCAAAGCGCATGTTGCGCACCAGGAAACGGCTTCCACTGGAAAAGCGGACGAGGGCGGGGCGGTCAAACTTCTTCTGTTCCACAGCTTTCCACCACGCGGCACCCTGTCCATCGACGATGCTTGACGACGTGCTCTCGCCTTCGATGATGATGTCAGAGGCATTCTTGCGGTTGGTCAAGAAAGTCTTCGCCTTGTAATTGCCATTGTCGCTGGGATAAGTTCCAAAAGGCAACAACCGCAATGTAGCACCGGCTGCCAAATGCAGCACGGTATGCGCTTTGACTTGCAGCGGGCCGCACAGCCATGTGCCTGCCGGCACCACCACCATCCCGCCTTCCTCTGGAACGGCATCAAGGGCTCGCTGAATGGCAACTGTATTGTCAGCCGACGTGATGGAAGCTCCATAGTCCTCGATGTTTAGAGTATTGGCCTCCGTGATGGCGACAATAGAAGGCAACTCTACAGCGCGCCATCCTTGGGGCGTATTTTGCGACGCTTTCTCTTTGCTCACGTCGCTGTCGGCGTTTGCAGTCATAGGCACAGCCATGAGCCCTGCTGCCAAGCTGCATAACAAAGTCGTGTGATTCATGATTTGTTTCTTTGTCTAAAATCGTATTTTATAGGTTCGCTTACATCTTTTTATTGCGCTCCACCGTCCATCCCTTCCTTTGGGCGAGTCCGCAGTTTTTGCCAATAAACATCTTTGCGGCTTGCCGGTCACCCTTGAGTTGCCAGTCGAGCCAGGCCACAGCGGGAATGCGGAACTCTCCTCCATGAGGCTGACGATAGGTGCCGCCATGACCTACCGGATAGTTGACAGCCACGGCAGGCACGTGAGATATGCGATGGAAATCATCCATGCCATTGTTGTAGGCGATGTCTTCCTTTCCGCCAAGGATGTAGATGATCGGCCCATGCACCTTGCGCAGCTGCTCTTTGTGCGGCATCGGCATATTAGGCATAGCGATGGACGGGTCAATGAAGAGTCCGCTGTTGCAAATCATATAAGTCTTGATGCGTGGGTCGCCACAGTTGTAGAGTGTCTGCAAACCACCGCACGACATACCCGACGCACAGATGGCCCGTGTGTCAATCTTACCATAGAAGACACTATTGGAGTCAGAAGCCTGCTTCACCGCCCAGTCGATAGACTCTATCTGCTGCTGTGGCGACGACATGGGACCCTGATAAGGCGTGTCGCCATTAGGGAAATATCCGGTAGCAATGACCAGATAGCCATGAGAGGCAATCTCATTGAGAAAGCGATAGTGCTCCCAAGGTGAGTCCGTGCAAGCTCCATTGCCCCACACCACCACAGGCAGTGGATGGCGGGCATCAAAGGTGCTCAGATCCTGCGGACAGAAAACTGTATGAGCTTTGAATCCGTCGACCGACAGCATCACGGACGGATACGTTCCCAATCCGCCCTGCTCCACCACCTGCAGACGATTGGCATGGAAGGCACGCAACGAGAACTGCTTGAGCGCGTTGACAAGACAGGGAGCCCAGTAGTCCCAGTTATGCGCCCCACTGCGCACCCGCATCTGATAGCCGATGCCTTGTTTGCGGAGTGCCTTGACGAAGTCCATGTTGCCCTCAAGTGTGAAGTCATGGTCACCACAGTCGACAAACCAACTTACTTGTTTCCATCTGTTCACTTGGTCGGCACCGGCCCGGCTCACCTCCAAAATAGGATTGTTGCGCTCCACCACCTGTTGCCGCCACTCGCCCTGCGGATCGTTCTTGAGGAAGTCGAGAGGCTGACGGCGCAAATAGCCAGACATGTCGTAAACCATCGAGAACAATTCGGGATGGTGAATGCCGTAGACCACAGCACCACCGCCTCCCATGGAGAAGCCACCCACGAAACGATAGCGGCGGTCAGCGATGACAGGATAGGTACGCTCAATATAGGGCAAAAACTCGGTGAAGAAGAAATCCTCGTAACGCCACTGAGGATCGTTGAACCATATCATGTTCTTTTTGTTAGCCTCAGGACAAACGACGATCATCGGTGCCACCTCGCCACGACGAATCAGACTGTCCATCACCTCTTTCAGATGGCCATGGTCCTGCCACTCGGTGTTGGAGCACCCGCCACCGTGGAGCAGATAGGCAATGGGGAACTTCCGTCCTTCTGTCATGCTGTCGGGCAGATAAATAGTGTAGTCCACCTGCGGCATGCCACCCAGCAAAGCACTGGGAGCCGTGCGGTGAAGCAACGTCCCGGCCATCGAGGTCAGCGGAGCCAAAAGAAGCACTAAACAGTAAATCAGTTTTCTCATAATTTGTTGTATGATTAGTTATTAGTTAAATGATTGTATCTTTCGTCGCTACAAAGATAATATAATATGCTGACACGTGCAAGTCTCTACCCACAGTTTCTTTCGCCTATATAAAGTAAAAGCCACTGAATTCCACGCTTTCTCTTGGATTTCTCAAATATTTTTGCGATATTTGCAGATAGAATCAAAGAACTCAAATTCGCGACACTATGAAGGTATTAAGATATTTGGATCCACGAGCCGACCTGACTTTTAAGAAGATCTTTGGTGAGCATCCTGACTTGACTACCAGTTTTCTTAATGCACTGCTTCCCTTCAAAGACGGGGAGCAGATAGAGACTGTGGAGTTTCTTCCTGCCGAACTGGTGCCCAACACACCTCTGAAAAAGAACACTATCGTCGACGTGCGCTGCAGGGACACACATGGACGACAGTTTCTCGTGGAGATGCAGATGTACTGGACCGACACGTTTATGCAACGCGTACTTTTCAACGCCTCTAAAGCTTATGTGCGCCAGCTCGATAAGGCCTGCCACTACAGCTATCTCCAACCAGTGTACTCGCTGAGCTTGGTCAACGACATCTTTGAACCAAAGATGAAGGAGTTCTACCACCTCTACGACATCGTCAACATTGAGCATACCGACAAAGTCATCGACGGACTACATTTCGTCTTTGTGGAGCTGCCCAAGTTCAAGCCCCAGAGTGTACTCGACAAAAAGATGATGGTGCTATGGCTCCGTTTCCTCACAGAGATGCACGACGATGTGCGCGAAATTCCTGACGAGTTCATCGAGAATCCTGAGATCCATAAGGCTGTCACCCTATTGGAAGAATCGTCCTATACTGAGGCTCAGCTCTATGGTTACGAAGAGTTCTGGGATGCCGTCATGGTTGAGCGCACCATCAAGGATGATGCCCTTAAGTACGGAACCCAGCAAGGTATGAAAGAAGGATTGGAAAAGGGTATGAAGAAAGGCATGGAGATGGGCATGGAGAAAGGTATCGAGAAAGGCTTGCAGCAAGGCATCGAGAAAGGTATGCAGCAAGGTATCGAGAAAGGTATGCAGCAAGGCATCGAGAAAGGTATGCAGCAAGGTATCGAGAAAGGTATGCAGCAAGGCATCGAGAAAGGCTTGCAGCAAGGCATCGAGAAAGGTATCGAAAAAGGCCGCACGGCTTTGATGCTTGAGATGGCCCAAAAGCTGAAGGCCCTTAACTATCCCATTGCCGACATAGCCAAAACCACAGGTCTGACCATCGATCAGATAGAAAAGCTATGAACAAAGCACTACGTCAGCTCATGGCCTCTCTTGCCGATCGCTACGAGACCGCATCATTTATCAAGGACGATCCTTCTTGGTTCATGCACCAGGTGAGTGATCCACTCGACCAGGAGATGACAGCTTTCCTGGCCATGTGTCTCAGCTATGGCTCGCGCCAACAATTTTTGCCAAAGATTGAGCAGTTGATGAACATGGCTCAGTGGCATCCTTACAATTGGATAGCCAGCGGAACTTTTGACCATGCACTCACTCCTTCACCTCAATGCTTCTATCGTCTCTATACCTTTGCCGACATCCATGCACTGCTCACAGCCTTGCACGATCTCCTCCGCAGCTACGGCACATTAGGGCACTTTGCACAAAATGCCGCAGGAAAAGCTGATAAAAAGGCAGAGGACACAACCGACGTAGAAGCCGTTCTCTCTGCCTTTGCCACTTACTTCCGTCAACGAGGCATCAAGGGCCTTGTGCCCATGCCCTACACATCTGTCTGCAAACGCCCTTGTATGTTTCTTCGTTGGATGGTGCGCAGCGGATCGCCCGTAGACTTAGGGCTATGGAGCGACTTCATCGATAAGCGTCATCTGTTTATCCCACTCGACACCCATGTAATGCAAACGGCCAACAAGCTGCACCTCGACATCGGAAAAACAAACGGATGGAGAGCTGTCGTCGCTCTTACCCGACTGATGCGCGAGGTCTTTCCCGATGACCCTGCGCGTGCCGACTATGCACTCTATGGCTATGACATCGACACAAGTACAGAAAACAAGTGAAACGATCTTCGTAAGTATCAATTAAAGAAGAATCGTTTCAGATCGACTCTTACCTTCCTATTCTCTTTTTGGCATCCGCCATCATCTTCCTCAGTTCTTTGTTGGGACTCTCCACGTCTGCTGCCCTTTGCAGGAAACGCTGATAAGCGGCTTTAGCCTCTTGTCTCTTGCCAAGAACCTCTGAACAGATACCTATATAATAAGGTGTACTGATAGAGTTCGGATCATAGCCTTCTGCCAGAACGAAATCATCGAGTGCCCGACGATAGTCCTGCCCGGCATATTCACCTTCCGCTAAACCGCGATAACAGGAAAACATCACCGCACTGTCGGGTCGCAGCAATTCCAAAGCACGATGGAAGCAGTCCATCGACGCTTTGTAATCGCCCAAGGCACCAAGCACCACTCCTTGATGATAGAGCGGAGCAGCAACCGAGGAGTCTGACATGGCGATGGCCACGTCCAAAGCCTTCCGTGCCTCTGCCGGATGCTCCAGTCGCTCATAGCTCACGCCAAGGTTGAGCATGTTCTTATAAGTGGAGTCGCCCTGTTGCAACAACAGCAGATAGCTGTCCTTGGCCAATACCCACTGCCGTTGGGCCATATACACGTCGGCCATGATATCATTGACTGCCATGCAGGTCTCGTCTTTCAGCCAAAATCTGTTACAGACAATTTCTGCCTTGTCTTTCAACCCCGAAAGCAAATATTCCTTAGCGAGCTTCGCCACAGCCTCTCCATCCATCGGCCACCGCTTGACAAGAGCCTCGCCCCACCCTATTGTCTGCTGGTTGAGTCCAAGCGCCCTGCAGCAGTCAAACAGATGGTGCATGGTATCATGGTCGAGCGAATCAGCGGGCAGTTCATTGACAATATCGAGGCACTTGGCATAGTTGCTCTGACGATAATAGGCGTTGGCGATCTTCATGCGCAAGGCAGCACTGCCGTCACTGGGCAAAGCTTTGAGGTAAAACTCCAGGGCATGTTTCAGATCATAGTCCACCATGCAGGAGTCACCCCGCCGGATGTTGTCGTTGGACTGATTGTTGGCACTCACCGTCAGGACCATCGCCATGACCAGTAGTAAAAGGGTAGTAAGTCTCTTCATCTCTCTAAATAATTAAATTTTTAGTACGTTGCTGCAAAGATAATGTTTTTATGGCATACACGAAAGTCTTCCAAGTAAAAAAACTGCATTTGTTTAATTATCTGACAAAAAAGTGGCCACGAGAAGGCGTTCTTTTCGAGCGAGCACGTCTTTGCCCGTGATTTTTCGATTCTCGTCAACATTCTTAACTTGTTAACTACTAACGACTTGAATAAACATTACATTTATTCGTCTTACAAAAAAAGCCTTTCTGACGAAAAATTCTCTAGAGAATTTTCCATCATCACGCCTTTTTCACACGGTCATCTCGGTTGTTTTATAGTGAGAAAAGGCCAAGATGACACTACAATCACGCTTTTTTCACATTTCGCCACCCCTTTTTGCTCTTTACAAACATGCTTTCCCCTCAAAAAGCTTCTCTGCTTCTCTCTAGAAGCAAAGGAAATCGTGACAGTCTTTTGTTGTGTATCTTTACCCATTCAAAAGAAGTTTTCCGTCCTCTTTATGCCTTCTATCATACAGCTGGGCATACCCGAGGATGTCAGCACACAGCAGACTTTATTAAAACAGACAATCAGGCCTCTCTCTCCTATCGGCAGGCGTCTCCAGCAAAAAGAGTAGTCGATAAATACCAGGAATCCTTGTTCATCTCAGATATTTTTGCGATATTTGCAAGAGATATTCATGCAGGCCCTACTACACAAATAGGGGGAACAAAAGATTAAAAACAAGAGACATGACCCTACAGCAACTGGAATATATCTTAGCCCTCAACCGCTTAGGCAACTTCGCCAAAGCTGCTGACTATTGCGATGTCACGCAGCCTACGCTCAGCTCCATGATTCAGAAACTGGAAAATGAGTTGGGCATCAAGATCTTCGACCGTCGACGACAGCCCATCATCACCACCAAGGCTGGACAGGCTGTCATCCGACAGGCTAAGGAGGTGCTCTATCAGTCCAGACGCCTCAAAGAGATCGTCGAGGAAGAGAAGGATACTTATCTCGGGACATTCACCATCGGCGTGCTTCCGACCATTGCTCCCTATCTTATCCCCCATTTCTTCCCACAGTTGATGAGGGAGCATCCAGAAATGGATCTGCGCATCGTCGAGTTGAAAACCAAGGACATGAAACAGGCCTTGCTCAATGGTGACATTGACGCCGGGATACTGGCTAAGATCGAAGGACTGGAGATGTTCAACAGCACACATCTCTACACCGAGAAGTACTTTGCCTATATCTCTGAAGGCGATCCCTTGTTTGCCAAGGAGCGTATCAAGACAACCGATCTAAACGGGGAGTTTCTGTGGTTGCTCGACGAGGGACACTGCTTCCGCGACCAGCTCGTAAAGTTCTGTCATCTGAAATCTGCTGCCGTCAGCAAGAAAGCCTATACTTTGGGAAGTATCGAGACATTTATGAGAATCGTGGAGAATGGCAAAGGCGTGACCTTCATACCGGAGATGGCCATCTCGCAGTTGGAAGACGCTCAAAAGCGACTGGTACGTCCCTTTGCCCTGCCGGAACCACGACGCGAGATCGTCATGATCACCGCCGACAACTTCATCCGCCATAAGATGCTCGACATGATCGTGAAGCGCATCCAAGACTGTGCCAAACCATTGCTCTGCCCTAACAACAAATAGACGGCAGGGGGGAAACGATTCCCTTGCTTTTTCTCTACACAAATCAACAGCCATGAAAGACTTTGCAGCCATCGACTTCGAGACCGCCAACTTCGAGCGTACCAGCGTCTGCGCCGTGGGCGTGGTGATCGTGAAAAACGGCGAGATGGTCGACTCGTTCTACTCGCTCATCCACCCCGAGCCCGACTACTACAACTGGCGTTGCTCCAGCGTCAACGGACTCTGCCGGGAAGACACCGAAGACGCACCCATCTTCCCCGACGTATGGAAGCAGATAGAGCCCAAGATAGCAGGTCTGCCCCTCGTAGCCCACAACAAGGCTTTTGACGAAAACTGCCTGAAAGCAGTCTTCCGAATGTATGGCATGGACTATCCCGACTATCCTTTCTACTGCACGCTCATCGCCTCGCGACGTGTGTGGCCCGGCGGACACCACAACCTCGACATCATCGCCGCACGCTGTGGCTATGATCTCAAGAACCATCACCATGCGCTCGCCGATGCCGAGGCCTGTGCTGCCATCGCCTTAGAGATCCTTTAGCCTTAAAGAGCCGTTGGCATCATGCTGCTGCCACTTCCTCCGTCTTTGCTGTTGCCCATTCTCTTAGTCGGATACACGCCTGGCCAGGCTGCAAAGGAGACTCTTTCCCCATAGAGCTAACCTTTAGGCAGGATTACATGTTATTCCTATGAAAACCATGAAATTTCCCACATTTCTCATAGGAATGCCATATGGGAAAGGACAGTCTTATAGCTCCACTGTTACCGTCGTTGGTCCTTCCGGACAACTATCAAAATGAACGGTGGCACCAATCAGACCGGATATGAATGCCACGTCGGATGATCTGATTGGAATAGGCGCTGCACGTCTCGCTGAGCAGTTCACGGATGCCTACGTCGGTGGAATGCAATCGAAAGTGGGAACTATCGGCGCGTGTAAGCATGAGCATGTTGTCGACCATACGGTTCATGTTATCCACCACACCGATATTCTCCTTAATCTTCTTCTCGTATTCCTCTTGTGTCCGCGGCTTGCGGATACTTACTTGCAATAGATATGGTCGATGACGATGTTGAATATATAGCCGGGATAAACCTTGCGGATGGCCTGAAGGAGCTGATACTGAAAGGCATTGTCATCGTGAATCGAGTCGTCGGGCACCACGTCGAAGGTGACTGTGCGCTTCTCCTCAAGATAGAAGTAGCCATGTACCTGCTCGATATGGGGGTAGCTCTTCAGGAAAACCATCACACCCTTTTGCAGTTCACTCTCCTTGCCATGGTCGCAAACAGCATAGATACCCACCGTAACGATGACATGATACTTGTCATAGAGTAGCTTGGTGATGGACCGTGTGAGGCCATGAATGCGGTTGGCCGTCATGGATTCTGGCACACTGACGTGGAGCGAACCGATGATGGCATTAGGACCGTAGTAGTTGAGGATAATGTCGTAAACACCGAGAACGCCTGCAAACTGCTTCACATCGTTCTTGATGTTGACCATCATCTCCTTCGAGATGCTCTCGCCGAGCAGCTGGCCTACAGGTGCTCCAATCATCTCTATGCCAGCCTTGATGATGACAAGCGAGATGATTGAGCCGAGAATGCCATCAAGGTTGACCCCTGTAAAAAGCATGATACCGGCGGAGACAAGCGTGGAGAGCGTCACTACGGCATCGAAAGTGGCATCAGCACCGCTGGCCTCTAAGGCGTTGCTCTGTAACTGGCGGCCCTGCTTCTTCACATACCAACCCAAGACGAGTTTAACCACGATGGCCACAATTATAATTGTAAGCGTGACAGCGGTGTAGGAAGGATTGGTGGGATCGAAAATCTTCTTTACACTCTCCACCAAAGAGAGAATACCCGTGGAAAGGACGATAACCGAGATAATGATGGCACTGAAATATTCCACACGACCGTAACCAAAAGGATGGACGCGGTCGGCGGGTTTCTCTGAGAGTTTTGTGCCGACAATGGTAATGACAGACGAGAGTGCATCGCTGAGGTTGTTGACCGCATCCATGATGATAGCCACCGACCCAGCTATCCACCCTGCCACGGCTTTAAAGGCGGCAAGGAAGAGGTTGGCGGCAATGCCCACCAAACTTGTACGAATGATTTGTTGGTTTCTACTCATATATTTATAATATATTGCTCATGTACCTCACGCCAAAGATGAGACGAGAAGCCAGATATTTAGAACAGTAACGATACCTGCCAGGCTATAGAGGAAAGCCGTGTTCCACGGCTTGTTGACGTATTTGCCCATGACACGCTTCGATGAGGTGAGACTCACTTGCAAGAACACGGTGAACGGCAGTTGCAGGCTCAGCACCATCTGCGAGATGATCAGTCCCTGGAAAGGATTGCCAATAAAGAAAATGATCAGTAAGGCTATGCCCAACGAAAGCACCACGCCTACTACCGAGTGAGGGTCTTTGACATTGTACGACTCACTGAAGAGCCCCGAAAAGATACTACCGGCTGCCATGCCACTGGTGATGGTACTGGAGATGCCGGCTAAGAGCAGTGCCAGTGCAAAGATGTTGGAAGCGTTGCTGCCCAAGAGCGGTGCCAGCATGGCGTTGGCCTGCGCCAAATCATCGACATGTTCACCATGGGTGTAGAACGTCGAGGCAGCCAAGAGGATCATGGCAGAGTTGATGGCCCAGCCGACGAGCATGGAGAAGAGCGTGTCGGCAAACTCATATTTGAGCATGTGGCGGATACGCTCATCGCCCTTGAGGTTGATCTCGCGGCTCTGTATCACCTCGGAATGGAGAAAAAGATTGTGGGGCATGACCACGGCACCGAGAACGCTCATCACGATGAGCAGGGAGCCTTGCGGCACCGAGGGCACCACTGCGGCACGTGCCGCCTCGCCCCAGTCGACATGCACTAAAAAGAGTTCATAGATAAACGACAATCCGATAATGGATACAAAACCGATGACCGCACGCTCTATTTTCTTATAAGAGTTGGTAAACAGCAGGATGAGCACAGCAATGGTCACCAATAGCGCGCCTACCGGAATGGAGATGCCGAAAAGCATCTGCAAGGCGATGGCTCCACCAAGGATCTCGGCCAACGACGTGGAAATACTCGCCAAGACTGCACTCACCACGATGGGGCGACCCACCCACCGGGGCGTGTACTTCACGGCCGCCTCACTCAGACAGAGTCCGGTGACAATGCCTAAGTGGGCCACATTGTGCTGCAAGGCGATGAGCATGATCGTTGACAGCGTCACCACCCACAACAGCGCATAACCGTACTCTGAACCAGCGGCAAAGTTACTGGCCCAGTTGCCCGGGTCAATGAAACCTACGGTAACAAGGAGTCCCGGACCAATATACTTGAAAATATCGAAGGCACCCAACACATGGGGGTGCCGCTTGTTTCTCAGTTCCTGTAATATGTTCATAACAGATCGTTGTTTTTGCGAGTATCAATAAACTCATGCAAATATACAATAGTTTTTCCTAAAAACGTCCTAGTGAGGCAAGAAAATAAGGGGGGGAGGAGAAACGCCCCCTCCCCCTTGCGGTTGACAAGAAACTTGGTGAAATCATCTTGATGCAGCTGTTTGCACGCCAAACCAAACACTTCTCATTGTACATCTTCTCCAAGATTGGAGGCTGCTGCTTTTCTACACCGAAGCCCTCAAAACTTTCCTTTCTCTTGAACTGTGGGAAGACTGCGCCGAACTTCAAGTTAAAGTCGAAAATCTTCGGTGAATAGTCGCAGGAAAAAGAGAATCCACATAAAAATCAAGAGAAGAGTCGCCTTATCAAAAGAAAACACTATCTTTGCAAAAAGGAAGACTATGGACAAGCGGACATGAACATCCGACACATCCATTTTTCGCTCCGCGACTTGGCTATCTTCGCCGTCACTGGTCTACGACGAGCGTGCTGAGCTATGCCTATTTCGACATCATCGGCGGACCGTTGCCCTTCGATGACAGTTATCATCTGAAAAGCTTTCTGTTCGACAGGAAGGTAAAGACCAAGAAGTAACATGAACAGGTTGATAAGTTTCTTCTCAAGACCATTGCCTCAGAACGACAATGGCAACTGGCTACAGGCAGGACTGATTGCCGGTGCCATCGTATTTTTCCTTCTTTTCTTTCTCAGACCCTTTGGCCTGGGTCAGTTTGAAGGAAACATCTTTTTCGTGGCACTCTGCTTCTCCTTGTTGGCTGTAGCCGTCACGTGGTGCTATGGTGCGTGTGTATTCAGACCTTGGGTGCGGCGTGTTAAGACGTGGCGGGTGTGGCATGAGTGCGTGGCCATTCTGCTATTGCTCTGCTGTATCAGCATGAGTAATAGTGTTGTCAATACGCTGTTGTTCCACAATTCGCTCTCGCCCCAACTCGTCCTGGCTTATCTCTATGTCACCCTGCTCTTCGGCATTCCCATCACGCTCACCATCGTGGCCTTGGAATATCAGCGGCGGTTGCGCACACGTCTGGCTGAACTGCTGCCTAAGGACACCGATGCGCAAGCCGGAGAGACAGTGACCTTTCACGACACGTCGGTGCGTGGCAACGACCTCACACTCCCCCTGTCCGACTTTCTCTACGCCGAAGCACAGAAAAACTGCGTTGACATCTACTTCCTACAAGAAGGTCATATCGAGCACCAACAATTGCGCACCACGCTGACCTCTGTCCTTGCCGATGCCAACGAGAAGAGCATCTTTCAATGCCACCGCTCGTTCATCATCAACCTCAACAACATTCTCTCCGCCCATGGCAACTCCAACGGCTACCAACTCACCGTGGGCGACGAGCACCATACAGTGCCCGTATCGAGAAGTTACGTAAAGACCTTGCGCTCGTTTGTCGGTTAAAAGACCACACTCATTGTTCTGCTCCGTTCTGTTCGGCGAGTTACAACTCGCCGCCCTCGCTGCCTGTCTCACCCCCCCCCTCGCGCTTCCGCTCAAAGCCAGGGCTTTTCTGCTTAGTCATTCGTCCCAAATCCTTGCATTTCGTCCAGACACATAGACGTATAGCCCCGTAGTTAGCTGTCTGTCCCACAAATTTGCAGCGTTGCGTTTCATGCGCTAACTTTGCCGGCATGAAACGCAACATGCTCATACTCCTTCTACTGCTGTCGTGCCATTGCCTCGGCTATGCACAGCAACTGGTATCGGGTACGGTGACCGATGGCCGCCATCCGATAGCCGGCGCCAACGTCTTTGTCAAAGGTACGACGGACGGCTGCCTCACCGACTCGCTCGGACACTTCTCCTTTTCAACGTTGAAAGCCGACAGCGCACAGCTGATGGTCACCTGCATAGGATATGACAACACGGAACGGGATTGGCAAAAAGGCCAAGGGCCGCTCGACATCCGGCTATATGAGCGCACAACCACCATCGATGAAGTCGTCGTCACCGGCAGCACCTTCCAGTTCGGGCAGGCTAATGGCTTGAAACAGCTGGGAGCCCTCGATGTGGTGCTCGACGGTGGCAGTTGCGGTGACATCGTGGCAGCACTGCAGAGTCTGCCGGGCACACAGAAGGTTGGCGAGGATGGGAAACTCTATGTCAGAGGCGGCAGCAGCGAGGAGTGCCAAACCTATATCAACGGCATGCACGTGTTGCAACCCTACTCCACTACAGCCCCCAACAGTCCGTCGCGCGGACGTTTCTCTCCTTTTCTTTTCAAGGGCATCGCCTTTTCCCTCGGAGGCTACGACGCGGAATATGGGCAAGCGCTGTCGTCGGTGCTGCCCATGGAGACTACCGACGCATCGGTCTCGGACAAATTGGGCGTGAGCGCCTCGCTGATCGACTGGAACATTGGAGGAACAAAGACAACAAGACAAGGCTGCTGGTCGATGAATGCCACCTATATGGACTTGGGATTGTACAGCCGCCTGTTCCCCGACCGTTGGACTTGGCACAAGCCCTACCGACAACTCTCATTCGAAACACAATGGAAGACGCAGCCCACTCCGTCGAGTGTATGGAAGAGCTATCTCGGCTTTGACCGCACGACGCTGAGCCTCAACACTGACGGGCGGACGCTCAGCCTTGAGGAAAACAACCTCTATCTCAACAGTGTGGCGAAAGGCTCTGCCAAGGGACACATCACTTGGTTCGCGGGGCTCGCCGGTGGCATGGTATGGCAAGACATCAGTGACGCACTGCTCCATGGCGACCGCTATTGTCACCGCACGGGCGAGCTCCACGTCAAGACAAAAGCCTCGAAGACGCTTTCTACATGGATGAAAGGTACCATTGGCATGGAGAGTTTCTTCCGCTATCAGTGGCTCGACTATCGCCTCCATGACCGTCTGCACAGTTCCAAAAGCTATCTGTTGCCGGCACTCTTCGCCATGACGCAATATAAGCTCTTCAAAGGTTGCTTTGCCGAAGCCTCGCTGCGCGCGGAATATTCCAGCCTCTCCCGCCATTGCACGCTGCTGCCCCGCCTGCTGCTCAACTACAATCCTGCGCGCCACTGGCTGCTCTCGCTCTCTGCCGGAAGCTACACCCAAGAGCCCGCCGATACCATCTTGGCGCGTAGCCTTGCACCATCCCGATCCTCACTGGCCCATCACTACATCGCCGGACTGCAATACAGTCATGGCAACACGCTCGTACGCATAGAGTCTTATTACAAGCGATACTCCCGTCTGCCGCTCCTCCATCAAGGCCGCTACACTGCCGACGGTTATGGCGCAAGCCGGGGCTTTGACCTTTTCATCGACGACCGGTCGCTGATGCCCAACCTCACCACGATGCTCAGCTACAGCTACAACGACTCACACCGACGCTACCTCAACGACCTCACCGAGCAGCAGCCACCCTACGTCTCGCGTCACAACCTGCGTCTCGCGCTGAAATATGGCATTGGCATTTTCAGCCTCGGACTCACCGAGTCGTTTGCCTCGGGACGGAAGAGCGAGAGGCGCACCACACCTTATTATAATAGTCTCGATGCCAGCGTCACCTGCCTTGCGAGCAAGCGCGTCATCGTCTACGCTTCGCTGAGCAATCTGCTCGGACGCAAGAACATCTATGGCTACCGTGGCGGCAAGCCCATCACCAACGGCTCCGACCGCTTTCTGTATATCGGAATTTTTGTTTCACTAAAAAGTAATAAAGCTTATGACATCGCAAATTTCTAAGGTACTAGCTTCCACCGTCAGCCGTCGCATGACAATCCTCGTCCTCCTCGTTGTGTCTCTCCTCAGTCTCCACGCTCAGCAGAGTCAGCCCACGATGGAGCAGCAACTCGCCTCGCTGCAACGCTTGGAAGCCATGCAGCCCGACAGCATCCTACCGAAATACCAGCAGGCTATGCTCTTGCTCGGTACAGTCTGTGAGCAACCTCAAAACAGCAAGGCACAGCAGTATATCGACGAGGCACAGCGCATGATCCAACGCATCGAGACTCTGCAGCCCACCAAAGCTGCCGACCGCTCTGACCTCGCCACGCTCCACGGCTTCTACTACACAGCCATCATCGTGACCAACCCACAACAAAACGGACCGCGCTACTACCGTCAAGCCCTCGACAGCTTCGACGAGGCGCTGAAGCTCAACCCAAAGAACGCGTTGGCCCAGATGCTTTTAGAAAGGTTCAAGGAAGGGATGGGCAGGAACTAAAACCAGTCAGACCACCCCTGCAAATGATTACTGCTTTTGCAAAACGCAAGTTAGTAGCCGATGGTGAAGCGCTCCTTGTGGTGGGCAGGCTTCTCCAACTCGTCGACCATGGCTATGGCATAGTCCTGTACGGAGATATGGCTCGTGCCTGTGGCAGAGTCCACGATGAGGTCGTCCTTGCCCAAACGGAACTTGCCCGTACGCTTGCCTTTGTCAGCATCTTCGAAAGCACCGGCGGGAGAGAAGAACACCCAGTCGAGGTCGTGTTCCTTGGTGAGGTAGTTGAGATAGAAGTTGCCCAAAGAGCGGACCGCATCAATGATCGCGTCGGGGATAACACCTGTATCCACTACACGCACACCAGGCTTGACAAACAGTGTGCCGGCACCGCCGACAATGAGCAGACGCTTTACGCCACTCTTCTTCACGGCCTCCACAATCTTGGGATAATTCTCATCATTGATCTTGCCCATCTGTGGATTGTTCCATCCAGGGTTATAGGCCGAGATGACGGCATCCTTGCCTTTTGCGATGTTGGCGATAGCGTCCACGTTGGCCACATCCTCCTCCACGGCTGTGAGGTTGTCGTTCTTGGGCAGCTTGGCGGCATTGCGCACCACTGCCGTCACCTTATGACCACGAGAGAGCAGCTCGTTGAGAACTGCTGAACCTACGAATCCTGTCGCACCGATTAAAACTACATTTGCCATAATCTGTTTTCCTTTCTTTTGCTTATTGTGAATATTATGTTTCTTACCGTAAGGGATTCTCCAACTCATTTGTCTGGGTCTTGATCCCCGTTTGCGAGTGCAAAGATAGGCATTAATCCAATATCCTGCAAGAGGTTACTTTCCAGTCTTATGGTTACCGTTTGGTAGGAATTGCAAGAACACTAATGCGCTGCAAATCAACTTTAACACGCATTAACCAATTCTTTTTTGTTAGTAACTATTCAGTGGATTCTTTTCGGCCAGCATTCCCTGAATAGTTTATGAACAGCAGTAAATAATAAAATTTCTGAGTCTGACTATATTATATATTATATGTGTATGACATGCTACCAAGCAAGAATTAAAATCACATATAGAAAGTCATTTATTTAAGACCGGGTATTACGCGATAGCGCACTTAAACGGTGGAGCGCTATCTACCTATCTATATGGATCTTTAAAGTCTTTATCTTCTCACGGATCTTCGCATCGGTGACCCGACGGCCATCATCACCCAAACGAGAGTTCATCAGTCGGGCAACGACTACATCGGGTTGGATATCCTGCGTGTTTTGACTTAGTGTATAGATCTTGTCATGACGGTGATGTGACGGTGAAGCATAGACGATGCCGCAGGCTTCCATCCGGGCGAGACGTTGCAAGAGCACGGGACGGGAGAATTGGGTTCGCTGTTGTAGCTGAGTAAAGCGGAGAGGACTATAGCCCTTCTGCTGGCGATCGATGAGCAGGTCAAGGATGATGAGGCACTGAGCGATGATCTCGTTCATCGTGTACTCTGTGGTTTTATCAACGTTGCCGATTGCCAGATCCTGATTGGCATGCGTGAGTTCCGCGCATCCGATGATGATGTACCAAGATATCTGCAACCACAACAAGAGAAGAGGGATGGCGGCCAGACTGCCATAGATGATGCTGTAGCTCGAGACCAGAACCTGCAAATGGATATAGGCCATCTGGAGCAGCATGATGCAGAAGCTGGCTAAAAGTGACGGCCACAAAGCATGCCTGACGGGCACGGGCGTATGGGGGATGCAGGTATAAAGACACAAGAAAAACAGCCACATCAGCAACACGGGGACGATGATGCCTGTAGCCCAGTGCATGACAGGAGTGACGAAACGGATGACAGGCAGATAGTCGAGGAGTAAGTAGCTGTAGATAGTGAAAAAACTGCAGAGGATGATGACAATCGGTGCACAGAAGATAATTGCAATATAATAGATCAACCGTTTCTGCAATGGCCGGTCTTCCTTGACGCCCCAGATGTCGTTGAATACGCTCTCGATATCCATGAAGAGACTGATCACGCTCCAAAGCATGACGGCAATGCCGGCGATGACAAAGACCCGTGTATGAACATATTGGATATAGGACTCCGAAAGACTCACGATGGCATCGTATACTTGCGGTTGAGCCGAGAAGACATACTTACACCAAGAGAGAATATAGCCCTCAAATCCCAGTCCCTTGCCGATGGCGAAAATGATGGCAAAGGCAGGAATAAGGGACATGAAGGTATTGAAAGTGAGTTGGGCAGCGAAGCCCCAGTGACGGTTGATAAAAAGATTTTGGTAGAGCAGATAACCACGCTGGAGCAGATACCCTCCGAAGTCTTCCCGCCAAGGCAGACTGTAGCTGGTCTCCATCTTGTCCTTGAGCTTACGGATGATGTTGCGAATGTCCATATTCAACTTCTTCATACAGGTTTAGTGACTATAGCAAGAGTAGGAAAGCTCTCAATATCCTGCGGCAAAAAGCGGTGCCACGATTTGGGCTATCGTCTCCAAGCCGCGTTTGTCTTCCTCGTCGAAGGCATCAAAGTCTTCGCTGTCCACATCGATAACGGCAACGACCTCTCCACCATGGAAGACCGGCACGACTATCTCGGAATTGGAGCGTGAGGAGCAGGCAATATGACCGGGGAACTGATGCACGTCGGGAACGACAAGTGTCTGCGCCTTTTCCCAAGCAGTGCCACAGACGCCCTTACCCTTCTCGATGCTGTAGCAGGCGACCGGACCTTGGAAGGGTCCCAACTGCAGGCTCCCTTCTTTGACCACATAGAAGCCGACCCAAAAGAAAGATGGAAGCTCTTCTTTCAGCAGAGCTATCACATTGCCCAAGGCCCCTACTACGTTGTCTACACCATCGACCAGACTCTTTGCCTGTGCCGTCAGTTGCTGATAAACTTTATCTTTGTCTATTGCTGTCATACATAAGATTCTATCTCAGGCAAAGTTACAACTTTTCTTTGGCATACCCGAATCTTCTCTGCCCTTTTCTATCGCAAAGCCGAAAGAACCAGTCCTTCGTATATAAAACCAACAGCCATACCTA
Organism: Hallella mizrahii; assembly: GCF_009695775.1. Classification (GTDB taxonomy): domain Bacteria; phylum Bacteroidota; class Bacteroidia; order Bacteroidales; family Bacteroidaceae; genus Prevotella; species Prevotella mizrahii. The sequence continues at coordinate 3,833 of NZ_VUNG01000013.1, read as the reverse complement.
CCCCCTTGCTGGTCTGGCTTCTGCTGCCATGGAAAGGTCATCAAGACCGGCTTACGGCAGACAGTCCCGTTTAGGAGCTTCGGCGCTGGTATCGTCCGATAATCCTGGTCCCATGAGATCATAGGACCTGCTGAAAATAGCTTTGATCTTTTCGAGAATGGCCGCTTTCTTCTTCTACCCCGCTTCCTTCTAAAACGGATTGATAGGTGGCATGATAGATGCGGAGGTTAAGCAGTTCTCCATGGAAGTCACGCCGTCGATATATCCTTCGGCGAGATTCTGCTTACCTGGCGTGCGGCCTGGACCATTTGGTCTATCGTCCGGTCGCCAATCTTGAGAACGCGATGGGCGAAATGGTACGTTATATCATAGATGCATTCCGCTTTCTTGAAAGCAATCAGAGAATGGTAGTCACCGCGTTGGTTAAGGACTTGCCAGCAGCAAACTTACATAAAATTAGACCTATAGGTCAAAAAGGCGGCTCTTTGCAGGGTCGGCTTCAACGATATTGTCTACAAAAATAAGCATTTGCTTTTGATTTGATACTATAGTGTACAGATAACTTCTTATCTATTGGGGTGTTTTAGAATTTCTATGTAGCTGTTAAGACTTCTATGTGGTCTGTAAGTGGTCTGAGGGGAAATAATATCATTATTATGTATGCCAGAACCACCGCTTGTTCATCTCCTTCATAAACTCCTCAGTGACGGGATAGCCGGAGGCACTTAAGTTGAACTTCACGAAAGATCTTACGCAAGCATGAATAAGGCAGACCGTACACGATCTGCCTTAAATCTTATTTCTTGTCTTCAAGAAGATGATATATTTTTGTGGCTGTATCAGCAAACCAATGAGGATCTTTCTCCTTTTCGTTTCTCAGGATCCAATAGTAGAGTGAGTTGTTCTTGGAGCCTATGGAATTTTCAAAAGGAAGAGAACTGTCCTTTACTTTATCGGCAATCAAATGAGCATCTTGCTCATTGTCAGTATAAAAATAGACTCTACTAACGCCTTTTCTGTCAAACGACATGCCGAATTTTGCCTGGGAAAGGATCTTTCCAAAGTCAGCATAGTTCCGGTTTGTAGGAGTAAACTTCTCATTCAAAGGCTTAGGAAGGAGAGATTCTACATCCTTCCAGAAGCTGAGTTTCTTGCAGTCCGTTGTATTTAGCCCGTCTCCACCTTCTTCCAATTTGAACTCATAGAGTCCCTTATCACCAATCTTATAGCAATTGACGCTAATGGCAAAGAAATGCAGGTCGCTATTGGTATCTTCATTTAGCTTTCTGATGGCAGCTAAATGCTCATCATTAAACTCCTCACATATCCAAATGAGTATTTTAGCGCCAATGTTCGACATGTAAGTGATACTCTTGCCCAAATGATCGTGATCAGATTTGCCAAACTGATTCTCGATTACCACTTGGACACCCGACAAAGCATCCTTTGCAACGATGTCTGCTTCATATTTTCCTACCCGTTGTTCAAGTCTCTCTGGTCGGAGAATCGTATTGGTTAATTCGCTGATCACTGACAAATGACTTGCCAGCCATGGGGAGAAATCTTTCTCCTCCATGCGCCACAATTGAGTAATGCTACACTGTAGCTCCTTCAGATTCTCTAATTCCATTCTATCCTTATTTTTAATTGCCTCAGAACGGAAATTAAGACTCCGTTCTGAGGGTTATAATTCTTAATTTCAAATTATATAAGATGACATTCCATCTGATTAGTACGAAACTTTTTCTTCGTTTTGACAGCCTGCGTTGCCCATCAAATGGTTATTATGCAAGTTATTATTCTATAGCATCAACCAATGTCTTGTAGAGTGTCTCCTGATAGTCAGAATCGCTCCAGTTGTCTGGCTCATTCAGCGTTACGTTGCCTTGATCATCTATAGTAAAATACTTAGGAAAATCCTTGTAACTCTTTAAGGCGGGATCCGCCTTGCAATAAATTGCGACTAACTTTTTCAATACAACCTTCAAGGAAGGATTCAAGACGGTTCCTTCATAATGGTTTTGGTAACTTTCATAAAGAAGAGGCCAAATTGCCATAACGAAGCATGCCATCTTGTTTTTCTTGCTTAAAGCAGAGACGAATTTCCAAATTGTGTTTTCCTTACAAGGAATATCGCTTCCCATTTGTTCTGCGACCATATTATTCAGAATCTCACCGCAGTTATAGGCGACCAAACATTCTTTAACCATAGCAGAAGAATAATTGTTCGGGAAATTGCCATTCTTTATCTCTTGGTCCAACTCATTTTGGCTTGCAGGAATTTGCTCTTCTGAAGCCATGCTGTTCAAGTCTTCAAATTCATCCTTTGGAAAAGCGCATTTGGTTAAGATGATCATAACCGAACCACCCTCTTTTTCTAGGCCTACCTGTTCCACGATCTTGTCGCCCTTAACCAAGTAGTAGCTTGCTTCTTCTGCCGGGTTTTTGGTGTAACCTTGTTTTGTCAATTCGTTTAGATCCCGTTGGGCCGTTGAAACAAGTTCTGCTTTCGGATTGGAAAAAACGAGCACGACAGCCGACTGAGTATGGTTGATAAAGAACTCAGCTTTTTTAGCTTCTTCTGAGTTATAGACATCTTTAATCCCAGATTTGTCAAGGGTTAATACTTGAGCCTCCTGTGAGTATTGTTCACGATACTGTGCGAATAACTTATCCGCGGGTGTTTGTTGAATGTTCTGAGCCATTAATGGCAGAACTTGCAGCATAGCCATGATGGCTATTAGCAGACTAATAATTTTCTTTTTCATCTTCATATTATAAATTGAGTTTAACAATATTAAAATAAACTTACCACTTAATCGCTGATACACGTCCCCTTTGACAATAAATCCAACGAGGTGCCTTTATATTACCTGCAGCAATATATATGGCTAATCTTGTCGTTGGCAGATAGAGTTTATAACCTTGCACTAATCTGGAGAAGCCATAAGCATTGAATGCTATACCATCACCATCAACAAAGACAAAGTCTCTGATGACGCCCTCAGGCATTCCGACATAAGGACGGCCATTTAGCATAGCATTTGCTGCTTTCGCTCCATATTTACGTACAATCGTATTATAATATTGATTCTGAGCGCGATCAATCGCAGGCGCCCTTCTCGCAGCTTCTACGTTTCTTAGTCCTTCTTTAGCACTACCATTGCCTTTGTCTGCAAGAGGTTGGTACAATCCAATTGCTTTGTCAAGATTTTTCTTTACTCCTCTTCCGTATAGATAGCATTCTGCCAGTGCCAGTTGGGCATCTTCGTTTCCTTTATCAATAGCCTGTCTGAATAGTTTCACAGCCTCTTGATAATTCTTTGCAACGCCATTTCCTTCATAATAGCATTGCCCCAACTCGTATAGAGCAGCGTCATAGCCTTGTGCAGCAGCTTTCCTATACCATTTCACGGCCTCTGGGTAATTGGTATCTACACCTTTGCCATTGTAATAGCAATAGGCCAAACTATATTGCGCATAATCATTGCCTTGCTCAGCCGCTTTCTTATACCACGTAACAGCTTGCTTCAACTTTTCGATACTTTGAAAGACACCATCCTGACCATAGTAATAATCACCAAGCTCGGTCTGAGCATTTACAAGTCCTTGGTCTGCGGCTTTGCGATACCAATAAAGTGCCAAATTGTTATTTTGGTCTATTCCTACACCATTATAATAGCATTTTCCCAAATGCAGTTGGCCATCTGTAATCGGTATCTTTGCACCAACAAATTTCAGAAATTAGCAATGTAGCAGATTTCGGAAAAATGAATGTAGCAGATTTCGGAAATTAGCAATGTAGCATTTCCGGCAAATAAGGATGCAACATT
>NZ_VUNG01000012.1 GCF_009695775.1 Hallella mizrahii | reverse complement strand
GCATCGTGGGGTAAGGGGATGGTGTGCACAAATCGGACAAAATTCACGCTCATACTATCATGATGCATAGTGTTCACGCTCTTTACTGCAATTGAGATTGTCATTGAGATTGCTTGCGGATTTTAGGAAGACTACAAAATATTGCTCCGCTTTTTGTTTTTTCCGTGATCTTTTAGCTTCTATCCGTTGTTGACGCTCATCCTTCGCCATATCCAACGTGGCACGCAACGCCAGAGAGCAGTGAGCAGACGGTAGCGCCAGTCGATGACCACGACATGGCGGTGGTGAAGGATGGCGTTGACGATGGCACGCGCCACGGTTTCCGGGTTCATCAACAGGGGATAGCGGCGGCCGTCGCCAAGCAGGGCAGTACGGACAAAGCCCGGACGGATGTCGGTGAAATGGATGTGTTTGCCACGCATGTGGGCTTGTTGCTCCAAGGCTTCAACGTAAGTTGTGTCAAAGGCCTTGGTAGCACTATAGGCCGGAGCCGCCCCCATGCCCTTGGTACCGGCGATGGACGACACCACAGCAATGTGGCCTTCGCCGCGAGCGGCAAAGTAGCGATAAGCCTCACCGACCATGCGCGTGAAGCCCAAAGCATTGGTCTGCACCGTCGTCAGCTCCTTGTCGGCATCGAGTGCCATGTTTTGCCAACCAACGCCAGAGACATGAAGATAGAGGCTGATCCCCTCCATTTCATCGATCAACCGGCGCAACAGCACTTCGCTTCCGGTTTCCGTGATGTCGATGGAAGCATATTTCACCAGCCCGGGATATTCCTCGCTCAGCGCGGCCAAAGGCTCGGTGCGGCGGGCGGCGAGTCCCAAATGCCAGCCACGGTGGAGCAACAGCCGGGCCACTTCCATACCTATGCCCGACGAGGCACCCATGATCACCGCTGCAGGACCGTGCTTTGCTTCTGTTGTTTCTTTATGGTTTGTCATTACCTACACTTCTTTTATAAACGTCTACTTGACGATCAGCCTTGCGCACACCTTATTATATATACGTGGGTGTGCGCTTTCTCTGTGCGCACACCTTATTATATATATAAGAGACGAAGCGCTTTATTTCCGGAACTTCTTGCCTATGACGGGCAAAGAGCTCAGCGGCAGGTCCTTCTTCACGATGAATGCTACATCCGCGATCAGCAGCAGCGTGTTGACAAGCAGTGCCGGCAGCATCGGCAGATAGCGGTTGGAAGCACTCATGCCCACAAAGAGCACCACGGCAAGCAACGTATAGGTGAAGATAGACTTCAACGGATAGGCGATCGGATAGTATTTCTGACCGAAGAAATAGCTCAGCACCATGCTCACCGCATACGAGGCGAAGCCGGCCCAAGCGCAAGCCCAGTAGCTGAAGCGCGGAATGAAGATGATGTCGAAAGCGATCAATACGACTGCACCTATTCCTGAGAACCACGCACCCCAAATGGTCTTGTCGATGAGCTTATACCAAAAACTGAGGTTGAAAAACACACCGAACATGATCTCGGCAGCCATCACGATCGGCACAATCTCCAGTCCCTCCCAGTAGCTGCGCCCGATGATATAGCGGATGATGTCCATGTAGGCCACCACGCAGAGGAAGGCGAGCAGCGTGAAGATGATGTAGAACTTCATCACGCGGGCGTAGGTCTCCTTATTGTTCTTCTCCTTGGACTGTCCGAAGACAAACGGTTCGTAGGCATAGCGGAAGGCCTGGGTGATCATCACCATGATGGTGGCTATCTTGATGCACGCGCCGTAGATGCCAAGCTGAACGCGTGCGTCATGGGCGTTGCCGTCGAAGACATAGGGGAAGATAATCTGTGAGGCACACTGGTTGAGCTGTCCGGCCAGTCCCATGACGAGCAACGGCCAGGTGTAGCGGAGCATGCGCTGGCAGGTAGCCTTGTCGAAAGGATTGCCCATCGCCTTGAGTTCCTTGCCCAGCAAGAGCAGCGTGAGCACGGAGCCGGAGAGTTCTATCCAGAACACCCACACCACTTCCAAGTCAAAGTTTGCGTCGTAGATGCCGAAGAGATTGACGTGCATGGCTGGCAACACGATGAGATAGAGCGACACGCCCACGATGTTCACGGCAATGCTTACCATCTTCAGTAATGCAAACTTGATGGGTCTATGGGCATAACGCAGATAGGCAAAGGGGATGGCAGTGAAAGCATCGATGGCCACGCACACGCCCATGATCATCAGATATTCGGGATGGTCGGGATAGCCGATGGCACTGGCGACGGGATGGATAAACAGCGCGAGCAGCACCACGAAGAGCAGTGAGGTGAAGCCTACGGTGTGGAGTGTGGTGGGATAGACCTTCTTCGGATCTTCACCCGGTCGGTTCATAAACCGGAAAAAGGTGGTCTCCATGCCGTAGGTCAGGATGATGATGAGCAGGGCAATGTAGGCATAGATGTTGGTAATGATGCCATACTGTCCGCCGGCAGCGTTGAACTTCGCCGTCTCAATGGGCACGAGCAAATAGCCGATAAAGCGGGCTGCGATACTGCTCAGGCCGTAGATGGCCGTGTCTTTTGCAAGTGATTTTAAATTTGCCATTATCTAAAAGAATATATACGCTATTGCTATGGCCGCAATGACGCCTGCAAGGTCGGCCAGCAGGCCGCAGGCCACAGCGTGACGTGTGTATTTAATATTTACAGAGCCGAAGTAGACGGCAAGGATATAGAAGGTGGTGTCGGTGGAACCTTGGAAGATGCAGCTCAGACGACCCACGAAGGAGTCGGGACCATAGTTCTTCATGGCCTCCAACATCAGTCCGCGGGCTCCACTGCCCGAGAGCGGCTTCATAAACGCCGTGGGCAACGCTCCCACGAAATCGGTGTTCAGTCCGCATTGCTTCACCACCCAAGCAATGCCCCCGACGAGCATGTCCATCGCACCCGAGGCGCGAAACACCCCCACCGCCACCAGGATGGCAACAAGATAAGGGATGATGCGCACTGCTGTCTGGAAGCCCTCCTTGGCTCCTTCGATAAAGGCATCGTAGACATTGATGCGCTTTCTCACTCCCGCAAGGATGAACAGCACGATCACCGTCATCAGGATCAGGTTGCCGGCCACGGCCGTCACAGTGCCCATTGTGTCCTTGTCCATCTGTCCGAAGCCCCAGATGACCAAAGCGACAAAGGCGATGAGTCCGCTCAAGGTAGCCAGCAGAATGGGTTGGAAGAGGTTGATGCGCTGCCACATAGAGGTGATGATAATACCCGCCAGCGTGGCCACGCTCGTCGCCAAAAGGATGGGGATGAACACATCGGTGGGCTGCGCGGCACCATAACTGGCGCGGAAGGCAAGAATCGTCGTAGGGATGATGGTCAGCCCCGACGTGTTGAGCACCAGAAACATGATCATCGGATTGGTGGCTGTGTCCTTCTTTGTGTTCAACTCCTGCATGCCGGCCATGGCTTTCAAACCCGTCGGCGTGGCGGCATTGTCGAGTCCGAGCATGTTGGCAGCGATGTTCATGAAGATAGAACCCATCACGGGATGGTTCTTAGGAATGTCGGGGAAGAGTTTGGTAAACACCGGACTGAGCAACCGCGCCAAGGCGTTGACGGCACCGGCCTTCTCTCCTATCTTCATGATTCCCAGCCACAGAGCCAGCACGCCCGTCAGCCCCAGTGATGTTTCGAAGGCTGTCTTTGATGTATCAAACGTGGAGTCCACCATCTTCTGGAAGATTGTGGTGTCACCCATCAGCAATTGTACGCCGCCAAAAACAAAGGCTACGACAAAGAATCCTATCCAAATATAGTTGAGTACCATTTATATCTTATGATTCATCTTTTGATGTGCAAAGTTAATAAAAAAAAACTACATGTACTTTTTTAGTGGCTAATATTTGTATATTCTAAAATTAAGTCGTAAATTTGCCACAATAAGAACAACAGCAAAGGGAATCTCTTACCCCAGCGAACGGGGGGGGAGTAGAATAAATCAATCCACCATCGTGAGCAACATTAACATAGACAGAAGCAAAACTCTATTGGCCGCTATTTCATGCTGCGACTTCGTCATCATCAACTTTGTTTTTTACATCACTTTCATAGTGCTTGGAAAAAACATTCCCGACTACTTCCACACCTATACGCGGGTCGTAGTTGTGCTAACCAATGTGGCTATTTTGATCGGCGAGATCTTCTTCCGCACCATCGTCCACTTCCGGTTGCTGCGTCTGATCGATGTGTCGGTCAACGTTTTCCGTTTGACACTGACCTTCACCATCTCCCTTGCCGTGCTGCTGAAGCTCATCTTCAACAACACGCCGCTGCACTTCTTGCTGTTTTTCTCCCTTGTCTCCTACGCGTTTCTGATAGTTTCGCGTATTTGCGAGCGTAGTATCGTCAACCGTCTACGACGCCATGGCCACAATGTGCGGAGAGTACTCTTTGTCGGTGATGATCCTGCTCTGCTGACCTTACATAAAGAAATGACGGACAATCCCGAAATGGGCTATCGCTCATTGGGCTATTACAGCGATACGCCCATCAAAGGCAGCACAGACGATTTCCACTATCTGGGCACACTGAGCCAACTCAATCAGGTGATGCAAAAAAACGACCGCTCGCTGCTGAAGCAATCCGGTATAGACATCGTATACTGTAGCCTGCCACACGAGATGGGTAGTGAAATCGAGCGAATCATGCGTTCCTGCGATAAAAACGTGGTTTATTTCTATTATGTACCACGTACCTTTATAGGGTCCGCCGTACATCTGCGTCCGATACGCATGGGTGATCATGTCTTCTTCACCAACCACAGCTCGCCACTGATGCAACCCTATAACAAGCTGCTCAAACGTGCCTTTGATCTAGCAGTGAGCAGTGTGACCTGCCTCTTCCTGGTACCCCTGACACTCGTAGTGGGTATCATCATCAAGATTCAAAGCCCCGGACCCGTGTTCTTCAAGCAGAAGCGCACGGGACTCAACGGCAAGACCTTCTGGTGCTATAAGTTCCGCTCGATGCACGTCAACAAGGATTCTGACAGCAAGCAAGCCACCGAGAACGACCCGCGCAAGTTCCCCTTCGGCAACTTCATCCGGAAATACAATATCGACGAGCTGCCGCAGTTCTTCAATGTGCTCATCGGCAACATGAGTATCGTGGGGCCGCGTCCCCACATGCTCGCCCATACTGAGATGTACGGCAAGCTCATCGACAAATACATGGTACGGCATTTCTGCAAGCCCGGCATCACCGGATGGGCACAGGTCACCGGATGCCGTGGTGAGACAAAAGAGCTCTGGCAGATGGAAGAGCGCATACAGCGCGACATCTGGTACATGGAGCACTGGAACGTGGGACTGGACTTGAAAATCATAGGCATGACTTTCCGCTCTTTCTTCATCCACGACGAGCACGCCTACTAAAGTCTCCGATTCCTCAAAAACGGAACCGTCAAAACCAAGCGACAGCACCTGCTGTCCTCTATTCGGCACCATCAAAATCAAGCGACAGTGCCTGCTGTCCTCTGCGACGGTACTGTCAACATTCTGTGACAGCAACTGCTGTCCTCAACGACAACGCCCTTGGAGTATCCTGTCATAAGGATAGCTCCAAGGGCGCTTGCTTTTTCAGCTACGTCGAAAAATGTTGCCTGCTATTCGTCCTTGTCTGTCCGGAACGGCATCAACGGCAGATTGGCGCAGTTTTTCAGGTTGCCCAGCTCGAAATTGCGGAAGCAGTAACGCACATACTTTGGTTGCTTCACCTCTGGCGACGTAACGAAGATCGTCTCATTGCGGCGATCCTGGCCTGCCACCCAAAAGTGCCCTGCCACAGCACGATGGAAAATCTTGTCGGCTCCAGCCACTTCAAATCCCTCGATATCATCGTAGCGCGAGATGCCACCATAGGTTTTGTCAATGCTTACATAGCAGGTGTCGCCCTCGACAAACATGCTCTTATACACCGGACTCTCGCATTTGATGCTCTTAAAGCCATAGTTGCGGTTGAGCGCAAGGAAGGCGAGACGCTCGCCCACGGGCTGTTTCTGACAGGGATGGATCTGGTTTCTCTCCCAAGGATAAACAAGATCATTGGTGCAGACCAGAGCACTGTTGGGAATAATGCTGGCCGCACGTTCCTGCTGTTCGCGCAGCAAAGCACCGGAAATACCGTCGGCTCCGTCACCATATATATAAGGAGCAATCTGCACAAAGTAAAACGGGATCTCTCCCTCACCGAAGTCGCGGCGCCATTGTTCCACGAGGAGCTTCAGCCGGTCGGAATATTCATTGCCCGGCGCACCGACATTGGAGCATCCCTGATAGTAGAGGATGCCCTTGACCGTGTAGTTGAGGATAGGGTGGAAAGTGCCATTGCCCCACAACAACGGGCGAAGATAGTCGTAGGGGAACTTCTTCACCATCTTGCCGGAATCGAGTTCTTCCTGTGTGTATTTCTTCAGATTGTCGGCATCGAGCCAACTCTCCACGCGCGAGCCACCTTTGTTGGCAAGTATCAAGCCCACCGGCACATTGGCCACACTGCTCACCTTGCGGGCAAAGAAATAGCCTACTGCACTGCAGTCCTCCACAGTGTTGACATCCACAGTCTTCCATTGACAATCGGCATCGTCCTGAGGCTTGGTGCGCATCACGCTTGGAATCTTCACAAAATGAATGCCTCGCACATCAGAAGCGGTGGAGACCACCTCGTTGTAGTCCTTCAGGGGACAGTTGCCAAAGCCACGCACGGGAAATTCCATGTTGCTTTGTCCGGCACATACCCATACTTCGCCACTGAGCAGCCCGTTGATCGTCGTCTTCTCGCCATCGTCGAAGGTCACCGACAACGGCGTGTAGCCGGCCCTAGGCGTCTTGACCTTGACCTGCCACTTTCCGTCGCGAGCGGTACGAACCGTGTAGACATCACTGCTCCACGACACGCTGACGCGTACCGTCTTGCCGGGCTGGTCCCATCCCCACAGGCGGGCTTCGCTCTGCTGCTGCAATACCATGCCATCAGAAACCAAGTGGGGCAGTCTGACTTTCGCCTGACCCATGAGTGGCAAAACAAGGGCTGCAAGCGAAACAAAGAATTGTTTAGTTGTCATATATATAATATTTTAGTTGGGTTTCTATCTTTCATCAACTCTTTCTCCTTATTATTATTGTCGGATATATAAGAAAAAAGCCACGGCAAGCATGATACCGCCCGTGGCTGCCCTTGAATACACAATATCTATCTACCTTTGAAACTTCATCAGCCTAACAACTTCGTGTGTGACACACAGCTGTTACTAAACTGTAAAGCTGAAAAAGAGAGCAATCTCACGACTCCTCTCTTCCTACAAAAAAACTACCTATATATTATTACTATACATATTTTGCCTAAAAAGGCTGGTGATATTTGATCAATCCTATTGTGTCTTATCAATGTTTACGCATACATTGTCTATGATTGCAAAGGTAAAGAATATATTAAAAACCGTGTAATACTATATTTACCAAATACAATACTATCATGTAAAAAAAGATAATACATACCTCTCTGACAAGTGATTGTTTCGATATCAAACCTTTGATTTCTAACATTTTTTTACCGCCAAAACAAAAATAGGATGAAAGTACGTGTTTATGTCAAAATTATATTATTCAGTTTGGAATGAAACTCTTATCTTTGCAGCAGATTTCAATCATACAAGCAAAACAGTTCAATATGAATCCGGTGAAGGCTGACACTTTCGTGCCGACCGACTCCGACAACCTAATAACATAAAGACAACATCAAAACAATGAAGCGACTTTCCCTTCTCTCCTTGATGATCCTGCTGGTCTGCATGACTATTGGCGCACAGATCAAAGGCAACAACATCACTGTGACTGTACAGCCCGATCACAGCGACTGGAACTATCATGTGGGTCAGACTGCACAATTCACGGTCTCCGTTCTCAAGTCGGGCACACCACTGGCCAACGCTCAGGTCGACTATGAAGCCGGGCCGGTGATGTATCCTTCTATATATAAAAAAGGTGTCACGCTTAAAGACGGTGTCACCCATCTCACCGGAAAACTGACCCGTCCGGGCTTCTATCGTCTCAAGGTCACGGCACACGTCGACGGCAAGGACTATGACGGACTGTGCACGGCAGCCTTTGATCCTGAGAAGATCGTGCCCGCCACACAATGCCCCGAAGACTTCGACGATTTTTGGAACAAGGCTTTGAAGCAGGCCCGGCAATACGATCTTGACCCGCATCTCACTCCCCTGCCCGACCGCTCGACCAAAGATGTCAATGTCTATGAGGTGAGTTTTGTCAATGACCGCCCCGGCGGACGCATCTTCGGCATCCTTTCTGTGCCGGTGAAACCAGGAAAATATCCAGCTCTGCTCCGTGTGCCCGGTGCTGGCGTGCGCCCCTACAGCGGTGACGTCTACACTGCCTCACGCGGTGCCATCACGCTGGAGATCGGCATCCACGGCCTGCCCGTGACCCTGCCGCAACATGTCTATGACGAGATCTTCCGTGGCGGACTCGACAACTATTGGGACACGAATCTCGACAACCCAGATAAGAACTACTATAAGCGTGTCGTCGTCGGTGCCGTGCGCTGCGTCGACTATATTGCCTCACTGCCTCAGTGGGACGGCCAGCACCTCGGCGTGACAGGCTCAAGCCAGGGCGGTTTCCTCTCGCTCGCCGTGGCTGCTCTCGACAAACGCGTGAGTTTCATGGGCGCTGTCCACGATGCCATGTGCGACTACGAGAGTGAACTGAAAGGTGTCGCCGGTGGATGGCCGCACTACTTCTATCAGGTCAAGAACCCCAGCGAGGCCCGCATCAAAGGTGCGCGCTACTACGACGGCGTCAACTTCGCCCGTCGGGTGACCTGTCCCTGCTGGTTCTCTTTCGGATACAACGACGAGGTGGTGCCACCGACATCGTCCTACGGCACCTACAACATCGTCAAGGCACCCAAGCATCTCAGTGTCTACCAGCTCACCGGCCACTATTGGTTTCAAGAGCAGTGGGACGAATGGGAGGCATGGCTGCTGAAGATGATGGACATCAAATAACATCGGCACAACACCAAATCATACAGACATAGCATTCATATCACACAGACATAGCATTCATATCATATAACTATAGTATTCAAAACATAAAACCATATCACCATGAAGACATCGATCATTACGGCATTATTGCTGCTCCTCGGCCTCAACTGCGCCGCCTCGCCCGCCACACAACTCATCCGGCGCATGGCAAAGTTGCAAAAATACGGTGTGATGACAGGCCATCAAGACGATCCTATCTATGGACATAACTGGAATTTAGAGAAGGGACGCAGCGACGTAAAAGAAGTCTGCGGGGACTATCCCGCCGTGATGGGGTTTGAACTCGGTGACTTGGAATTGGGAAAAGCAAAAAATCTCGACGGTGTTCCTTTCGACCGTATGCGCCAGGAAATCAAAGCACAGAACCGCCGCGGCGGCATCGTGGAGATCAGCTGGCACCCCAACAACCCGGTCACCGGCAAGAACGCTTGGGATACCGAAGGCAGGCCGGTCGGAGAAATCCTGCCCGGCGGCAAGCTATGCAAGGAGTTTGCCCAGCGCATGAAGCGTGTGGCCCGATTCCTGGCTTCTCTGCGCGACGACAAAGGACAGCCGATACCTGTCATCTTCCGCCCTTGGCACGAGATGGGCGGCGGATGGTTCTGGTGGGGAAAAAACAGTTGCACCACCGAGCAATACAAGCAACTCTATGTCTATACCTATCAGTTTATGAAGCGCCAAGGCCTTAACAACCTCGTGTGGGGCTTCTCTCCAAACACAGGCGACGCAAGTCTGGAGATCTATTATCCGGGAGATAAATACGTGGATCTGCTTGGCGTGGACCTCTACGACTTTGAAGGCAGTGCCGAAAACTACACAAAGAATATTGAGCACGAGCTCAGTCGGTTGACCGAAATGGGCAAGAAACACCAAAAACTCATCGCCCTGACAGAGACTGGATCACAGAAGCTGCCAATCAAAAACTGGTTCACTACAGTGCTTTGGCCGGCCATCAAGCCTTATCCCATCTGCTATGTACTTTTCTGGCGCAACGCCTGGGACAATGCCAAAGAACTCTATGTGCCATACGCCGGGCATCCTGATGCCGACGACTTCAAGACCTGGGTAGAAGATCCCCGTGTGCTGACCGTCAAGGACATCGCCAAGACCAAATAGCATACACTGCCTTGCCAGTCTCATCACACAGGAAGATCCCCCACGAGCCAGCATTGGCAAGAACACAAATAAAGAAAAATATATTATCACCTGATAAAACCATTCACAAATGACAGAATTCCAAGACCGCGTCGCCAAGTTGCGCGCACACCATGAAGAATTGATTACCCGCCAGAACGAGCCGCTGGAATGGGGCAACGGCATCTACACACGTTATAAATATCCTGTTCTCACTGCCGAGCACACGCCGCTGGAGTGGCGCTACGACTTCAATGAGAATGATAATCCCTACCTGATGCAGCGCATCATGATGAACGCCACGCTCAACAGCGGAGCCATCAAGTGGCATGGCAAATACCTGCTTGTCGTGCGTGTGGAGGGTGCCGACCGCAAGAGCTTCTTCGCTGTTGCCGAAAGCCCCAACGGCGTAGACAACTTCCGTTTCTGGCCTGAGCCCATCACCATGCCCGAGGATGTGATCCCCGCCACCAATGTCTATGACATGCGTCTCACCGCCCACGAAGACGGATGGATCTACGGCGTGTTCTGCGCAGAGCGGCACGACGACAGTCAGCCCGGTGACCTGAGTGCCGCAACAGCCACTGCCGGCATTGCCCGCACGAAGGACCTCATCAACTGGGAACGCCTGCCGGACTTGAAATCCAAGAGCCAGCAACGCAACGTCGTGCTGCACCCTGAGTTTGTCGACGGAAAGTACGCTTTCTACACACGTCCTCAGGACGGCTTCATCGACGCTGGTTCCGGCGGTGGCATCGGCTGGGCACTTGTCGACGACATCGAGCACGCTGAGGTGAAGGAAGAGAAGATCATCAACCTGCGCCACTATCACACCATCATGGAAGTGAAGAACGGTGAGGGTCCCCACCCCATCAAGACTCCTCAAGGCTGGCTCCATCTCGCCCACGGCGTACGCGGCTGTGCCAGCGGTCTGCGCTATGTGCTCTATATGTATATGACAGCTCTCGACGATCCCACACGCGTCATTGCCCAGCCGGGCGGCTATTTCCTCGTTCCTCAGGGCGAGGAGTATATCGGTGACGTGATGAACGTGGTGTTCTCCAACGGCTGGATTGCTGACGAAGACGGCAAGGTATTTATCTACTACGCCTCTTCCGACACCCGTATGCACGTAGCCACCTCGACCATCGACAAGCTCGTGGACTACTGCATGCACACGCCCGCTGACGGCTTCGCCACCGGCAAGAGCGTGGAAACCATCAAGAAACTCATCGCCAAAAACAAAGAAAACTTGAAATAAACAATAAGCGACACAAGCCTTTGTCAGAGCGCTAAAACCCTGACAAAGGCTTCGTCAATGAATCCTTACCAATGGCTAAAATCAAACTTTCAGAAAAAATCGGCTATGCGCTCGGTGATGCCGCTGCGGGCGGCATCACTTGGAAGATCATGTCCATAGCCTTTCCACTATTCTTCACCAACGTCTTCGGTCTGACATTCTACGATGCTGCCGTGCTGATGCTGGTGGCGCGTCTCATCGATGTCTTCATCGACCCAGTTATCGGCGTCATTGCCGACCGCACGCAGAGCCGCTGGGGCACCTACCGCCCTTGGGTCATCTTCGGCTCCATCCCCTTGGGTGTCATCTTCGCCCTGCTACTCTATACACCAGATCTCGGTCCTGTGGGCAAACGAGTCTATGCTTACTTCTTCTATATACTGATGATGCTGGTCTATTCGCTCGTCAATGTGCCGTTCGGCTCCTTGCTGGGTGTGATGACCGACGACGACAACGAGAAGAACCAGTTCTCTGCTTTCCGCATGGTGGGAGCCTATGCCATGGGCTTCGTCACCCTGCTCTCTTTCCCCTATCTTCAGAAGTTTGTCGGCGGCACTGACCAGCATCAGTATGCCGTGCTGGGTTGTTTCTTCGGTGCCCTCGCCGCTGCGGGCACACTGGCCTGCGGTCTGCTCACCAAAGAACGGCTCAAACCCGTGCGCGCCGAGAAGTTTTCGGGTAAGCAATTTGTGGACTTGGTGAAAAACAAACCTTGGATCTTCATGACGCTGACGGCTGTCTGCACCAACTTCTTCAATGGTTTCCGCTATGCCGTGGCCGGATATATGTTCTCCTACTGCATGGGCGGTGACATCACTGTAGGCAGCCTGATCATCAACTACACGGTGTTCATGGCCTTCGGCGAGGTGACCTGCATGATCTTCGGCGGTCTGTCGCCGGTCTGCACCAAATGGCTGGGCTCGAAGCGCAAAACGTTTATCTTCTCAGCTTTCATCTGTTTTGTGACCTCCATTCTTTTCTTCTTCATCCCGATGAAGCCAGCCTATATCTGGGTGATGATCGGCGTGACCATCCTCACTTCGGCCGGTGTAGGCATCTACTCCCCACTGCTGTGGTCAATGTATGCCGACGTGGCCGAATACGCAACGAAGAAGAACGGTACCTCCTCCACAGGTCTTATCTTCTCCTCCGGTACGATGGCACAGAAGTTTGGCACAGCTATCTCTGGTTCGCTGATCGCTATGTTCCTTGGTTTGGCCGGCGCGCACATGATCACCGACCAGTTTGGCAACCCCACCATCGACCCGCAGTCCATCACCGACTCCGTGCTGACGATGGTCTGGGCCCTGTTCTCTCTGTTCCCGGCAGCCTTTGCATTGATCATGATGCTGCTGTCCTATCTCTATCCCATTAAGAAATAACAACTATGGAAACACTCAAGAAAGAAATGAAACAGTGCCTTGAGGACAACATCCTCCGGTACTGGATCGATAAAGTCACCGACAATGAGCACGGCGGATACTACGGCCGTATCGACGGTCACGACCAGGTGCACCCCGAAGCAGAGAAGGGAGCCATCCTCAACGGACGTATCCTATGGGCATTCTCCGCCGCCTACCGCGTGCTGAAAAAGCAGGAATATTTCGACGCCGCCACACGCGCCAAGGACTATATTCTCGACCATTTCATCGATAAAGAGTACGGTGGCGTCTACTGGAGCCTTGACTGTGAGGGCAAGCCTCTCGACACCAAGAAGCAAACCTACGCCATCGGCTTCGTCATCTATGGCCTCAGCGAGTATGCGCGCGCCACGGGCGACAAGTCATCGCTCGACGCTGCCATCAAGCTCTACCACGACATTGAGGCTCACGCCTTCGACGAGGTCTACGGCGGATACGTCGAGGCACTGACACGCGAATGGAATCCTATCGCCGACATGCGTCTGTCGGACAAGGACGAGAACGGTGCCAAGACGATGAACACACATTTGCATGTCATCGAACCTTATACCAACCTCTACCGTGTATGGCCTTCCAAGGAGTTGCGCGAGAGCATTCATCGGTTGCTCGACGTCTTCACCGACAAGCTATATAATAAGGAGACTCATCATCTCGACCTGTTCTTCGACAACGAGTGGCACGGCCGCCGCAACATAGAGAGCTACGGTCACGACATCGAAGCTACCTGGCTGCTGTGGGAAACCGCCCTCGTACTCGGTGAGGACGACGTGAAGACAAAGCTCGGACCCATTGTCGTGGACTTGGCAAAAGCCGCCGACGAAGGTCTGCAACCCGACGGCTCTATGATCTATGAGCATTGGAAGGACACCGGCAAGACCGACCGCCAGCGCCAGTGGTGGGTGCTCTGCGAGAATGTCATCGGACATGCGAACCTCTATCAGTACTTCCACGACACGCCTGCACTGAAAGTAGCCAAGGACTGCTGGACGTTTATCGACAAGCATCTCGTGGACCATGTCAACGGCGAATGGCACTGGGCTGTCGACGACAACGGCAAGATCAATCTTGAAGACGACAAGGCCGGATTCTGGAAATGCCCTTATCACAACAGCCGCATGTGTCTGGAAATCATTGAACGACAATTTTAAAGCCCTACAACTATGAACAGCCACGTTTTGCATGAGATTACTCCATTGATGGACAAGGACATCCTCTATATAGTGGAGCGACACAAGAAAGAGTTCACCTACCCTATCCACTGCCATGAGGTCTGTGAGTTGAACTTTGTTGAAAACGCTAAAGGCGTCAGGCGAATCGTGGGCGACAGCAGTGAAGTCATCGGTGACTATGACCTTGTACTCATCAGCAGCAATGAGCTCGAGCATGTATGGGAGCAAGGCGACTGCCATAGCGACGACATCCGGGAGATCACCATTCAGTTCGATCTCGGTAATCTCAACGACGGACTGCTGGCCAAAACACCCTTCGACAACATCCGCAAGATGCTCATAGAGGCACAGAAAGGCATCGCCTTCCCCATCAGCACCATCATAAAAATCTATGAGAAGCTGGAGAACCTCGGGCATCAGGGCGATAAGTTCAAGGCTACGATACAGTTCCTGGAGATTCTCAACACCCTCGCCAACAGTGAGGGCATGCGTACGCTCGCCACGACCAGCTATGCCAAAGTGGATATCGAGGACGACAGCCGGCGCATTCTCAAAGTGAAAAACTATATCGCCGAGAACTATATGAACGAGCTCATGCTCGAAGATCTCTCTGGCATTGCCAACATGAGCAAGAGTTCTTTCAGCCGTTTCTTCAAGCAGCACACGGGCCGCACGCTGAGCGATTACATCATCGACATACGCATGGGCAACGCCACACGCATGCTCATCGACACCAACGAGAGCGTGGGCGAGATATGCTTCAAGTGCGGATACAACAACATGAGCAACTTCAACCGCATCTTTAAACGCAAGAAAGGATGCACGCCCAGTGAGTTCCGAGAGCAATACAAGAAGGTGAGGATTATCATCTGAAAATATTCGCAATCACAGAAAAAGACAAAAGCACTGTTTGTCAGTCTAACGCACTGACAGACAGTGCTTTTTCTTTGTCTATTCATTTTGTCTATCGCACCATAGAAAAAGGCTGTTGCGACCATGGAAAGAAATCTCTATCTTTGCACCAGAGAAAAGAAAACAAGATTATCAACCACAAAAACGAATAACATTATGAAGACTCTGAATTTCACCGGACTCAACAGCGAGCTCACTCTCAACGTCGTCAACGCTCTGGCTCAACTGCTTGCAGACTTCCAGATTCACTACACCAACTTGCGCAACCTCCACTGGAACGTACGCGGACATGGCTTCTTCATCATGCACGAGAAATACGAGGAGCTCTACGACGACGCAGCCGCTAAGATCGACGAGATCGCTGAGCGCATCCTCCAACTCGACGGCACACCCGAAAGCCGCTTCTCGGCTTACCTCAAGGTGGCAAAGGTACAGGAACTCGACGTGCCTGAGACTGGCTGCAATGCCGTGGAGTATGTCCTCGACACCCTCAAGACGCTCATCGCTCAAGAGCGCGAAGTACTCCGCTTAGCTGCCGACGCTGGCGACGAAGTCACCGTGGCACTGATGAGCGACTACCTCAAGGAGCAGGAGAAGACCGTTTGGATGCTCGTGGCCTTCAACTCGCCCAAGTGCGCTAAATGACGCAACGACGACGGCTCCCAAGCCTCACATAGCTTACAACACATAGAGAATTGATTCACCCTTCATCGCCGCATTGGCAAAGATTTCCCTTAAGGAAATTTGCCGATGCGGCTTTTTTTTTTTAATTTTGCCGCAGATCATGCGGCGTTATTTGAAAGAGAATGCCGCAAACTCACCAAAAGCAGCACCATGTATATACACGAAAGAGACAACTGGACAGATTTCCGATGGGATGCCAATGCCATTTTACTCCCACTGGAACAGGCTTCCCATAAGCTAGGATCGCTTTATGGGCAATTAGGGCAACTGGGCTTTGACAGCCGTCTCGGTGCCATGGCCGAGAACCTCACCCACGACATAGTCTACTCCTCTGAGATCGAAGGCATCAATCTCAATGCCGATCAGGTGCGGTCGTCCATAGCGCTTCGATTAGGAATAGAGAGCACGAAGTTTGTGGCTCCCTCGCACTATATCGATGCCGTGGTCGCTGTGATGCTCGATGCCGTTGAGCACTACGACCGTCCTATCACCAAGCAGATACTATGTGGCTGGCAGACAGCTTTCTTCCCTACGGGATTCAGTGCAGGCGAACAGATAGAGACCGGCAGATACAGAAGCCATGACGAGCATATCATCTCAGGTTATCTCGGGCGCGAAAGGGTGCACTATGTGGCTCCCAAGCCCGACAGAATAGAGACAGAGATGAGCCGGTTCATCGAATGGTTTAACAGCGAGACACAAGACTCCTATCTGATTCGCTCCGCCATTGCCCATTTCTGGTTTGTCTCCATCCATCCCTTTGAAGACGGAAACGGGCGGCTGGCAAGGATTCTGTCCGACATGATGCTCGCCCGCGGCGAAAAGAGTAAGTTCCGGTTCTACAATATATCCTCCGCTATCAATAGCGACAAGAAACACTATTACGAGATACTGGAGCGTGCGCAGAAAGGCAATGGTGACCTGACGGAATGGATACAATGGTATATCACCACGCTGATACGTGCTCTCGACACGTCTGCCGGTATGCTCAACCTGGTTCTGAACAAAGCCGTCTTCTGGAATCGTGCTCACGACCTGCCGATGACAGAGAGACAGAAACATACCATCAACCTGTTTCTTGACGGCTATGAGTCGAAGATAACCACAAAGCAATGGGCTGCACTCAACAAATGCTCAAAGGACACTGCCAACCGCGACATTCAGGATTTGGTTCAGAAGCACGTACTGAAAGAGGAGGTTCCAGGTGCCAAACGTCCAAGCTATGCCATCGTGTACATCGACAGCGATATCTCTCCGCTCTTCTCTCAGATACAAATCACTGGAAAAGGTAATGCAACCCGTCTGCTCACCACTTTTCAAGACGGCACTCCTATAGACATGCCGATACAAGCATTGGATGCTGAGCGCTATGAGAAAGGAGAGCTCCCGGCTTCCCTTCTGTTGAACAAATACTGCGCCTATCTGGTAAAATAGACCAAATTGCAGCTCATACTGCCCTACTCTTACCACTCCTGCTCCTCCATGCTCTCACAAGGCGAAGCCTTCTCCGCCTCTCAGTGGCTCTATGTGAGAGATAATACCAAGCGTTTTCTTGAAACGCAACGCGCCCCCATATCAGCCTGAAGCGATATGGGGGCGCTTATATATAATAAGGTGTAGAGGATGCAACACAACGAGATGTGAACCCTCTACGCCAAAATTGCAGATTAATCTACATCGTTGCTGTGATCGAGCTTGTCGCTGAAGTCCTTGGGAGCCTCAGCATTGTCGTGGTGCTCGAAACGACGGGGACGGCGCTCGCCACCGTTGTTGCCACCCTCGCGACGTGGACGACGCTCACCACGATCGCCACGCTCACCACGTGGGCGACGCTCACGCTCGACATAGCCCTCGGGCTTGTCGATGAGCACACGGTGAGAGAGCTTGTACTTACCAGTCTTAGGATCGATCTCGAGCAGTTTGACCTTGATCTTGTCACCTTCCTTGATGCCAGCCTCCTCGACCGTCTCGAGACGCTTCCAAGCGATCTCAGAGATGTGGAGCAAGCCTTCCTTGCCCGGCAGAATCTCTACAAAGCAACCATAAGGCATGATGCTCTTCACCGTACCGTCGTAGACTTCACCGACCTCAGGCACTGCCACGATCGCCTTGATCTTGGCCAGCGCAGCGTCGATACTGTCCTTGTTGGGAGCAGAAACCTGCACCTTGCCCACACCGTCGGCCTCGTCGATGGTGATGGTAGCACCCGTGTCTTCCTGCATCTGCTGGATGATCTTTCCGCCGGGGCCAATGACAGCACCGATGAACTCCTTAGGAATGGTAAGAGCAACGATGCGGGGCACCTGCGGTTTCAGCTCCTTGCGGGGCTCAGAGATGGTCTTCATCATCTCGTTCATGATATGCTCACGACCAGCCTTAGCCTGCATGAGGGCTTTCTCCAGGATTTCGAATGGCAGACCGTCGCACTTGATATCCATCTGAGTAGCGGTCAGACCGTCACGTGTACCCGTGGTCTTGAAGTCCATATCGCCGAGGTGATCCTCATCGCCGAGGATATCGCTCAGGATTGCGTAGCCTTCCTCACCGGGGTTGTGGATGAGTCCCATGGCAATACCAGCCACCGGCTTCTTCATAGGAACACCGGCATCCATCAGTGCCAGCGTGCCGGCACAGGTAGTAGCCATAGAGCTTGAGCCGTTGGACTCGAGCACCTGGCTCACCAGACGCACGGTATAAGGGAAGTCCTCAGGGATCTGACCCTTCAGTGCGCGCCATGCCAAGTGGCCGTGACCAATCTCGCGACGACCTACGCCGCGCTGTGCCTTAGCCTCACCGGTGCAGAATGGTGGGAAGTTATAGTGGAGCAGGAAACGCTGATAGCCGCGGTTGAGCACACCATCGACCAGTTTCTCGTCGAGCTTCGTACCGAGCGTACAGGTAGTGAGCGACATGGTCTCACCACGCTGGAAGATAGCTGATCCGTGGGGCATGGGCAGCGGCGAGACCTCACACCAGATAGGACGGATGTCGGTAGTGCCGCGGCCATCCATACGCAGGCCTTCGTCGAGGATGCAACGGCGCATGGCGTCGCGCATCACGTCGGCATAGTAGCGGGTAGCCTCAGCGTGCTTCTCCTCGAGATCCTCCTCGGAGAGATCCGTGTGGGCGGCGTCGTACTTCTCCAGGAAGTCAGCGAGCACCTTGTCGTAAGCGTCGTTGCGCTCCTGCTTAGGCAGAGCCTTATGGTTGATCTCGTAGCAGGGCTTATAGAGTTCGTCCTTGATCTGCTGGCGCAGGTCTTCGTCGTTGATCTCATCGTCGTACTCGCGCTTCTTGTCAGTGCCGAGTTCCTTAGCCAACTCGTCCTGCAGCTCACACATCGGCTTGATGGCAGCGTGTGCAGCCTTGAGGGCGTCGATGAGGTCTTTCTCCTGAACCTCTTTCATCTCGCCTTCCACCATCATGATGTTGTCCTTGGTAGCACCGACCATCAAGTCCATGTCGGCGTCGGCCATCTGCTGGAAGGTGGGGTTGATCACGTACTCGCCGTTGATGCGGGCCACGCGTACCTCAGAGATTGTATAGTCAAAAGGAATGTCAGAGCAAGCCATAGCTGCGGATGCGGCAAAACCAGCCAGTGCGTCGGGCTGATCCACGCCGTCGGCGGAGAGCAACATCACCTGCACATACACCTCGCAGTGATAGTCAGAAGGGAAGAGAGGGCGCAGGGCACGGTCTACCAGACGGGAGACAAGGATCTCCTCATCGCTGGCTTTACCCTCACGCTTAGTGAATCCGCCCGGGAAGCGGCCTGCAGCACTGTACTGCTCACGATAGTCTACTTGCAAAGGCATGAAATCTGTTCCCGGAACTGCCTCTTTGGCTGCGCAAACGGTAGCAAGCAGCACGGTGTTGCCCATACGCAGGACAGCAGCGCCATCGGCTTGCTTTGCAACCTTTCCGGTTTCAATTGAGATGGTTCTTCCATCTGGCAACTGAACGGTTTTTGTAATTACGTTCATCTAAAATCTAAAAAACTTCGTTTTTGTACAAACATCAAAATAAATCGTGCAAATATACCTCTTTTATAGGACATAAGCAAATTGCAGCGCGGAAATTTATTCTTTTTTATTAATGTCTTCCGCTCTTTGACGAAATTGCCACGACAGGAAGAAGAAAAAAAGCATGATGCCCCGCCAAAAACCTTACGATGCATCATGCTGGATTCCGACACCGCCCCAACATAGTGGCAAGACATATGCCGGGGCTGATGACAGAGAAAGACTGACGGTTGTCCGCCGCCCTTCCCTATGCTTTTTGGCCGAGCTGCCGACGTTTCTCTTCGCCAAACTCCTTGGAGATGTAGTTATAAATGCTCTGACAAGCTGCCGCGGAGAACTCCTGGGCACAGGCGATGATGCTGTCCCACTGCTCCTCGGTGAGCCCGCGCTCGATATCCTCACGCGTGATACCATATTTCACCATACCATAGATGAGTCCGGCATTGAAGTTGTCGCCGGCGCCCACCGTGCTGACCGTCGGTGTCTCGATGGCCGGATAGCTCTTGCGAAAACCGCCGTCGGCGCGAAGCTCCACAGGGCGGGCTCCCTGAGTGTAGATGAACTTCTTGCAATAGAACGAGATCTCGGAGTTGTAGACTTTGTCGGGATCGCTGAGCTTGTAGAGCACTTCAAAGTCCTCGTGACTGCCGCGCACGATGTCGGCATACTCGAGATTCTCGAGATAGTTGGGCGTGATCTTCATCACCTCGTCGCGGTGTGACGACCGAAAGTTGACGTCGTAGTAGATGATGGCACCATGATTGCGCGCATAGTCAAGCAGTCCGACGATCTGCGGACGGATGACGGGGTTGACGGCAAAGAACGAGCCGAAGACAACGATGTCGTCGGGCTGGATGTCAGGATAGACAAAGTCAAGCTGATCGTGAGGGTGGTCTTTATAGAAGATGTACTGCGCGTCGTTGTTGTCGTCAAGGAAGGCAAGCGATACCGGCGACTTCGACTCCGGGAAGATATTGACGTTGGCAGTGTCCACGCCATTGTCTTTGAGAAAACAAAGGATATTCTGTCCAACGAGGTCATTGCCGGTTTCACTGATGAATGTGGTGTTCACGCCCGAACGAGCCAACGAGATGATGGCATTGAACGACGAGCCGCCGGGATAAGCACCGATGGGCTGCTTGTGCTTGAAGATGATGTCAAGCACGGTCTCTCCTATTCCTATTACTTTTCGCATACTTAGTATATATTTTCTTTGGGGTGATTTTCAAAGTGCAAATATCCGAAAAATATAGCATAATTCAAAGGGATTTTGCGTATTTTTGCAGGCGAAATGAAATATAACACCTTTACGCTGTCCAACGGACTGCGCATCATCCATCTGCCCTCCACAGCACCCGTGGTCTACTGCGGCTATCAGATCAACGCCGGCTCACGCAACGAAGCTCCCGGCGAAGAGGGGCTCGCGCACTTCTGCGAGCACACTACCTTCAAGGGCACTCAGCGACGACACGCACTCGAGATACTCAACTGTCTGGAGAGTGTCGGCGGGGACCTCAACGCGTTCACCAACAAGGAGGACACCACCTACTATGCCGCTATCCTCAAGGACCACATGCCCAGGGCCGTGGATCTGCTCACCGACATCGTCTTCCACTCTACCTATCCCCAGCAGGAAATCGACAAGGAGGTGGAAGTCATCTGTGACGAGATCGAGAGCTACAACGACTCGCCCGCCGAACTCATCTACGACGAGTTTGAAAACCTCATCTTCCGTGGCCACCCCTTAGGCCATAACATTCTCGGCACTGCCGACCGTGTGCGCAGCTATACCACAGCTGACGCTCAGCGCTTTACGCACCGCTACTACCGACCTGACAATGCGATCTTCTTCGCCTACGGTGACGTGGATTTCCATCGCCTCGTGCGTCTGATCGACAAAGCAACGAAGGACTTGAAAGCTCAAAAGGGTGCAGATCAAGACCGGCTGCTACTTTCTCCAGTCTCTTCCTTATCCATGACGTCATCCACCCCAACCGACCCACTGCGACAAAAAGAAGAAGAGGGGCAAGACACCGCCACCGGTCTTCTGCGACAAAAAGAAGAAAAGGCAGAAAGCGCCCCGGAAGGCAAACTGCGACAAAAAGATGAATTGTTATCAAACAGCACGTATATCATTGATAAACAGACACATCAGGCTCATGTGATGGTCGGTCACAGAGCTTACGACGTGCATGACAGCCGCCGAATAGCACTCTATCTGCTCAACAACATCATCGGCGGACCGGGAATGAACGCTAAGCTCAACCTCGCACTGCGAGAGCGCAACGGACTCGTCTATACTGTGGAGAGTACAATGGTCAGCTATGGCGACACGGGAATATGGAGCATATACTTCGGTTGTGATGAGCACGACATCAAACGATGCCTCCGGCTGACACGCGGCGTGGTGGAGAAGTTCATCGACAAGCCGTTGACCGAGCGACAGCTCCACGCTGCGAAGAAACAGATCAAAGGGCAGATCGGTGTGGCATGCGACAATCGTGAGAACTTTGCCCTGGACTTTGGCAAGAGCTTCCTCCACTATGGTTGGGAGAAAGACATCACCGCGCTCTACGAGAAAATCGACGCCGTGACGTCGGAACAGATCCAGCAGGTGGCTGCGGACATCATGGCACCGGAGAGGTGGACCACGTTGATATATAAATAATTTGTTGGATAAACTGACATTTTTCCGCCCAAATGCAGGCGATTTTCTGAAACGACACTCTCCTCGGGCCGAATTTCGCGAATTTTGGCAGCTTTTTGTAAATCACTAAGACACAACAAGTTATAAAAACCACACTTTTCTTGCAAACACAAAAAGGTACTTTGAGCAAAAATTCTCTAGAGAATTTTGTGTCAAAGTACCTTTTTCATCGTGTCATCTCAGTGATTTGACCTTCACAACTCAATGGTTTTATCAAGTAAAACAACTGATTTGTATCGCTCATCTCACTGTTTTCATCATTTCATTTAGTAATTTTGCTGTTTTCACCTTGCTTTTTGCGTTTTTCAACTATGCCGCTTTCTCTAGATTGAAAGTCCGCGCGGCACTACTTTTGTCAGAAAAAACATCAAAGGAAAAGCACGGCTTCGTTGCCTTCATTAAACAGCAGGTCGAGAATGCTGAGGTTAGGCTGGAAGCCGAACTTCTGCTTGTAGACCTGATAATAAGGGCGGGGCTGAAAGTCTGCGTCGGGCAATGGATGCTTCGGACGGATGACTTCACGGTAGTCGGCCCATTGCATGAGATTACCAGCGATTCCATCGGAAGGTATCAAAGCGGCTTTTGTGTTATCACCAGCGGTGGAATCGGGCAATTTGATGTATTCTTCTGTACGTCTCAACGTGGGATGGATATCCAACAGCTCGCACATCTTCTCGGTGATGGCAAGGTCGTAGTCATAGAGAAACTGCCACCTCTTTTCGAAGAACGGCCGTAGGTCGTCGGCATAGAACTCAAAGAAGGGGCTCTCGCCGTAGGCAGAGACGAGGGCATTCCAGTGGAGATGACGCCAGGCACCGTGGTCGCTGATGCGTATGTCACGCATCTCGCATTTCAGTCCGTCGTAGCGCTCGATAGGGACGGTAAGGGCTTGTGTGCCCTGTGTCGTGGCGATGACACAGCGGTTGCGGTAGGTCTGCTTGATGAAGTTGTCATGCTGCTCGATATAGCACAGCCCCGATCTGTTGAGCTTCTGATACCATTGTACGGGGCCAAAGTATGTGGCGGAAAGAAGAGTGTTCAATGCTGAGTGATAAATGATGAAGGATGAATGAAAGCAGGAAGACTGCGGCGAGGCAAGAACTGGGCTGCGGCAAGGCAAGCACTGGGCCGCTGCACAACAGCGGCAAACCCAACGGTTGCACACAAAGGCAAGACGCGACACACAGAAGGCAAGACGCGGCACACAGAAGGCAAGACGCGGCACACAGAAGACAAGACGCGGCACACAGAAGGCAAGACGCGGTACGAAACCGCAAGGCGCTTTATGGCGTGAGTCGGTAGGCCTTTCCCACGATCTGATGGAGATGCACGAGGGTCTGTCCTTGCCCGGTATTGACGAGATAGAGCTTGCAGTCCATGCAACGGCACTTATGGCAGCAGCGCAGAGGAATGCGGAAGCGGTCCTTGCCCAGCCGGATGGTGTCGCCGGGGATGGCTTCTATGCGTCCGATATTCATCGGACTGTCGGCATAGCGGCTGGTGACGCGCCAGTCGGGATAGTACAGCACCAGATCGCCCCGACGAAAACTGTCACGCACGAGCTTGTTCACCACCACACGATCGCCCTTATGGTACTCGTTACCGAACCCTGTAGGAAGTGTGCAGACGGCAAAGGCAAAGGCATGCACGGCCACCATGAAAGCAGTGGCTACACACAGCGCAATGACAAATTTCAGCGTTTGCTTCAGCAAGATCTATATATATAATAAGGAGTGAACAAAAACGGAAGAGCCACGGCACGCCGCGAGGGGCGTGTCATGGCTGTCCGATATTATTTGATGTTGTCTACCCAGCGGAAGAGGCGGTTCCATCGGATGCCACTGAAACCATGGCGGTCGGGATCGGAACTCCACCAGATGAAGATGGGCTTGCCCACGATATGGTCTTCCGGCACAAAGCCCCAGTAGCGAGAGTCCTCGGAGTTGTGGCGGTTGTCACCCATCATCCAGTAGTAGTCCATCTTGAATGTATAGCTGTTGGCAGGCTTGCCGTTGATATAGATGCGGTTGTTTTTCACCACCAGTTGGTTGTGCTCATAGACACGGATGGGTCGCTCATAGATGGCAATGTTGTCCATGGTGAGCTTGAGAGTGGCTCCTTTCTTCGGGATCCAGATCGGTCCGTAGTTGTCGCGTGTCCATCCTGTGACCATGTTCATCGGATAGAGATCGCCGGTGACTGCGTCGTTGACGATGTGGATGCTGGCTACGAGATCCTTGCGGTGGGAGAGATAGTTCACAGCGCGCTTGGTCAGCGGCATGGCACCGCCCTGGTTGAGATATCCCAGGTCTTCCATGGAGATGCCCAAATCTTTCAGCACGTCGTCGGGCAGGTCACGCTTGAGCTTGACATAATAGAAGTACTGTACGTTGTCGGGCTCCTTGTTGGGCTTGCCATCGAGGTAGACGATACGGTTTTTGATCTGCAGGGTCTGACCCGGCAAACCGACGCAGCGCTTGACATAGTTCTCGCGGCGGTCGGTGGGACGATGGTCGATCATGCCATACTTCACCGGATTCTGCACGATATATTCCCGTCCCAGGTTATAGATCATATTGAAGTAGTCGAGCTGTCCCTGACGGTTGAGTGTAGCCGGATTGACGGGATTGGGGTTCTGGGCTTGGTAGAGCTCCGTACCAAAGTCGTAGCACATCGTGTAGTAACTGTTGGCGAACTGGTCTTCGGTGAGAATGGTGTCACCGGCAGGATAGTTGAAGACCACGATGTCGTTGAGCTTCACATGGCCAAGCCCCTTCACGCGGCGGTAGTCCCAATGCGGCCACTCGACGTAGCTCTTGGTGTGTATGATGGGCAGCGTGTGCTGCGTGAGCGGCATGGTAAGCGGTGTCTCAGGGATACGGGGACCGTAGCTGAGCTTGGAAACAAAGAGGTAGTCGCCCGTGAGCAAGCTCTTCTCCAGGGAACTCGACGGGATGACGTAGTTCTGGAAAGCAAAGAGGTTGATGAAGTACACGGCCACGAGGGCGAAGACCAGCGCGTCGACCCAGCTCATGATGAAGCGCACGGGACCCTCGGCGTCCTTCCACCAGGTCCAGCGAATCTTCTTGGTGATATAGTTATCGAAGATGAACGGGACGACGATCAGTCCCAGCCAGCTCTTCACCCACAGGAGGAAGAGCAGATAGAGGGCAGTGACCACGCCAAACTTGATCCACTGCTTCTTCATGTTCATCTTAGCTTTTTCCTTATCGATCATTTCTTTTGTTATTGGATAACGGTTTTAGAACTTAAACAGATCGCTCGTGGTGAGCAGTCCCTTATGGTCTTTGGTGAACTCGGCGGCGAGCACGGCACCGAGGGCAAAGCCCTTGCGGCTGTGAGCGTCGTGGGTGATGGTGATGCAGTCGGCCTCAGAGTCGTAAGCGATGGAATGGATGCCGGGCACCTCGTCGTGGCGGATGCTGTCGACAAGCAGCTCATCGGCCTTGTGGTCCTCAGTTCCGTCGACATGTCCGTCGTCCCATACGGTGGTGCCGGCCTTCCACGATGTCTTGCGGTCGAGGTTGTCGATGATATCCTCCGCCAAGGTGATGGCGGTGCCCGACGGTGCGTCGAGCTTATGGATATGGTGGGTTTCGGTCATCTTCACGTCGTACTGTGGGAACTGGTTCATGATTTTGGCCAGATACTTATTGACGGCCGAGAAGATCGCCACGCCAATGGAGAAGTTGCTGGCCCAAAAGAGCGTCTGCTTGCCGTCCTTGCAGAGTGCCTCCACATCAGCCTTGTGGTCTTTCATCCAGCCGGTGGAGCCGCTCACCACCTTGACGTTGTGGGCAAAAGCGCGCAGATAGTTGCCGTAGGCAGCCGTGGGGTTTGTGAACTCTATGGCGACGTCGGCCGACGCAAAGGCGGGGCTGTCGAAGTCGTCCTGGTTGTTGACATCAATCTTACAAACAATCTCGTGGCCACGCTCCAGGGCGATCTGCTCGATCATGTGTCCCATCTTGCCGTAGCCAATCAAAGCTATCTTCATGTATTTCCGGAATTAAACGTTTCTGCAAAATTAGCGATTTTATGGCAAAAGACGTTGTTTTTGTCGCTTAAATTATTCAAAATGAACCGCATTAGATACTTTTAACCGCTATTATCCCTTTGGTAACATCCATTTAAATAAAAAACGTGTAACTTTGTAGATGTTTTCGGGCTATATATGCCATTACATAACACTTTCAAGGAATGAAAAGATACTTCTACACTCTGCCCTTGTTGGCTGCTACGCTGACGCTGAGTTCCTGCTTCAAAGAGGAGCCGCTCAACAGCGAGTGCGACATCACGCACGTGAGTCTGCACACCGACAACCCGTTGGCTACTTTCTATCAGCTGTCCGACACGGCACGCGACGTGCTGTCCACCGACAGCCTCATCTCCTTTGAGGTCAGACGCGACCACGAGGCTGATCTCAGCCTGCTCACGCCGACATTGCAGCTGACACCGGGTGCCAAAGCGGTGATGACCGGCAGCGAGGTCGACAATGCGACAGGCGGTAAATGGTATTACCAGGTCGTCTCGGAGGACGGACACTGGCACCGCAACTACACCGTGGAGGTAAGACCCATGGCACGCATGACCAACGACACGGTGAGATTCGACTTCGAGCACTATGAGCTGGAGCCGAAGGGACATTATTATGTCTGGCATATCCTGCGCAACGATGGCAGCAGCGCCGGCGACTGGGCCAACGGCAACCCAGGCTTCAGCCTCAGCATGGGCTCTGCCAAACCCGACGAATACCCGACGGCACCTTTAGCCGACGGCTACGACGGTGCCGCCGTGAAGCTCACCACACGCAGCACGGGACCTTTCGGAGCGATGGTCAACAAGCGCATCGCGGCCGGAAACCTCTTCATCGGCACCTTCGACATGGCCAGTGCGCTGACAGATGCTATGAAGGCAACACACTTCGGACAGGTCTTCGACCGACAGCCGATGAAGCTTACGGGCTACTATACCTATCAGCCGGGAACTACCTTCCAGGATCCCAAGGGCAACACCGTGGCTGACCGCACCGACCAGGCTGCCATCTACGCCGTGCTCTACCGCAACCACGACGATCAAGGCAACGCCGTGACGCTCTACGGCGACAATGTAAAGACAAGTCCGCAGATCGTCGCCATTGCCGACATGGGCATGGTGAAACCCACAAAAGAGTGGACGCCGTTCTCCATCGACTTTAATTATCTCAGCGACATCGACCTCGACCTGCTCAAGCAGCGCGGCTACAGCCTCACCATCGTCTTCTCGTCCAGTGCCGATGGTGACCAGTTTGAGGGAGCCATCGGCTCTACGCTCTGCGTCGACAAAGTGAGACTGGTATGCAAAAAAGAACAATAATCTCTTAGACACCATGACGATGAATAAAATAAAAGCACTCGCTCTCATGCTCCTGCCCGCCCTTGCCGTAAACGCTCAGGCCAAAGGACTGATGGACAACATGGAACTGAAAATGCATCTCGGCTACAACATCGGTGGTACGGCACCCGTGGGTATGCCGGCATCAATACGCCGACTCAACAGCTACACGCTGCAACCCAACCTGGTGCTCGGCGTGGAGGCTGACAAAGCCCTTGACGACCGCTGGGGACTGACACTGGGGCTGCAAATAGAGAACAAAGGCATGAAAGAGGACGCACGCGTAAAGAACTACCACGAGGAAGTGGTGCGCGGCGGTGAGAAGCTCGCCGGTATGTTCACCGGTGACGTCACGACTGAGGTGACAGAGTGGATGCTCACTATCCCTTTGCGCGCCCGTTGGCAGGCTACGAACCGTCTTTCGCTCCATGCCGGACCTTATCTTTCGGTGCTCACCCAACGCAAGTTCACGGGCTACGCCCACGATGGCTATCTGCGTGTAGGCGATCCCACGGGTGCCAAGGTGACTCTCGGTGGCGACGAGAGCACGCGCGGCGACTATGACTTCAGCGATGACATGCGTCACCTGCAATGGGGCGTGGATGTCGGCGGGGAGTATCGCATCTGGCAGCGTACGGCGATCTTTGCCAACCTCAGCTGGGGACTCAGCGGCATCCACCACAGCGGTTTCACTGCCGTAGAGCAGTCGCTCTACCCTATCTTTGCCTCTGTGGGCGTAAGCTATCGGCTCAAACATCGGTAAATCATTGAAATCAGAAACATACATTATTGTTAGTTCTTTCTAAAGTAAAAGGTTTAAATTATGAAGAAAACATTACTCTCGTTAGCCCTGGCCTTGCTCTCCTCACTGAGCATGAGCGCTAAGGACTACACCGAAACACTCGTCGTGACCGTCAACGGTACGGCTACACGACAAACAGCAACCATCAGCGTGGACAAAAACAACGATGGTACCTACAACTTCAACTTGAAGAATTTCATGCTCAAAGCCGAAGGACAGACCATGGGCATCGGCAACATCACGCTCAACAACCTCAAAGCTGCAAAGAGCAATAAGGGAGACGTGGTTACATTTAACGACAGCATAAAGATCGAAAATGGTGACGACCCAACTATAACATGGGTTGGCCCTTCACTTCCAAAGATTCCATTAAAATTGAAACTGCTTGTCAACGAAGAGAAACTCTATACGCTCATCGACATCGACATGCAGAAGACGCTGGGACAGACCATCCACGTCACCTTCGGAGACAACTATCAGCTGCCCAACAGCGGGTTTGAGGATTATCGCACAGAGCAGATAACTAAACTCGACGATTCTTATAAGCAAATAACAGTCAACGTGGAGGAGCCTCTGAACTGGCACTCCTTCGCTTCCGCTACGGGTGATTTTGTTCAGGCCGCCAATGCTTTATCTGATCCACACACCTATTCCTCCGACGTCGTACGCAGTGGCGCTACGGGCAAGAAGAGTCTGCTGCTCACCTCGGCCTCTGTCTTTGGCATTGTCGCAAACGGCACTATCACCACAGGACGCATGCAGGCAGGAGCCATGACTGCCGATGACACGAAGAACTGTGCTTTTCTCTCCACTGACAGCACTTCCACGGACAGCCACGGTGATCCATTCTACGCACTCATGGACGGCACGCCCGACTCCCTCGCCGTTTGGGTGAAGTTCAAACAGCAGACTCCTGTTGCTGAACATCCTTACGCTACCATCAGCGCAGCCATCACCGATGGTACATATTATCAGGATCCGCAGGACAAGACCTATAACAATGTGGTGGCCACAGCAAAGAATGCTCAGATTGCCTCCGACGGCTTTGCTTGGCAGCACATCGTCATTCCCTTTAAGTACACTGGCAATGATGTGAAAGCCAAAGCTCTGCTCGTGACCATCTCCACCAACGCCGATCCTGGTCAAGGCTCTGCTGCTGACAGCCTCTACGTCGACGACATCAGCCTCATCTACAATGTAGACAAGCCCGCAGTAACCGTCAACGGTCATGACGTCACGCTTGACAAAGAGGAAGTAAGCACGACTGCCGAAGACCCGGCCAAAGCCGATGTTGTCGCCACCACAGCCAACAAGGGCTCTTTCGCTGCCGTCAGCGAGCTCAGCAATACCGCCGATCAGCGCAAGCTGCAACTGCTCTACTGCTCTGACGACCTGCAGACAATCAAGACATATACCCTCGTTATCAACAAGGGAGCAGAGACTGGTATCAGCCAAATCAAAACTGCTACCAACAAAGACAGCAAGGTCTATGACCTCAACGGACGCGAGGTGAAGACCATGCGCCACGGCAGCGTCTACATCCTCAACGGTAAGAAAGTGCTGAAATAAGCTTTCCGGCAGGCAGAAAACGCAAGCAACTGTCTGACTATCAACTAAGAGACGAGAAAAGAAAACTTTACATCTTTTTGTCGCCAAAGAAAAATCCCGCATCTGTTGTACACAGATACGGGATTTTTTCTTATCTTTGCAAATGAGTCTCCTTGCGTCAGCGAAGATTCTCCAAACCAAAATACTATAAAAGCCATCAGATGGAACAGCTATTGCACTACTGCTGGAAGCACAGGCTCTTCCCACTACAACAACTCAAGACCACCAACGGACAAGACGTGGAGGTCATTGATCCGGGACTGCACAACCGAAATGCGGGTCCCGACTTCTTCAACGCTAAGGTGAAGATCGACGGCACGCTGTGGGTGGGAAACGTGGAGATACACGACAAGTCGTCGGACTGGTATCTCCACGGACACGAGAAGGATGACCATTATAATAATGTGGTGCTGCACGTCACGGGAAAGGCTGACACTGAGGTGAAGACCGCCAATGGCGACGTGCTGCCGCAATTGGAGATGGAAGTGCCCGAGACGGTGGAAAGACACTACCAAGAGCTGTTGCAGGAAGACCAATACCCGCCCTGCTATCGCATCATTCCGCAACTATCACGGCTGACCGTTCACTCTTGGATGAGCGCGCTACAGACTGAGCGCCTCGAACAGAAGACAGAGAAGATACGCCAGCGCGTCGCCATTGCCAACGGCTCCTGGGAGCAGGCTTACTTCGTCACACTGGCGCGAAGCTTCGGCTTCAGCATCAACAGCGAGGCGTTTGAGCAGTGGGCACTACACGTGCCACTGCATGACGTAGACCACCACCGCGACGATCTCTTCCAGATTGAGGCGATCTTTATGGGGCAGGCGGGAATGCTCAACACCGACGACATGCCGCAACGACACAGAAAGCAAGCTGAGGAAGACGAGTACTTTCAAAGGCTGAGACACGAATATCTCTATCTCGCTCATAAGTTTTCGTTGGAGCCCATCAGTGGACAGCGATGGCGCTTCCTAAGGCTGAGACCACAGAACTTCCCAACGATACGCATCTCACAACTGGCCAACCTCTATTATCATCGCCGGACAGGACTGAGCCAACTCGTCGACTGCAAGACGCTGAAAGAGGTGCAGCAACTCTTCGACACCGAGGCAACACCCTACTGGGAAACGCATTATACCTTCGGAACGGAAAGCAAGAAGGCTGAAAAACGACTGTCGAAAGACTCTGTCACCGTGTTGACGATCAACACGGTGGTGCCCATGCTCTTCGCTTACGGCAGACACAAAGAGGACGACAGGCTCTGCGACCGCGCCTTCGACTTCCTGGAGGAGCTCAAAGCTGAGGATAACCATATCGTCAGAATGTGGAAACAATGCGGGCTCGACGTAGAAAACGCCGGTGACTCTCAGGCTCTCATCCAACTGAAAAACGAATACTGCGACCGCAAGGACTGCCTTCGCTGCCGATTCGGATACGAATACCTGAGAAATGTATAATGTATAGTGTATAAATAAAAATGAATAAATATCACGCAACACTCATGAAGTCTTATCTCTTCGAAACCCGTATGGAGGTGCGCGACTACGAATGCGACATCGAAGGTATCGTCAACAACGCCAACTATCTCCACTATACCGAACATACGCGCCACCGCTTTCTCCGTGCCCTCGGCGTGAGCTTTGCCGACCTGCACGAAAAGGGCGTGGACGCTGTCGTGGCAAGGATGCAACTGCAATTCAAGCGACCACTGAAATGCGACGATGAGTTCCGCTCGTGCCTCAACCTTCATAAGGAGGGCGTGCGCTATGTCTTTGAGCACGATATCTACCGTGCTTCCGACAACGCTCTCTGTTTCCATGCCGACACGGAACTGGTCACGCTCATCAACGGACGCCTCGGCGTAAGCAAGGACTACGACGATGCTTTTCTGCCTGTCATTGAGCGATTTGAAAAAGACGGTACCCCCATCACTGCTTCTGACAACAATGTCTGTAAATAGCCTTTTTTCCTAAGCATGATCACTGAAGAGGAACTCATCAACACCATCATCCTGACACGTCTCAGCTACTTCCATCTCAACACGATGGTGGAACTCTATAAACAACTGGGCTCCGCCACTGAGATCATCCGGCAACGCGATCAACTCAAGACAACCTTTCCCGGACTGCCTCAGCGCATTTCCGACGACCTGATGGATGCCGAAGCCATGAGACCAAGAGCCGTGGAGGAACTGGCCTATTGCCGGGAGCACGACATACAGATGCTGTGCCTCAACGACACGAACTACCCAAAGCGACTCACCGAATGCGCAGATCCGCCACTCATGCTCTTCTACAAGGGACTGGCTGACCTCAACCGGCAACATGTCATCGCGGTGGTCGGCACACGCCACTGCACCACCTATGGACAGGATCTCATCCGTAACTTCCTCGCAGACCTGAGCCGGCTGTGTCCAGACACGCTGATTGTCAGCGGACTGGCATATGGTGTTGATATCCATGCGCACCGCAACGCATTGGCCAACAACATGGACACTGTGGCAGTGCTGGCCCATGGTCTTGACGACCTCTACCCGCCACGGCACCGTGACACAGCCAACGAGATGGTCTTCCATGGCGGTCTGCTCACAGAATATATGACGCACACAAAGATCGACAAGCTCAACTTCGTGCGCCGAAACCGTATCACGGCAGGCCTCAGCGACGCCACCATCGTGGTGGAAAGCGCTGAAAAAGGCGGAGGACTCATCACCGCACGCATCTCAAGAGAGTACAACCGTGACGTCTTCGCTTTCCCCGGACCGATAGGCGCGCCCTACAGCGAAGGATGCAACCACCTGATCCGCGACAACGGAGCCGCACTGATCACTTCCGCAGTAGACTTCGTCAAGGCCATGGGATGGCAAGACGAACTGGAAATCAACCAAATGAGAAAGGCAGGAATAGAGCGGCAGATGTTCCCGGAACTCGACGAGGAAGAGCAAAAAATCACCTCCCTGCTGCAAACACAAAACGATCTGCCTGCTAACATCATCGCTGTAAAAACGGCACTGAACATCGGTACGGTACAGGCCAAATTATTCGCTTTGGAGATGAAAGGAGTCGTCAAGCCCTATGCAGGTGGATTCTATCACTTGCTGAAATAGGTTTTCCCACTTTTTTTCGCTACCTTTGCACTCATATATGAAGATAGGAAACATTGACTTCGGTGAACGTCCGCTCTTCCTCGCTCCTATGGAAGACGTGACGGACGTAGGCTTCCGTATGCTCTGCAAACGGTTTGGGGCAGCGATGGTCTACACTGAGTTTGTATCTGCCGACGCAATCATCCGTAGCATCAAGTCCACTCTCGACAAGATGCACATCAATGATGAGGAGCGACCGGTAGGCATTCAGATCTATGGAAAAGACGTGGACTCGAT
The DNA here is from genome assembly GCF_009695775.1 of Hallella mizrahii. Classification (GTDB taxonomy): domain Bacteria; phylum Bacteroidota; class Bacteroidia; order Bacteroidales; family Bacteroidaceae; genus Prevotella; species Prevotella mizrahii. The sequence goes on along the minus strand of NZ_VUNG01000012.1, from coordinate 47,072 downwards.
GGTCGAGGCGGCTAAAATAGTGGAATCGGTGCACCCCGACATCATCGACATCAACTTTGGATGCCCGGTGAAAAAGGTGGCCGGAAAAGGTGCGGGAGCGGGGATGCTCAAGAACATTCCGCTCTTGCTTGACATCACAAGAGAGGTCGTCAAAGCCGTAAAAACACCGGTAACCGTGAAGACGCGACTGGGATGGGACAAAGAAAACCTGATCATCACGGACTTGGCTGAACAGTTGCAGGACTGCGGCATACAGGCTCTGACCATTCACGGACGTACGCGCAGCCAGATGTATACCGGCAATGCTGACTGGACCTTGATAAAAGCGGTGAAAGACAACCCGCGTATCCATATCCCAATCATTGGCAATGGTGACATCACCACACCACAGGAGGCGGAAGAGGCCTTTGACAACTATGGTGTAGACGCCGTGATGGTGGGACGGGCTACCTTTGGTCATCCTTGGATATTCCAAGAGATGCGGCAATATATCGATGCCGAGAAGGCTCGCAAAGAGGGCGGCACGCCCGTAGTGCCTGCTGTCCTAACCATAGACGACAAGATCGACATCCTGGAAGAACAGCTGCGCATCAATGTGGAACGCATTGACGAGTACCGCGGTATCCTCCACACTCGCCGTCATCTGGCCGCTTCCCCGATCTTCAAGGGCATTCCCAACTTCCGACAGACGCGCATCGCCATGCTCAGAGCAGAGACTGTCGAGGCCCTTACCGACATCCTTGAGCAGTGCCGCGCCTTCTTGAAAAGCAGCGAAAAAGCACAAGCGGAGAGCAGCGGAGAAGCACAAGCGGAGAGCGGCAAAGCACAAGCATAGAGCGACAAAGCACAAGCGGAGAGCGGCGGAGAAGCACAAGCATAGAGCGGCAAAGCACAAGCGGAGAGCGGCAAAACACAAGCGGAGAGCGGGGAAAAAAGACGAAGAGCGGAGCCCAAAGCACTGCAATCCCGTCTGTCCCTCACTATCGCTGGGTTCTGTATGTGGCTGCTGTGCAGCCGCCCCCCTCCTCCCCCTTTAACAAACAAGCAATCATCAACAAACAATGGCAGAAGACTTTGACATACATGAGGAAAAGCTCTCCTCAACAGAGAAAGAATTCGAGAATGCGCTGAGGCCCCTGCACTTCGACGACTTCAACGGTCAGCAGAAGGTAGTGGACAACCTACGCATCTTCGTCGAGGCAGCCAAATACCGAGGCGAGCCTCTCGACCACACGCTTCTCTATGGTCCTCCTGGCCTGGGAAAGACGACTTTGAGCAATATCATCGCCAACGAGCTCGGCGTAGGATTCAAGATTACTTCCGGTCCCGTCCTTGACAAACCGGGAGATCTGGCCGGAATCCTCACATCGCTGGAACCCAACGACGTGCTCTTCATCGACGAGATCCATCGACTGCAGCCCGTCGTGGAGGAATATCTCTACTCCGCCATGGAGGACTATCGCATTGACATCATGATCGACAAAGGGCCGTCGGCAAGAAGCATACAGATCGATCTGAATCCCTTCACGCTCATAGGAGCCACCACGCGCTCTGGTATGCTCACTGCACCTTTGCGTGCCCGCTTTGGCATTAACATGCACTTGGAGTACTACGACCCGGAGACACTGAAGAAAATCATCAAGCGTTCGGCTATGCTACTCAAAGTGCCTATCGAAGACGATGCCGCCATGGAGATCGCACGGCGCAGCCGAGGCACGCCACGTATTGCCAATGGACTGTTGCGACGCGTGCGTGACTTCGCGCAAGTGAAGGGCAACGGCACCATCACCTCCGCCATCGCACAGCTGTCGTTGGGCGCGCTGAACATCGACTCCTACGGTCTTGACGAGATCGACAATAAGATCCTACTGACTATCATCGACAAGTTTCGTGGTGGACCTGTCGGTGTCTCTACCATTGCCACTGCCATCGGCGAGGATGCCGACACGGTGGAGGAGGTCTATGAGCCGTTCCTGATCATGGAGGGATTTATCAAGCGTACGCCACGCGGACGCATGGCGACAGCACTGGCTTACGAGCACTTAGGCAGAAATATTCGCACGGCAAACCCAATGCAGCCTGAACTGTTCTGAATTGAATAGAAATGGGAACATATTATATAAGGAGTTGACTCATTATTATCGTGAAGGGTACCTATTATATATAAAGAAGTTGACTCTCTATTTATAGAGAAAGGGATCGATTATATATAAAGGAGTTGACTCATTATATGCAAGGAACGAGTTGAAAAAATACGAGAACTGAACTTGGATACGTCAAGTAGCCACTCATATTATTATAAGGAAAATATTTAAAAGAAAGACCGTTTAGATTTACATAAAAGCAGAATGATGAGAATCAAAAAATACTTTATGACGCTGGCATTGGGCCTCTCGATGCTCTGTCCTGTGGCAGTGCAGGCTCAACGTATGCAGATCAACTTTGGACCGAACAGTCCTTTGCGCAAACTGCAAATAGCAGAGATGGCGATCAGCAATCTCTATGTCGACTCTGTCAACGAACAGAAACTCGTTGAGGACGGCATCCGAGGCATGCTGGAAAAGCTCGACCCGCACTCCTCCTACTCGTCCGCCAAAGAAGCCAAAGCACTCTCAGAGTCGCTCAACGGCTCGTTTGAGGGCATCGGCGTGCAGTTCAACATCCAAGCTGACACCCTGCTGGTCATACAACCCGTGTCGAAAGGCCCGTCGGAAAAAGTGGGCATCATGGCCGGCGACCGCATTGTCAGCGTCAACGACACAGCAATTGCAGGCGTGAAAATGCCACAGGAGGAGATCATGAAGCGGCTGCGTGGCCCTAAGGGCACTCATGTGAAACTGGGTGTTGTGCGGCGCGGCATTGCCGGAACGCTGTTTTTCGACGTCGTCAGAGACAAGATCCCAGTGAAGACCCTGGATGCCTTCTATATGATCAAGCCACACGTGGGATATATCCGCATCGGTAGCTTCGGTGCCACCACCTACGATGAGTTTATGGCAGCGGTAAAGACGCTGAAAGGCCAAGGCATGAAAGACTTGATACTGGACTTGGAAGAGAACGGTGGAGGCTATCTGAATGCCGCCGTGGACATCGCCAACGAGTTCTTGAAAAAGAACGATCTGATCGTCTATACGATAGGCCGACGGGTGCCCAGAGAGGAATACAGGGCGAAAGGCAACGGACAGCTCCTGGACGGAAAGGTGATTGTGCTCGTCAACGAGTTCACAGCCTCAGCAGCAGAGATCGTCACAGGTGCCATACAAGACCAGGATCGCGGCAAGGTCGTCGGCCGACGCAGCTTCGGCAAAGGCCTCGTGCAGCGTCCGATCCCCTTTGCTGACGGTAGCATGATGCGTCTGACCATCGCTCACTACTACACTCCCTCAGGCCGTTGCATCCAAAAGCCCTATAAAAAAGGGGATTTGAAGGACTATGAGATGGAACTGGATGACCGCTACAAACATGGGGAGCTCTATTCAGCCGACAGCATTCATTTTGCCGATTCACTGAAATTCTACACACTCCGCAAGCACCGCACCGTGTATGGCGGCGGTGGCATCATGCCAGACTACTTCGTGCCGCTCGACACAACATTGTACACACGCCTTCACAGACAGCTGATGGCGAAAGGAATCGTCATCAAGCATAACCTGAAATACGTTGACGATAACCGCAAGGAACTGAAGAGACGCTATCAACTCTTCAGTGATTTCCTGCAGCACTACACGGTGCCACAGACACTCATCGACAGTATCCTCGCAGACGGCAAGAAGCAGAAGATTGAGCCAAAAGACAACAAAGAACTCCAACAAACGCTTCCTTATCTCAAAACACAGCTAAAAGCACTCGTCGCAAGGGATCTCTGGGATATGAATGAATACTTTCAGATAATCAACGAAAAAAACAAAATTATCAGCAAAGCACTGCAAATAATAAGCAAAGAACAGTAACATACTGTCAACAATGTTTAAAACTATGTCTCAATCATTCACAATTTAAACATCATGTGCTGTTTTGAGAGAACAACAGGTGTAAAATCGTTGGTGGATAATTATTTAATGATTAAATTTGCTACATTAAATAACTATATAAAACAACGATTATGCCAAACCCGATTGACCTCGACGAGGCTCTCTTCCAGCGCATTGAATATTATATTGTCCATGAGAAGATGTTCCTCCAGCCACGCCTCTCGCGTGAAGATGTGACGAATCGGGTGTATGTGCCCAGAAACAAGTTTGGTCAGCTCTTCGTCCGCTTTGCAGGCACCAACTTTGTCAACTACGTCAACAACCTCCGGCTGGACTATGCCGTGAGGCTGCTCAAAGAGCATCAAGAATACTCTGTTGAAGCCGTAGCACGCGAATGTGGCATCCCAGCACCACAGACGTTCTATCGGATCTTCGTAAAGAAATACGGCATGACACCCACAGAATACAGAAAGAAATAACAAAAGTGCCCCGCTCTCCAAATAGGAATGCGGGGCTCTTTCTATATGAAGGAGACTGAAAAATCAGCGTTAGATCATACGCTATAGAACCGACACAAACGTGCCATAGAACCTTTATAGACGCGCTGTAAAGCTATAAACGCTATGCAATAAAGACTTGCAGGCTTACTGGGAAACAGCAAGGGAGACGTAAGCTGAGCGAGCCGATACATTGTCAACCCAAATACGTAGGAAGCATGGCCAAAGCCTTGTCCTCATTGGCTTCCATGATCTCGCGCTCACCAGGCCCTTTGTCGTTGATGCCACAGAGATGCAGAATGCCATGAATAATGACGCGATGCAACTCATCATCGTAGGCCTTGCCAAACTGCTCAGCATTGCTGCGCACCGTGTCCAGCGAGATGACGATGTCACCATTGATTACATCACCCTCGTCATAGTCAAACGTGATGATGTCGGTGTAGTAGTCATGGCCAAGATACTGGTTGTTGACCTCAAGAATCTTCTCGTCGCTGACAAACATATAGCCGATCTCTCCTACACGCCGGCCATAGGTGGCTGCTACTGCTTTGATCCAAGCCGTGGTAGAACGATGATTAAACTCCGGCATCTTCACGCCGTCTGACTGATAACTAATCATATTGTTGTGGATTAAAAGTCGAAATAATCAATGAACATCCGTGATGTATTCTAAAAACATCTATCATATATTGTAAGGACATCCGTTATATGCTCTAAAAACGCCTATTGTATGCAACGTACGGAACCCAAGCATTAGATGACCTTTCAAGCCCTCTATTTCCGTTTCTTTCCTCCCGGCAACATCCATGAAGCATCTTTATGGAAGTGGACCAGCTCGCGATAAGCTGTGGAGGAGATGCTTGTCATCTCCGGACTGGCGTAGATCAGCAGGGTCTCCAAACCGCCTAACTTGCGATTGTAGTCGGCCTGCACACGCTCATATTCGAAGTCTTGTACCGACCTGACGCCTTTGACGACATAATGCGCTCCGACGCGCTGAGCGAGGTCTACGGCTAAATCATTATAAGGTATCACCTCGATACGTTTCTCACCGCTGTAGAGCCTCTGAATGGCGTTTACGCGCTCTTCTATCGAGTAGGCATGTTGCTTGCGGGGATTATCCCCTACTCCAATGACCAATTTGTCGAATAGCGGCAACGCCCGCCGCACGATTTCGTCGTGCCCTATCGTAAACGGATCAAAGGAACCTACAAACAGACCTATCCGTTGTTTCTGATCTTGATTCATAAACCGTCATATCCTCCTTCCCTTTGTGGTATCATATACTTTTCTTTGCCCTGGTTGATTAGAGACATCATCCGTTTTTAAAAGGAGCATCTTCCGTGTTGATGACAGACATCATCCGTTTTTTAGAAGATACATCACCCTTTTTATCAGTGCAGATGCCTTTATTCTCCGTCATCGACATTTGTCTCTTCCCCCTCGGGCTTGTCCTCCTCGATCACCAAATTGTCAATGATGAAGTTCTGACGCTCCATGGTATTCTTGCCCATGTAGTATTCCAGTAGCTTCTGTACTTGGTCGTTTTTGTGCAAGGTGACCTGCTCGAGTCGTATGTCCGGGCCGATGAAATGCGCAAACTCATCGGGCGAGATCTCACCCAATCCTTTGAATCGTGTGATCTCCGGGTCGGGTCCAAGGTCGCGAATCGCGTCAAGACGCTCTTGCTCAGTATAACAGTAACGGGTGATGAAGTCGCTTTTCTTCTCATTCTTCAGCAGTTTGGCATCTGCGTTAGCGATGACTTGCTTGTTCTTGATCTTAGAGCGACGGTTACGAACACGGAAGAGTGGCGTCTGCAAGACATAGACATGGCCCTTCTTGATCAGCTCGGGATAGAACTGCAAGAAGAAGGTGATGACCAGCAAACGGATGTGCATACCGTCAACATCGGCATCGGTGGCCACGATCACCTTATTGTATCTCAGGTCATCAAGCCCGTCCTCGATGTTCAAGGCTGCTTGAAGGAGGTTGAACTCTTCATTCTCATAGACCACCTTTTTAGATAGACCGAAGCAATTGAGAGGCTTTCCTCTCAGTGAGAAGACAGCCTGCGTGTTGACGTCGCGGCTCTTGGTGATACTACCACTTGCGGAATCTCCTTCGGTGATAAAGATGGAAGATTCCTCCTTGCGGTCGTCGCGGACATCACAGAAATGGATGCGACAGTCGCGAAGTTTGCGGTTGTGGAGATTGGCTTTCTTGGCGCGTTCACGTGCCAACTTGGTGACACCGGCCATTGCCTTACGTTCCCGCTCACTCTCCTTGATCTTGTTTTCCAGTACGTCAGCGACATCCTCTTTATGGATATGCAGGTAGTTGTCGACCTCGCGCTTGATGAAATCACCGACATATTTATTAATTGTCTCACCTCCGGGTTCCATGAGTGTAGAGCCAAGCTTGATCTTTGTCTGACTCTCAAACACGGGTTCTTCCACGTTGATGGCGATAGCGGCAACGATACCATTGCGGATATCGGTGTACTCGTAATTCTTATCAAAGAACTCCTTAATCGTTTTGGCAATATGCTCTTTGAAGGCACTCTGATGCGTACCGCCCTGTGTGGTATGCTGTCCGTTGACAAAGCTATGATACTCCTCGCCATACTGATTGGTATGGGTAAAAGCGATCTCTATGTCTTCTCCTTTGATATGTACGATGGGATAGAGCGGATCGACTGTCATATTGTCAACCAGCAAGTCCTCCAAGCCGTTGCGGCTCTTGATGCGCCGCCCGTTGTACATGATAGTCAGACCAGAGTTGAGGTAGGTGTAGTTGCGGAGCATGGTCTCCACAAACTCGTCATGGAATGAATAGTTCTTAAACAGCGTATCGTCAGGACGGAAGAAGATATAGGTTCCATTCTCGTCCTGTGTCTCTTCGGTATGGTCTTCTTTCAGTACGCCTTTCTCAAAGACCAAGCAGCGTACCGTACCGTCACGATAACTCTTCACCTCAAAGCGGGAACTCAAAGCATTGACGGCCTTGACACCGACGCCGTTCAATCCCACGCTTTTCTTAAAAGCCTTGGAATCGTATTTGCCTCCTGTATTGAGCACCGAGACCGCCTCAACGAGTTTGCCCTGAGGAATGCCACGTCCATAGTCCCGTACCGATACGCTCAGATTGTCGATAATATCCACTTCTATGCGATCTCCGGCATGCATCTTAAACTCATCGATGGAGTTGTCGATGACCTCCTTCAGGAGCACATACACGCCGTCTTCAGGCAGCGAGCCGTCGCCCAAGCGCCCGATATACATACCGGGACGTGTACGTACATGCTCCATGTCACTGAGGTGGCGTATGTTATCATCAGTGTAAGCCACTGTGGGCTGTTCTTGCGAACTGTTTTTATTATTTTTATTTTCAGACATTTAGTTATAGATAGGATGAGGGGTTAAAGACAATTTCATCAGCCGATGGCTTTGCGATAGCACCGGCGACGCTTATGATTGATATGCTCCAGCGCGCTCCACTGGCTTTGCACACCACTGTTGCTTTCCATCTCCACCTGCGATTCTCCCCACTTGAAACCATAGTCGATGTATCTTGGGATCAAGTCGGCGAAGAGCAGAGCGTTGGCTCCTTTGGCACGGTATTCAGGACGGAAGCCGATGAGCAGCAAGTCCACGCCATCGGTTTTGTGGAATTTGGCAGCTCTGAGCACATGCCACCAGCCGAAAGGCAGCAAGCGGCCGCGGTGACACTTCTGCAAGGCATGGGAAAGCGAAGGCATGGTAATGCCTACTCCGGCGATGCGGTCATTGTTGTTGCCGTCAACAATCACCGTTACGAGATTGAGATCCAAGCCCGGCATATACGATTTGACATACTGATCGATCTGCCGCTCTGTAAGCTCCACAAAGCCATACAAGTCTTTATACGTTTCATTGATGACGCGGAAGACCTCGTGTGCATAGCCGTTGTGGATATCGGCCTTGGTGATCTTCTTCACATGCAGATTGTATCTCTTCTCAATAATCGTAGCGAGCTTCTCATATTTCTCGGGCACCTTATCGGGCACGGGCATATAATATTCTACATAGTCGTTGTCTTTCTCCCATCCTCCCATCTTTTCCATGTGCTCAGGATAGTAGGCATAGTTATAGATGGTAGGCATGGTTCCAAGCTTGTCAAAGCCCCAGATGAGCATACCTTCAGGGTCGAGGTCAGTGAAACCGAGCGGACCGACAACAGAGTTCATGCCTTTCTTGCGACCATATTCAGCTACAGCGTCGAGCAAGGCCTGGCTCACCTCCGTGTCATCTATGAAGTCGAGCCACCCAAAACGCACGTCCTTGACATTCCAACGCTCATTGGCGCGATGGTTGATAATGGCTGCCACACGGCCAGCCAGCTTACCATTCTTATAAGCAAGATAATATTCTGCCTCACAGAAGTCAAAAGCCACATTTTTGTCTTTGCGCAGTGTCGTCATCTCATCAATGAACAGATTGGGTACATCGTATGGGCAACCTGCATAAAGGTCATAGTGGAAGTCTATAAATGTGGTGAGCTCTTTGCGAGTCTCTACCTTTTTAATTTCTACGGACATGAACGAATCTCTTATATTTAACCATTAAAGACTTGCAAAGTTAGTGATTTTAAGTCAAATAGCAAAAGTTATTGATCAAATTAACAATTTCTATCCAACAGGCTGACCTCTACCCGATGTCATAAAGAAACCACGTTTAAAGAAAATAGAGAAACACTCCACACAGCTGTGTATAAAGCGAGACTCTGTTGTTGGAAAATAGAGAATCTGTCGCCGGAAATCAGTGACTCTGTTGTAGAAAATTGGAGACTCTGTCGCCGGAAATCAGAAACTCTGTTGTTGGATTACGAGATAGGACGACACAAAAACAGGAGATGCTTGCGCTGGATGGTGGTAGCAAATATATAGCTATTGCCCCCATCGCGCAGATGGAGCCGTTTACGAAGTTCCACAGCGGTCATGGGAAAGTTACGGACAGCCACGTTGGCCTGCCCAAGATCTTTCAGTGTCTGTCTCACCTCACGTTTATTTAGTGATGAAATGGCTAAAATTTCAAACTGACGGCCGGGAAAATCCGGAATCATCTCCTGTGAAAGAAACAGATGAGAATTGGCATCTGCCATTTCCAAATCATATCTCGCGCACAGCTCTGGGAAGCATCCCGCTTTCATCAGACTGGCATTCGGAACATATAAAAAACGCCTGCCTTGCAGTTGCTCTGCATTGCTGTAGCGGATAGCAGACGTCATCTCTTCCTCTGCATAATATGAAAACGTCTCGCCATCATTGACGCAGGTCACCGTCAGTGGATGTTGATGATGCGTAGCCACCACCAACAACTCTTTGCACTCATTATGTACAGAGAGTATATGCACGTCGAAGGCCACAGTTTGCGACGTGGCTTTTCTGAGTTGTTTGACAGCCTCGTGCCAGTCAAGCATCGGTGAGAGTTTCATCATCACGCCCGATGCCAGCGACATCATCTTGTCGAAGAGCTGCAACACATCCGGCGTACACGCCTCCAATCCGGCTACCTTTCTACCCTGTACATCACGCCGGGCAGGATCAATAAAGAAGAAGCGTTGGCGGTCATCCTTCAATTCTGCGAGATACTTTGTGCTGTCGTCGTTGACAACAACAGCGTCAGACAAGCCCAAACAAGGCATATTATGACGTGCCAGACGGCACAAATGCTCATCACGCTCCACATATACCGCCTTGCCAAAAATCTGTGCCAGGAACGAGAAATCCACGCCCCAGCCGCCAGTGAGATCCACGAGGGTCATATTCTTTCGCTGTGCACCAAGTATCTTCGCTGCAAGTTGTCGTTTGTATTCAGCCGTCGTTTGCGAGCTGCATTGCTCCATATTGAGATGTGGAGGATAGATGATGTCCTTGCATTCAGCCCACCTTGGAACCTTCTCTTTGGCTTTTTTCCATCCAGCAATCTGGTCCAGCACATAAGGCATATCCACTTCGGGATACCTGTCGGCCTGCAAGGCAAGTTGTCTTACATCGTCCTTACGATGTTGCAAAATGAAGTCATCTATTACAAATTTACACATAAAATACTCAAAATCACTACAATTATCATTATACAACGCAAAAAGACAGCAATTTATTTGGTTATATCAAATATATTTTCTATATTTGCAACGTGAAACTTTATATCCAATCATTAAATAAAGACCATGAAAACAAGTAGTAAAACCCTAGCTGGCATCTTCCAAGAGGAGGACATCCAAAGGAAAAAGAATGAAGAAGAAAATCTCTGCCAAAAGCTTGGCGGAGAAGTATGGTATCAGTAAGTATTAATGCAATCCTATTGAAGAAACAGAATGAGGGTCGATCCGTTGAGGGTCGACCCTCATTGTTTTCTGTAGGGTAAGCATTCATAGACCTGTACCAATAGGGTATCATCAGGTGCTTACTGCTTGTTACCAAACGCTTATAGCCTTTTTACTGATGCTTCAAGCATGGAGTATCATGCTTGTAAACGTGGTACCCTATATAATAAAATAAGGAGTCCAGCCTTTGCTTGACTCCTTATTATATATAGGCACGGCTTAGTCAGCCAACTTAGCCTTGATGAACTCGCGGTTGAGACGAGCGATGTTGGCGATAGACTCGTTCTTCGGGCACTCAGCCTCGCAGGCGCGAGTATTGGTGCAGTTGCCGAATCCGAGCTCCTCCATCTTAGCGACCATAGCCTTAGCACGCTTTGCAGCCTCAGGACGGCCTTGTGGCAACAGAGCGAGCTGGCTCACCTTAGAGCTGACGAAGAGCATGGCAGAGCCATTCTTGCAGGCTGCTACGCAAGCACCACAACCGATGCAGGTAGCGCAGTCCATAGCCTCGTCGGCATCCTGCTTAGGAATAAGGATGGCATTGGCATCCTGAGCCTGACCCGTGCGCACGGAAGTGTAGCCACCAGCGGCGATGATTTTGTCAAAAGCAGAGCGGTCGACCATGCAGTCCTTGATAACAGGGAAGGCAGCAGAACGCCACGGCTCCACCGTGATCACGTCGCCGTCGTGGAAGCGGCGCATGTAGAGCTGACAGGTAGTAGCGCCCTGAGCAGGTCCGTGAGGATGGCCGTTGATATAGAGCGAACACATACCGCAGATACCCTCGCGGCAGTCGTGGTCAAAGACGAACGGCTCCTTGTTGGCCTCGATGAGCTGCTCGTTGAGGATGTCCAGCATCTCCAGGAAAGAGGTGTCGCCGGGGATATCCTTCATCTCAAAGGTATCAAAGTGACCCTCAGCCGTAGGGCCATTCTGACGCCATACTTTCAGTGTGAATGAAATATTTGTATCCATTGTCTTGATTCCTTAATTAAGATTTATAGTTTCTCGTCTGAACCTTGATGTACTGGTAGTTCAGGTCTTCCTTGAGCAGTTCAGGAGCCGTCTCGTCAGAGCCGTTGTACTTCCAGCAAGCCACATACATGTAGTTCTCATCATCACGCTTAGCCTCACCGTCCTCGGTCTGGCTCTCCTCGCGGAAGTGTCCGCCGCAGCTCTCGTTTCGGTTCAGGGCATCGTAAGCGATCAGCTCGCCCATGGTGATGAAGTCACGCAGGTGGATAGCCTTGTCAAGCTCTACGTTCAGACCCTCACGAGAGCCAGGGATGCGCACGTGCTCGTCGAACTCTACGCGGATGTCCTTGAGCATCTTCAGAGCCTTTTCCAGTCCCTCCTTATTACGTGCCATACCGACATAGTTCCACATGATGCCGTAGAGCTTCTTGTGGATAGAGTCGACACTCTGGTCGTGGAACTTAGTGTTCATCAGACGCTGCATCTCAGCCTCCACGCCTTTTTCAGCCTCCTCGAACTCAGGACGGTCGGTGCTGTACAAAGGCACAGTGATCTGGTCAGAGAGATAGTTCTGCAAAGTATAAGGAATCACGAAGTAACCATCGCTCAAGCCCTGCATCAAAGCAGAGGCACCCAGACGGTTAGCACCGTGGTCAGAGAAGTTGCACTCACCCAGAGCGAAGAGGCCCTTGATGGAAGTCTGCAACTCATAGTCTACCCACAGACCACCCATGGTATAGTGGATAGCGGGGAAGATCATCATCGGGTTGTCATGCGGATCCACGTCGGTGATCTCCTGATACATGTCGAAGAGGTTGCCATAACGCTGGTCTACAACGTCGCGGCCCAGGCGCTGGAAAGCCTCGGAGAAATCGAGGAACACAGCCAGACCAGTGTTGTTCACGCCATAGCCCTTGTCGGTACGCTCCTTAGCGGCACGGGAAGCCACGTCACGAGGTACGAGGTTACCAAAGGCAGGATAGCGGCGCTCCAAGTAGTAGTCGCGGTCTTCCTCAGGAATGTCGCGGCCCTTGATCTCACCACGCTGGAGTTTCTTGGCGTCCTCCAATTTTTTCGGTACCCAGATACGGCCATCGTTACGCAGCGACTCAGACATCAGCGTCAGCTTACTCTGCTTGTCACCGTGTACAGGAATACAGGTCGGGTGGATCTGAACGAAACAGGGGTTAGCGAAGTAAGCACCCTTGCGGTACGCCTGCAGGGCAGCGGTGCAGTTGCAACCCATGGCGTTGGTGGAGAGGAAGTAGGTGTTGCCGTATCCACCGGTAGCGAGGCAGACAGCGTGAGCAGAGTAGCGCTCGAGCTTGCCGGTTACCAGATTCTTGGCAATGATACCGCGTGCGCGACCGTCGATGATGACGATGTCCTCCATCTCGGTACGCGTGTGGAGCTCTACAGTGCCGCGGTTGACCTCTTTCATCAAAGAGGAGTAAGCACCGAGCAGCAACTGCTGACCGGTCTGACCCTTGGCATAGAACGTACGGCTGACCTGCACACCACCGAAAGAGCGGTTGGCGAGCATGCCACCATACTCACGTGCGAAAGGCACACCCTGTGCGACGCACTGGTCGATGATGTTTGCGCTGACCTCAGCCAGACGATAGACGTTGGCCTCGCGTGCGCGATAGTCACCACCTTTGATTGTATCGTAGAACAGACGGTAGACGCAGTCACCGTCGTTTTGGTAGTTCTTTGCAGCATTGATACCACCCTGGGCAGCGATAGAGTGAGCGCGGCGGGGTGAATCCTGGATGCAGAAGTTAATCACGTGGAAGCCCATCTCACCTAAAGAGGCTGCTGCGCTGGCACCAGCCAAGCCGGTACCCACGACGATAATGCTCAGCTTACGCTTGTTGGCGGGGTTGACCAGTTTCTGATGTGCTTTATAGTTGGTCCATTTTTCAGCCAAAGGGCCTTCAGGAATCTTAGAATCTATTTGTGACATAATTAGTTGATGCTAATGATAAATGATGTAAGGAATCGGATTTAAGCATTGCACATGCTGGGGGCAAAGCCGAGCCAGAAGGACAGAATCAAGAAGGCGAAGACGGCCATCAGGATGGTGACATACACCAGACCGATGCACTGCCAGCGCTTCAACCAGATCTTGCCGCTCCATCCCAGTGTCTGCATAGCACTCCAGAAGCCATGAGAGAGGTGGAACCAGATGGCGCAGATCCAGATCAGATACAGGATAGAGAACACAGGATTGGAGAAAGTGTCCTGAATCCAAGCGAATCCGTCGGCAGGATCATGTGCTACCTCGATGCCGGCAAGCTCTGCAAACATCATGTGTCCCCAGAAGTTGTACAGGTGGAGCACGATGCCGATGAGGATGATCAGACCGAGCACAAGCATGTTCTGCGAAGCCCAGCTCACCTCAGGACGGCGGCTTGTCACCTCATAGCGCTGCTCGCCACGTGCGCGACGGTTCTGTGCTGTCAGGATGAAGGCATAGACGATGTGACACACGGCCAAGAATGCCAGGCCCAAAGTACCAGCCACTGCATACCAGTTGCTTCCCAAAAGACCGCAGATCGTGTTGTACGCATCCCCAGAGAAGAATGCGGCAACATTCATGCAGCAGTGGAAAGTCAAGAATAGAATAAGGCAGATGCCGGTCACCGACATCACAACTTTTCTACCAATCGGAGAATTGATTAACCACATAAATGATTGACTTTTAATTATTTAACTGTTAGATAAATCCGATATAAATATATTGAAGCATCTTTATGAGCACGACATGACGCCCTCCTATACCTTATATATAGTAGACGATGCCGTTTTCAATATGCAAAAATACTATATTTTGGCGATAATTCAAAGTAAAAGCGATAAAAATTGAATTTAATTTCTTACTTTTGCCAAAAAAGACAAAAACATGGAATTAAACTATGATGTCATCGTCATCGGCGGAGGACATGCCGGATGCGAGGCTGCTACGGCAGCCGCCAACATGGGTGCCAAGACGCTGCTGGTGACGATGGACATGAACAAGATTGGTCAGATGAGTTGCAACCCTGCCGTTGGTGGTATTGCCAAAGGACAAATCGTGAGGGAAATCGATGCCCTCGGCGGACAGATGGCAAAGGTCACGGACGCTACCGCCATACAGTTTCGTATGCTCAACCGCGGCAAAGGTCCTGCCGTGTGGTCACCGCGCGCACAGTGCGACAGAGGTAAGTTTATCTGGAGGTGGCGGTCTACTCTTGACTGCACCCCTAATCTCGACATCTGGCAAGACCAGGCCGACGAGCTGCTCGTAGAGAATGGAGAAGCCGTCGGCGTGCGCACGATATGGGGCGTGGAGATCCGCGCAAAGAGTGTCATCATCACTGCAGGCACCTTTCTCAACGGTTTGATGCACATTGGACGACACAAAGTTCCGGGCGGGCGCTGCGCCGAACCCGCCGTTGCCCACCTGACGGAGTCCATCACACGATGGGGCATCCGATCCGCAAGAATGAAGACCGGCACACCCGTGCGACTCGACAAGCGTACGATACACTTCGAAGATACTGAGCGGCAAGACGGCGAGGCAGACTTCCATCAGTTCAGCTACATGGCACCACACCGCATTTTGAAGCAGTTGCCCTGCTGGACTTGCTACACCAACAAAAGCGTGCACGACATACTGAAAGCCGACCTCGACAACTCTCCGCTGTTCAACGGACAGATACAGTCCACCGGTCCGCGCTACTGCCCGAGCATAGAGACAAAGCTCGTCACTTTTCCCGATAAGGACCAGCATCCGCTGTTCATAGAACCGGAAGGCGAAGACACCAACGAGATGTATCTCAACGGCTTCTCATCCTCCATGCCGATGGAGACACAGCTGCGCGCACTTCGGCAGATTCCCGCACTGCGCGAGGCAAAGGCCTACCGCCCCGGCTATGCCATCGAATACGATTATTTCGATCCCACGCAACTCGAGCACTCGCTGGAGTCAAAGGTGATCAAAGGACTGTTCTTTGCCGGACAGGTCAACGGCACGACGGGATATGAGGAAGCCGGCGGTCAGGGCACCGTAGCAGGAATCAACGCAGCCATCCACTGCGGAGGCGGTGAACCCTTCGTGATGGGCAGGGACGAAAGCTACATCGGTGTACTCATTGATGACCTGACAACGAAAGGTGTCGACGAGCCTTACCGTATGTTCACCTCAAGAGCCGAGTACCGCATCCTCCTCAGGCAGGACGATGCCGATGCCCGACTGACGGAGAAATCCTATCATTTAGGTCTTGCGAAGCGTGATCGTCTTGACTGGTGGTTGCAGAAAAAAGCGGGTATCGACCAAATTATCAACTATTGCAGTACCACAAACGTGAAACCGCGCGACATCAATGGCGCGCTGGAAGCCCTCGGATCCACCCCACTCCATTTCGCTTGCAAGATTTCAGACCTTGTCGCACGCCCGCAGTTATCGCTGAAAAATCTCGCTGAAGTATTGCCCGAACTGAAAGCTGTGCTCGAATCGCCCGAGAACAGAAAAGAAGAAATTGCAGAGGCTGCTGAAATCAAGATGAAATACAAGGGATATATCGAGCGCGAGAAAATCGTAGCAGACAAGATGCACCGCTTAGAAGGCATCAAGATTCGCGGACATTTCAAGTACAGCGAGATTCAGGAAATCAGCACCGAAGGCCGTCAGAAACTTGAGCACATCGATCCGGAAACACTTGCTCAGGCCAGCCGCATACCGGGTGTATCGCCAAGTGACATCAATGTGCTGCTCGTGATGATGGGAAGATAAGGCGAGCCACCGTCTTTCTCCTGTCGCAAGATCAATCGGATGGAAGCTACAAACGTTCCACGTGAAACCGAGAAACAGGTAAGATATTGAAATAAAACCACTTAATCATTAAAGTAAAACGTAAAAGATGAACAAACAAATCCTACTGGATAATCTGCGCGTCATACCCGACTGGCCGATTAAAGGAGTTCATTTCCGGGATGTGACAACGATGTTTAAGAGTCCCGAATGTATTCAAGAACTAAGTAATGCCATGTATGATTTATACAAGGACAAAGGCATTACGAAGATCGTGGGCATCGAGAGCAGAGGCTTCGTCCTCAGTTCTGCTGCTGCCTATCTTCTTCACGCGGGCATCGTGCTTTGCCGTAAGCCCGGCAAGCTGCCCTGTGAGACGATTCAGCAAAGCTACGCCAAAGAGTACGGCGTCGATACGATCGAGATCCATAAAGACGCGATCACGCCTGACGACGTGGTGCTGCTTCACGATGATCTTCTTGCTACGGGTGGCACCATGAAGGCTGCTTGCGACCTCGTAAAGAAGTTCCATCCCAAAAAGATCTATTGTAACTTCATCATAGAGTTGCAGTCGGAATTTCCCCATGCACGCGACATCTTCGACAAAGACATCGAAGTCACAAGTCTCCTGCAATTCTGACAAACTCCAAAATCACAAAGCCAAGACCGCCAAAACGGTCTTGGCTTTTTAGCCTATAAACGTCGAAACATTGACAGAGACAGCATCTTTGCGCCACACCGCACAAAATAGCAAGGAGAAGCGCAGCCGTTTGGGGGCTAACGCACGATTCTGTCAAACAGAGATCATAGGCTTATAGCATTCGTTTCACGTGAAACTGGCAACGTGCTTATATATAGTAGATAAAGGTAAAGACGACCATGACAAGAGAAGAAAACGACGAGAGACTGGCACGACTCAAGAACATTGTGCTCAACATGCCTGAGAAACCGGGCTCCTATCAATTCTATGACAAGGATCATGTCATCATATATGTAGGTAAGGCAAAGAAACTCAAGAGTCGTGTCTCCACCTATTTCCATAAAGAGGTAGACCGCTTTAAGACCAAGGTACTGGTGAGCAAGATTGAAGACATCAGCTATTCGGTTGTCAACAGCGAGGAAGACGCTTTGCTGCTCGAGAACGCTCTCATCAAGAAATATAATCCTCGCTACAACGTGCTGCTCAAGGACGGTAAGACCTATCCCAGCATCTGCATGACCAACGAATACTTCCCACGTATCTTCAAGACACGCCACATCAACAAGCGCTACGGCACTTACTTTGGTCCGTTTCCCCATATCTCTGCCATGTACAACGTGCTGGAGCTCATCAAGAAGGTGTTCAAGCCTCGTTCCTGCCGTCAGCCTATCACCCGCGAAGGCGTGGATCTGCACAAATACAAGCCTTGTTTGGAATATCATATCCACAACTGTGAGGGATGCTGTATCGGCAAACAAAGCTATGAAGACTACCAGGAGAACATGCGGCAGGCCCGGGAGGTGCTCAAGGGCAACACGCGCGCACTCAGCGAATGGGTCTATACACGCATGATGGCCAACGCAAAACTACTGAAGTTTGAGGAAGCAGAGCGCCTCAAACAGCGTTATCTGCTCCTGCAGGAGTTCGTCTCAAAGAGTGAGGTCGTCAGTCACACGATCAACGACGTCGACGTGTTCACCATCACAGACGACGATCAGCAGAAGAACGCCTTCATCAACTATATTCACGTCACCAACGGCACGATCAACCAAAGCTTCACCTATGAATATAAGCGCAAGCTGGAGGAGACCGACCAGGACCTGCTACTGCAAGCCATACCAGAGATTCGTGAGCGCTTCAAAAGCAAGGCGAAGGAGATCATCGTGCCCTTTGAGATGGACTGGACACTGCCTGATGCTACCTTCACCGTGCCGCAACGGGGTGATAAACACCACCTTTTAGAGCTTTCGGAGATGAACGGAAAGCAATATAAGTTCGACCGTCTGAAACAAAGCGACAAGCTCAATCCTGAGCAGAAACAGACGCGGCTGATGAAAGAACTGCAAGACCGGTTGCAACTGCCCAAACTGCCCTACCAGATAGAGTGCTTCGACAACTCCAACATCTCCGGTACGGATGCCGTAGCAGCTTGCATTGTCTACAAAGGCATGAAGCCCTCCAAGAAAGACTACCGCAAGTATAACATCAAGACGGTGGTAGGCCCCGACGACTATGCTTCCATGCAGGAGGTGGTACGCCGCCGCTATGGTCGCATGAAAGAGGAAGGTACGCCCCTTCCCGACCTCATTATCACTGATGGCGGAAAGGGGCAGATGGATGTCGTCAGGGAAGTTGTGGAGGATGAGCTCCACTTGCAGATCCCCATCGCAGGCCTTGCCAAGGACGACCGTCACCGCACCAACGAACTGCTCTACGGCTTCCCGCCACAGGTGATCGGTCTGAAGACCGACTCAGAGCTTTTCCGTGTGCTTACACAGATACAGGATGAGGTCCACCGCTTCGCCATCACCTTCCACCGCGACAAGCGTTCCAAGCACGCCCTGCACTCTGAGCTCGACGACATCAAAGGCATTGGCAGCAAGACTGCCGAAGCCCTGCTCAAGGCCTTCAAGACTGTAAAGAGCATCAAGGGAGCAACGCTTGAGCAGCTTGCCACCGCCATTGGTCCCGCCAAAGCTCAGCTGGTTTATGACCACTTCCAGGAAGGACAACAAGGAGAAGAAGCGTAAAGAGGTCCCTTGGGTAAGCGATTGCTTGCCCAAAGGCTTCCCACTTACTTGTCCCAAGTCCCGATTCGTACTTGCCTGAAGGGCCCTACCTTACTTGTAAGCATAAGAACTGAACTAAAGGAGAAAAAGCCGCAACCGTCCATAAAGGTCTCCGCCAAAGGAGCTGCGACAAAAATATGAAATTACAACTGCTTGATTATCAATGCGTTAGCAGTATATACACTTACACATCACGTTTTTTTCATCCATGCTTCTTACCATGTATTGCCGTACTCCCAACTTATATGGTGCCCCGTAAGAGCTGTATTTAATTTACTTTTTTATTGACAAAAACATATTCGCAAAAGGTTTTATTCTAGAGTGAAAAACCAAGTGAAAAGATAATTCAACCGAACTGAAACTAACAAAAAAACTGTTTTTGAGTATCAAACCACTGTGTTTACTTCGTCATCACACTTGTTTTTGCCTATCAAAGCACTGAGATGAGCTTGTCATCTCAGTGCTTTGATGAAAAATTCTCTAGAGAATTTTTCATCAAACAACCCTTTTGTACTTCACCCCAAATGGTCTATTTTTATAAGATGTTATAAATCAACACTTTATAAAAAACGCTCATTTCGCGCAAAATCGCACGAAAATAGAGTTTCGTGAAAAAGAATCGATTCTCAGAGACGCAAAATTGTCAGTTTCCAAGACATTTCGGCAAAGAATGAAAAAACGAGGACGATAGAGAATTGAAAACCGTTGGGATCTATGATGAAAAGCGAATTAAACACAAAAAAGCAGGACTTTGAGCACAAGACAAAACCGTTGAATATAAGACGAAGCCCGTTGAGCCAAAACTTGACGCCCAACCAATGGAGCGATCACCAAGTAGATTTTCGGTCAAAATCATCGTAGTATGGAATAAATTGCTTAAATTTGTAGGTTGCAAAACAAGAAGTAAGACAATAATGAGAATCGTAATACAGCGCGTCAGCCATGCTTCGGTGACAATAGAGGGCAAAGTGAAGTCCAGCATCGGCCGTGGTTACCTCATCCTCCTGGGTATCGGCAGCGACGACGGCGAGGAGGACATCCAGTGGCTGGTGAAGAAGATCATTGGCCTGCGCGTCTTCGACGATGCCAATGGCGTGATGAACCTCAGCATAGGCGACGTGGGCGGTGACATCATCGTCGTGAGCCAGTTCACGCTTATGGCAAGCACGAAGAAAGGCAACCGTCCCAGTTGGATCAAAGCTGCGCCCCACTCCATCTCCATCCCCCTCTATGAGCGTTTCTGTAAAGTGCTGCAAGAGGCTTTCGGCAAGCCGATCGGCACAGGAGAGTTTGGTGCTGACATGAAGGTGGAACTGCTCAACGACGGACCCGTGACCATCTGCATGGACACAAAAAACAAGGAATAAAACCATTAAATGTCGCTCCGGACATAAAATACCGGAGCCAGCGATAAGACAACAATATATGGAGAACAAAACGATAACCCTTGAAGAGGCACAACAGCAGGTAGACAGCTGGATCAAGACTTATGGCGTGCGCTATTTCAGCGAGCTGACCAATATGACCGTCCTCACTGAGGAAGTCGGTGAACTCGCCCGTGTGATGGCCCGAAAATACGGCGACCAGAGCTTCAAACCGGGCGAGAAAGACAACCTCGGCGAGGAGATGGCTGACATCTTCTGGGTACTCTGCTGCCTGGCCAACCAAACCGGCGTGAACCTCTCTGAGGAGTTCAGGAAAAGCATAGAAAAGAAGACTCAGCGAGACGCGACAAGACACAAGAACAATCCCAAACTCAAGGACCACGCCAATCAATGATCACTCATTGGCAACACCTCATAATCATCCAATCATAACACATCAATCATACGCACATGGCATACACAAAAGACATCGAGCCCACCATACAGCCGGGCAGCCTGAAGGCGAAAGTAGAGAACGGCCGTAAAAGCAACGAGCCAAAAGAAGACAAATACGAGCAGGCTCTGCACAAATACAACTGCGACGTCGACGAGGCACAGGTGAAAACTGCCGTCGAGAAGATCATCGCGGAAAAGGTGCCTGAGAACGACAACGAGGAGGTGAAAAAATTCCTACTCGGCAGTGTGGAGCTCACCAGTCTCCATACCACAGACACAGAAGAGAGCATTCTGGCGATGACCGAAAAGGTCAATAAATTCGACGAAGCCTATCCCGACCTGCCCCATGTGGCGACGATCTGTGTCTATCCCAACTTTGCGCATATCGTCAGCCAAAGCCTTGAAGTCGACGGTGTGGAGGTCGCTGTCGTCTCAGGTTCTTTTCCCTCCTCACAGACGTTTATCGAGGTGAAGGTGGCCGAGACAGCACTGGCCATCAAAGACGGTGCCACCAACGTGGACATCGTGCTGCCCGTAGGCAAATTTCTCAGCGGCGACTACGAAGGACTGGCCGACGACATCGATGAGTTGAAGCAGACCTGCGGCGAAGTGCCCATGAAGGTGATCCTCGAAACCTGCGACCTGGGCAACCTGAGCAACGTGAAGAAAGCGGCCCTGCTGGCGATGTATTCCGGTGCCGACTATATCAAGACATCCACAGGAAAGGAGAAGCAGGGTGCCACACCGGAAGGTGTCTACGTCATGGCACAGGCTATCAAGGAGTACTACGAGCAGACGGGCCGCGTCGTCGGACTGAAGCCTGCCGGTGGCATCAACACGGTCAAGGACGCTGTGACCTACTACACCATCGTGAAAGAGGTGCTCGGCGAGCAGTGGCTCACCAACGAGCTCTTCCGACTGGGCACGAGCCGCCTGACCAACCTGCTGCTCAGCGATGTGCTCGGCAAGGATACCAAGTGGTACTAAGACGGGAAACATAAAACACAAGCAAAAGGGAGCAGTCTCAAAGAGGCTGCTCCCTTTTATGATAATGGGTAGATAGTCAAACTGAAATCAGATATTCCGCTCGATGACATAGTCGAGATAGGCTCTCAGACTCTTGCGCACATCCTCGTCATGCACCTCATGCTCAAGGAAATAAACGCTCTCGGCATGAAGCTCCCACATGCGCTGGTCGGCATATTCTATACCGCCGTTCTCCTTGGTAAACTTGACAAGTTCTGCGATCTCGTCCTTGGTGACAGTGCCAGCCTTCACCTTTCGGGCTAAAGCGAGCATATCCTGATTGCCGGTGGAGCGGAGCGCATAGATGACGGGCAGCGTGAGCTTGCCCTCAGCCATGTCGTTGCCGGTAGGTTTACCGACATTGGCCTGGTCGTAATAATCAAAGATATCGTCACGGATCTGGAAGATGACGCCCAAGTTCTGCCCGAACTTCTTGGCCTCCTGGATGTCTTCCTCAGCCGCACCGGCCGACAGCGCGCCGATGGCAGCACAGGCTTCGAAGAGTGCTGCCGTCTTCTGTTTGATCACCTGATAGTAGACTTCTTCTGAAATCTCCTGGTTCTGGATATTGGACAATTGCAGGATTTCACCATTGGAAAGGGTGCGGCCGAGCTCAGCGAGATACCGTACGATGATCTCGGAATGGGTGTAGCTGACATGCAGCAAAGCCGTTGAGAGGATATAATCGCCCACGAGCACGGCCACCTTATTGTCAAACATCGCATTGACGCTTTTCTGTCCTCGGCGCTCTCCGCTCTCGTCCACGACATCATCGTGCACGAGTGAGGCCGTGTGAAGCAGTTCCAGTCCCACAGCCGCATGCTGAGTGACATCCGTGATCTCACCAAAGTTCTTGGCCATGAGAAGTATCAGAATAGGACGCATACGCTTTCCGGCACGGTTACGGATGTGCTCCAGTGCCTGCGACAAAAGCCCGTCGGTATGCGACAACGACTTGTTGAAAAGATCGATGAAATCGCACAATTCTGAGCTGATAGGTTGCTTGATGATTGACAAATAATCCATGCTATAGTAATCTTTGATACAAAATTAGTTATTTTAATTGGATAATATGGCAATAATTTCGTAATTTTACAAATAAAAAAGAAATATCAAATGAACAAGCTCTTCTTACTCGACGCCTACGCCATCATTTTCCGGGCGTACTATGCCTTTATCAACCGACCGACCATCAACTCCAAGGGCCTGAACACCTCTGCTATCCTGGGGTTCTGCAACACGCTGAGGGAGATCATCGACAAAGAGCATCCCACACATCTCGGCGTGGCTTTCGACCACGGCAAGACGTTCCGCCACGAGGCTTACCCACCCTACAAGGCTCAGCGCGAGGAGACACCGGAAGACATCAAGCTCAGCGTACCTTATATAAAGGAGATCCTCCAGGCCATGCACATCCCCGTCTTGCAGGCCGACGGCTTTGAGGCCGACGACGTCATCGGTACGCTCGCCACGAAAGCCGGAAAAGCAGGTGTGGAAACTTATATGCTCACACCCGACAAAGACTATGGACAGCTCATCGCGCCAAACGTCTTTATGTTCAAGCCACGCCATGGTGGCGGCTATGACAAAATCGGCGAGAGCGAGATCAAAGAGAAATATGGCATCGACTCAGCACACAAGGTCATCGACCTGCTCGCCCTCATGGGTGACTCTGCCGACAACTATCCCGGTTGCCCCGGCGTGGGAGAGAAAACTGCCGTGAAGCTGATCAATGAGTTCGGATCGTGTGAAGAACTGCTCGCACATGCCGACCAGCTCAAAGGGAAAATGCGCGAGAAGGTGGAAAACGCCAAGGACGACATCAAGATGTCGAAGTTTCTCGCTACCATACGTACCGATGTGCCCATCGAGCTCAACCTCGATGAGCTGAAGATGACCGAGCCCGACGAGAAGCAACTCAGCGAACTCTTCGCACAACTCGAGTTTAAGCGACTTGCCGAAAAATTTCTCCGTAAGGCTGAAAACACAAAAAATAACGCGCCAAAACAGCCTTCTCTTTTTGACGAAATCCCGACCGACGGGCAAGCTGTCGCTGAAAATTCGATTCTCGCAAGCCTTAAAACGACCTCTCACGAATATCAACTGATTGATAATAAACAAGATGCATCTCGACTTTATGACTTTTTAAGGACAAAAAAAATTCTCAGTCTAGACACAGAAACCACTTCTACAAGCTCTGTCGACGCAGAATTGGTCGGTTTGAGCTTCGCTGTGGAGGAAAACAAGGCCTATTATGTGGCAATACCAGCAAACCGTGAAGAAGCCTTGCAATATGTTAACATATTCAAACCGCTCTACGAGAACACGGAAACGCTCAAGGTCGGACAGAATATCAAATACGATTACGAGGTGCTCCGCAACTATGGCGTCGACATCCAAGGACCGATGTTCGACACCATGCTCGCCCATTATGTGCTTCAGCCCGAACTGCATCACAACATGGACTTCATGGCCGAGACACTCCTCCACTACCGTACCGTGCACATCGAAGAGCTCATCGGACCAAAAGGAAAACATCAGAAAAACATGCGCGACCTGGATCCTAAAGAGGTCTATGAATACGCTGCTGAGGATGCCGACGTCACGTTGAAGCTGAAAAACGTCCTCGAGCCCATGCTCAAAGAGAAAGGCATGGAGCGACTGTTCTGGGACATCGAGATGCCACTCGTCAAGGTTCTCGCCGACATGGAGCTCAACGGCGTCTGCCTCGACACCGACTCACTCAAAGAGACTGAGCGCATCTTCAAGGAGCGCATGGCACGCTATGAGCAACATGCCTATGAGCTCGCCGGCGAAACGTTCAACATCAGCAGCCCCAAACAGGTCGGTGACATCCTCTTCGGCAAGATGCAGCTTGTCGACAAACCCAAGAAGACACGTACCGGACAGTATGTCACCTCAGAGGAGGTACTGCTACAGCTGCGCGACAAGGCGCCTATCGTCGACGACATCCTCAACTACCGCGGTCTGAAAAAACTTCTCGGCACCTATGTCGAGGCATTGCCACTGTTGATCAACAAGCGTACGGGACACATCCACACGTCGTTCAATCAAGCAGTTACCGCCACAGGGCGGCTCTCATCCTCAGACCCCAACCTGCAGAACATTCCCGTGCGCGATGACGACGGCAAGGAGATCCGCAAGTGCTTCGTGCCCGAACCGGGCTGCCTCTTCTTCTCCGCTGACTACAGCCAGATAGAGTTGCGCATCATGGCTCACCTCAGTGGCGACGAGAACATGATAGAGGCGTTTCGCGAGGGACTGGACATCCACCGTGCCACCGCCGCCAAGATATGGAAAGAGCCCCTTGATGAGGTCACCGACGCACAGCGCAAAAAAGCCAAACAAGCCAATTTCGGCATCATCTACGGCATCACTGCCTTTGGTCTGGCACAACGCATGGGCATCCCCAACGGCGAGGCACGACAACTCATCCAGGACTATTTCGCCACCTTCCCCAAAGTACATGCGTTTATGGAAAGCGCTATCGCGACAGCACGCGAGAAGAAATATGCTGAGACGATGTTTGGACGACGCCGCTATCTGCCCGACATAGATTCCAAAAACGGCACCGTGCGCGGCTTCGCTGAGCGTAATGCCATCAACGCGCCCATTCAGGGTTCGGAAGCCGACATCATCAAGATTGCCATGATACGCATCTGGCGACGCTTCAAAAAGGAAGGCATACGCTCCAAGATGATCCTGCAGGTACACGACGAACTCAACTTCAGCGTCTATCCCGAGGAGAAAGAAAAGGTCGAGGACATCGTCCTCACCGAGATGCAAAACGCTTGTCAGCTCAGCGTACCACTGATTGCAGACGCCGGTTGGGGAAAGAACTGGCTGGAAGCACACTAAAATAAAGATGTCAGACAATTCCAAATTTCTTATAAGATTTTGGGAATCGATTCCAAAAATCTTATAAGAAATTTGGAATTTACAGACGCTTTGCCTACTTTTGCAACCATACTGATATTGCAAGAAATGATAGAGCGTGAACAAAAAAAGCAGATTGAACGGCTTATCGGAGGCGATAAGGCCGTGATCATCTATGGTGCCAGACAGGTGGGCAAATCGACCTTACTGCATCAACTCTTCGACGACAGGGAGCAGGTGCTGTGGATGAATGCCGACGATCTCGACGTCCAGCGACTGTTCAAGGACATGACCTCCACACGCATCAAGGCGATTCTCGGTAACAACCGCTGGCTTATCGTCGACGAGGCTCAAAGAATTCCAGAAATAGGACTGCGGTTGAAACTCGTCACAGACCAAGTGCCGGGCGTACAAGTGGTGGCTACGGGCAGTTCTTCGCTGCTTTTAGCTTCCGGCATCAAGGAATCGCTGACCGGTCGCAAGCGTGAGTTCACCATCTTCCCTTTATCTTATAAGGAGATGGTCAACGAAACCAATCTGTTGGAGGAGCACCGTATGATCCCCCACCGCATGGTTTTTGGATACTATCCCGAGGTGGTTACTTCGCCAGGCGAAGAGCGGGAAGTGCTGCACGAACTGTCCAACAGTTATCTCTACAAGGACATTATGACCATCGACAACATCTCCAAACCCGACAAAATCGTCAGACTGCTTCAGGTACTCGCCTATCAGATTGGCGAGCAGGTGTCATACAACGAGGTCGGACAACTCATCGGACTGGATTCAAAGACCGTGGAGAAATATGTCGACATACTGGAAAAGAACTTCATCATCTTTCGTCTGAGCAGTTTCTCACGCAATTTGAGAAACGAGCTCAAATCGAGCCGGAAGATCTATTTCTGGGATTTGGGTATACGCAATGCCATCATTGCAAACTTCCAGCAGGTGGAGAACCGCGCCGACACCGGAGCTTTGTGGGAGAACTTTGCCATAGCGGAAAGACTCAAACATCTCAATATCCATCAGCCATTTACCAATTTTTGGTTC
Source organism: Hallella mizrahii (assembly GCF_009695775.1). Lineage (GTDB taxonomy): Bacteria > Bacteroidota > Bacteroidia > Bacteroidales > Bacteroidaceae > Prevotella > Prevotella mizrahii. The sequence goes on along the minus strand of NZ_VUNG01000012.1, from coordinate 19,906 downwards.
TGGAGAACGCAGCAACAGCGCGAGATCAACTTCCTTGAGGAGAGCGACGGAAAGCTCGATGCTACTGAGTTTAAATGGAATGCAAGAAAAGCCAACGTACGTTGTCCCGAAGCATTCAGCAAGGCTTATCCTCAAGCTACCTTTAAAGTGGTGACACCGGAAAACGCCGATGAGTTCTTCATCGTGTGACATTTAACCGCTTTTATGCCTCAGTCTTTGCCCACCTCAGATATTTTTCTTACTTTTGCAAACAGAAAAGATATAAACGTTTATATAAAGACATGTCATTAAAATGTGGTATTGTAGGCTTACCAAATGTGGGAAAGTCTACTTTGTTTAATTGCCTGTCCAGTGCTAAGGCACAGGCTGCTAACTTCCCCTTCTGTACGATTGAACCCAACTTAGGCGTGATTACAGTGCCCGACGAGCGGCTCACTAAGCTTGCCGAAATCGTGCACCCGGGACGCATCGTGCCCGCTACCTGTGAGATCGTGGACATCGCCGGACTGGTGAAAGGTGCTTCCAAAGGTGAAGGGCTGGGCAATAAGTTCCTCGGAAACATCCGCGAGTGCGATGCCATCATTCATGTCATCCGCTGCTTCGACGACGACAACGTAGTGCGCGAGGGCGGTGCTCCCGTAGATCCTATCGCTGACAAGGAGACCATCGATACAGAGCTGCAACTCAAAGACTTGGAGACTATCGAAGGGCAAATGGCCAAGCAGGAGAAAATTGCCGCCACCGGCAACAAGGACGCCAAGGTTCTGGTGTCTGTCCTCAAGGCTTATAAAGAGGTCCTCGACCGCGGCGAAAACGCACGCTCGGTGACTTTAGACACCAAGGAAGAGCAGCAGGCCGCTCACGACCTCTTCCTGCTCACCACCAAACCGGTGCTCTATGTCTGCAATGTCGACGAGCAGAGCGCCAAAACCGGCAACGACTATTCCAAGAAGATAGAGGAGATCGCTGCCAAGGAAGGTGCCGAGGCTATGGTCATCGCTGCCAAGACAGAGGAAGACATCGCCTCACTCGACACCTATGAGGACAAGAAGCTCTTCCTCGACGAGCTGGGATTGGAGGAGAGCGGCGTCAACCGACTCATCAAGAAAGCCTATCATCTGCTCAACCTGCAGACGTTTATCACCGCAGGCGAGATGGAGGTGAAGGCCTGGACTTTCCACAAAGGCTGGAAGGCACCACAGTGCGCCGGCGTCATCCACACCGACTTTGAGAAGGGATTCATCCGCGCTGAGGTCATCAAGTACGAAGACTATATCAAGTACGGCTCTGAGGCCGCTGTGCGCGAGGCCGGCAAGCTCGGCATCGAGGGCAAGGACTATGAGGTGCAGGACGGCGACATCATGCACTTCCGCTTCAACGTCTAAGCCACGGACGCCCTACCCTATTACACATATCTTTTAAGCTAATAAGGCACATATCATGTCAACATTGCTTTCATATATCGTCTGGGACCCCGACCAAGTCATGTTCCACGTGGGACATTTTGGTCTTCGCTGGTATTCGATGTGCTGGCTCATGGGCCTGCTGTTGGGCTATCTGCTCATGCAGCGCCTCTATAAGCAGCAGCATATCCCCGACGAGAAGTTCGAGCCACTGTTTATCTATATCTTTGTTTCCGTGCTTGTGGGCGCACGACTGGGCCACTGTCTGTTCTACCAGCCCGACTATTTCCTCTCGTCCTGGGACCATTTCATAGAGATGCTCATCCCTTTTCACCGCATGCAAAGCGGCACATGGGTATTTACCGGCTATGAGGGACTGGCCTCACACGGCGGCGTGATCGGTATGATCATTGCCATCTTCATCTACTCCCACCGCAACAAGCTCTCACCCTGGGTAGTGTTTGACAACATGGGCATCTGCTCCTGTATCACAGCCACCTTCATCCGCTTGGGCAACTTGATGAACAGTGAGATCATCGGCAAGGTGACCGATGTGCCCTGGGCTTTCATCTTCGAGCGTGTAGATCAGTATCCGCGCCATCCCGGTCAGCTCTACGAGGCCCTGTCCTACGCCTGCTTCTTCGTGATCATCTATCTCATCTATCGCAAGCACCGCGACATGGTGGGTAGCGGACTCTACCTCGGACTGTGCCTCACACTGGTGTTTGTCGCCCGCTTCCTCATCGAGTATACCAAGGACATCCAGGAAGCTTTCGAGGCCAGCCTGCCGCTCGACATGGGACAGTTGCTGTCGATACCGTTTATCATCATCGGCCTTCTGTGCATCCTCCACGCAAAGAAGTTCAAACCTGTAAAGCAAGACTGAGCCATCATCAGCCCATTCTCTCATCACCACCTCCAGCCAAGGCAAACAACCGAAGCCCTGGCTGGAGGTTTTTGTTTTGTTCTTCACAGTTGCTACAAAAGCCGACTACACATATAAAAAAAGCTAAATTAGTAGAGGATGTCAAAGTTTTAGACTAATTTTGCACCTTAGATTGATATATTGCGCAAATTATGAGTTTGACAAAGTTTGCAAGCAAGTTGTTCAAACCACGACAGTATGAGCTCGAAAAGCACTACACGCAGCCCGAGGCTCTACAACGCCGTGCGTTGCACTACCTGCTTGAAAAGGGTAAATATACCGAATATGGACGCAACCACATGCTGGCGAGTACGCACAGCTACGACGATTTCGTCAACAATGTGCCCATCAACACATACGAAGAACTGAAAGGCGACATCGATCGTATGCGTCACGGCGAGCCGAATGTATTGTGGCCTGGCGTGGTGAAATGGTATGCCAAATCCTCTGGAACCACCAACGACAAGTCGAAGTTCATCCCTGTTTCTTCCGACGGACTGCACAACATCCACTATAAAGGTGGTGCGGACGTGGTCACCGTCTATCTTCGCAACAACCCCGGCAGCCGGCTTTTTGACGGCAAGTCGCTCATCCTCGGTGGCAGTCACTCGCCCAACTACAACGTGGAAGGCTCGCTCGTGGGTGACCTCAGCGCCATCCTCATCGAGAACATCAACCCGATTGCCAACCTCTTCCGCGTACCCAAGAAGCAAACGGCCCTGCTTTCCGACTTTGAAGTCAAGCGCGACCGCATTGCCCACGAATGTCTGAAAAGCAATGTGACCAACATCTCGGGTGTGCCATCGTGGATGCTCAGCGTGCTCGTACGCGTGCTGGAGATCTCCGGAAAAGAGCATATAGAAGATGTGTGGCCCAATCTGGAAGTGTTCTTCCACGGCGGTATTGCCTTCACACCCTATCGCAAGCAGTATGAGCAAATCATCACCTCACCGAAAATGCACTATATGGAGACCTACAACGCCTCTGAGGGCTTCTTCGGACTGCAGGATGATCCCACCGACAAGAGCATGCTTCTGATGCTCGACTACGGCGTGTTCTATGAGTTCATCCCCTTGGAGGACGTGGGGAAAGACAATCCCAGTATCGTGCCGCTCGAAGGTGTGGAACTCGGACGCAACTATGCCATCGTCATCACCACGTCGTGCGGACTGTGGCGCTATATGATCGGCGACACCATCAGCTTCACGTCCAAGCGACCTTATAAGTTCGTCATCACCGGACGTACCAAGTACTTTATCAATGCCTTCGGTGAAGAACTGATCATGGACAACGCCGAGAAAGGACTCGCCTACGCCTGCGAGAAGACCGGCGCACAAGTCAGGGAATACACGGCCGCTCCTGTCTATATGGACGAAAACGCCAAGTGCCGCCACCAGTGGCTTATTGAGTTCTCTGTGGAACCCGACAGTCTGGACCGCTTCGCCGACCTTCTTGACAAGAAGCTGCAGGAGATCAACTCCGACTACGAAGCCAAACGCTCACACAATGTAACGCTCCAGCATCTCGAAGTCGTCAAGGCAAGACCCGACCTCTTCAACGACTGGCTCAAATCAAAAGGCAAGCTCGGCGGACAGCATAAGGTGCCACGACTGAGCAACTCCAGAAAGAACATGGATGAACTGCTGGAGATGAACCATAAAGAAAACGAATAGTTCTGTCACTCTGCCACGGTTCTCACTGGATTCAATCATTCACATGCGGAGACCAAAAAAGTGCAGAGCATAAACGAGTATAGACCATGGACAAGCCTAACAAGCATATCGAATGGAAAGAGACCGGCAGCCACTTGCTGCTCTTTACCCTCTCTTTTCTTTTCCTGCTTCTGCTCCACTCGTGCGCCCGCATGGGACAACCCGATGGAGGATGGTACGATGAGACACCGCCTAAAGTGGTCGGTGCCACTCCTGCTGACCATGCCACCAACGTGCACCGCAAGCACATATACATCAACTTTGATGAGTTCATCACCATCGACAACCCTACTGAGAACGTCGTCGTATCGCCGCCACAGCTTGAGGCGCCAGAGATCAAGGGACAAGGCAAGCGCATCAGCGTGGAGCTGATGGACTCTTTGAAACCCAACACCACCTACACCGTCGACTTCTCCAATGCCATCTCTGACAACAACGAGGGTAACCCTCTGGGCAACTACACCTACAGTTTCTCCACCGGCGACCATATCGACACGCTCGAAGTGGCCGGTTACGTGCTCGAAGCCGACAATCTGGAACCCGTCAAAGGTATTCTCGTGGGACTGTACAGCAACATGGAGGACAGTGCATTTCAGAAGACTCCCATGATGCGTGTGTCGCGCACTGACTCCCGCGGCCACTTCATCATACGTGGTGTAGCCCCCGGCTCTTACCGCATCTACGCCCTCAAGGACGCTGACGGTGACTATCGCTATGCCCAAAAGAGCGAGATGATTGCCTTCAATCATCAGACGATCACACCGACTTTCAAGCCTGATGTCAGGCAAGACACGACATGGCTCGACACGCTCCACATCGCCAGCATCACCGATGTGCACTACACCCACTTCCTCCCCGACGACATCTGTCTGCGTGCCTTCACCGGCATCAACACCGACCGATACTTTGTGAAGGCTGAGCGAAAGGAGGCCAACCACTTCACGCTCTTCTATACCTATGGTGACGCAGACCTTCCTAAGCTCCGCGGACTTAACTTCAATGCCGACAACGCCTTTGTCATCGATCCGTCAGCCAAGCGAGACACCATCACTTACTGGCTGCGCGACACCGCACTGATCAACCAGGACACACTCGAAGTGGAGCTACAGCACCACATCACCGACTCGCTCGGCGTGCTTCGTCTCCACACCGACACGCTCTCCATTCTCTCTAAGCAACCCTATGCCAAACGGCTGAAAGAGCAAAAGAAAGCCTACGACAAATGGGCAAAAGAGCAGGAGAAGAAAAAGAAAAAAGGAGAACCTTACGACTCGGTCATGGCCGTGAAGCCTCTCGAAATAGCCATCACACCCAGCAGCGAGATGGATCCTGACCAAAACGTCTCCATGACGTCAACAGTACCTGTCAAGGATGTGGACATCGAAAAGATGGTACATCTCTACTCCCAACCGCCCGGCGACTCGCTATGGTACCGAGAACCCTACGAGATGACACGCGTCAATGCCCTCTCCTACCTGCTCAAGGCATCGTGGAAACCCGATTATCAATACAGCTTAGAGATTGACAGTACCGCCTTCCAGTCCATCTACGGCGATATATCCGGTAAGATCAAGACCGGACTGAAAGTACGCGGCAACGACAACTACGCCTCGCTGCTCGTCACCATCAACGGCATGCAGGGCAAGCACGTCATCGCCCAGCTCATAGACGAAAGCGACAAGGTCGTCAAGCAAGCCTTCACCGACAACGGCCAGGCGGAGTTCTACTACCTCAAGGAGGGAAAGTACTACCTGAGGATGATCGAGGACACCAACAACAACAAACTGTGGGATACAGGCGATTTCGGCAAGGACATAGAGCCGGAACCCGTCTATTACTATCCCGAAGTGATTGAATGTCGCGCCAAATGGGACGCTACGCGCTCATGGGATCCTGTCGCCACACCACTCTATCGCCAAAAGCCATCGGCCATCACCAAGCAAAAGGCTGACAAGCAAAAGCAGGTGCAGCACAGAAATGCCGAAAGAGCCAAGAAGCTCGGCATTCAATACATCCCCCAACCCTAAGCCACAATAGTCAGGGAACATCTTCCTGTCTTCCTGACTACGCTTTGAGAAACGTAGGACTGCCACTGCCAAGCAACGACGAAATCCATTTGGGAAAGAGGCACACTGCCGGTTCTGTATAAGCATAAAGATTGTTCCATATAAGTATCAAGACAGAATAACAAAATCAAGAAATGATGAAAACACTGAAAATCTGGTTTGTCAGTCTTGTGCTGGCCATGGTCGCCACGCAAGCCGGAGCGCAGTGTACATTCCGAAACACTGCGTTCAAGTCAGGAGAGTTTCTCTCCTACAACCTCTATTATAATTGGAAGTTCGTATGGGTCAAGGCTGGTTCTGCCTCGTTCTCTACGGTAAAGAGTGTCTACAAAGGCACGCCGGCATGGCGCGGCAGCCTCATCACCCGCGGCAACCACCGCGTTGACGATTTCTTCGTACTGCGCGACACTCTGCTGTGCTACAACAGCTTGGAGATGGCACCACTCTATTATCGCAAGGGCGCACGCGAAGGCAGCCGATATACGGTCGACGAGGTGTTCTATTCCTATCCCGAAGGCAAGTGCCACGTTGTGCAGCACCGCAAAAAGAACGATGGGAAGAGTCAATGGGAAAAGCACACCTACAACGACTGCGTATACGACATGATGAGCATCTTCCTGCGTGCACGCTCCTTCAACCCGGAAAGCTGGAAGAAAGGACACAATGTCGACTTCCCGATGGTCGACGGCGACAGCCGTGACCCCGCACGTCTGCACTATGAGGGAAAAGTCAATGTCAAAGCCGACGACGGCCACACCTACCGCTGTCTGAAACTGGCTTATCTCGAAAGTGAGGACGGAAAGCCCTATAAAAAGATCGTAGACTTCTTTGTCAGCGACGATGCCAACCACATCCCCGTACGCTTGGATCTCCACCTCCGCTTCGGGTCTGCCAAGGCCTTCCTGGTTGGATACAAGGGCGTGAAAGGGGAAATCCAGTCACGCGTAAAGTAAGACTTCACCCTCAACAGACCAAAGGGAGGGCTCCAAAGACCAAGAGGATTCCTCTACAGACCAATAAGAAAGTCTCAACAGACCGACAAGGAAACTTTAGCTGGCATAAGACCAACAGCTCAAAAGCTATACTTCGCAAATAATAAGTGCTGACAACTTATATCCTATTTAGCAACCCCATTATCAGCAACAACAGTAAAAGCCCCTTACAAGCCAAGGAAATGGCTGTGAGGGGCTTTTTGCGTATGCTTATGTCAATATACAATGGATAAATAAGCGCATGGGACTGCTTGCCATTGATCATGACGGACAGACAAGAGAAAGAGAAGAGAATATAGATGCGCAGAACCCAGTAGCAGACTATTTGCCGTTGCAGACAAGGCGGAGAATCGTCTTGTTGCGCTGCTCCCGCTTGGCATCCTGCTCTACACGGCTGTTGACATCGAGCTGCAAGATAGGTTCTGTCTCCTTGCCATTGACCGTAGGCCAGCTGACAAGTCCGAGTCCGTTGGGATTACCCGTCTTGATGAAGTTGGCGTAATAGTTGCTAAACTGATCTGATACCCAATAGTCTTCGGGTTGCCAGTCATAGACGCGGTTGGTGGGTAACGTGCCCATGGCGTACTCAATATCGGCCGAGTGTACAGCACCCTTATCCCGCGGCATGGTCGGTTGGCCATCTTTGGCATCCTGCACACCACCGGCGAGTCCGGGCACTTTACCTTTCAGGGCCATTGCCGGACGTGGATGGCAATAGCGATAGCGGTAGACGGGCTGTCCGCCTGTCTGTGCATGGAAATAGCCCCACTGCCATGTGGAGAAGTCGAGGAAGAGATCCGAGGCCAAGTCGATGCCGGGACGTCCCTTGAGGTCGGCTTGTGTCTCTATGCCATAGAGTGGGAAGATAGAGTCGGTGGCGGTTCCAAAGACTTGCTGCGCCATTGCCTTAGCCTGATCTACGGTGGCAACGAAGAGCGTCATCTCCTGGTTGTTGCCGCCCAAGAGCAGGGGCACATGAGCCTGACGCCCCTCTTGGAATGTGACGGAAGGCTGCTCGAGGAAGAAACGTCCGTCGATGCAGGGTGCAGGCATACTGCGGTAGTGTACCTTCTTCATCAGTTCCTCTGCACTCATGGCGCGCAGTGCCTTGAGGTTGCGGCATCCGGCCGCCTGCATCATCTTCTTTCCCTCTGCCTCAGCCTCTTTCAGTGTGGGCAACGGACGGAAGCCCAGGATGGAACCACTGGAACCAATGGCTTGGGCAAAGAGGTCTTTGCTCATCGGCGATGCCATCAGCGCGCTCACCGACACCGAGCCTGCCGACTCGCCCGCAATGGTGATGCGCTGGGGATCACCGCCAAAGGCAGCGATATTGTTTTTCACCCATTGTATGGCAGCCGCCTGGTCCATGAGACCATAGTTGCCGCTGCCTTTTCCGCCGCTTTCCTTGGAGAGTTCGGGAAGACTCAAAAAGCCGAAGATGCCCTCGCGGTAGTTGGCGGTGACGGCGATGACGCCCTTGCGTGCCATCGTCTGCCCGGCATAGCGCGGCTCACTGCCACTTCCGGCCAGCAGTCCGCCGCCATTGAAGTAGATCAGCACGGGCAGTTTCTCCTTCATCGTCTTGGCCGGTGTCCAAATATTCAGATAGAGACAGTCCTCGCTCATCTCCTTCGTACCGAAGTTCATGTCACCGAAGAGCGCCTCCTGCATGGGATTGGGGCCAAACTGCGTAGCCTTTCTCACACCCTGCCAGGCTGCCACGGGTTGTGGTTCACGCCAGCGTAGGTTGCCGACAGGCGGTGCGGCGAAGGGCACGCCCTTGAAGATCTTCACGCCCGAGGAATCTGTGCCAGCTAAGATACCCTCGGCAACGCGTACATTGACCACGTTTTGGCTGCTCAGACCTAAAGTCAGGAACAGCGAGGCAAGCGAGAGAAAGAATCTTTTGTTCATGATATATAACGACTTAGGATTGTTTCCACAAAATTACGAAATAGTTTTGGCTTCTCCAACAGATAGGAGAAAAATAGTAGTGAAGACTCTTTAAGCGATAAAAAGCAAGGAAAGATTACGAGTATTATTTCCCGTTTTCTTCAACGCGCCATCATTGAGATCATAAATACACCTATTTATTATAGCGGCGACGGAATAGAAACTGAAGCTTCCTTCCGTGCTACATAATATTGCTAAAAATATATGCAGCGTCCAAGTAATTGTCCACTGAATAACTACTCGCTATGGGCAATCTTATCGAGGCACCAAATAGAAAAGGTGAAAATAGCAAGACTAAGCACTATGGTAAGAGCCAGTGGAAAGTGTATCATTCTACATAATTCTGAAGTCGTAGCACTTCCATCCCCCCATCTGTCCAACATTGCACAATATATATTGTTTAACGCATGCAGGCAAAAGGTCGGCGTGACACTTCTGAACTTATAGTATAGCCACCCTAACAATAGGCCAAACGTAAATGCGCTTGCGACCTGTGAGGGGTTGATGTGCATGAGGCCAAAAAACAAAGAGGAGACAATAATGGCAAACCATGGACTTCTTCTCAGTTTTAATAACATCTCTTCGATATACTCTCTGAAGACGAGTTCTTCGGCAAGTGGGGCGAGCAAGCATGTCGACAAGAGCCCAAGTTTACTATAATCCAATACATAAAATACGTCGCGGTTTAAATCCACAAGATTTAAGAGATCGTTGATATAACTGTCAATGAACGTATAAGCAAAAGAAAGGGCAAGCATAGGGAGAATCAGGTTGAGCCGAAGCCTACGTTCTGCGCATTTCGCGACAAGAGTGTGCTTACCATATTTGTGAAAGAATATAACCAACATAACTGTCTCCGTAAAAAAACACTGAAATGGGAGCATTTGACTTCTATAGTTATCCCATACATTTAAGTCTGTATCAGAAAAAAGAAGCGACACCGAACTGATGAGGACACAAAGTAGTGGCGAAAGAAATTGAACCCAGACTAAGAATCCTATAAATACAAGACTGACCTTCTTTATAATGCGTCCTTCGAATCGATTTAATATTGGTCTTGCCATATTGCCTGTTTCCTAAAAGTTCCTTCTATATTTCATGTAGGAAATGAAATATAGAAGGAGGCATTATCTATCCTTTTACCATTCTTAGTCCTTGGGCTGCATAATACAAAATGGTCAATGCAAGATAAGTGGCATCGTATGCAAAAGACGTTTTAGCATTCGGTCTACCACCTTCGCATTCCTGCATTTCCTCATAAGAGAGGTCTTCTATGATTTTCATACATTCTCTTATTTAATGTTCTTTGACGAAGTCGCGAGCAGTGGTCTTAATATCTGACCAATTGTCAATGATGTAGCCCACCACGGCTGACCATCCAATTCTACGAAGCAGCCCACCTCCAGAATAGCTTTGCAGCTCTTTCTCAGTGAGTGGACAGAAAAATTCTCTGTTATTCATTTTATACTTAGATATGTTTATATGAAACAATGTTATACAAGTTGTCGACTTCTTGTGGTGCAAAGGTAAGAAGACATAAAATAAGTAGAGAATAATAGCACTAAAAATGTATGCTGCGTTCAAGAAATTCGGACGGAAGCACACTACTTACTTCAAAATAGCAATAACAGCACCTATAGCTCCACTACAGACACCGGTCCAAAAAGCACACTTAAAAGCAATAGTAAATCGCTGCCAAAAGATATTGTTCCTATTCATCTGTTGTCTTGTTGTTTTTCTTTGTTTTCTTTATTCATTTATATTTGGGGTGCGCTTCACGTTCCGCAATCGCAAGCAAGGGTGACGAACTCCATTGCGATAGAACTTATTATTTTATGTCGTGGTTTGATTGTGACGTTTTTGCTTTAGCTTTAGCGTATAGTATAGGGAGATGGCCACACCTATTAATATAGCGATGACGGAAGCTTCGGGGCCAAAGGTGCCGCCTGTCAGCCATGTCGGACCGACGAGACGTGACATGATAATGGGATGCTGGATAAACGCCCCGGAAACCGGACAGCCGAAAACGTATCCTTCAAGATAGTTCCAGGCCCAGTGCATCCCTATCGGTGCCCATAGCGATTGATGATAGACATAAGCTACTCCCAGCAGCCATCCTGACGTGACAGCTATGGCTAAGGCCGACCAGACGGTGGCTCCGTCATTGAAGATATGGGCAAAGCCAAAGATCACGGCAGAAAGGATCAAGGCCCAAGTCATGCCTATTCTGTCACAAAGCAGTCTGAAGGCGATTCCTCGGCAGATGATCTCCTCACCAATGCCGACGACGGCAAACAACAGCCAGCCGTAAAGTTGGTTCTGTATGTCGCAGTTGATCTTCTGCGGCTGATAGACGTTCAGGCAGTATAAGCTTGCCATGATTGTCCCAAAGAAAAGGAAGGATACTCCCCATCCTGTCAACAGTATCTTGACATCATGTTGCGGTGTGGTAAATATCTTGGCTTTGACTCTGGTATACAGCACGAGAAACTTCCTGAACGAAAGCAGCAGTACCCCGCAAGCAACCAACGCAATTGGAATCTTTGCATAGATGGTGTAATCCATCATCAAGATGGCTTCGAAGAAGCCCATGATGAACAGAAAGCAGACAATACCTATGAAGAAAAAACATATCCATTCATAGAAGTCCATCTTGTTTCTTTTGTTGTTCATGTACAGATATTAAATCTCGATCTTAATGATTACCATTGGACGAGGAGTGGGAAAGCTATTCCTGTCAAATTGCAGACGGCATGGGCGATGAAGCAATATCTCACATCATGGTATCTGATAAACAGATAGCATAGAGGTATTGCAAAGATAAACGTGTCTACTCTTAAGAAGGAGTCTCCAAGATGGGCACAGAAAAACAAGACGGAGCTACACAGAATGATAACAATAGGCTTAAAGCGACTTCTCTCCATCATGCTGACAAGCCATTTTCTGAACAGCATCTCCTCAGTGAACGGGCCTAACAAACCTGTTGCAACAACAGAAATGAGCAGTGGGGATAGTTTCGTAGTGGTAGAATGTGGGTAGGCGGCTTTGTTAAATTGGCAGATGAGATATATGGATAGTTGCCAAAGCAGGCCTAAAAGAACAGATATAAAGACAACTTTCATTTGTAGCCTCGACCGTTCTATCGCCCACAGGTTAAGTTTCTCAATTTTGTTTTCTACGGCTAACGCGACTAACAGAAAGGCTGAGCATGCCATCGCAATGTAGTCAGTCATCAATTGGGTAGCGGTCGCATCACCGTCGTTATTCAATAGAAGGCTCAAAAATGGTGCTGATACCAAAACAGAGCCCACAAGACATACCACCAAGAATATTGCGATTCTGCCAGCGCATCTTATTTTACTATAGTTCATGTTGCTCATTATCGTATTATATGAAACTTTCGGGAGTTTGTATCCCTTTACATGGGCGGCCCTTGTGACCGTCCGAGAACTACGTTGCCACTTCTATATTCCCAAAAACTTCACTCCTTTGGTTGCGGTATTGAGATACCTAAATATTTGGCAATTGGCAAGTCACCCTTAGCGACTGGTTGCTGTCATTTTGAGCAATTTTTCTTTTCTGCTTTGTCTGCAAAAATGCATGCGACGTTCAAGAAATTCGGATGGAAGCACTCTGCTTATTTCAAAATTGCAATAACAGCACCTATAGCTCCACTACAGACACCGGTCCAAAAAGCACACTTAAAAGCAATAGTAAATCGCTGCCAAAAGATATTGTTCCTATTCATTTTTCGTTTTGTTAAAAACAACATGTTAGATATAGAATAAATTCCGTATCTAACATGTATATATTATTTAGCGGATCTTACAGCTTTATAAGCTAAGTAAACGCATCCTGCCGCTACTCCTGCTCCAACTAATGCTCCACATGCTCCACCTGCAGCATAACCTAAGACGGCTAACCAAGGAAAGCCACCATCTATCGTTTTCAACTCTTCATCATTTAATTCTTCCATAGTGCAGAATTTAATTTTATGCATAATATTTTGCTACAGCAGCCCCTGCGCCAATACCTCCTGCCGCAGCTCCTACCTTCCAACCTCTCTCAAAACCCACTTTGAAATAGTCGAGGAAACCGAACAGCCATCCACCGTTGGCATCGACCATCTCCTGAACTGACATTTCTGTCATGTAGTTGCCTTTTGTTTTCATCTTAGTAATTATAAATTAATTTATTTTGATTATGTAAGTTGTCGACTTCTTACTTGTGCAAAGTTAAAGGGAAATGCTGACTCTTGCAAATATTATCTTGTAAATATTTGCTCTGTGCAAAATTGCTGCACGGAGCAACTAATTTAACAAATCCTTTTGAACATTGAGAACATCCTCCAATTATTTTTGTCTCTTCTTTGCCAAGAGCCTTTACATTTAACGATAGCATCATTTCGAACTTGTTAGTATAGCAAAATGTGTGCTTTGTCCTGCTGTAACTGATTTCAGCTCCCATATTTTTCAATTCTTGTAGCATGTAATACAGTTCTCTTCGCGAGACACAAAGAGTCGACGCAAATTCATCCGGGGAACCTGTTTGCTGACTGAATATCAACTTATGGATCTTGTGAATCCTTTTTAAATCTTCTATCACATACATGATTTCCTATCTTTTTAGTCGATTTCGTCGCTTTGGTTACTCCACAGGTTACGGTAGAGTTCCGAGGTCTCAATCAGTTCTTTATGAGAGCCCTCTGCGACCACCTTGCCTTTGGCCAACAGAATGATATGTTGTGCGTCCTTTATCGTGCTGAAACGGTGAGCGATAGAAATGATGGTCTTGCCCTGTAGTGACAGTTGGCGGATCATCTGTTTGACATATTTCTCAGACAGAGTGTCTAATGAAGATGTAGCTTCGTCAAAGACTATGATGTCCGGGTCTTTGTATAGTGCTCTTGCGATGGCTATACGCTGTCGCTCACCACCGGACAGCGATGCTCCGTGCTCTCCGATATAAGTATTGATGCCGTTGGGCAAGCCATTGATAAAGTCGGTAAGTCCAAGTTCTGCAATAAGGTCTGACACCTTGCGGACATCGGGGTTGAGGTCGCCGATTGCGATGTTCTCAAGCACAGTGCCTTGAAAGAGTTCTATCTGCTGTGGCACGGAGCCGACATGCTTTCTCAGACTCGTATTAGAGATTTGTGCCAAATCGTATCTGCCGATAAGAATGCGTCCTTCGTTAACAGGGTAGATGTGCTGGAGCAAAGATGCCAGCGTCGTCTTTCCGGAGCCACTCTCTCCAACGATGGCAGTAGTCTCTCCTCTATGAATGGTAAGATTCAGCTCATCGAACACGTCTTTGCGAGTACCATACCTAAACGCCACATGGTCAAAGACGATGTCGCCTATCATATCACTCTCTAGTTCTACCTTCCCGCTCTCGTCCTCTTCCTGCTCCAAATCCATAATCTGAAACAAACGGTCTGCGGCAATGTTGGCATCTTGCAGCTGCTGATTGGAAGATATAAGCGATTGCAGCGGACTTAGCACATACCCAATAATCGAATAGAACATCATCAACGTTCCGGGACTGATTTGCTTTTCGACGACAAAGCTGCTCCCCACCCACAATACGGCAATGGTGACAGCGGTAGACACGAAGTTCAGACCATTTGCTGTGGCTATGCCTCCATAAGCTGCAGAATATGTGTCATTGAGTAGTCGGACGAACCTATTCTCAGTTTTTAGATTCGCGAAATCTTCGAGACCAAAACGCTTGACTGTGACAATGGCGTTGAGTGACTCGACCAAATGTGACTCCAGATCAGCACTCTTCTCCATGATCTTCCGCATAAATCTTTTGTTCAGTCGGTTATATCCAACAAATATCAGTAAAAAGAACGGGGTCGCGCATAAAGTCACGAGTGCCAGCTTCCATGAGAATATCAGCATGACAGCAAGGGTGACGATGAGGATCATCACGTTGACGACCACATTTAGAAACACGTCATTGATAAAAGTCCGTATCTTCACAGCATCGTTTACGCGTGAGATGATTTCACCGACACGCATGGTGTCGAAGAACTGCTGGGGAAGTTTTAGAATATGCTTGTAATATCCGAGGATGAGTGAAGCGTCAATACACTGTCCCGTCTTCAAAGCCAATATGCTTTTTGTCGCCCCAATGAATGTTTGAAGAATGAGGATGACGATCATCGCCAGACTCATCATACGGAGCAAATTCATATTGCCGTCAACAAGGACATAATCGGTAATCTTGCCCACATAAACAGATGTAGATAATCCGAGAATACTACAGGTAAGCGCTCCAAAGAAAGCCTCTGTCATTACCCTGCGGTGAGGGGTGAGCAGAGAGATGAATTTAGAAAAGTTGCTCGTTGCCTCCCTCCCCACATGAAAAGTATGATTGGGTTGCATGAGCACAAGTATGCCAGTCCACATCTCCTTGAAATCATCTATGCTTTTCTTATGCATCGCGCCATCTGCCGGATCCATGTAAACGACATGTTTGTCATTCACCTGATAGATGACAATAAAGTGAAGAAGCACTTTGTTAACCACAACATGTGCGATTGCAGGAAGAGGAATCATCTGCAGAGCCTCTAACTTTGCCTTTACACCTTTGGCACTAAGTCCCAATTTCTCAGCAGCTTTGATAAGTCCAAGGATATTCGTTCCTTTCTTGTCGGTATAAGCATACTGGCGTATTCTTGCAACAGAGTATAGGAGTCCATAATATGCACATATAGACGCAATGGATGCGGCACCGCAATCAGTAATATCCTGCTGCTTGATTTTTATATGTGAGTTCATAACGTGTCTTCTTACTTCGCGTTCTTACTTGGATATTGTGTTGGATTCACCCAACTGTCCATTGATTGGTATAGCAGGTCAAACAAAGATTTCTTTGTAACCATAAAGCGAACGACAGCTGTCATTCCTTTTTTGATGTACCCCCGTTGGTGAGTTCTATCATCTGTAAGATAATTCTTGTCTAATCTTACGCGGACTTTGAATAGATAATTATTACTTGAGTCAACAACATAATCAGACGAGACACTTTCCACCTTGCCTTCCAACATACCCCATTCATTATAGTTGAGCGCATCGATTTGAATCTTTGCTGTCATATTCGGTCTGATGAATGCTATATCTTTCGGTTTCACAAAAGCCTCAACATAGAGAGGAGCCTTTGGACTGATGACAGCAAGGCTTGTACCTGCTTGGACAGGTATGCCCGGATAGATGCCACTAAAGTTTTCGACAGTTCCAGAAACCGGTGCCCTCAAAATGAGCATATGCTTATCACTGACGTCTCCTTCTATATTTGAATGCGTCTCACGAATCTGCTGGTGTAGATTGTTCAAGTCTGTTTCCCACGTTGCATGTTTGTTTTCTACCAGTGTTTTCAGTTCATTCTGTTTATCAAGGTATTGGTAGTAATATTTTTCGTACTCCTCTTCACTTATCAGTTTGTCGTCATACAGTGCTTTATTGCGTAACCACTCTGTTTTTAAGTGTCGTATATCAGTCTTCATCTGTGCGCATTGAGCTACCATGCTGTAATATTCCTGTTCGCGATTAGAGGATTTAAATGTCTGCGGACAACTGCCTTTGACAAGAAACTCAAGATCATGGCATTGGCTCAGGAAATCATTCTGTTGTGATCTCTGATAGTTAATCTTCACATCAGTATTGTCAGTTCTGAATTTTAGGATCGGCTGCCCTTTAACGACAGCATCACCCTCTTTGACATAGACTTCATCCACAATTTCTGTAACAGGGGCAATGATGGTACTCCTTTCGGTCTTGGGTCTGACATTTCCTGTCCCTTCAACAGAAACATCGACATAAATAAACGGCAAAAGCACTATACATGTCATTACGAAAACAATAGCGACGGCGTAAATGATATTAGATTTAGCTTTACGTCTTGAAAGATAGTTTTCAAGCGTGTCGTTAATCCATTCACTTGGAAGTATTTGAGCATTATCCACTGTATCGTTATTTATTTATGTTGACTTCTATATCTATGTCAAAGCTATTCCCATAATAGTAGCTGCCTCGATACTTGTCATATTTGATTTCTGCTCCGATCTCTCGTAGCATCTCAAGGTCATTGTATAGTTGCCGCCTACTGATATTTAAACGTTGGGAAAACTCATCGGGATTACCTGTCGCTTTCATGGTTATCAGGTCATTCATTCGATTGATCCGTTCCAAATATTTAAAAAGCAATTGCATAATATGGATTATATTTCTCTTGGATTTTTGTATAACTTAAGCAAATAGCACTGGTAGTAGTAATCAAAAAGTGCTTGCAAGCGGCTACTCTCCGCCTCCAGCAATTTTACTTTGCTGTCATCAAATTCAAACAATGTGGCCTTTCCGCATTCATACTTCTTCGTCGTAAGCTTGAATGATTCTTGGTTGCTATTTACTGCAGCAGTGTAACTTGTAATTTTTGCATAGGCATTCATTGCGTGAGCATGAATTTGCGTGATTTTATGATAAAGATCGTTTTTTGCTTTCTTGAGGAGAATTTCATTTTTGTCTTTTTCTATACGTGCTTGCCGTATGCTGTTACGAGTCTCGAAGCGATTGAACAGTGGAATGGTAAGTTGCAACTGTATTTCCTGACAAAAGTTGTTCCTTAGTTGGTTGCCAAAAGATCTGTTGTCTATGCCGTTGGTCTTATAGTAATTTGTCCCAATTCCCCCTACCAATGACAATTGAGGATAGAGTGCAGAGCGGCACATCTTTATTTTGTCTTCGGAACAGGATATGGAGGCTTTCTGCGACTGTATTGTTGGGTAATTGTTGATAGCCTCAGCTAAAATGGCATCTATATTGTCTGGCATCATTAGACATAGGTCATCCTCTTTCGGCTTAGCGATGGAAAAGTCCTTAGGTACCTCTAAATCCATTAACTGGCAGAGGCTAAGTTCGTCCGTAGAGAGTTGATTCTTTTTCTCGGAGACGTTCGCCATACTACTTTGCAGAGTAGCGTGTTGTTGGACAACATCCACATAACTGATTTTGCCATGCTTCAGAAGGCCTTGCAACCGTAAGGTCTGTAATGAATCTATTGAAACTTGACGCTCAGATATTTCTAAAAGCTGCATGTCCATAAGAACCTGCAAATATGCTTCGGCGACATTCATGATGAGCGTCATCTTGGCATCGGATAGGTTATGTTCTTCGACAAGGACTAGATCCCTAGTCATTCTCTTTTTGTATCGAGAACAGAATCCGTCAAATAGATTCATTTTGCCTGTAAGCGAAACGGATGTCTGCCCTGTACTAGTATTGGTATATGTGTTTTCGTACGTCAAGCTTCTGCCAAATGTATATTGTTGTGAAGCCGATGCTGATATTTGTGGAAGCCACGAATTACGTTCTGTGTTCAAATCAACATTCTTGCTTTTCACCGACAGCTCTAGCATACGCACTTCTGGGCTATGCTGCAGAGCATAGTCCACACATTCTTCTAATGTCCATTTGTGTGCAGGAGGCATGGCTGAACCAGAAAAACAGCAAAAGAACATTACCATAGAAATAATAAAGATTTTTAATCTTAATTTATTGAAGAACATGATTAATTATTACGTAGTGGAGACAGACTGTCGCATTAACAATCCTTATTTAGGATCGTCAATACAACAAGTCTAACTAAAGAGATAATGTACAAAGAATTATGAAAGATACAGAGATACTATCCGAATTCAAATCATTCTACGCATCAAACTGCCCGACATAGGTTGCATTACGCAAAACTACATCCAGTGTGTAGCCGCCTTCATCAAGGGTTCCTAAGTCCAAATAAACGGAACCGCCATTAACTACAGAGTTCATCGTGTATCCTACAACATTTCCCCGCGAATCGCTTACGTAAACTTGAACGTTACCTGTATAGCCTGTAACATCTAACGTTATTTTGCCATCTTCGTAGTCTGCTGAGACTCGTGTAAAAGATGGCACTCTTGCTCTTCTGTGTTGAAAAGCATACTCTCTTTGCTTAAATGAAATGTGTCTTGGATAGGCAAACGACATGCCAAAAACAGATAAGAGAATTAAGATAATTGTTTTCTTCATTTTTTCTATCATTATTTTTTTCGGCTGCAAAGTTAAGCCGATTTTATGGTAAAAACAAGAAAATATTGTCTAATTCTTCCTTGGGGGCAAAAGTCTATAAATCGCTATAATATAGATATTTGTATCCACATATGTAGTTATACATTATCTAAAACATACATTTTAGCCTTCAAAAGTCTTCTATAAACTTTCTTGCAGACATATTCTTGCCATCAATTCCAATTTTCTTTTTTACTAGAAAGAGATTCTGTCTTATTGATTTTTCCTCTATATTATAGATGGCAGACATAGATGCATTTGAAAGGCCCAATCTCAACAACATCAATAGATGCACATCTTTGGTCGCAAGATCTGGAAATGTTTGACGCAGTCTTATAGTGAAATTCCCGTCTGCATTATTAAGAAATATCTCGATTTCTTCCCAATCTTCATCAGAAAGAACTATTTTCTCTCTACTATTTGATTTTAATGATTCCAACTTATTAACGATATCTACTTTCCGTAGGAGAAAATCGCGCATCGTTTTTATTTGAATTTCTTTGTTTCTCATTTCTATTGCATATTTCATTCTTTCATTCTCTGCTTTTTCCAAGGCCTTCTTTTTCTTCTGGATATATACATAAAAAAGACATGTT
The DNA here is from genome assembly GCF_009695775.1 of Hallella mizrahii. GTDB lineage: Bacteria > Bacteroidota > Bacteroidia > Bacteroidales > Bacteroidaceae > Prevotella > Prevotella mizrahii. The sequence continues at coordinate 147 of NZ_VUNG01000012.1, read as the reverse complement.
ATTATTATTATTGAAAATGATGTAATCAGCAAATTTTCATGCAACATTTTTAAGAAAAATAACATATAGCATTCTTCGGCAATTAAGATGTAGCATTATTGATGCGTTTTGGCAATTAAGATGGCGCAGTACCAAGGTTTCCCTTGG
>NZ_VUNG01000011.1 GCF_009695775.1 Hallella mizrahii | reverse complement strand
AAGTACGACTTGTTTGATCATCTAATCAGGACGGCCGCACAGTATACCTCGGACATAAAATGGAGGGACTATGAGAAGGCTATCAATAGTCTTAACGTTTATTAGTACAGACATCACCACACAGAAAGTTTTCCCAACAGTAATGCTTCATCTTGCCGCCGTGAACAGGATGACGAGTCCGCTGATACCGATGTAGGTGTAGACGACATATCTGAAGATGCCGTTGGAGAGATGTCGGAAGAGATAGCCACCGAGTGTCGTGCCGATGGCCACGCCGCCAATGCCATAGAGGTAGTCGAGGCCCACGGTGGAGGTCATGAAGCCATTGTAGGTGCGCACGAGTGCCATGATGATATTACCGCTGAGCATATAGACCTGGGCCAGTGCCATATACTGGTTTTTGTCCTTTGCGGTGGAGATGAAATAAAGCACGGCAGGCGGTCCCTGCATGTTGAAGAAGCCACCCATCAGTCCGCTGAGCACGCCGGTGCCGATCTGTGTGGGCAAGGTAGGCCGCAGCCGTATCTTCTTGTTGAAAAACCAAAAGTAGATGCTGAACAGGATGAGCACCACGCCAAGCACATCGCGCAGCACCATGTCATCGATCTTCTTCAAGCAAGAGATCGACAGCGTGGAGACAACAACGAAGGCACAGAGTATCGGCACGACGCGCCGCCACTGTACATAGCGGTGCATGCGGATGGCGATATAGATGGAGTTGCTCATGGCCAGCAATCCCGTAAGTGTGGTAGCCTCGGCATACGAGGGCATGAGAAAAGGCAGCATCGTCATGATGAAGATGCCAAAGCCAAAGCCCGTCGTGCGTTGAATGAGGCTCGCAACGATGCTCAGCAGGAAGATGGAAACAATGACGGTCATCATGAAAATGATTTAGAAAGGCTGGGGCCTGCCCGAAAGGGATGGTGCAGGAAGAGGTTATAGCGTCCACACGGTTTCGTCGCCACAGATATTTCGGATCTTCATCCGCAGTGGTTTCTTGTCACAGCGTATGGAGCCGTCCCAAAACTCATCCGTTTTCTTGCCGTTGAGGCAGACACGCCCCAAGTGATCGCGTTTGATCTCCACGTCGCTGTGCCATGGCTGGTTTTTCTCGGCATTCTCACAGTCGAGGCTGATCCACTCTATGGTCTCCAGTCCCTCATCGCTGATGGTGATTGGCACGAACTTCTTCTCCTTGCCTTTGGTTTTCTGCTGGAGCACTTGCTGCCGTCCTTTGAGGTTGACTTCCTCTATTTTTTTCAGCACACGGTCACTGTGGAAACTGTTGATGGTAACCTTCCATCCCGAGAAGAGCGCGTCGTGGGTCTCGCTAACCTCCCACTCAGCGTCGTCCTCCACCACGATGTCGTCGAGGAACTGCTTGAGGTCACGGAGCTCTATCTCGATGGTCGTCTGATCGTTCTGCTCTTTGATAAACTGCTCAATGTCGTTGCGGTCGGTGATGTCGATGTAGTAAACGATGACGCGACGGATGTCAGCGGGCAGGTCGGGGAGTGCTTCGCGTATGATGCGGTTGATCATCGGCTTGTCGAGGAGCCGCGAGCTGCTGTCGAGCAGGTTGGGCAGATACACAGGCATGACGCCGTATTGCGTGCTGACGATGCTGCCCGCCCAGATTTTGTCAAACTTCTCCTCGTTGTCGCACAGGCCGGGGATCATCTTCTTCAGTTTATCCATGGTCTGCACGGGGTTACGGAAGAGCGACACGCCGTCCTTAACCTCCAAGATCTCAAACTCGGCCTTTCCGCCAATGAGACGGTCACGAATCGTCTGGATGCTGTTGAGGTTGATGTCGCTGGTGACAAAGCGCCGTCCAAGCCGGTTGGCCACCGCCGCCGTCACACCACTGCCTCCAAAGAAGTCGGCCACTACCATGCCCTCATCACTGCTGGCTTTGATGATGCGCTCCAAAAGAGCCTCCGGCTTTTGGGTGGCGTAGTCGACAAGTTCTTTGGCTTGACCAGCTATAACATTGATATCAGTCCATATTGACTGTAAAGGCTTACCAGGCATTTCGTCTAAATAAACCTTCTTCTTCGGGAATCCAGAACTCGTATGATAGAGTAATCCTTTTTTTTCTAATTCTTCCATTGTTTTTTGAGAATATCTCCAAGTACGAGTAATTCCATTCCATTCATAGGTAGAACCTCTTCCTCCAGGTCCCATAGTATTCTCTACTTTATACTTTCTTCCATCACCATCATCCATTGAATACATCTTAAGATACTTCTCATCATAAGGCACATATTGGGTATGCCAAGTATAGTCTTCATTATTCATGCAATAATAGAAGATGGTATCATGGATTTGCCCGTATCTATTTGCATCATTATGAGAATAGACCCTTTGCCAAATTATCTCGTTAACAAAGTTATCCTCCCCGAAGATCTCATCCATGAGGATTTTGACATAGTGTCCGATGTGGTAGTCGAGGTGCACATAGATGCTTGCGTTGTCGCTCATGACGGACTTGATAGCCATGAGGTTCTCGTACATCCAGTTGAGATAGCGCTCTTTGTCCCAGATGTCGCCATACATCTTCTCGTCGAAGGTGCGCAGCTCCTCGTTGTCGAGTTCCTTCTCTGCCTGCGCAATGGTGGCAGCGACCTTCGGGTTGTTGCGCACATACACCTTCTTGGCATAGTCGGCACCGCTGGCAAAGGGCGGATCGATATATACGAGGTCCACCTTGATGCCCTTGTCCTTGAGATAGGCGCAAGCCGAGAGGCACTCGCCGCGCAGCACCATATTGTGTTGAGGATTGTCGCCCACCTCTTCGACAGGCTCCACCTCGTAGTAGGGCATGCCGCGCTTGATATTTTCCACGACGCGGTCGTTGTCGCGGTAGCGAAGCACACGCTTGGTGCGCACAAAGTTGTCGAGCAGTGCCTGACCCTCGAGGGTATTGGGGAAATAGGGGATATATCTGACAGCCATAGTTATTTGCTTGTTGGGTTGTTAAAGAAATCGTTGATCTTTTGCAGTGTCTTCTGCCGCCGTTGTTCTGCGGTGAGCGTGTCCTCAAGATAGAGGAAGTCGAAGCGGCGGTAGCCAAACTTCTCGTTGTTTTGCCTAATGAACTCCGTCTGCATAAATCGGAGCCTGTCGGCGAACTTTGCGGCGAAGCCTTCGCCCTTGGTCTCGATGATGACCACGCGGTCGATGGAGCCGTCGGCCTTGCGGCTGAGCAGTAGGAAGTCAGGGACGTAGCGTCCGGCATAGCGCCATGTGCCGCCTTTTTGCTGATAGCAGTTGATGACGAACTGCGTGAGCGTCTCGTCGCCGTTGAAATAGGCTTCGAGTTGCTGGTCGTGGATGATGGGGAGAAGCTCCTTGGTGAGGAAGTCACGCTCCAGGTTGCTGTCAAAACGGTAGGGCAGATAGTGATAGGTCTGCGTGCGCTCGGGATGCGGATCTTCTTGTGGCAGAATCTTTGAGACATCGAAGCCCTTGAGTCTTAGCTTCTCCAGCATGTCCTTTTCCTTCTCGCTGATCTCTTTCTGTGGAGGTCGCTGGTCCAAGTCGATGATGTCGTGCACATCCTGCTGCGGTGGATAGAATTTCTCGCTGTCTTCCACCGGCGAGGTGAGCTTCTCTATCTTCAACAGACTGGCCTGACAGGGCAGCAGTTCCTCACGGACACGGAAGTCGCGGATGGGCGCGAAGGCCTGGCGGATGAGCGAGCGGATGCGTGCCTGGTCGTAGGCGGTGTCTTCCACGGTGTAGCCGTCTTTGAGCTTGGTGGTCTTTGAGAAGATTCTTTTTAGTTGCTCATCACAGGTGCGCAACATAGCCACGCTGAGCGTGCCGAAGCTCTCCTTGGCAATCCGTTGCAGCCACCAATGATAAGTCACACGGTGGATGGTCTCGTCCTCCTGCTCGTAGGTGTCGAGCAGCCTGCCCTCTAAGTCTTGACGGTGGATGAGGCTCACGGGGCGGCTGACGAGCAGCCGCTCATCGCTCAGACGTTCGGCGGGATGGGTGGCGTCATCGATGACAAGTGTCTCATAGCTCACCTTGAGCTGATAGAAGTCGATGTCGGGCACACGCAGTTTTTCCATGCGTGAATAGCGGTCGATGAGCGGTACGTCTGGCTTGGGTTTGTTGCCAAACTCCTGCAAAGTGATGTTCTGCTGCTGAAGGAGTTGTCGGTTGAGCTTCTCGGCATTGAACGCGTTGAGCCAGATGAGTGCTGTCTCGTGCTCGTGTCGTACGACCTGTCGGAGACAGCGGCAACTGGTCTGCAGCACCATGTTGGTGGGACAGGCCCCTTTTTGTGGCAGTATCACGCCGGTGAGACTCTTGCAGTCCCATCCCTCCTTACCGATCTGTACGAGCAGGATGATTTTGATATGAGAGAGTGACGTGTCGAGCGAGGCAAAGGCTGCGGCAGCTCCCTCGGCCTGTGGATACTGTTTGTTGCCGCCATGGTATTTCAGTATCACGTCGGTAGGGTTCATGCCATAGTCGGCAACGATCTCTGCCACCTGTGGGTAGATATCCTCCTCAAGAGTCTCTATCTGACTGCAATAGATGGCCAGCTTGGCGCAAGTGCCGTTGGCGTAAGTTGTGTGGCGATACTTGTCGAGGAACTCTCTCACGCCATTGTCGATGATCACCGCCCGGTCGTTGTCGGTGAACTTCACCTCGGGCACCTTGAGGAAGTTGCCCACGCCCTCGATGAGCGGATAGTAATACACCACATTGGAGAGGTCAGTGTTGCGGATGGCGAAGTCGCCGAAGAGCGTCATCGCCTCGGTCTTTTCAAGATAGGGCGTGCCCGAGAAACCCAACACAGCGTTGAAGGTCTGGTTGGCAGTCCATTTGTTGACCACCTGCCTGAGCTTAATCTCCCCGTCAGCGGCATGGTGCACCTCGTCGATGAAGATGGAGAGGTGGGGCAGCCGCCCGATGATGTTGCGCAACTCGTTGGCTTGCTCTATCTTCTTCAACTCTTCTTTGCTGAAGAGTGTTGGGTCTTTGTCGTCGGTGAGACGGTCGAGGATGACTTTCTCGGCATTGGTGATGGCCACGAGCCCCATGAGATCGTCCAGGGGCTGGTGGTTGTTGATCTTCTGCGCATTAGGGTTCTTGACCTTATTGCTCTTGCCTGCACTCTTTTGCTCGTCGAGAACTTCGAACTTAATAAGCCGGGCCACCTCCGTGGCGGATGGCTCCGGGATGACCCATGAAGGATCGAACTCCTGGATATGCTTGAGACTTGGCACGATCGACGACTTCAGGCCCGACGGTGCCAGAATCATGAAGTTGTGGGCGAAGGCGGGGTTGTTTTCCTCGTTCCGGGCAAAGTGAAGGTCGAGGCAGATGAAAGCAGCCATTAAGAAAGTCTTGCCCGCACCCATAGGGAGACTGAAGACATAGTCGGTGTAGCTGACTCCATAGAAGATCTTTTTGAAAGCCGCCTCGTAGTCGATCTCGGCGGCATGGTGTCGGATCAGTTTTTCGAGTCCGGGCGAGAGTTGCTTGCCCTTCTTGTCTCTCAGTCGGGAATATTGGAAAAGGGCCACGGCAGCAGGAGTGGTGGCGAAAACTTGGCGCGTGGTATCGGTGAGTTCCTCCTCACCGACATTGGTGTCGTTGAATTTCCCCTCGACGAAGAGCTGCCACAATGGCTTGTTCTGACAGGCTATCTTCAGATACAGGTAGGTCTTGATGGCTTCTATCTGTGCGTCACGCATCATGCCCCGATGCTCGATATAGTGGATGAGTGACTTCACAGTACACTCGTCTGACGCCAGCCAGAGGTCTCTTTTCTTCTCTATGAGCTTATAAAACATATTTGCCTTTGCGGTAACTGATCATTGATGATGCAAAAATACAAAATTATTTTGGATCAGCTGTGATAAGGCTACACACATATTTATAATTTAACGCTCAGCGGTGTGACATATATATAATAATGAGTCCACTTTAGAAAGACATGGTTATGTCCTTCTAAAGTGGACTCAACAAACCTCTGTTATTCTGTTACTCTGTCTTATATGATATATGGTTCGTATGTCTTTCTGTCTAAAAGACTCTTTACCTTTTTACTTTGTCTGTATCGTCAGCGATGTCGGTTGCAGGTCGGTGGCCTGGGCATGGACGACGACGGGCTTGGTCTTGTCCTTGACGCGCACCACGACGAGGCACTTGCCGAAGAAGGCGAGACGGTCGCTGGCCTTGAAGCGCTCGGTGGAGAACGGTGATCCGTTGTCCACGCCGACGATGTCGGCATTGTCCGCCGTGAAGTAGATGTGGTTGCGCGCGTCGGGGCAGAGCGTGCCGTGCTCGTCTGTGACTTCAGCATTGACAAACGTGGTTGTCTCACCACGGTAGTCGCAGGTCAAGCGTATTGACGTGGCGGGGCCGGCGGTGCGGATTGTCTGCCGGCGCACCTCCTTGCCGTGCTGGCGTGCCACGGCAGTGATCTCGCCGGGCTCGAAGGCCACGCGCCACATCACATGATACTGGTGGCTGTCGGCCTTGCGACGGATGCCCTGGCTCTTGCCGTTGACAAAGAGCTCCACCTCATCGGCGTTGTTGTAGTAGCACCACAGGTCGACGGTCTGTCCCGGCAGCCAGTTCCAGTGAGGAAACAGATGGAGCACGGGCTTGGCGGTCCATTCACTCTGATACATATAATAGGCGTCCTTCGGGAAACCTGCCAGGTCGATGATGCCGAAATAGCTGCTGCGGGCCGGATAGCCATAGGGAGTGGGCTCGCCGATGTAGTCCCAGCCGGTCCAGATAAACTGTCCGGCGCAGTAGGGCGTGTGCTTGACGATGTCCCAGGTACCCTCGTGTGTGGTGCCCCATGGCACGTGGCTGTTGTCATAGGCCGAGCACATCATTGTGGGATTGGTGTAGGTCTTGTCCCATCGTTCCGGTGCTACGTAGTCGCTGTCGGAAGGCATGCGGTAGTAGCCGCGCGTCTGCAGGGCCGAGACACTCTCGGTCATGAGGAAAGGCTTGCCGGGAAAGTTCTTCGGCACATCCTTGATATACTGTTCATGATAGTTAAAACCGATGATATCCAAGGCGCCGGACTTGAAGAGATGGTTGTCGGGCGAAGGCTCGTTGCATCCCGCGGTGATCGGGCGGCTCTTGTCGAGACTTCTGACGATGTCGGCGAGATGGATGGTGAGCAGAGCGTTGGGGGAGAACTCCTTGCCATGGGCGAGTGCCGAGGCATCGTGGCCTGCGTTGAGAATCAGGTTGGCTTGCTCCAGCGTCAAAGCGTCGGCACTGGCCGACGACCACTGCTCGAGCACCTCGTTGCCAATGCTCCAGATGAGTATCGACGGATGGTTGCGGTCACGAAGCAGCATGTCGGTGAGGTCGCGCTGGTGCCATTTCTCGAAGAAACGGGCGTAGTCGTTCTTTGTCTTGCGGCGCCTCCACATGTCGAAAGCCTCATCCATGACGATGAACCCCATCGTGTCGGCCATGTTCAGTAGTTCGGGTGCGGGTGGATTATGGCTGCATCGGATGGCGTTGACGCCCATGTCCTTGAGCTTCACCAGTTGGCGTCGGAGCGCGTCGTTGTCGAGGGCTGCGCCTAAGCAGCCAAGGTCGTGGTGGTCACAGACACCGTTGAGTTTCATATTCTTGCCGTTGAGCCAGAAACCCGTCTTGGCATCGAAGCGGAACGTGCGGAAGGCCGTTGTCGTGCGCACGGCGTCTACGGTCTTGCCAGCGATGACGATCTCGGTGAGCAAGGTGTAGACGTTCGGTGCATCGGGGCTCCACAGGCGTGGGTTGCGCACCGTCATCTGCTGCCCGGTGCTGCCGTTGGCAATCTGCGCGACGATCTTGCCGTTGCTATCAAAGAGCGTGTTGCGCACCATCGGGTGCTGTCCCTCGTGGTTGTCGTCGGCGAGGGTGACGGATACGGGAACAGTCCATGTGCGTCCGTTCTTGGTTGTTGGCATGACGTAGACGCCCCAGTTGGCGATGTGCAGCGGTGCGGTGGTGGTGAGCCACACGTTGCGGTAGATGCCGCAGCCCGAATACCAGCGCGAGTTGGGCTGGTCGCTGTTGTCGACGCGTACGGCGATGACGTTGTCAGCACCGCGGCGGAGATAAGGCGTGAGGTCGTATTGAAATGAGCTATAGCCGTAGGGGCGTGTGCCGAGCAGGTGTCCGTTGATATACACCGAGCTGTTCATATACACGCCGTCGAAGGTGATGAAAAGACGGTCGTCGTTGCCGAGCGAGGCAGGTACGGTGAAGTGTTTGCGATACCAGCCGATGCCGCCGGGCAGTGCGCCGCCACCTGCACCGCTTGGATTGTCGACACTGAAGTCACCCTCTATGGCCCAGTCGTGGGGCAGGTTGAGCTGTCGCCACGACGTGTCGGCATAGTCGGGACGCGCCATGGCTGAGGTGTCGCCGAGACAGAACAGCCAGCCGCAGTCGAAGGTGAGCGTCTCGCGGGCAGATGAGGGGAGAGACGCGAGGAGAGGAAGGAGAAGGGTGAAGAGCAGAAGGGAGATGCGGTGGGTCATGGAGTTTTTTTTGTTTATGAGAGACGGGAAGAGAGGGTGCCCTGGGATGAGACAAAGGGGCGCACCTGGTTATAACCAGACGAACAGAACGGAGCGTCGACGCAGGCGGTTGCCGAAGGCCCACCCCTTGGCGGTAATTACTCCCCTCTCCTTTGGAGAGGGGTTGGGGGTGAGGCTGTGTTTAGTTTCCAAGCATCTTTGCCGCATAATTCCCCATTGCAGCGTAGCCCTTCGGGTTGAGGTGGAGCCAGTCGTCGGAATAGTCGGCGCGCAGTTGCTGAGGATCAGCAGGGTCACGGGCGAGGGCATCGAAGTCGATCAGCCCGTCGAAATGGCCTGGCTTGCGGATCCACTCGTTGACGGTCTGCCGCATGGCCTCATGGAAATAAGAGAACCAGCCGTTGCCTTTCGTCGGCGTGATCGTCGCACCGTAGACTTTGATGCCTTTGGCGTGGGCTTTACTGATCAGCGTCTGATAGGCATCAATGATCTCCTGCGCCATTTTTTCGTAGTTGCCGCCACAGCAGCCGATGTCGTTGGTACCCTCGAAGATGATGAGCTTCGAGACATTTGGTTGGGAGAGAATGTCGCGGTCGAAGCGCTTGAGCGCCGGTTCGCTCAGTCCGCCGCGCACGACGCAGTTGCCGCCGATGCCGAGGTTGAGCACGCCAAAGCCTTTCTGACAGCAGTCGGCTGTGCTCTTGCAGCACTTTGCGGACTCTTGCTTTTTGTCGCAGCTCTTGTCTTCGCAGTTCATCGCGGCCTCTTGTTTCTTGTCGCAGCTCTTTTCTTCGCAGGACTTTGCAGCCCCCTGCTTTTTGTCGCATTGCATGCTTTCGCAGCAGGTTGCGATGCCGTTGAGCGCGTCGGAGAAGAAGTCTGTCCAGCGGTTTTGCAAGTTTGTCGTCGAGCCGCGTCCGTCGGTGATGGAGTTTCCGAGCACGGCGATGACCTCGTGCGGGGTGTTGCTGAGCACTTCCAGTCGGGTGATGTTGTACCAGTGGTCAGCCTTCTCGCCCTTACTGAAGTCAGCCTTTGGTGCGCCCTTTCCGGCGATGATATACGTGGTGGTGCGGCTGCCGCGGTGAGAAGTAGCGTGCTCAGGCGTGCGCTTGCCATAGACCACGGTGACGGCGAGACGCTGTCCGGGGCGCAGCTGATAGCCGAATGGGTCGGAATAGATGTCCTTGCCGGCATCGAGCGTGAGGCTTCGCCGATGGTTGAAAGTCAGGTAGCGCACCGTCTTGGCGTTGATGCGAGCGTTGCAGGGCAGGACGTTGGTTTCCTGTTTCAGGATTTTGCCTTGAGGCGTGTCGGCAGGGTCGGCGACATACACGGCGGTGATGTCCACGGGTCCGTTGCCGAAATGGTTGCTGAGCTGCATGCGCAGCGTGGCACCGCCCATCGAGACGTGGATGATCTGGCGCGCCGCACGGTTAGAGAGACTTGTCTTGGGCATGTCGCTCGGACCGGTAAACTCCGGTGCGGTAGCCCACGTTCCTTCCCACCGCTGGTCAGCGAGGAGGGGAGTGGTCACCAATAATAATAAGGTGACAATACTGAAGAATAGTTTGTTGATCATGGTTTTTGGTAGTTAAAGAACAGCCTCACCCCCAACCCCTCTCCCAAGGAGAGGGGAGTGATTACCTTCAAGGGGAGGATGACGGAGATAAGTATCACCTCTACGTCCCACCCCATTCCGACTCTTGTCAGTAATTCCTCCCCTCTCCTTTGGAGAGGGGTGAGGGGGTGAGGCTGGAGAGGGGGAGTGATTAGCTTCAAGGGGAGAAAGACGGAGATAAGTATCACCTCAATGTCTCACCCCATTCCGATTCTTGTCGGTAATTTCTCCCCTCTCCTTGGGAGAGGGGTGAGGGGGTGAGGCTGGAGAGGGGTGAGGGGGTGAGGCTCCTATTCTGCTGTGAGATACAGTACACGGCTGGCCCAGCTGGTACGCTCGTTCCAGTTGACGTTATGAGAATAAGGCATGTCGAGTCCGTGCTCCATGAGGTATGCGCCGGAGTAGCTCTTGCCCTCACAGTCGAGCGGTGTGTTGTCGATGCGGTTGAGCTCGTGCACCTTGTAGCGCTTGGCGGGGTCGAGACCAGCCATACGCACGCGCGGCAGGTGCTGGTTTACGAATGTCTCGGTCTTCCACCAGTACCACACAGCCTTATCCTTGCTGTCACTGACATACATCAGACTGGCCACTCCCTGCTTGTCATAGGGACTCTGCAGGCGGTAGAGGTTGCCCATCTGCACGATGGGACGGATCTGCTTGTACTCCGCGATGGCGTTGCGACAGAGCGTCTTCTCTGCCTCGGTCATGTTCTTTGGCTGGATCTCCATGCCCAGTCGTCCGCTCATGGCCACGTCGATGCGGTATTTCAGCGGGATGATACGTCCGGTCTGGTGGTTGGGCGATGCCGAGATGTGGCAGGCCATCGCCATGGCCGGGAAGAAGTAGCTCGTACCCCACTGTATGTAGATGCGCTGCAGGGCATCGGTGTCGTCGCTGGTCCAGAACTCATCAAACCAAGGCAGTGTGCCCCAGTTGACGCGTCCTCCACCGCTGGCGCAGTCCTGGATGATCAGGTCGGGATATTTGGCGCGGATGCGGTCAAGCGTCTTGGCGAAGCCACGGTAGTAGTCGATATAGAGATGGCTCTGGTCGTTCATCGAGAGATACTGCGAGCCGTGGTTCATGATGTCCATGTTGGCGTCCCACTTAATGTAGGCGATGCCGGGATGTTTCGTCATCAGATTGTCGACGACAGAGAAGACAAAGTCCTGCACCTTCGGGTTGCTCATGTCGAGAACGAGCTGCGTGCCGCCACGTCCGAGGACAGGATCGCGTCCCGGAGCCTTGATGATCCAGTCGGGATGCTTCTCATAGAGTTCGCTCTTGGTGTTGGTCATCTCGGGTTCTATCCATATTCCGAACTTCACGCCATGCTTCTTAGCGTCGGCAAGGAGACCGTCGATGCCGTTGGGCAGCTTGTTTTTGTCCACCACCCAGTCGCCGAGAGCGGCGTTGTCGGTCTTACGCGGATATTTCTCACCGAACCATCCGTCGTCCATGACAAAGAGCTCACCGCCCATGCCGGCGATGTCGCCCATCATCTGGTCCATACCCTTCTCGTTGATGTCCATGTAGACACCTTCCCAACTGTTGAGCAGGATCATGCGCTCCTTGTTGCCGTGGGCAAGCATATACTCGCGGCCCCAGTGGTGGTAGTTGCGGCTGACGCCTGACTTGCCTTCCTTGGAGAAGGTGAAAGCCACGGGCGGGGTGACGAAGGTCTCGCCGCGGCGCAGATGGTATTCCGAGTTCTGCTCGTCGATGCCGGCAAAGAAATAGTGGTACTCACTGTCGTCGGTGACTGTCTTGAGCTTGTAGCAGCCACTGTAGCAGAGGGCGGCGCCGATGACGTCGCCACTGTTTTCCTTGCCTTTGCCGTCGAGGGAGAACATCACCTCAGCGTGCTGTCCTTGCGCATTGTGCACGCCGTTGTGGTTGCGCAGCGTCAGTTCGCCGGCGGAGAGAGGCTCATCGGTGACGTTGGCCTCGTTGCCCCAGGCTCCACTGATATGGCTGATCCACACATTGCCACGGCGGATGGGCAGCATGGCGGAGGCGAAAGAGGTGAGCGTCACCGTGCCTTTCTCCTTATTTGTGATCTCAGTCCAAGCCTCGATCATATCCACATCGCTGTAGGTGCGGTATTTCAGGTCGACAAAGAGATTGTATACGGGATCCTTGAGATGGATGGTCGTGACGTTGCCTTTCACGTCGGATCCTGTGACGACGAGTTGTGTCGAGAGGTTGCCGTCGGCGTGGCGGCAGGCAAAGGCAGCCGGGTCGGGACAGTCCATGCCATAGGCGGGATAGGCATTCATGCGCCCGCCCTGTGGACGTTGCAGTGTCTGCAAGTCTGCGCCGGAGAGTTTTGAACCAAAGTAGACATATTCCGGTTGCCTGCCCTCGTCGGCGTTGAGCACGAGAGAGAGATGGGGCGACTGCACGAGGATTTGTTTGGCCAGTGCCGACAAAGGCAGGCACAGTGCCAAAGAGAGCATTAGTTTTCGATAGTTCATATATAATAATAGATTTAAATAATTGGCTTGGTGATAGGCAAACGCATACACCATATTGCAAAGGTAAGGAAAAAAACAGTATGATGTTGCGCTTTTTTTAAAAAAATACGAGAAAGTAGAGAATATAGGTATAATTGTATCAAAGTAAAAAGATAAAACGCTGCTGTCTTGATCATTTTTTGCAAATCAAAAACTTTATTACCACTGCCAGTAAGGATAAGTACAAAACAGATATTAGTATCGTTTCGATAAGGGTTGCCCCCAAAGTTACTCGCATCAGTTTTTTGATGAGAACAAATACAATCACGCATAACAGAGGAAGGATCTCGCCCTTCCTCTTGTAAGCGTGTGTATATACTCTTGCGATGATACAAGATAGGATAATGATACCAAGGATAAGTATGATCATTTTTTGGGGAGTTAATAATACAGAGCTGTTTGTTAATATTTAAACGAGCTGCCACCCAAGAACTCACGGAGCAGGCTTGTCGGCGGGATGTCGCGGTTGGGGATAGGCTGGAAGTACTTCAGGAACTTGCGCAGGCGGTAAGCTTCGCTGTACTCCTCGCAGTTCTCTGGCACTTGTTCCAGAAGCGGTTCGGCCTGCTGTTTGATGACGGCGAGCTCGAAGAGCATGGCCGAGTTGAACATCACGTCGGCGTTCTCCTGATAGGGGAAGATCCATTTGTTCTCACCCGCACGCACCGACGGCCAGCGGTGGATCGTCTCCTGAGCGTTGACGCCACGGTATTTATAGTCGCGGATGATACGGCGCAATAAGCGGTTGTCGGTCGTGGGGATGTAGTTGTGGTCGTCGAGCAGGATGGTTGTCAGCGCCGAGACATAGACGCGGAACTTCTGCGCTTCGGGAATCTGTGCCGTGAGCTCAGGGTTCAGGGCGTGGATGCCCTCGACGACGAGTACGTTGTTGGGCTGCATGCGCAGTTTCTTTCCGCTTTTCTCGCTTCGTCCCGTCTGGAAGTTATACTTCGGCAACTCTATCTCCTCGCCGCGGAAGAGCGCGTTGAACTGGTCGTTGATGAGCTTGAGGTTGAGGGCATAGATACTCTCGTAGTCATATTCGCCCTTGTCGTCCTTGGGCGTGTGCTCACGGTCGACGAAATAGTCGTCGAGCGAAATCTGCAGAGGTTTGATGCCGTTGGCCAGCAGTTGTATGCTTAGACGCTTGCAGGTAGTGGTCTTTCCGGAAGAAGACGGTCCGGCGAGGAGCACGAGTTTCACATCCTTGCGGCTGGCAATCTCGTCGGCGATCTCTGTGAGTTTCTTCTCCTGCAAGGCCTCCGAGACGTTGATCAGATTGGTAGCCTGCCCCTTGCGCACCATCTCGTTGAAGTCACCGACGGTGCGCAGTCCCATGATCTCCTGCCAGCGATGATGCTCGCGGAAGATCTCAAACATCTTGTCCTGCCGCGTCATCTGTGGCAGCACGCCCGGGTCTTTGAGGTCGGGAATGCGCAGGAGCAGTCCGTTGAAATATTTCTCCAGTCCGAAGAGATAGATCTTCGACGTGTTGGTCAGCAGCGAGCCATAGTAGTAGTCGACATAGTCGTCGATCTGGTAATAGGTCGTATAGAGCGAGCCAGCACTGCGCAGGAGCTTCGACTTGGCCTTGTCGCCTTTCTCCTCAAACATCTTGACGGCATCCTCGGTGGGCACTTCGAAGCGGCGGATCGGCATCTTGGCGTCGATGATCTGTTGCATGCGCTGGCGGATGCGCGCCACATCGCTGTCGGTGACCTCGTGGCCGATGGTCAGATCGACGTAGTAGCCCTTGCTCACGGGAATGTCGATGACCACCTTGCTTTGTGGATAGAGGTCATGGACGGCCTTGCAGAGCACGAAGAAGAGCGAGCGGGTGTAGTTTCGGGAGCCCGAGCCGGAGGTCATGTCGAGAAATTCCACGTCCTTGTTGTGGTAGATGCGGTAGTGCATACCCTCCACCTTGTTGTTGACCTTGGCGCAGATCGGTCCGTATTTCATGTCAATACCTGCGTTGTGAAACACTTCTGAAAGTGTGCTGCCAATGGGTGCGGTGAGCGTCTGCCCATTGTTTTTGCAGCGTATCTGAATGGTTGGTTTCATCATAGTCTTTGACTCTTATTTTTAATCTTACCTTGCAAATATAGTACTTTTTTTCTAAGAATCATAGTCCTATCGCTTTTTTATAGACATTCTTTTCGTTTTAAAACAGGAAATCACCCAACTCCGTCATGGTAGAAGTCTATTTGATTATCAACGAGATGTTAGTTGTACACAAATAGAAGAAATAGACCTTTGATATTTGCTTCAATGATTATTACCGTTGGAAGGGCTTTAAATCATCATGTAGGTGTTTCGGTTTTATTAGTGTTGATTTCCACTATATTGATGTCAGCATCAGTTGGCAGCAGAGGTATGAGTTTTGGTACAAAATTGTTGCGTGCTACGATAAATACATCTTTACCGTCAACAATGGCAGTCATCAGCAATTCATAAAAGCCCTTGCCTGCCACTTCTATGCGCCCAATCTCGTCTATCCATATTTCTTTGGCTTCTGGATGCTCCTTATAATATTGCATGGCGCGGTCGAAGGCAGAGAGATGAACGAAATAGCTGCAACTGTGCATCAGCCCGTTGGTGAGGTCTCTTACTGCCAGCGTCTCCTTCGATGCTGTCTCCATGTCGACGTCAGGGTCTTTCACAAAGAAGGGCAGCTCCTCGCCCTTGGGATAGAGCACGAGGTCGTAGGCGCAGACATTTCCATCATCGTCCCGCTTCTTCAAGGAGAAGAAGCAGAGGCCGTTGCCGTGGCTTCGGTATTCGTGTATGAAGCGCGTGGACTTACCGGCACCACGCGGTCCTGTGAAAATAGTTATCTTCATATCTTATAAATCAAAGGATATACTGGCATACCATGTGCGGCCACGCAAGGGGTATCCCTCCGTGTATTCGTAAACCCGGTCGGCAACGTTGAGCACCCCCACCTTGACATCTGTCTTCCATATCTTCCGTGCCAGGCTGGCATCAATGGTGGCGAAGCCAGCCGTGGAGGTGCTGCCGTTGGACGACGAGAAGGCTTTGCTCTGTGCGATCAGACGTCCCTGCAAGCGTAGGTGCCAGATGGGGCGCAACTCCAAGAAGGCAGTGAACTTGCTCTTCGGACTGTAGAGAAACTTCAGGTCCTTATGGTCCATGTTGCGCTGATCGGTCATACTGTAGTTGGCATGAGCCGTCAGCCAGGAAAGTTCATAGCCGGCACCAAACTCAAAACCACGGTACTGTGCCTTTCCCCGATTTTGCAACTGATAGATTTTCGGGTCGCTGGCATCGACGCCCGTGACCTCCTGGATGATGTCGTTGATGAAGTTATAGAATGCTCCTGCCTGCCAGGAGAGGTTATGCCAACGTCCCTCGTAGGCGATATCGAGGTTGATGGCGTTCTGTGTGCCTAAGTCGGGATTCGGGATGGCCTTACCGAGCTTATAAGAGTATCTGTCCTTCATACGGGCGAAGAGCGAGGAGCGGCTCATCGTGAACCTGAGGTGCTGGTTGGCAGAAGGATGGTAGTCGAGTGCGGCAAGGGCATTGATGTTGCTGTCGTGGGAGTTGGGCAGGTCGGAGATACCTGTCTTGCTGTTGTATTCCTCCACCTTGTAGCCCTGACGTCCAAACCATCCTATAGAAGCCGTGAGGGACAACTGCCGGTTGAGGCGCGCTTCGTCCTCCATGACAAAAGAGTAGATGCCCTCGCTGAGATGTGCTACCGGTTCACCTACATTATGAGAACGGTGGACATCATATTTGTAGTTCACGCCAAACTTCAGGTCGTTGTTGTTGGCTGTAGACCAGATGATGTTGGCGTTGGCCCCCAAGGCGTAGTCGTTGTAGATACTTGTCCATCCCTGCTTGCCCTGCTGAGTGGAATAGGTAAAGTCGTCGTAGGAGTCGAGTGTATTCTTGAAGGTGTCGTACCACAACCGGCTCTTCAGTGTGAGTGTGGGAGTCAGCCGTGTCATGGAATGGAAATAGACCTCGTCCTTGTTCCATTCAGGATAGATACGGAACTGTGCTTTTCCGTTCTCACCGAGATAAGGTGGGATATGTTTCTCAGCGCGCACGAGTGTGTAGCCCACGACATACTCGTCGGTGGCATTGGGCACGAAGCCTACCTTGGCGTTGAGGTTGACGTCCCGTGTCCGGGAGTTGAGCCGTTTGTGTCCGTCAAGATATGGTGAGTCGGTAGGATAGCTGTGTGGAAGTCGGAAGTTGCTGACGTTGGCATAGCCAATGTCCACCTGCGCAAACCACTGCCCCCAGCGTCCACCCACGTTGAGGTTGCCGTGCCAGAGGGTGTTCACGTCGAAATGCAACTCCAGCGGCTTCTGGGGTTGTCGTGAGATGAGGTTGATAGATGGTCCGAGTGTGTTGCCGCCTAAAAGCAGTGAGCTGGCCGACTTGTTGACATCTATCTTGCTTAGCATTCCAGCGGGGAGTCGGTAGAGGTCTACGGTGCCATCGTAGGGTGCCGTCATGGGCACGCCGTCAATATAGATGGGTACGTCGGCGCTGCTGATGCCGCGGAGTGTGAAGCCGGCTTCGCTACGACCGCCTGCCTCCTGGACTATAAGTCCCGGCACCCAGTTGAGGGCTTCGGAGACGCGTTGTATGTCTGCCGACTTGATGAAGTCATCGCTGACCTGATTGGCTTTGAAAGTACGTTGGTGCTCAAACACCTTCACTTCGCCCAAGTGGAACACTTGGGCAGTATCCATGAGTGGTTTGGCCGTTAAGGGCAGTGCCGCCACGGCAGCAGATAGTAACAACATAATGTGCTTGCGTTTTTTATTTGAATACTATGAATGATTATCTTTTTATCATCCGTTGGAAATAGTCGATGAGATACCTCACGGGTATTGCCGTCATGTGCATCAGCTTGGTGAAAGGAAAGATGATGACCAGGAGGAAGCCGAGGAGGATATGAATCTTATGGGGCAGCGAGGCATGAGCGATATAGTCGGAGGCTCCGGGCAGGAAGGTGAAGAGTCCCTGCGCCCAACGGTCGAGGTTCATATAGTGGTCGAGGTCGCTGTTGACGGTCTCTACGGTTCCCAGCAGTCCTGTGACAATCTGCAGGAAGATGAGCACCACAAAGAGATAGTCGCCGAGATGGCTGTTGGCCACGACACGGCTGTTGGTGAAGCGTCGCAGCGTCAGCAGACAGATTCCCACGAGGGTGATGAGTCCCGCACCGCTGCCCATGATGATGGCGAGCTGTCGTTTCTGCTCGTTGGTGATGAGCCAATCGTAGGACCACTCAGGAGCGAGCAGTCCGAAGATATGTCCGAAGAACACCAGGATGATGCCTACATGGAAGAGGTTGCTGCCCCACTTGAGTAGCGGGTCGTTGCTCAGAAACTGAGTGGAATAAGCTTGCACCGTCTTACCTTGCGCTGCGATGCGGTAAGTGACACCACAGACGAACAGTGCGCCGGCGATATATGGGAGATATTGGAATAGAAAAGTGTGCATAGCGTCGGGTGTTTAAAGTTCTTTCAAGAGCGCGATGAGTGGCTCATAGGGATGCCGCTCCTTCCGGAAGCGGTCGTCCATTTTCGAGAGTACGTCACGGATGTCGTCGATAGCGGCATGTGCCTCTGTCTGGCTGCCCATGCTGGCAACATACTGCAAATACATCGGCAGGTAGTCGGGTAGCTCGTCTTCGGCAGGCATGAGTCCTGCTTTGAGATACTCCTCTTTCAGGTCTACCATGGCCTGTCCGCGGTCGCGGCTCGTGCCGTAGACCATGTCGAAGAGATAGAGGTTGGTCTTCGTTGCGGTATCGAAGAGGTCGCTGTAGGCTGCTTGCCAACTGCGTGCGTTGTCAAACGTCGCCACATAGTTGAGGAAGGACCGGATGCAGTCGAGTGCTTTCTCATTGAGCACGCCCTCAGCCATGAGAGCCGGGAGCACCTCACTGCGGCTGTCCCACAGTGTTTCTGTGGGATAGTCGAGAAGGAGGGAGAGAATATTATATGTCTGTATCATCGTCTATGGCTTTGTTTACCTACCGGCGAAGAGGTTGTGGCGCTTGCAGCCTTCTACGAAGTTCTGTTCTTCATCGTCGAAGCCGAGCCCCGTCCGCTCGTCAAAATGGTGACTGCCTTGCTGCTTGGGTGCTGAGGGGATGACAAATCGGTCTTCATAGTTAGCGATGGCGAGCAGGCGGTACATGTCATCGTATTGTTCTGCCGAGAGTCCCAAAGCTTCGGGCACGTCAGGGTGTTCCACACCGTCGACGGTCTTCCGCCGCATGAACGCACGCAGGGCGACGAGCTTGGCGAGGGCTTGGCGTATGGGCTGTGGGTCTCCCGCCGTGAGCAGGTTGGCGAAATACTGTGCCGGGATGCGCATGTCGTCAACCTTGGCGAAATAATCCATCTCCGTAGTATTACTGCTGTCGGCTTTCTGCTCTTCTTCAGATAGTTTCTCTTTCTTTGGACTCATGGCTGGTACATACCACACCATGGGCAGTGTACGGTACTCTGGGTGAAGGGGGAAGGCTATGGCCCACTCTTTCATCATTTTGTACGTAGGACTCTTCTGCGCAGCCAGGATATAGTTGTGACTGATACCCTGCCGCTCAGCCTCAGCGATGACCGTGGGATCGTTGGGATCGAGTATCATCTCACGCTGACGGCTGACCAGTTCGCGCTCATCAGCAGCGGCGTAGTCGTCGATCTTCTCTGCATCGTATAGGATGACACCGAGGTAGCGCATGCGCCCCACACAGGTCTCGCTGCACACCGTGGGCTGTCCGTCCTCGATGCGCGGATAGCAGAAGACGCATTTCTCGCTCTTCATACGCTGGTGGTTGAAATAGATTTTCTTATACGGACAAGCCGACACGCACTGGCGCCAGCCACGGCATCGGTCCTGATTGATTAGTACTACGCCATCCTTGCGTTTGTAGATGGCACCTGAGGGACAACTGGGTATGCACGCTGGATGCAGACAGTGCTCACAGAGACGCGGTACGTAGAACATAAATGTACGCTCAAACTCCTCAAAGCCCTGCGTGTCAATGCCGTTGAGGTTGGGGTCGCTCTTGCGTTCGTCGAATGTTCCTGCGAGGTCATCCTCCCAGTTGGGACCGTCCTTGACTTTGTCCATCTGCTTGCCCGTAATCATGGAAAAGGGTCGTGCAGAGGGTGGCGTCTTCAGCCGCCGCTTGCCTTTCAGCGATGAGAAGGCGAAGGTGAACGGCTCGTAGTAGTCGCTCACCTGAGGCAGATAAGGATTGGAGAAGAGCTGTGACATCACCTTCGGACGGTTGCCGAGACGTAGCGTTGTGCTGCCGTCCTTGGTCCGCACCCATCCTCCGCGGTATTTATCCTGGTCTTCCCACTTCTTAGGATAACCGGGTCCTGGCTTGGTCTCTACATTATTCCACCACGCATATTCCATACCCTTACGCGATGTCCACACGTTCTTGCAGGTCACGGAGCATGTGTGGCAACCTATGCATTTGTCCAGATTGAGGACCATTGCTATTTGTGTCTTGATCTTCATCTTATTCCCAATTTACGTTGTCGACTTTTCTCAACAGCACATACTCATCGCGGTTGGCACCTATCGTACCGTAATAGTTCAAGCTGTATGACAGTTGCGCATAGCCACCGATCATATGTGTAGGCTTGGGACAGAGCCGCGAGATGGAGTTATGAATGCCTCCACGGTTACCCGTCAGCGGACTGAGCGGCACATTGACAGTACGGCCCTGGTTATGATACATATAGAGTGCGCCCTCGGGGATGCGCTGGCTTACGCAAGCTCGTGCCATGGCAGATCCGTTGTCGTTGATGACCTCCACCCAGTCGTTGTCGCAGATGCTGAGCTTGGCAGCATCGGTCTCGCTCATCCAGATGACGGGACCACCGCGTCCGAGGGTGAGCATCAGCAGGTTGTCGTTCCACGACGAGTGGATGGTCCACTTGTTATGGGGCGTGAGCAGGTTCAGTGCCAGCGTGTCGTCGCTGAGATGGAGCCGCTCTTTGAGGTTGTTGATTTCCTTCTTCGCCAGTGGCGGCTTGTAGCTCACAAGGGCCTCACCGAAGGCACGCATCCACGGATGGTCCTGATAGAAGCTCTGACGGCCGGTCACTGTGCGCCACGGGATGAGATAATGTATGTTGGTGTAGTTGGCGGTATACTCCGTGGTCTTGTTGTTGATACCCGACCAGATGGGTGTGGGCAGTGACAGGCGGGGCTGGGCGACGAGGTCCTTATAGGTGTATTTCGTCTTGCCGAAGTCTGCCGTGAGCGGTTCCGCCAGTGGCAGTCCCACACTCTTCTCCAGCGCTTTCCATGAGCGGAAGGCGGCATCGCCGTTGCTTGTGGGGTCGAGGGTGAGCACAGCGTCGCAGGCTTGCGTTGCCTCGCGGATGAGGGGCATGCCCTTGCTGATGCCTTCCTCGCGGTCCACACCGTTCATGGCTTTGAGCTCGTCGTATTCCTTTTGTGCCGACCAGCCGATGCCCTTGCCGCCGATGCCCTTGTCGCGGATATTAGGACCAACGGTAGTAAATTGCCGGTAGATGTCGGGGTAGTCGCGCGTGACTACGACGAGGTTGCCCATGTTGCGCCCCGGTTCCGGCATCTCTCCTGTCTCCTTCCAGTCGCTGACATCAAGCGGTTCGCTGATTTCTCCGGCGCTGTCGTGGGCCAGTGGTGTGTAGACCACGTCTTTCTCGTGGCCGAGATGTCCGTGTGCCATCTCGGAGAAGACCTTCGACAGTTCTCGGAAGATATCCCAGTCGGTGCGACTCTCCCACACGGGGTCGACGGCTTTGCTGAAAGGATGGAGGAAGGGGTGCATATCGGTCGAGGAGATGTCCTCTTTCTCATACCATGTGGCGGCGGGCAGGACGATATCGGCGAAGATGCTCGACTGCGTCATGCGGTAGTCGATGTTCACCACGAGGTCGAGTTTGCCGACGGTGTCCTCGGAATGCCATTTCTCGTATTTGGGCAAGGGCTGTCCACACTGCTCTAAGTTTTGGCCAAGCACGTTGTTCTGTGCGCCGAGGAGATGCTTCATAAAATATTCCATGCCTTTGGCTGAGCAGCCGATGAGGTTGGCGCGCCAGATGAAGAGTACCTTCGGACTGTTCTCCCTTGCGTCGAGGTCTTCGGCAGCCAGCGACAGCTTGCCCTCATGGAGCTGCTGACAGACATAGTCTTTCTCGCTCATGCCGGCCTCGGTGGCTTCGCGGCACAGGGCGAGGGAGCTGCGGTTGAACGCCGGTGACGACGGCAGCCAGCCCATCCGTTGACTCTTGATGTTGCAGTCGAGGAGCGTCAGGCCCTTCCATGGCTCCTTATGGGCAAGGGGGGACAGTTGTTCGTCGACGGTCACCTTCTCGTAGCGCCATTGGTCGGCATGCTCATAGATATAGCTCACGGTGTTCATGTGGCGTGGTGGGCGCTTCCAGTCTAAGGCGAAGGCCATCTGTGCCCAGCCAGCTTGTGGGCGCACTTTCTCCTGACCGACATAATGGCTCCAACCACCACCGTTGACGCCGAGGGTGCCGCAAAGCATCAACATGTTGATGGCAGCGCGGTAGGTCATGTCGGTGTTATACCACTGGTTGACGCCGGCACCGATGATGATCATGCTCTTGCCGCGTGTCTTCTCTGCTGTGGCAGCAAAGGCTCGTGCTGTCTGGATGACCTTCTCGGCTTTCACGCCGGTGATTTGTTCCTGCCACTTCGGTGTGTAAGGCAGGTCATCGTCGTAGCTCGTGGCGCAGTTGGCGTCGTCAAGTCCGCGGTCGATGCCATAATGTGCCATTAATAGGTCAAAGACATTGGCACAGCACACCACACCGTCTTTCGTCTCAATATGTATGACGGGCACCTTGTGCTCGATGATGTCGGGATGGCGGGTAGCGGCGAAATGTGGATTCTGATAGTCGGTACCACCGAAGTATGGGTCGAGGAGTGTCACGACGTCATCGCGGTGGTCCATGAGCGAGAGCCGTGGTGTGAAGGGCTTACCCGTCCGGACGTCTTCGCATTTGAGGTTCCATCGCCCCTCGTCGTTCCATCGGCTGCCGATACTGCCGTTGGGTGTGACAAGCTCGCCCGATACGTCATCGATAGTGATAGGATACCATTCGGCCTTCGCTTTCACCCCAAAATTGTCCTTGAGGTCAGCAGCTCGAAGGAGCATACCGGAGGCATAGCGCCCGTCTCCGGTATCCTCTAACTTTACGAGGAAGGGCAGATCGGTGAACTTGCGCACGTATTCGTCGAAGTAGGGCACCGTGCGGTCTTTGTAGAACTCCTTGAGGATGACATGCCCCATCGCCATGCCCAGTGCTGAGTCGGTACCTTGCTTCGGTGCCATCCAGACGTCGGCGAACTTCGAGGCATCGCTATAGTCTGGTGAGACAACAGCAACCTGTGTACCTTTATAGCGCACCTGTGTGTAGAACGGCGAGTCGGGCGTGCGTGTCGTGGGCACATTACTGCCCCAAAGAAGGAGGAACGAGGCGTTGTACCAGTCGGCACTCTCCGGTACGTCAGTCTGTTCGCCCCACGTCTGAGGCGACGATGGTGGAAGGTCGCAATAGAAATCGTAGAAGCTCAGGCAGGCACCGCCAAGCAGGCTGAGGTAGCGTGTGCCGGAGGCGTAGCTGAGCATAGAGAAGGCAGGAATCGGCGTGAAGCCCACTAAGCGGTCGGGCCCGAACTTCTTGATGGTGTAGATGTTGCTGGCCGACATAATCTGCAGTGCTGTCGGCCAGTCGAGGCGTACAAAGCCTCCGAGTCCGCGCACCCGCTTATAGCTGTTGCGCTTCTGCTCATCCTCCATGATTGACGCCCACGCCTCGACGGGGTCGGGATGCTGGGCCAAGGCAGCCTCCCAGAGGTCGAGGAGCTCCTTGCGAATCATCGGATGCTTCACGCGTCCGGAGTTATAGAGATACCAGCTGTAGCTGGCACCGCGTGGACAGCCTCGCGGCTCATGGTTGGGTAGCCCAGGACGTGTCGCAGGGTAGTCGGTCTGCTGCATCTCCCACGTGACGATACCTTTCTTCACGAAGATGCGCCATGAGCAGGAACCGGTGCAGTTCACACCGTGGGTGGAGCGCACCTCCTTGTCGTGGGCCCAGCGTGTGCGGTAGAAATGCTCCCACTCCTCATTGGTCACGTCCTTGCGGTTGATGAAATATTTTAGATTGTTGAATATTGTGTTCATAGCATAAAAATAAAGTTCGAGTCATGATTTATTGCGCATCATGCCAAAGTAGTTGATGACCATCACGAGCACGGCAAATCCAGTGAAGAGCAGGAAGCCAAGACCGTAGCCATTTGTCGGCGAGAGGTCAACGAGGCGTCCCATCAACGGCGGGAAGACAAAGCCGCCGAAAGCGCCGAGTCCACCTACCCAGCCATTAGCACCGCCCACACCCTCACTGACATATACGGGTACGAGCTTCATCGTGGCGCCATTGTTGAAGCCAAATGCCACAGCGATGAGTAGGCTGACGAAGAAGAGGCCCACCCATCCCATTGGGATATTCATCAGCAGACCGGCAACTGCCAATAAAGCAAGGGCACCCATGGAGACCTTCTCGCCGCCGATGCGGTCGGATAGTCTACCACCTGGCACGCGTAGCAAGGCAGCAAGGATAGAGAATACTGCCGTGAGACCTCCAGCAAGCATCGGGTCCAGTCCCATGCCTTTCTTCCAGAATGTGGGAAACCAAGCTGTCAAAGCCATAAACCCGCCGAAAGTTGTGAAATAGCAGAGAACGAGCATCCATGTCTGTGGGATGCGGGCCGAGATTTTCAGACTTGTAGCGGCATTACCTTTGGGGAAGAGCTCCTGCCCGCAGGCCAGTGCGTTGTCGCGCGCCACCTCTGCGCTTTTACCGGCTTTGAGAAACTGGAAATAGGGTGGATTGGCTCCAAGCCATATATATAATAGGAGACCGAGGAGCATCACGCCCGTCAGAATATAGTAGGCGGCCGTGAACCCGAAGCGATGTAGCAGTAGCGGAAGGGCGAAAGCCAGGATGCCGGCGGAAGTGGTGCCCAGTCCGCCATATATTCCAGAGGCATATCCCTGACGACTCTTGGCAAACCAATAATTTGACTGTGAAGCTCCAACAGAGAATGTGGCGATTCCGCATCCAGCCAAGCAACCAAGTAACAGAACTATGGGGTAGAGACCCGTCATGCTCCCTGGAGTCTCTACGGGATATAGCGTGAAGAGTATACTCAGTGCCCCAAGCCCTAAGACAGCCGCGGCGAGTAGAAAAAGGAATCCTCGTCGACCGCCATTGGTGTCGACCATGGCGCCGAAAGGTATACGCAGCAGAGAACCGGTGAGTGACGGCACAGAGACGAGCAGGCCGAGCTCTGTAGCGCCCAAGCCCATGGCGGCTCCGAGTGTCGTGCTTGTAGGACCGAAGAGCGAGATGGCCATCACGCCAAAGAAGAAGCCGAGGGTGGCTCCCAAAAGTGCTGAGGAGGGCGTTCCTTTGAGTTTGAATTGCGATTGTACCATAATGCTTGATTTAGGTATTTGCTATATTGTCTTTAGAAAATTTTCTATCTGTCCAGTCTTCCGGTCGGTTGATATTACTGAGCAGGCGATCAGAAGGAGACGTGATATAATAGGTGTCCACGGCGCAGAGCAGACCTTTCATGCTTAATTTTCCAGCGCGGATGCGGCCTTGGAGAATGGCCAGCGCGTCTTGTTCTATAAGCAGCGGGAAGGGTGAGATGCTGCCGTCACAGCGCCGCCAAGCGAGTGCGCGGGGAAGAACGCCGTGATGGTGCCCTTGCGGTTGGAGTGCGTGGCGAATCATCGTCAGGAGCGCGTCGCTGTCCACAAAGGGCATGTCGCAGGTCAGGACAAGCAGCCAGGGTGTGCTGCAACGCTGGAGCAGCGCCTCCAGTCCCCCTAAGGGACCGCTGTCGGGATGCAGGTCCTCAACGATCTCCAGACCGAGAAAATCATATGTCCCGGCATGGGCAGGACTGGCACTGACGAGCACTTCTCCCGTAAGCGGACGGAGCAGGTCAGCGGCTTTGCTGATGAGAGTCTCGCCATCGGGGGCGAAAAGTGCTTTGTTGCTCCCAAAACGGCTGCTGTGGCCTCCGGCGAGGATGGCACCCGTCAGCAGGGAGGAAGATGACGGTAGATGGGTGGGCATAGGCCTGACATTAGCCTGTGATAAGTGTCAGCGCTACCGCCACGGCGAAAGCGGGGGCGGCGAGGCGTGTCTCCCACAGTGACAAGGTGGGACGTTGCGCTATGCGTGAGTGGAAAGAGAAAAACTGGCTCACGACGGATATCATGGCTCCTTCCAAGAGAATATAGAGTGCGGGATGGAGCACACCGCCTTCAACACCGGGAAGAAGGAGGTCCGACAACTTGATGACAGCAGCCACCACAGCGGTGAGCATGACGGCAACGGAGCCTTTGCCACTCCGGGCTGCTGCGGAGAGCATACAGAAGATGCCAAAGGCAAAGAGGATATTCGACGTGCCATGATGGAGGTGGGTGGCATGGAGCACCCACCCTAAGGAGGCTTCGATGATACCCCAAACGCTGCCCCAGAAAAGGACCGTCAGAAGGAATTGTGTCTTAGATTTCATGGGCTATTGCTATTAGTTCGCCTCAAAGTTAGGTAATTTCTTTGAGTTCGTGACCTTCTGACGTTTTTTTTTATTCCGTGGTATTGATTTTTTTCTTTCAGGGGTAACAATTGTTACCGTAAAGACTTAATTTTGCTTAAAGTTTAAGGCGATGAGTTCAGTTTAAGTGCATTCAGTTGCTCTTCGTTATAAATCACAGACTGTGGGTCTAGGTCTTCTGCCTTAGGGAGTCACAAAGGTTTTCTTGGTAGGATGCTTTGAACACAACATAGAGCGCGCCCTGCCAGTGGATCATCGCACCTTGCGGCAAAGTATCATCCTTTAAGCCCTTGAAATCCTTTGTCGATTAACCTTTTACCACCCATTCGTCGACGGGGCGGAGTCAATTAGCAAGTGCAAATTTACGAAGTCTTTTTGTAAACGACTTCATCAGGAGTGAAGAACTGTCGGCATCACTTGAAGCATAGACGCCGACCGGTCGGAGAAGCACGCATAAAGATACCCAACCGCGCAAGTATCCATGAACGGCCCAAGAAGGCAGATGGAAGAAGAATCGGCGACCTGGAAATGGACACCATAGTAGGAAAAAACAATAAAGGAGCAATTGTGACTATAATAGACAGAAGTACAGACTGGCTGGTCATGAAAAAACTGCCCCATGGCAAAGAGGCCTTTGCCGATCCTCATGCACCATGGAAAAAGGGTGGCATCTAAAACACAAACGGCCTCATAAGGCAATACATACCAAACGGTACCGATTTCAAGAATGTAAGTCAACAGAGAATAAAGATGATACAAAGAAAAATTAACGCAAGACTAAGGGAAAAATTAAATTTCCTCACTCCAGATGAATTCGTTTACAAAAAGACTTTGTAAATTTGCACTTGCGAATTGATTCCGCCTGTTTGATTATAAAAAAAGTCGTATTATGAAAAAGTTTTTCTTGACAATAGTCGTTTGTTTCTCAACAATGTCACAGATGATGGCACAGAACATTTCAGGAAAGATTGTAGATTCCAAAGGAGAGCCTCTGGCCTTTGCAAATGTAGTGCTCCTAAACCGTCAAGATTCAACATTTGTCAATGGGGCTGTGAGTGGAGAGAACGGGTGCTTTTCCATCGACTCCTCTTGCAGCGGTGGAATTCTCAAGGTAACTTCTGTAGGCTATAAGACAATATTCAAGAACTGCACAGGTGAGAATGTGGGAGTTATCAAGATGGAAGAAGATAGCAGGATGCTCGACGAAGTGGTAGTAAAATCATCTTTGCCAAAAACCGTTTTGAAAAATGGGGGAATGGTGACTACTATTGTTGGTTCTGTCCTTGAAAAGGCAGGAACAATGGAGCATCTGCTCGACCGCATACCTAACGTGTCTGCACAGAATGGCAACATAAAGGTGTTTGGACGTGGCGAGCCTATCATCTATATCAATGGACGACAGATGAGAGACAGAAGCGAACTCGACCGTTTGAGTTCGGACAACATCAAGTCGGTTGAAGTAATATCTAACCCAGGTGCTCGTTATGCTGCAAGCACGAAGGCTGTTATACGTATCACCACAAAGAAGATACAAGGAGATGGATTCGGATTTGACGCTACAACAGAAGGATCGTACGACGAGAAAAAGAACATTGGCGGATATGACAGACTGAATATGTATTACCGTAAGAGCGGATTGGAGCTTGGCGCCTACGCCTATGGCTCAAAACAATCGTCGCCAGACGAGAAGGACTTGCATCAGATGACCTATCTTGACAAGACATGGAACCAACAGGACAAAACACGTTGGAAGAACAAAACCGAAACTTTCAGTTCTCGCTTGAATGTCAGTTATCAGTTTGACGACAACAATTCGTTGGGAGCAAGCTTTAGTTTCTTGCGCAATCCAAAGCTGATAACAGACGGAAAGACGGAAGGCTCTGTGCTGAGAGATGAAGATCTGACTGAGACCAACACTTCTATCCTATCGGAGTTTGGGCAGAATAGCAACTTGTCAAGTAATATATATTATGTAGGTAAGGTAGGTAAATTGGGTATTGACTTCAATACCGATTGGTTTTGGTCGAAAGGAAACAATAAAAACAATATAGATGAGCATTATCAGGAAGTGAACTCGGATATGCAAAACCAACTTGTAAACAGTACCACTTCAAAGTACAACCGCTTGATAGCTTCCAAAACGGTGCTCTCTTATCCGCTTTTGGGTGGTGACTTGTCTGTAGGTGGCGAGTATTCGTTCACCAATCGTAACACCAACTACGCCATCATACCAAATACTCTTGCCGACAATGTAAGAGACCGCATTAAAGAGGGCATGTCCTCTGCGTTCGTTACTTATAGTCGTGACTTTGGCAAGTTGAACATGGAAGCGGGATTGCGATACGAGAATGTTGATTTCAAATATTATGACGATGGTAAGTATATGTCGGAGCAAAGCAAGACTTACGACAACTGGTTTCCGTCTCTCAGCCTTTCGATGCCGTTTGGCAATGTACAGATGCAGCTGAGCTATGCAGCCGACATCGATCGTCCTAACTACTGGGTATTAAGAAGCGGTGTGCAATATAGCAATCATTATACATATGAAACCGGTAATCCGTTTCTTGTCTCAGAGATTTCAAGAAATATAAGTTACGACCTCGCCTACAAATGGCTGACTTTCAACTTGACTTATGAACATGTATCCGATCCGATATATCAGACTGTAGAGATGTATAAGGACAATGCCACCATTGGATTGATGAGGATGATAAATGGCGAATCTTATAACAATGTGACTTCGTCGCTCACCTTGCAGCCTACCTTTGGCATTTGGCATCCAGAGCTGTCAGCATTGATTGAGAAGCAATGGTTCAAGTTAGAAACAAGGGACGGATATTATCTTAACAATCCTATAGCGGAACTTAAATTCAACAACACTTTCGATACGAAATGGGCGATGTTCTCCGTTATGATGACTTACATCACAAAGGGATACGAGGAGAACCATTATATCTACAAACCGATGTTCAACACCGACCTGTCTATATACAAAAGCTTCCTAAAAGACTGCTTGACTTTCCAGCTTTATGTTAACGACGTGTTTGGTACGAACGACAGTCACATCATAGGTAAATACGGCAAACTGAAGGAAACCATCTTCGATGAGTTCTCAACAAGTAAAATCTCATTGACAGTCCGTTATAAGTTCAATGTCACTCGAAGCAAGTATAAGGGTACAGGAGCAGGTCAAAGCCAGAAGAACAGAATGTAATTCTACGGTGTTCTTAAAATGAGAAAAATGGCTCACCTGTAAAAGCGTGTTGTCTAGGCAAAGAGCTTTGTTAGTCTGAAAAGGTAGAACTTGACATCAGTGACACCTCTAAGCAGAGTCCTAAACGGGCTTATCTCCGCCATAGTATAATGTGTGTCGTTGGTGGCAATTCTCTGATGAAAAGAAATATAGGGGAAAGTGGGGAAATATAACAGAAAATGATTACTTTTGCCATATCAAAAGCAAGTTTGCAAGACTATGGGAAAAAGCATACTCATCAAGGACACGACGCGCGAGGAGCGCGTCCGCATCATCCGCGGCTCGCTCGACTGCGGGGCCGGCGGTTGTGAGAACTGTTCAAGCTGTTGGCTCGGCGGCGGTACTGTCGACGGCATCTATCAGGACTATATCGACGGCAAGCGGGAGCTGGCCGACATCAACAGGGAATACAGCGAGCGTTTCGCAGGGAGGCAGCGCCGATGACACCGCCGGACATCAAGGGCTCCACACGCGAGGAGCGAGAGCACTTTGTCGTTGAGGCCTTTCGCTGCATCAGCGACTGCGACAATTGCGGAGCGTGTCAGTTTCTCAAGGGACGTCCGGCAGAGGAGCTCTATGCCGACTACATAGAGGGACGGCGCGATTTCCGCGAGATAACCATAGAAATCCGGAACAGTAATTATTGAACGACAGAATGGAAAGAAAAAAAGGTAAGTCGGTCTATCGCACCATACGCGACTATGTGATCATCACCATCGCCATGCTCATTGGAGTTATTGGCGTCAACGTGTTTCTCGTGCCCAACCAGATCACCACGGGCGGCATCGTGGGTATCGCCTCGATCGTCTATTGGGGTACGGGCATACCGGTGCAGAACACCTATTTCCTGCTCAATGCGCTGTTGCTCATCGCCGCGCTCGCCGTGCTCGGCTGGCGCTTCTGTGCCAAGACCATCTATGCGGTTGTCGTCTTCACCGTAGCCTCCACGCTGTTTCAGCATATCTTCGGCATGAACATCCATGCGCTGTCTGACCAGAAGTTCATGGCGTGCATTGTCGGTGGCGTGTTCATGGGCACGAGTGTGGGGCTCGGACTGTCAGCAGGCGGCAGTACGGGCGGTTCGGACATCATCGCCGCCATCGTGCACAAGTACCGTGACGTGTCGCTGGGCCGCATCATCCTGCTTTGTGACATGACCATCATCACGTCCAGCTACGTAGTGCTGCGGTCGTGGGAGAAGGTGCTCTATGGCTATGTGCTGCTGTTCATCGTGTCCTTTTGTGTGGACTATGTCATCAACTCACTGCGGCAGAGCGTGCAGTTCCTCATCATCTCTGACAAGTATCAGGAGATTGGCGAGGCCATCAACAAGATTGCGGACCGCGGCTGCTCCACGCTCAACGGCAACGGCTTCTACTCCAAGAAGGACATCAAAGTCATCTTCTGTATCGCCAAGCGCAGCGAGTCGAGTCTGATCTTCGACCTTATCGACGAGATCGACCCCGACGCCTTTGTGGCGCAGAGTGCTGTGACGGGTGTCTATGGCCAAGGCTTCGACCGTGTGAAGGTGAGGAAGAAGATCAGTCTGGAAGAGATCAACAAGCAGATAGGGGAGAGTGCCAAGCAGAGTTAATCGTTCTGCTGGCGGTTTTCCTTCTGATAGGCTTTGGGCGTGCAGCCAGCGTGTGCCTTGAAGAAATTGGTGAAGGCACTCTGATCGCCGAAGCCTAAGGAGAAAGCGATCTCGCCGATGGGCATGTCGGAGGAGCGCAGCATGGTGCAGGCTTCCTCAAAGGCGAGGTTGTTGAGGTAGTTGTTGATGGTGTTGCCCGTGAGCTCACGCACCACGCGGCTGAGATAAGTGGTGGTGATGCTGAGCTTGTCGGCATAGAATCCGATCTGTCGCTCTTGTCGGAAGTGCTTATGGGCCAGGAAGAAGAAGATTCTCAGAATGTCTTGTTTATGCCGGAGGTCGGGCGCTACGAGACTGCGGTCGTAGGGCAGTTCGCTGATAAAGAGCAGGCAGACGTGCACCAGTGAGCGTAGCATCTCCACCTTATATATATGTACATAGTGTATTGTGCGTCGGATCTGTTGGAAGATACCACTGAGTTCCGCAGCCTGTGCCGCGTCGAGATGATAGAGGCATGGCTCCGTGCCGCCCTTGGGCATCAGGGGAGCGTCACCGCCGTCGAGTTGCATGAGCTGCTGATAGAAGCTGTCTTCTAAGAGCAGTCCCTCAGTCTCCGTGTCTTCGGGAAAGGAGCAGTCGACGGGTTGGAAAGGATGAAGCAGAAGCAAATCACCGCTATGCAGTTCCATCCGCTCATCGCCCACGGTGACAGTGGCTGTGCCCGAGCTGATGAGGTGGAGCTCGTGGCAGCTGATGCTGTTGGTATAGGCGCGCAAGTCACTCTTGCCGCCCTCTTTTGAAGAGAAGTAGGCGACACTCCCGCCGAAGATATCCCGTATGTGATAGCGCTCGGCAAGCTGGGGTAAGCTAAGGTTTCCGCGACTGGCCATAGTGAATGTAGCGGCAAATATAGCGAATAGTTTTGGAATTTACAAAAAAAACAGTTTCATTCTTAAATACTATATCCAAGAAAACCTTATCTTTGCAGCAGTATTAAACCTAAACGCAAAACTAATATGGCAACAACCCTTATACTGATAGAACTGCTTGTCGTCTTGGTGTTCATTTTCATCGGTGCGCGCGTGGGCGGCGTAGGCTTGGGCATCTATGGCATGCTCGGCACTTTTATCCTCGTCTATGGCTTTGGCCTTGCCCCGGGCAAGGCACCTATCGACGTGATGCTGATCATCCTTGCCGTCATCACAGCCTCGGCAGCCCTACAGGCTACGGGCGGACTGGAATATCTCGTGGGGCGTGCCGCGCTGTTTCTTCGCCGCCATCCCGACCATATCACCTATTATGGTCCGCTGTGCTGTTTTGCCTTTTGCGTCTTTGCCGGCACAGCACATACCAGCTACAGTCTGCTGCCCATCATCAGTGAGATCGCCCAAGCCAACAAGACACGGCCCGAGCGTCCGATGAGCCTCTCGGTGATCGCTGCCTCGCTGGGCATCACCAGCAGTCCCGTGTCTGCCGCCATGGCCGCGATGATCTCTTCTGATCTGCTCGGCGGACAAGGAATAGAATTGGGAACCATCCTTATCGTTTGCCTGCCGGCCAGTATCGTTGCCATCCTGATAGCCGCGCTTATCGAGAACCATGTCGGCAAGGAACTTGTCGATGACCCAGAGTATCAGCGTCGCGTGCGCGCGGGACTCATCAACCCCGAGGCCGACGCCAACAATCTCAAGGAGGCCGAGACCGAGCATAACCCACGTGCGCTGCGTGCCGTATGGGCTTTCTTCTTTGGTGTGGCTCTTGTGGTGCTCTTCGGCTTCGTACCCTCATTGCGTCCCGAAGGCGTGACGATGAGCGAGACGATCGAGATGGTGATGATGAGCGATGCCATCCTCATCCTGCTTGTCGGCAAGACCAGCGTGAAGGAACTGCCCAAGGGCAACATCTTCACGGCGGGCATGAACGCTGTCATTGCCATCTTCGGCGTAGCTTGGATGGGCTCCACTTTCTACACAGGTAATGCCGACGCCATCAACAGCGCTCTCTCCGGCATGGTCGCCACGGCACCGATGCTCTTTGCTGTAGCCTTGTTCCTGATGAGCATCATGCTCTTCTCTCAGGCTGCCACCGTCACCACACTTTATCCCGTAGGCATTGCCTTAGGCATCAACCCGCTGCTCCTCGTGGCGATGTTCCCGGCTGTCAACGGCTATTTCTTCCTGCCCAACTATCCTACAGAGGTTGCCGCACTGGAGTTTGACCGCACGGGCACCACCCATGTGGGCAAGTATGTCATCAACCACTCCTTCCAGCTGCCCGGCTTTGTCACCACCTTTGTCTCCATCGGCGTAGGCTATCTTGTCACCTTGCTGCTTTCCTGATACCATTTACTCATTATATATATTATTCATTATTTATTATATTGGTTATGAAAACAAAACGTCTCTCATTGCTTTTGCTGCTCTTTACCTTCGTGGTATGCCTCGCAGCCAATGCCAAGCCTAAGATCAGAATCATTGCTACCGGCGGAACCATTGCCGGAGTGAGTACCTCAGCCACCAACTCTGCCTACAGTGCCGGACAGGTGGGTGTGCAAGCACTGATACAAGCCGTGCCGCAGATGCTCGACGTGGCGGATGTCAGCGGTGAGCAACTCGTCAACATCGGATCGCAGGACATGAACGACAATGTGTGGCTCAAGCTTGCCAAGCGCATCAATGAGCTGCTCAACAACGAGGGCTACGACGGTGTCGTCGTCACCCACGGTACAGACACGATGGAGGAGACCGCCTACTTCCTCAACCTCACCGTGCACAGCGACAAACCTGTCATCCTCGTGGGATCCATGCGCCCCTCAACGGCAATCAGTGCAGACGGACCCGGCAACATCTATGCCGGTGTCGTCGCTGCCGCCAGTCCGCAGTCAGTGGGCCGTGGCGTGATGGTGTGCATGAACAATCTGCTGCTCGATGCTAAGGATGTCACAAAGATGCACACCACCGACGTGGCTACCTTCCAAGCTGCCAACTTCGGCAAGGTGGGCTATGTCTACAATGGTCAGGCCATCTACTGCCGCGACATCACCAACCTTCACACCACCAAGAGCGAATTCAATGTCGACA
This sequence comes from Hallella mizrahii, assembly GCF_009695775.1. GTDB lineage: Bacteria > Bacteroidota > Bacteroidia > Bacteroidales > Bacteroidaceae > Prevotella > Prevotella mizrahii. The sequence goes on along the minus strand of NZ_VUNG01000011.1, from coordinate 53,078 downwards.
ATCTCACTTCGCTGCCTAAGGTTGGCATCGTCTATGGCTACGCCAACTGCTCGCCGTTGCCCATGAAAGCCTTTATGGACGCCAACTTCGACGGCATCGTGCTCGCCGGTGTCGGTGACGGCAACTTCTATAAGGATGTCTTCGACGTGGCTCTGCAGGCGCGTGCCAAGGGCATCAACATCGTACGCTCCAGTCGTGTGCCTACCGGACCCACCTGCCTCAATGGTGAGGTCGACGACAGCAAATACCACTTCATCGCCGCGCTCACTCTCAATCCGCAGAAGGCCCGTGTGCTGCTCATGCTTGCGCTCACCAAGACACGCGACTGGCAGAAGATACAGGAGTATTTCCAAAAGTACTGACACCACTGCACCTTTCTGAATCCTCAACTCATTAACCAACCAATAACAGTCTACCGCCATGAAAAAAATGATGATATTGGCGGCCGCGCTCTTCTTTGCGATGGGTGCTGCCGCACAGGGAGATAATGTCGGCATGGGAGGCCCCGACGGCAACTATACCAGTCTGGCTGAGCGCATTGCCAACCTTGAGAAGAAAAACGATGCCTTCAACGTCTACTTCAACTATGCCGCCTCGGCGCAAGCCAGCTACGACGGGCACACCTGGAGCAGCAAGCTGGCCAATAAACAGCTCAGACTCGAGATCAAAGGCAACATCACCCCACAGCTCTTCTACCGTCTGCGCCACCGCATGAACAAGGCCAATACGGCGCAGGGCGAGGACAACTTTGCCAAAGCCACTGACATCATGATGGTGGGATACAACGTCAGCGACAAGCTCACTGTCATGGGCGGAAAGATGTGCCAGATATGGGGCGGACATGAGTTCGACGAGAACCCCATGTATATCTATCAGTATTCCGACATGGTCGACAACATGGACAACTTCATGGCGGGACTGGTGGTGGCTTATCATCCCGTGCCCTCGCAGGAGATTGCCGTGGAGGTGTCGGATGCCAACAACGGAAAGTTCACCGACGAGTATGGTGCCGGCGCTGTGGCTGTCACGGGGCGCGGCGATGGCATACGTCAGCTTGAGAAAAGCAACAATCCCCTGACCTATATCGTCAACTGGAACGGAAACTTCTTCGGCGGACGCTTACAGACACGCTGGAGCTGGGGCTTGCAGACACAGGCACGCCATGAGTACTCTCGCATGTGGGTATTCGGGCAAAAGCTCAACCTGCCCACCGTGCAGTGGTATGTCGACTATATGGGAGCGTGGGACGGACTCGACCGGTTGCGCATCGCCACCAACGACCTCGGTGCTTTCCTCGACGGACAGGAGAATGCCTACTTCAGCGACGTGCACTACAACTCTCTGATCTCGAAGGTCAACTGGCAGTTTGTGCCACGGTGGAACTTCATGGCCAAGGGTACCTACGAGACGGCGAGCGTCAGCAAGATAGAGCAACTCAAGGACTACCGCAAGTCCATCGGCTATCTCGCCAGTCTGGAGTACTATCCCGTCAAGGACCAGGATCTCAGACTCTTCCTCGCCTACGTCGGACACCACTACAACTTCAGTAGTAAATGCGGACTTGCGGACTACAGCACCTCGCGCATCGAACTCGGTTTCATGTATCGCATCAAGTGCTTCTAAGTTTGGAATCAGACGAAGATAATAAAAAAAACAGCAAGTGCTTTCACAATTTATTGTGAAAGCACTTGCTGTTATGGATGATTTTACTTATCTTTGCCACAAAATAACAATATATTGTGAATACTAAGGAAATTGGAGAATTCATAAAGAAACGAAGGCAGGAGTTGCAAGTCAATCAGCTGACGCTTTCTGAATGTCTTTGCCTGACTCATATTGCCTTGCCATCTCCAGGTGATAAAGAAAAAAGAAAATCATGGTCATGCTTATGCTCCCCAAGGAGCAATGGGTCTAAAGCTATGGGGTAGTCTTGCGAGCAAGCTCGCCGCCTACCCCCATAGCTTTAGCCCCACACCTTTGGTGTCAAGCCTGCCCATGACGAAAATCGCTAACGCGTAAAATTGCCCCTTGGGCATAAAATCCTGCGGCCGAAAGATAGTCCATAGCGTCTAGAAAGTCTGCTATGCTGCTTGTGTTCTGTTGGGCGGCATCATATTTTATGTGCTTATGCGCAATTTTACGCGATAGCGATTTTCGTCACGGGCAGGCTTTGTCCCCCAGTAGGGGGTGGGGCTGAGGTGATGAGGGCAGCCGACGAGCTTGCTCGTAAGGCTGTCCCCATCACCTCAGCACCATAGCTCCATGGGGAGCTAAAGCCTGTACGTGACTATTTTCCAAAAACTTCTTCTCGATTCAGGGTGACGCATTGACGAAGTCAGGAGGGCCTTTAGTTGCGTCTACAATTCCTGCCGCGTTTCGTTTTTTACAAAAAGGCGAATGTTTTTTGTAAATAGATTCATGCTAAAACGCTTAACTTTGCAGGCGTAAACAATAATCATGTCATCAACCATTCACAATTACTACTATGGCAGAAGAAAAGAAATACAGAGTGGAGTCTGACCTCTTGGGCGAGCTCAAGGTGCCCGCTGAGGCTTACTACGGTGTGCAGACACAACGCGCCATCAACAACTATCATATCTCGCGCAAGAAGATGCGCGACTATCCCGACTATGTCATCGCCATCGCCTACGTGAAGCTTGCCGCCGTGCAGACCAACCATGCGCTGGGCACTATCAACGACGAGATTGCCGGTGCCATTTCCCAAGCCTGCCGCGAGATCATCGATGGCAAGCTCCACGAGAACTTCCCCATCGACATGATGCAGGGCGGAGCCGGCACGTCGGTGAACATGAATGCCAATGAGGTCATTGCCAACCGCGCACTCGAGATCATGGGTCACAAGAAGGGGGAGTATCAGTATTGCTATCCCAACGACCACGTCAACTGCGGACAGTCGACCAATGATGTCTATCCCACCACCATCCGCCTGGCCATCATCCGTATGAACAAGACACTCGTCGGCTCGCTCACCGGACTCATCTCGGCATTCCGCTACAAGGCCGACGAATATCGTGACGCCATCAAGATGGGACGCACGCAGTTGCAGGATGCTGTGCCGATGACCTTCGGGCAGGAGTTCAATGCCTACGCCGATAACCTTGAGGAGGAAATTCTCAACCTGGAGCGCAACGTGAAACTGCTCCACGAGATCAATATGGGCGGTACTGCCATCGGCACCGGCCTTAACGCTGTGCCCGGCTTTGCCAAGCTCTGCGCCGCCAACCTCAGCAAGCTCACCGGCGAGAGCTTTGTCTCTTCACCCGACCTTGTGGAGGCTACGCCCGACACGGGAGCCTACGTCAGCTACTCAGGAGCACTGAAACGCTTGGCTGTGAAGATCTCCAAGATATGCAACGACTTGCGTCTGCTGGCTTCCGGTCCACGTTGTGGCCTGCATGAGCTCAACCTTCCGCCAAAGGCTCCCGGTTCCAGCATCATGCCCGGAAAGGTCAACCCCGTCATTCCTGAGGTGACCAACCAGACCTGCTTCAAGGTCATCGGCAACGACACCACCGTGACCTTTGCCGCTGAGGCCGGACAGCTCGAGCTCAACGTCATGGAGCCCGTCATCACGGAGTGCCTCTTTGAAAGTCTTTGGTGGCTCAGCAACGCCATCACTACGCTCACCGACGAGTGTGTGCTCGGCATCACCGTCAACAAGGAGCGCTGCTACGAAATGGTGAAGAACTCCATCGGCATCGTTACTGCCCTGAATCCTTACATCGGCTACAAGAGCAGCACAAAGATTGCCAAGGAGGCCAACGAGACTGGACGCTCGGTCTACGACCTCGTGCTCGAGCATAAGCTCATGACCAAGGACGAACTCGACAAAGCCCTCGACCCCAAGGAGATGCTGGAGTCGCATAAGTTCCTCACCAAGCATCTGTCGTCGAACTGATCATAAAGATATACAAGGAAAGCGGTTCACCTCTGAGAGGGGTGAACCGCTTTTTGCGTCATTTCGGTCATGGTCATGTTGGTCAAACTCGACTTTTGTTACTCAACTTCCGTATATGAGAAAGGTATTTACCATAAAATTCTTGTGGGTTAAATAATAAAGTTGTATTTTTGCGGAGAAAAGATCTAAATAGTGACGATTATGAAAGATTTTACTTTAAGAAAAAAGTTCTTGGATTGTAAAAGCGGAACCTGTAGTCTTTTTAAAGGCTTTGTTATGTTGGTAGTTCTGATGCTCATGACTACGAGTAGTGCGATGGCACAAGAACCAAAATTTGAGGTGATTGATGGCTTTCGTTATTTGTTGGATTCTGATACGAAGACAGCTACACTTGTGCCTAAAACTGATGGTAAATATTCTGGTAATATTATTATTCCAGAGAAGGTTAAGGGTAATGATGGGGTAGAGTATATTGTTGCCTCATTGAGTGCTTCTTGCTTCGAAGACTGCAGTGGCTTAACCTCTATCAACATCCCTTCATCTGTTACATCATTGGGTGAGTCTTGCTTCTATGGTTGCAGTGGTTTGAAATCTATTACCATCCCTTCATCTGTAACTTCATTGGATAAGCGTTGCTTCCATGGTTGCAGTGGCTTAACCTCTATCACCATCCCTTCATCTGTTACTTCATTGAGTGATTATTGCTTCTTGCATTGCAGAGGCTTAACCTCTATCACCATCCCTTCATCTGTTACATCATTGGGTGAAGGTTGCTTCTCTGGTTGCAGTGGCTTAACCTCTATCACCATCCCTTCATCTGTTACTTCATTGGGTTGGTATTGCTTCGATGGTTGCAGAGGCTTAACCTCTATCACCATCCCTTCGTCTGTTACTTCATTGGGGTTTGGTTGCTTCGAATATTGCAGTGGCTTAACCTCTATCACCATCCCTTCATCTGTTACTTCATTGGATTGGAATTGCTTCAAAGATTGTCAAAATCTGGAAACTGTATATTTTGAAGGTAAATATTGTAGATCAAATTACGCAGACTTATGTATACCAACGACAAGTATAATCAAGGTTCCAACAGAATACCTACAGGGTTATAAAGATTCCTTTGGACCTGATTATAAATATATCTATGCCTGGAATCCAGACGAAACAGGAGATGATAACAAGCCTGTTACTCAGTGCTCTACACCATCTATCTCTTACGAATCAGGCAAATTGATGTTCGCTTGCGAAACGGCTGGAGCAAAGTATCATTATACAATAACTGATACAGATATTAAGTCTGATGCGCTGAGCGAAAATGGGGAAGTATCTCTTTCTGCAGCCTATAATATTTCTGTTTATGCTACAGCAGATGGATATAAAGCATCTGATAAGGCGAAGGCAACTCTGTATTGGATTAATGCTAACTTGGATACTGGTACTAACATCAATATGGTAAAAACACGTGGCGTTGTGGCTTCTGCCCATGATGGTATTGTTACTCTCTCTGGACTTTATAATGGCGAAGTGGTGAAGTTCTATGCTACTGATGGCAAGTATCTCGGCTCTTCGGTTGCAGCGAATGGTGCAGCCTCTTTTGCCGTAAACGAATCGTTGGTTATCGCCAAAGTAGGTAAGGATTCTATAAAGATTGCGGTGAAATAATAATAAAACAATTATATTGCATAATTTAAGTTGTATCTGTTTACCACAATATGATTTCTTACATGAACTTTTAAATCTGCCGAATTGTCGAAAACAACAATAGGAACAAACGGAATATCAAAAGAGCTTTTGAGCAAATAGCGAAGGAATCTCCGAATATGAATAAGGTGTTATAAAATAAAAGGAGTCAACATGATTGACTCCTTTTTGGGTTTGACTGGCATGTATATCGGCTAACGGGTGTAAGTCCCTAACAGGCCCCAGTAGTGGAAACTGTCCAGCCTGAGAGACAAGGGTGTCACCATCTGAGTGTCTTCTGGATTAATTCCATGGATTTCAATATTTCTTCTCTAATAAGAATTGTCCTTAGGTTGAATAAGCCAACTTTTTGACTCTGCAATTTTGGAATCTTTTACGATTGTAATTCCAATCTCACAGATAGAACTACGTTTACCTGTTGCTGTTTCTATATCTAAAGCAACAAAAGAAAAATTATCCATAATAATACAAGTTAAAGAGTTTCAATAAATTCACTAAGCTCGATAGATTGACAGCTGCTATTGCCCCCTTTGAACGATTTTATTTTAGTAAAATTGACATCATTATTTTTGAATGCATTAACGTCTATCATATCTTTCTTAATATCAACCTCTGTGTCAATCCATTTTTCGTCAATACGACAGATTGAGGCCTTGATCTGTCCTTTTGCCATAAAGATATGGGCGAAAGGTTGATCTTTTTTAGGGAGATAGCCAATGATATTTCCTTCAAGATAGAAAGCCAAAGCATTTGGGTCGTATTCATTTGTTGGATCTGGTTTTAGGATGACAGTTACTCCCTCTTTTATAGAAGACTTAAGCTCCTCATAATTATCACGGTATTGAATACCAACGATGCTGAGATTCATTTTGCCATCCATAATAGTCTTTCTGCGATAGTCAAATTCTACAGGGTCAACAAGATAGCTCATTTCGTAATGAACTAAAGCATCTGTTGCTCCATCGTCTGAAGTCTCTTTGGCATAATCTGCAGGGATAATAAAGAGTTCTGCTTGTATATCAGTAACATCATCACAATTGAAATTAATGAATCCTGCTGCACCCAATCTGTGACCAAGGTAATCTGCTATTTCTTTGCTTTCGAAAGAATATACCTCATCAAAATTATTCTCGTCAAGAAGTTGAATTGTAGTCCCTTCTGCACGAGCAACATAACAAGGTGCATTTCCTGCTAATTGCTTGCCTAGATGAGCATGAACGAAGTGTAAAGTATCTAAGGCTCCAGATAAATGGACATTAAATTCTTTCTTGGGCAATGTTGCTTCATCTTCTTGCTTGTTGTCCTTGCAATTATCTTTTGCTTTATCAAGGTATTCTTGATTATAGTACAATGTCCACACGCCAAGTTCAATGTCGCCAGTATCTATATCACGAGACATTATTATGTTGCAACCATCGATATCCCAACTAAAACTATCATAGTAGCTATCAAATTTTCCACGGAACTTTGCTGCAGCAGCAGTATTTGTATAATTGCCGTTATGAACTAAATCCCGTTCTATCAAATAGTAAATGTCAAAGGCATCATCCCATGTATAAGGACACTTGAAGAAGAAATTTGTAGCGGAGTTTCCTATCACTTTTGCATTTACTGAAGAGAAGTAAACGTTGTGGATATGGTTGTTTGTGAAAATTCTGATTATATTCTTTTCATTATACTCGCATTCTCCTTCTATCCATAGCTCATTAGGCGATGACTTTAAGTTTACGCCAAAGAAGTTTTCCCAACTTGTCATGTTATTTTTATGAGCAGATTGAGACATAGAATTAGTGACTTGCTGTTCATGGTCTTCTTTATCGTTGCTGTTGATGTCGTAGGAAGATTGAGCTGTTGAGTCTCCAAATAATTTCTTGAAAAAATTCATACTTCCATTTTTTGAGGGTTGTTGTATATGATTGTTAAATACAAAGCGTGAGACTCTATACTTACTCGTCACTCTTTCTAGGCCGTAGGAAACCATTGGTTGATGACGAACAGATAGAATCTCACGTTGAAAGTTATATATAACCCCGAAAAGTGTGCCGCTGAGGTTTGTCCTCCTTGGCACACTACGAGGGTTGATTATACAACCTACCCGTGACATCTTCTCTGCAATGCCATTGACAACCAATTTGAATTTCCTACGTTCAGAAAGTTCAATGAGCAAAGCGTTGATGACGCCTTATGTATGTTTTGCAAACGTATTTATTGCGATTGCGCTGCAAAGTTACTAAAAATCCATAAGAATAAAGACATTATTTGTTATCGGTTTCGTAAAAACTGAAATTTTAGTCTAATTATGCCATTATAAAGACCGAAAACATCAGACATATGTCAAGTCCATAGTGCATGATACAAGAAACCGTGTCAACGATGGCATGAAATGTGTCGGTAAGGGATTGTGGCATGAAGATTGTATAATTTATTATCGGAAGACGGCAGAAACAGCGTTTCTTGCATTACTCCATACGGTATGGTGCAAGAAACGCTGTTTTTGTGACCAAACCCAAAGGAGAGAGTAAGGAAACAACGTGCACGGCTGATTCCATGAGAATTATTATCGGAAACAATGTAGTAGTGGCATAAACAATCTATTTAACGCAACAGAAAACGGAGTTTCCACAGTATTCATCTTAAAACTTTTATCAAACTATGAGCGAAATTGGTACTCTTAGCTTGGAGCGTCTAAACAACGGCGCACATTTTCTGTTTATTTCAAACGTGTTGGCACGTGCTGAGGCCGATGCGAATGTAAAGAGTAAGCTCAGCGCACAGATTGTCTCGCTAAAGGCTGCCATGGAGCAAGAAGATGAGGACTTGAAAATCTCGCAAAAAAGTATGCTGACAGATGAGATCGCTACTGCCGATGCTGAGCGTGACGGACTTTACAGCGGTTACAAAAAGGCTGTTAATGGCTTCAGGAATCTGCCTGTAGAGAACATGGCAAAAGCAGCAAAGGTACTGACGCAACACATCAAGGACTATGCCATCGACCCAAAGATGCAACTTGACAAGGAAACGGGATTGTTGATGAATTTTATCGATGACTTGGAAAAGAAGTATTCAAGCGAGATTCAAACACTTTCGCTTGGTGCATTCGTTACTGCTCTGAAAGCAGCCAATGAAAAAGTACGCACGTTGACAGCAACACGCACAGACGAGCGTATGGCAAAGGCTGTTGGTGCATTAAAAGCATCACGCAAGACAAGCGATGAGGCTTACCGCCAGCTGGTGAAGTTTGTGAATGCTTATGCTTTGATAGAGGGCGACAGCAAGTATCTTAGCTTTATTGACTATGTGAACACAGAGATTGTTCACTACAAACGTGAAGTTATAAGTCAAAAGTCTGGCTCTACTCAGACAAGTGGTAATACTGGAGGAACAACAAGTGGAGGTTCTACTGGAGGCTCAACAGGAGGTACAATTGGTGGTGGCACAACACTATCTTTCTGCAGCCTATAATATTTCTGTTTATGCTACAGCAGATGGATATAAAGCATCTGATAAGGCGGAGGCTACGCTTTATTGGATTAATGCAAACTTGGATACTGGTACCAATATCAATATGGTAAAAACACGTGGCGTTGTGGCTTCTGCCCATGATGGTATTGTTACTCTCTCTGGACTTGATAATGGCGAAGTGGTGAAGTTCTATGCTACTGATGGCAAGTATCTCGGCTCTTCGGTTGCAGCGAATGGTGCAGCCTCTTTTGCCGTAAACGAATTATTAGTTATCGCCAAAGTAGGTAAGGATTCTATAAAGATTGCGGTGAAATAATAATAAAACAATTATATTGCATAATTTAAGTTGTATCTGTTTACCACAATATGATTTCTTACATGAACTTTTAAATCTGCCGAATTGTCGAAAACAACAATAGAAACAAACGGAGTATCAAAAGAGCTTTTGAGCAAATAGCGAAGGAATCTCCGTATATGAATAAGGTGTTGTGTCCATCGCGAGATGGAATCTGAAAGAAGTCAGCGGCAAACATCTGCCCCGACGTACAGAAACCTAATACCAAGGCTTGCTTGCGAGGGAGAGGCGGCCAAAAGCGTCAAAGCCCTATAATAATAAAAACCATTAAAACTATGTAGAAATATTTGATTATTTGAATTCTTCTTCTTATCTTTGCGATATGAAGAGTGCTAAGGTGTTAAAGATATTGCATGTATCGCGCCAGACGCTCGTGCAGTACGTGAAGAAAAAAGATATAAGAGTCGTTAAGTTGCCAAACGGAACGTATGACTACAACGATGATGACGTATATCGCAAGGCCGGACTTGCTGCCGAAAGAATGAACGTGGTCTATTCGCGTGTATCAACGGCAAAACAAAAAACCGACCTTGATAATCAAGAAAAGACTTTGATTGACTATTGTAACAAGAATGGCATTAAGGTCAGCAAGTCTTATAAGGACATTGCGAGCGGAATGAATTTTGACCGCAAGCAGTTCAGACAACTTCTTGACGAGATACTTAATTTCAAAGTTAGCAGGTTGTACATTACGTACAAAGATAGACTTTCTCGCATATCATTCGATATGTTCAAGAGACTGTTCAGCGAGTTTGGATGCGAGATAATAGTCATCAATGATACGGACGATAAGGCAAACGAGACAGAGATATTCGAGGAAATCATTTCGATGCTTCATTGCTTCGCTATGCGGATGTATTCACGCAGGAGAAAAAAGAAACTCGAAATAATGGAAGAGGATTTGAAAAATGAGATTAGTCTATAAGTTTTACATACGCCACACGGAAGAACTTGACAGGTTGTTTAGAATTTCAAACAATCTGTACAATCAGGCGCTGTATCTGTTCCGTCAGCAACTGGATGCCGACGGTACGTGGCTATGGTATAACGACATGGATAAGCTCATGAAAAAGGCCCTCAACCTTGAAGGCCAGTGTAACTACAGATTATTGAAATCACAATGCTCCCAGCAGGTGCTGCGTGTTCTCGACAAGAATATTAAGGCTTACTGTAAAAGTATTAAGGATTGGAAGAAACACCCCGAAAAATACAAGGGAGTGCCTAAGATGCCTAATTACCGGAAGCGTGGTGGTATGTTTAATATGTATTATACCAATTATGCGTGCAGTATTAAGGATGGGAGAATCCGACTTGCTAAGGATTTGTTTGTCTCTGTACCCCAATGGGAGAAATATGGCGGGAATCTAAAGTCGGTACACCAGGTGCGCTTAATACCCAACAGCCGTAACATCAAGGTCGAAATTGTCTATGAAAAGGAAATAGAGCAAGCTGATGTTGATAAGGCAAAATACGCTTCTATCGACCTTGGACTTGATAACCTCGCTACGATGGTTACTTCTGAAGGCTGCACGATTTATAGCGGCAAATATCTCAAATCTTACAATAACCACTTTAACAAAACACTCTCTCACTTGCAGTCTATCAAGGATCTGCAAGGCATAAAGCGAACGACAAGAAGAATCACTCGTATGTACGACAAGCGAGACCGCTATTTCGAGGATGCCTTTCAGAAGGTTAGTCGTCAGATTGTCAATACACTTGTGCGGAACCGTATAGGAACGCTGGTTGTAGGCTACAATGCCGGATGGAAACAAAACTCCGACATGGGCAAAAAGAACAATCAAAAGTTTGTTCAGATGCCTTTTGCGAGACTGGCAGACTATCTCCGCTATAAGTGCGAGATGATTGGAATTAAGTTCATTGTGCACGAGGAAAGTTATACAAGCAAGTGTGATGCTCTTGCTCTTGAACCTATTGGGAAGCATGAAACATATCTTGGACGCAGGGTAAAGCGCGGACTATTCCGTTCCTCGACCGGGAAGATGATTAATGCTGATCAAAACGGAGCCTTGAACATCCTTAGAAAAGTAGTCGGCGATTCCGAGTTCTCTCGGATAGTCGGTAGCGGGCACTCGTTATGTCCGATACGATACCGCAATCCGTTTCAAACGGTTGCAGGAAGTATGTAAAAAGTAGAATAATTATTAACACATTTAATACTTTTAATAACGTTAATATAGAGTATCTGATGGGGCTTGGCCATACCCCTGTCGAGCAATTCTGTTACAATTTGCCGCATCAACCAACTCTTTCCGGCTCGTCGTTGTCCGGTCATCACCTTGATGACTCGGTTGCCCGTGAAGGGCATGATGCGGTCGAGATAGAGTTTCCGTTCTATCCCATTTTCGAAATGGTTTCCCTGCCAATAGTTCAACCTCGATATTCTTTCCAACCTTTCGTCCATAGCTCTAATGTTTTTGCAAAGATAGCGATAAAAAATCAAATACACTTGAAAAGCCACTGCAAATTACGCGAAAAATCAAATGTATTTGAAAAAATACGTGTTCATTCCGCTATGATTCATTTGTTCCTGTTACCCTTATGATTATCTTTTCGCTTGGGTGAGGGTGGGAGAAAATGCCAATACTATCTCTATACTTCTTGTCTCTATCTGTTTAATAAACTGACAAAAAACGGGCTCTGAGAAGGCGAAAATTGAAAACGGATGGCCACTTGCCCGATTTTTCGCGATTTTCGGGCTGTTTTCTAACTTGCTGAATATCAGTAACTTTGATTTTTAATCACTTTTTTATTGTGGAAAAAAGGCTGTTTTGACCCGATCATCTCACTGTTTTGACCCGGTCATCTCACCGTTTTCTCACTATAAAACAACTGAGATGACCGGGTCATCTCGGTTGTTTGTCCGGGACAAACTTGTTTTTTGTCATCAAGAGCCCCGTTTCTCATCGTTTTCGGCAAGGAATTTTCTCTGGAAGCGAAGGTCGGGATGAAGATGTTTTGTCAAAGAAAATAATGATGCATTCCGGCTTTCGCCATTTCTTTGGATTGTGTCGGTGACTGTTTGCCGAGGCTATCGACGAAGATACCCGTGCACATTTCTTTGGCACCATGCCGCTTTTTGACGAAGACCTGCTGCATTGCGTGAAAGGCTTGAACAACTAATCGAGCAGACAAAGAACTGCATGAACGCAGCCGCAAAGAACTTGAAGAAGCGTGACGTCAAGCCGATGCGGCAGAAGGGCGACGACTTCATCAGTGTCTTGCAGTCCATCATCACCGTCATTGATGACCGCCAATGGCTTGTCGACAAGTTTGGTGATGAAGGCATCTATCAGGACGTTGCCGGACTGTGCAAGATTGCCACCACCAGCGAGATAGCCGAGAAGAACTATAGCCTCACACCCGGCGCATACGTAGGCGTGGCGGCCCAGGAGGACGATGGCGTTGACTTCCACGAGCGCATGACCGAGATTCATGCCGAGCTCAACAAGCTGAACGCCGAGGCCAACAAGCTGATGGAAGAGATAAACAAGAACTGGGAGAAGATAAGTGGCTGATTATTTGGAAGAATCACAAGAAAAACTTATCTTTGCAATGAAGTAAAAAGGAAAAGGATATGGAAACGATGACAAGAGAACAAGCATTACAACGGCTTCATAATGCCAAGCAAGTGAAAAAGAACCTCGTCGACAAGTTGACGAAGATAGCCGTTGAAGAATATGAGAAGAGCAATGGCGCAAAGCCAACATATATAGAAGTTCTATGAAATTTGATGTTGACAAGATAAACGAGAAGTCACCTTATCTCGTCAACAGTATTGGAGACTCCTATGTGAGTTTCCAAACCGATTATGGCGTCAAATATTATGCGGGCTTTGATCCTGATGATGTCTCTTTGCCTGAAGAGCTGGTTTGGCAGTTTGCTATAGTTAACATCAATAATAAGAAGTCGCCACGCGATTCAAAGGTGCGGCAGACAATTATTGCCATCGTAGAGAATTTCTTTCTTCAGAACAATGAGGTTATGCTTTACATTTGCGAAACGGGAGACGGCAAACAGTCGATGCGTAACCGACTATTTAGTTATTGGATCAATTATCATAAAAAGAATTGGAATGTTTCTTTCTGGTCATCTTCTGTAAAAGACGAGAACGGAGTGGTGAATTATGCAACAATCATTGTTAGAAATGACAATCCTCGATTTGACAAGATAGCGGAGAAATTTGCAGACACAATCCAACTCTTCAATGAAAAGCCAAAAGAATAAACTATGAGTCAGTGGAAGAAAGTTTTGGTTATAGATTATTCTCGATATTCGGTTATGTTTGGGGATGAGGCCGTTGCTTGATGACCATGTCACGACAAAGGGATTATTGCAATTAGAGTTGAAAGAATATTCACCTTGGACATGAAACTATTAGTTTTCGCGACGCGTCGCCTCCTATGAGAAGAAAAACAAAAAAAACATCCCGGCCCAGTACAGACCGGAGATGGTTCCCCTTCATTATATACTCCTGACTTCGTCAATGCGTCACCCTGAATCGAGAATAAGTTTTTGGAAAATAGTCACGTACAGACTTTAGCTCCCCATGGAGCTATGGTGCTGAGGTGATGGGGACAGCCTTACGAGCAAGCTCGTCGGCTGCCCCATCACCTCAGCACCACCCCCTACGGGGGACAAAGCCTGCCCGTGACGAAAATCGCTATCGCGTAAAATTGCGCAGAGCGCATAAAATATTCAGCACCTCCTAAATCTGCTCACAATTATTTTAGAAAGCCCTGATGATATCGTCGTGGTAATAATAACGCTCTATCTGTGCTTGGGACCATGTGCCGAAGTTTAGGAGAAAGGCTATAGGAAATGAAATCATTCATAACCTCGGTTTTATGTTTTTCTTACCAGCGAACTCTTGTGCCGCTTTATTTTATGCGCTATGCGCAATTTTATGCCTTGGCAATTTTCTTCATGTACAGGCTTTGCCCCCGAAAGGGGTGAGTCTCAACCAGTGGGATAGCCATCGAGCTTGCTCGTAAGGCTATCCCGCTGGTTGAGACTCAGAGCTCCTCATGGAGCGTAAGCCTGTACATGATTTTCTTTTTTTGTATCATCTGGAGATGGCAAGGCAATATGAGTCAGGATAAAAGACATTGACTGTCTGCCGAGCTGTTAAGGAGGGATATCATTCCATAATTCGTAATTGCGTCACCATCAATTGCTGAAATCAGCTTATAACTAACTGATAATCAATGATGACACTTCATCCAACCAAAGATGTGATGAAGTCATGAAACTATTAGTTGTCGCGACGCGCGACGTGTCGCCTCCTATGAGAAGAAAAACACAAAAAGAGCCACCCCAGTCCAGTGTGGATCGAGATGGCTGACCTATATTATATACTACAAACGAAATTAACTTCTGTATGTCAATAGACGTTTACTTCACCACGAACTTCTTGCCGCCCTGGATGTAGACACCCTTCGGCAGGTTGTTTTTGCTGCTCATACGCACACCGTTGAGAGAGTAGATCGGTGCATTGGCAGTGTTCTGAGTGTTGGCGTTGACGGTCTTGATGCCTGTTGCACCCCCCTTGGCCGTGTAGACAGTCACCTTGCCTAAAGCGTCGGAGACGCGGTTGAGGCCGAAAGCCTTGTCGCCGGCGAGCACAGCAGTCACAGGAGCATTGTCCTGAGCAAGATACTCATCAAGAGAGGCCACGGAAGGATGGAGCGAAGTGCCGCCATAATTGCCCACCGAGGCCACGGTGATGATGTCGTCAGCCGTTGCGCCTTCTACCTTGAAGAACCAGTTGTTG
Source organism: Hallella mizrahii (assembly GCF_009695775.1). GTDB lineage: Bacteria > Bacteroidota > Bacteroidia > Bacteroidales > Bacteroidaceae > Prevotella > Prevotella mizrahii. Next base: position 37,850 of record NZ_VUNG01000011.1, on the reverse strand, counting down.
ATCCATGAGCCACTGCCGTCGTCGCCCTTGCGACCGTCGAGGACAAGTCCGATACCTTGATAGATATTTGCGTTGACAGGCAGGATAGCTGCAGCGTCTGTCTGATTGCCGTCAGAACCGCAGGCGATGAGGCCGCCGATGACATTGGTGTCGGTGAAGGCAGAAGCCTTCTTGGTGTACTGTGGAATTTCGTTGTAGACGATCTTCTTCGGAGTCTCGTTGCCGTCCTTGTCTACCTCAGTCTCAGTGGTGGACAGTCCATAGAAGCGGCCGTAATCAACAAATTTGCCACTTACGTTGTCGCCTTTCTCAAATCCGGCGGCTGTGATGTCCTTCTCGGTCATGTGAGCCAGGTCAATGGCTTTCTTCACCTCATATTCCACGTTGTTCTCGGTCGTGGTGTTGGTTGTGCCGTAGCCGAAAGCCTGAGAAGAGATCTCCAATGTACCGGCCTGATCCACGTCGATAGTGATGGGGAAGGCTTTGGGATCAGTAGACTCTGTGACCTTACCGTCCTTGCCGGTGAACTTATAGGTGCCGTAGATAGCCGGTGTGAGCGGTGTGTTGCTGTTGTCACAAGTGACGTTGTAGGTCTTGGCATAGCCGACCTTGACGTTGACGACCTTAGCCTCTGCGGCAGGCAGGGCGATGACATTGTTTGTAACCTCGGTGACGACCTCGTCAGACTTCAGGTTGTCGAGCGTAGTCCACGCTTTCAGCGTACCACTCTCGCAAGCGTCGGTCACGGCCTTGTCGGTGTTGTTGGGATCGTAGTTGGGATTGTTGGACCAAGTGTAGGTGCCATTGTCCACGTCGGAGTAGTTGACATTGGTAGTAGTGCCGTTGAAGTCGAGATGCAGGATCTCGTCCTCTTGGAACTTGACGGTGTAGACGCGCTGTGCGTTGTTGATGCCTGTGAGCGTGACAGTCGGTGTGTTGGCAGCCGTCTTGTCCACGCTGACCTCGATTTCGTCGAACATGATGTCCGGGGTATAGCGGCCACCGAGGACATAGAGTCCTGTTGCGGTCATGTCGATGCCTTCGGGTACGGTATAGATTTCAGAGGCGATAGGATCATCGGAGGTTGCCGACAGAATAGTGTACTCCACAGTGCGTGCCAGCGTGTCGATGTTGAGCGTGACGGTGTAGTATGTACCTGCGGTGAGCGCCTTGTAGTTGGTTGAGTCACCGTTAATGGCAAAGTCCTGATCGCCGGAAGCAGATGCTGTGCGGCCGGTGTTGCCGAGCTGTGTGAGGTCGAAGAGTGCGCCTTTGTTGTTGGTGCGGTAGTTGCTATTAGGCTTCTTCTTGGCGATGGACTCTTCAGACATCACGGCGATCTCAGAAGTCATGTGGTTGTTTCCGAACTTGTTGAAGGAGAAACCGAAGGTGATCTGGTAGCTGGTGAAGTCAGCACTGAGTTCGTTCTTGATGAGAGCGGCATCCCAGAAGAGGTGTGCCGAGCGGTCGTTGCCCGATGGGACGAATCTGAGGAACTTGCCTTTTTCGTCTGAGCCGATGCTCAGTCCTGCGGCAGCGGATGGTGAGGTCCATCCTGTCTCTGCCACGCTGGTAGCCGTCTCGAAGTTCTGGCTGTAGAGGACCTTCTTGGCGCTGGTACTCAAGGAGCAGAGCAGTCCTATGAGTACGAGAAATAGGTAATAAACGTTTTTCATACGCTTTGGTTTTTAGAATGTGATGTTATTAATGAATGTGTCATTTGTTTCGTGTGCGTCAGGACGGGGATCAGCCCCCGTCCTGAATAACCGTTGAGAGTTGCGAACTTCATTTCCAGCCCTCGTTCTGTGTCAGGTGGCAGTTGAGCGCGTCTTTCTGCGGGAAGGGGAAGAGATACCATTTGTCGTCCCAAGTGCGTGTGGCGATGGTCTGCTCTTCATATTTCATCGTGCCGTCGTCCAGGCGTGTGATCTTCATGCCGCGGATGTTCTTGAGATATTGCGGAGCCTCTTTCCAGCGTCTGAGGTCGAAGAAGCGGTGTCCCTCGAAGGCGAGTTCCACGAAGCGCTCATTCTCGTATTTCTTCTTAAACGCGTCGAAGCTCAGTCCCGTAGCCATGTTGGGTTGCTTGGCTCTGGTTCTGACAACGTTGATAGCCTGTGCTGCTGTCATGGGCAGACCATCGGGTGCCGTGTATCCGCTGCCGGTGTAGTTGAGTGCCGCTTCGGCATAGTCGAGATAGAATTCGGCGAGGCGGAAGATGACCCACTCGTGGGTGAAGCTGTTGGAACCGGTCTTGGCGATGATCGTTCCCTTGTTGACGTATTTCTTCAGATAGTATCCCGTCGGTGTGCCGTAGGTGACTGACGACGAGTTGGCACCGCCCTCAAAGGTCTCCAGAGCCGCCTTGTCGGGCCAGTTCTCGCCATTGACAGCCACGGTCAAGGCCAGTCGTGCGTCTCGATTCTTGTAGGGATCCTGCGGGTCGTATCCGCTGCCCTGCTCGTCGATGGCTTTTCCGTTGGTCATCTCGTAGGCGTCCACGAGGTTCTGCGTGGGGCAGTTGCCGCCGCCGGCATTCTCTATGCCGATGGGATAGTTGTATTTCTCAAAGGCGTTGCTGGCTGTCGTGCGTCGTGCGAAGATGATCTCTTTGATACCGTCCTTGTAGCTGTCCTTGTCGAAGAGCTTGCTGTAGTCGGGCAGCAGTCCCATGCCCTCCTGGCGTGCTTCGGCGATGACGGCGTTGCTGAGCTGCGCTGCTTTCAGCCACCGGCTCTTGTCGCCCTTGGTGTTGAAGAGCGGGCTGGCCCAATAGAGTGCGGCACGGGCACGCAGTGCCATGACGGCGAGCTTGTTGGCACGGCCTGTCTGAGCCTTGTAGTACGACATGTCGCCCAGGTCGCCATAGTTAACGATGATGCTGTCCTGGATGTCAGCGCATTCCTTGTCGATGAACGCAAAGATGGAGTCGGCGGGCATCTGTGGCAGGCTGTTGGCCTCGTTGGCTGTCATCGTGCGTGTCTTCAACGGCACGTTGCCGTAGCGCTTGACAAGCTCGAAGTAGAAGAAGGCACGCGCCCAACGTGCCTCGTAGCGATAGTTCTTATAGAGGAACATCTGCTGCTGGTAGTGCTCATCCTCGGTATACTCCGGGAAGGTGCAGTCGTTGAACTCGTCGAGCACGAGGTTGCTGTAGGTGATGCCGTCCCATGCTGATTTCCACACGCGCTCCTTGGCGTTGGTGGGTCCCCAGGCGCCGTTGTAGAAGTCCTCAATGGCGTTGCCGGGATGGGAGTAGACACTCTCGTCGGTGGCAGAACTGGACATGGCCCCGCTGTAATTGCTGAAGTCATAGTCGATGTCGTTGTAGATTTCGGTCATCAGTCCGCCCACGCGTTCGAACATTTTCTCTTCGTAGGCCTTGTCATGGACGTTGTACTCCTTGTAGTCCATCTTGTCGGTACAGGAGGAGACCAGCGTCATGGCCAGCAGGCCGCTGAATATATATTTCGCTTTCATGGTATATCTTTTTATTTTTCTTACCTTTTACTTTTTTACCTTTTTACTTTTTACTTTTTTCAAAAGGTGACATTCAGTCCCACGATGACGCTTCGTGTGAGCGGGCTTGTGGCCCCGTAGCTCTCAGCGTCGACACTGCGGAGGTGGTCAAGGGTGAAGAGGTCATTGCCGCGCACATAGACACGAGCCTCGGAAAGAGCTTTGGTCTTGCTGAGCAGCGTCTTCGGCAGGTTGTAGTACACCTCGATGTTGCGCAGCTTGAAGTAGGCGCGGTTGCGGAGCCAGAACGAGCTGGTCTGATAGTTGTTGGCATTGCTGCTCGAACTCAGGCGTGGGTACTCGGCGTTGAGGTTGTCGGGTGTCCAGCGATGGTCGTAGACATCCTGTGAGAGTGTGCGGTTGTTGATGAGTCCCCAGTAATATCCGCTGGTGTTGAGCAGTGCGCTGTATCGGTCCACGCCCTGGAAAAGTGCGTTGAATCCCACGCCTTTGTACTCAGCACCGAGGTGGAGCGAATAGAAGATCTCGGGGCAGAGCGTGCTGTAGCCGATCTTTGTGCGGTCGTTGGCGTCGATCTTGCCGTCGTGGTTCACGTCCTCGTACTTGATGTCACCGGGCTTCACCTCAGAGAAAGTCTGTGGTGCGCTGGCCTCGATGTCGGCCTGGTCCTTGAAGAGTCCGACGGCCTTCAGTCCCCAGATGCTGTTGAGCGGGTAGCCAGTGGTGACGAGGTTGTCGTAGGCTCTCGGCTCTTCGGCCTGGTCCTTGATCTTGTTCTTGTTGAGGCTGAACGTACCGCCGATGTTCAGCGTCACGTCGCCTACCTTGTGGCTGTAGTCCGCAGCGGCCTCAAAGCCCCAACTGTCTACCACGCCGGCGTTGATGTAAGGCGCGCTGAAACCGATGATGCTGCCATAGCTGCCGCTACCGTCGACCCAGATGTTGTTGCGGCGCTGGAAATAGCCGTCGATTTGCAGGTCGAGGCCGTGGAGAATGGAGGCATCGAGCCCCACATTATATTTATAAGCCTTCTCGTGCGAGGGGTTGTCGGTGGCCATGCGCCCGAGAGTCGTCCGTCCCCACGAGCTGTCGTAGCTGGAGTCGAAGGGATAGGTCACGCCGTCGTTGTTGTAGCTCTGCGTGTAGTAGGTCCACACGTTGTCGCCGGGGAGATAGTCGGTATTGATGATGCCGAAGGAGGCACGCCACTTGAGGAAGTCGACCCATTCGGCGTTTTTCATCCATGGTTCCTGGCTCATCACCCAAGCAGCACTGAACGTTGGCGCCATTGCCCATTTGGTGCCTGGTGCCAAGCGGCTGGAGCCGGTGAGCACCCACGCCATCTCTGCAATGTAGCGGTTACGATAGGCATAGTGCGTGAGCCATGAAGCAGTCTGACGGTAAACGGAGGTGTTCACGCCCGTGGTGTTGTGGTATTCATATTCCCAGCGCAGCGAGGAGAAGAGGTAGTGAGCCTCTTGCAGCGTGCGCTCATAGTTTAGTCCACCGTCGAAATGGAAGCGACGGTTGTAGGCACTGGTGTTGGCACCGATGCCCTGCGTGCCTTTCTCGCCGCCGATGGAGTAAGTGCCGGGTGTGGGCACGCCGTCGTTCCATGTGGCGGGAGCGTAGAAACCGTATTGGAAAGTTTTGCTGTGATTTTCGTAGAGCGTGGAGTAGGTGTCGTAGCCCATGCGTGCTGAGGCACTGAGTCCGGGAATGAACATGCCCAGATTCTGGCGCAGCGAGAGGTCGGCGTAGAGCGAGCGCTCATGAAGTTTGTAGTAAGCAGCGGCCGCCGTGTTGGCTACAGGGTTGTCGGTGCCTGCCCAGGTAGCACTGCCGCCCCACAGCCCGTCTTTCTGAAACTTCACGGGGAAGGCGGCCGACGGCAGGTTGTAGACCAGCCCCCAGAGGTTGGTGGCGTTGCCGGGCTGCGACATCTCGCTGAGCATGCCCAGCACGTTGACCTTCATCAGCGTGGTGGGACTCAGGTCTACGTCGAGGTTGATGCGCATGTTGGCTCTGACATACTTGTCCTGTGTGTGGTTGCCGTTGTCGTCGACATCGTTTTTGATGAATCCCTTGTCCGACAGCAGGTTGAGCATGGTGTAGTATTTAAAATTCTGGCCACCGCCGTAGAACTCTGACGCGATCTTGTTGGTCATGCCGTGATGGCGGAAGGTGGCGTCAACCCAGTTGACGTTGGGGTAGAGGTCGGGATAAGCACCACTCTGGAAAGCACTGATCTCGTCGGCTGTGTATTTCGGCGCCTTGCCCTCGTTGGCCAGCGCCTCGTTCATGGCAGCGGCATAGGTGGGTGCGCTGATGAACTTCGGGCGGTTGATCTGATAGTTGAACAGATGGTCGTAGGAGACTCTGACGCCCTTGGAGTTGTACTTTCCGCGTTTGGTGATGACGTTGATGGCACCATTGGCGCCACGGTTGCCATAGAGTGCCACGGCGGCAGCGTCCTTGAGAATGTCGACATGGTCGACTTCGGTGGGGTCAATGATGTTCATGTCGCGCTCAATGCCGTCGACGAGAACCAGCGGCGCGCTGCCGCTGAGCGACTGCAATCCTCTGACATAGAATGTCGGGTTGGCACTGAAGTAAGTACCGGCGTTGCGCATGGAGACGAGTCCGTTGCCGCCAAGTCCCACGAGACCGTCGCTGATATTCTTTGACGAGCGTCTGCCGGTCTGCTCACCGCTGATGGTGGTTACGGCTGCAGTGGACTGCGCACGTGTGAAGTCCTTGTTGGCTCCCGTGGCTATGCTGGCCTTGACAAAGGCGTCGTGGCGGGCCAGCGTCGTATCGATTTGTGCTGCTGCGGGCAGGGCGGTTCCTGCCAGCAGGGCGAGCACGCAAAGTTGTGTCTTGTTCATATTCGTTATTAGTGCTTAAAGGAAGTAAGGCGCTTCACATGCATCATTCCCAGCCGGGGTTCTGCACGAGGCCGTAGTGCTTGTTGATTTCGGTTTTCGGGAAGGGCCACAGATACCATTTGGCGACTTCCTGCGACTGCGGGTCTTTGTCCCAGAGATAGTGCTGGCGGTTCTGGATGGTGAACTTCTCGTATTCAAAGCGTGTGGGCTCCTTGGCGCCACCGTCTTTGTTGGCTCCTCTCCAGGGGATGTACTGACGGATGTAGCCACCGGTGGGTCCCTGTTCCATGCGATAAGTGATGAGTCCGTGGAGCTTCTTGGTCATCCAGTCCCCACGCTTGTAGCGGATCATGTCGTAGTAGTGGTTGTTGCTCAGTCCGAGCTCACAGGCACGCTCACGCAGTATCTCGTTGATGAGGTTTTGCTTGTTGTTGTGCAGGTCGAGGCTGGGATTCTTCAGTGCCAGACCTTTCAGTCCTACACGTGCACGAACGATGTCGACTTGTTTGAGAGCATCGTCGAGGCGGTCGCACTGTGCGAGGCACTCGGCATACATCAGATACATCTCGTCGAGGCTGAGGTAGACCCACTGCGTGAATTTGCGCAGGTAGTCTTGGTTCATGTAGTATTTGTTCTGGTCATAGCCGGTAGCATAGCGTTTGGAAAGTGCTTCGGTCTTGACGATCTTCTTGCTTGTCTCGTCGTAGCGGGCAACGAAGTTTCCGGCATCGGCACCGCCGACCCATAGTTCGTAGACATCGCCGTTGGACTTGCCGGTGGTCCAGTCGAGAGAGGTCATCTGTCCGTTGACGATGCACTCCTCGTAGAGGCGCGGGTCACGGCTGGCCGTTTTCTTAAAGCCGCCACGCACCTTCTCATATTTATAGAAGAGCTGTCCCTTGGCGCCTTCTACCTTGCCTTTGATGCTGTCGCTCTTCCAGTCGAAGGGCGTGCCGTCGGCCCAGGGGAACATCTCTACATATTCTTCCGTAGGCAGACAGTTTTGTCGGGCCGGGTTGTCGAGCCACTGGTGCCAAGTGTAGGTACCGGCCTTGAAGGCATCGATGCCACCCACGCGGGTAGAGTGGAGGATCTCCTTGCTGCCCTGATAGGCGTAGCCCATGCGATAGGCCTGACGGTAGCCGTCGGGAGTCTTGGACTCAGCCTGTGTCAGCTCATACCATCCGTTGGCGTTGAGCGCATCGAAGAAGTCCTGGCAGGCCTTGAGAGCTTTCTCCCAACGCTCCTGCTTGAAGTCGCCGTACCATACCATGTGCTTCTGCTCAGCTTCGGAGCTTCCGCCGTAGTAGCCTTGTGCAGCATTATAAATAGGAGAAGCGGCAAAGGTGAGAATCTTGGCTTTCAAAGCCATGGCTCCGGCCTTGGTCCATCGTCCGGTATTGTTCGTGGCATCGGTCTCGGTGGTGTTGCCGTTGTAGGCCCAGGGCAGTGCACCGGAGTTGATGGCCTCGTCGAGCTGGTCGACCATGAAGGTGACGGTGGAGTCGAGGGTAGCGCGCGGCATGTCGTAAGCGCCTTCCGTGCCCGAGTAGGAGTGGTCGATGATGGGCAGTCCGCCGTAGACAGCGAAGAGATCGAAGTAGCGCGCGGCGATGAGGCAGCGGGCCTGGGCGATGAAACTCTGCTTTTTCTCCTCAGAGAGTCCGGGCACGTCGTTGACGTTCTCGATGAGCAGCCAGGCAGCGCGCACGGCTTTCCACACGTTGTCGTTCTTGTAGGACAGCAAAGGATCCTGGTTGGCATCGAGTGTACCGGAGTAGTAGGCCTTGTAGATGGTGTTGTTGTCCCAGTGCATCACCCAGCAGTCCGTGAGCTGGTCGAACTTGCCGCTCCAGGGACTGGCCGATGTGCCGCAGTTGGCGTTATAGGGCAGTCCGTAGTATTGCAGGGCATAGATGGAGTTGAGAAACTGCTCGGTGTAGATCGGGCTGTTGAACACCGTATCCTTGGTCACCGTGGAGCCCGACGGTTTCTCCAGCGCGTTGCTGCCGAGTTTGATTTCGTCGGTGCACGATGTGGTGGCGATCGTGGTGAGGGCAGCGAGTGCGATTCCGGCGAAGAGTTGTATATGTGGTTTCATGATAGTGTTTTTATTTTTAGAATGCTACTTTCAGGCTTGCAGTATAGGTGCGGTTGAGCGGGTAGGAGGGCGCATTGCTGGCGCGAGTCTCTGGGTCGCCCCACTTATACGGAGTGATGGTGAAGAGGTTGTAGGCGCTCAGAGCCAGTTGCAACTGGTTGAGGCCGAGGGTCTTCATCAGTGGGAAGTGGAAGTCATAGGCCACTTGAATGGTCTTCAGCCTGAGGTATTTGGCATCTTTCTCGTAGAGCGTGCTGGTGGCGTAGTTCTGTGCGGCGTTGGTCCAGGTGGCTCTTGGGTACTCAGCACTCTGCGAGGGGTTGTTGGGATTCCATGTGTTTTCGACCTGAAACTGGAGCAGACCGCCCTCTGTGGTGGAGTTGGAGCTGAAGAACGGCTGGCGGAAGATGTCGCTGAGCATACGGCTGACGTTCCACGCGCCGGTGAGCTGGGCAGAGAAGGAGAAGTTCTTCCACTGCATGCCGAGGTTCAGGCCGGCGATATACTGCGGGTCGTCGGTGAAGCCGTAGTTGTAGCTGGCGTCGTCGCCGTCGATTTTGCCGTTGCCGTCGAGGTCTACGTATACAGCGTCACCGGGCTTGAGGTTGGCAACCATCTGCGTAGGGAACGACTTGACGCCGAACTCCTTCATATAGTCTTGCTCACAGCCCTTGTAGTAGTATTTCCAGAACTTATACTGGCTTCTTGCGCCGATGCGGTGGTTTTTCTGATATTGATATTCGTTGGTCTGCGGAGCTTCCTTTCTCTCCACCACCTTGTTTTGGTTGTAGGAAAGGTTTCCCTTGACCCAGTAGCGGAAATCTTTGCCGATCTTGTCGTTCCAAGTCACAGTGATCTCATATCCCCACGACTTTGCCTCACCGAGGTTGGCGGCAGGCAGCGAGAAGCCGAGCGTGGTCGGCGCGGTCTGGTCGATGAGCAGGATGTCGGTACGGTGCTCACGATAGTAGTCGAAGCTGGTCTCCAGTTTGTCGCGGAGGAAGCGGATGTCGAAGCCGTAGTCCTGCTTGAAGGCTTTCTCCCACGTGACGTCGGGATTGTTTTTCTGTGCCTCGATAGCTCCTTGCTTTGTCGTTCCGTTCTCCACACCGAAGTTGTAGCCATAAGAACCGCCGTCTTTGCCGGTACGGTTGAAGAGCGCACCTTGGTTGACGTTGTAGGCGTCGGGCAGATACATGAATCGTGTACCACCGATGCGGTCGTTACCGACGAGACCCCAGGAGGCACGCAGCTTGAGGAAGCTGACCACCTTCTTGATGGGCTTGAAGAAAGACTCATCGCTGGCTACCCAGCCGAGAGAGCCGGCGGGGAAGAAACCGAAACGCTTGTTGGGCGCGAAGTTCTCTGAACCGTTGTAGCCCACGTTGAACTCTGCCATGTAGCGGTTGTTCCAGTCATAGGTTACACGGCCCACGAAGCCGAGCAGTCCGTGGCGGATGTCGCTGTAGGTGCTGGGATAGTATTGCTGGCTTTGGTTGTAGAGGGCCAGGGCGGTGATCGTATTGAGTCCGAAGGAACGGTTATAGTTGAAGGCGGTTTCAAAATACCATTGTCTTGCCTTGCTACGGCTCTCGTTGTATGCTGGCTCTGTAGTGTCGCCGTTCTTGCGGTAGCCGAAAATGTTCTGTCCGTTGTCGTCGAGGCCTTTCCAAATAGGATTATAGGTAGCTACGGTCGCGCTACCGTTCTTGTAGACATAATAATCGGTGTGGTATGAGCCCTTGGCGTGCCAGGAGAGTCCTTTGGTGATCATGCCGAGATCCTGCTTGATCTGGAGATCCATGGAGAGATTGTTTCGGTTGGTGTTCATGAATCCCTTGTTGTAATAGTTGCCCAAGGGGTCACCACCGACGAAGGGCAGCACGTTGCCGTCAAGGTTGTCCTTGGTGCTGGCTGAGTTGATGATGTAGCGTCCGTCGATGATACCGGGACTGGAGAACGGCGTGGAGTAATACATATATTTAATGATACCCGCGGATCCCTGGCCGTTGTATGGCTTTTTGGCTTCGTCGACGATGCCGTTGAGGTTAGCGCTTAACGTGGTGGTGTTGGTGACGTTGATGTCGATGTTGGCGCGATAGTTGAAGCGGTGATAGCGGAAATCGTTGACATAGTCCTGGTCGAATTGCTTGAAGAGTCCTCCTGTGGTGTACATGCTGGCGCTGATGAAGTACTTCACCTTCTTCGTGCCGCCGGAGATGCTGAGGTTGGACTGTGTCTGCATGGTCGACTTCTTCATCACGTAGTCGGTCCACTGCGTGTTGGGGAAGCGGATGGGATCACTGCCGTCGCGGAACTTCTGGATGACAGCATCGGAGAAGCGGTGGCCCGAGCCGTCGTTCTCGTCCATCTGGTTGTAGAACATCGCGTAGTCGTAGCTGCTGGCCTGCTTGATGAGGCGGTTGGGCACGAGGATGGAGAAGTTGGTTGAGGCGGCGATGCGTGCTTTGCCTTCCTGTCCACGCTTGGTGGTGATGAGGATCACGCCGTTGGCGCCGCGTACACCGAAGACGGCGGTGGCGGAAGCATCCTTGAGCACGGTGATACTCTCAATCTCGTTGGGGTCGATGTTGTCGAGTGATCCGTCGACGCCATCGATCTGTACCAGCGGGTTGGTATCGACCCATGTGCCCTTGCCGCGTACAAAGATGGTGGCGGCGTCACTACCCGGCTCACCGGAATACTGCACGGTGGTCACACCAGAGAGTTGACCGGCGAGCACATTGTTGACCGAGCTTACTGGTGTGCGTACGAGGTCTTCGCCCTTCACTGAAGAGAGGGCACCGGTGACGGTGACTTTTTTCTGCACACCGTAGGCGACAACCTCTACGCCTTGCAGGCTGGTGGCTTCCTCCTTGAGCGTGACGTGCATGTTGGTGCTGGCCGTCACGGTCTTGGTGATGTATCCTATATACGAGATCTTCAGCTTAGAGCCAGGCTTAGCTTTAATGGAGAAGTTGCCGTCGAAATCGGTGACAGTGCCCTGTGCGGCACTGCCTCCCACGACGACGATGGTGGCACCGATGACAGCCTCACCGTTCTCGTCAACCACGTTGCCGCGGATGACCTGTTGGGTTTGTTGCAGGCTTTCGGCCCATGTAGCTTGCGGGGCAGCGAAGGGAGGCGTGAGCGTCAGTGCTGCTGCCACGAATGCTGTGCGCAAGGCTTTCTTGCCTTGAATCGTGTTGGATGGGTTCATTTGCTTTAGGCGTTTATAATTGATGTAGGTGTTAATATCTTGATGAGTGGTAGGCATTTTAGCTGTAGGCATTCATGTCTTTAGTCTGTTGGTTTTTGTGAACCGATGCAAAATTAAAGTAATATTGTCTTTTGTGCTTGGTGAAATTGTACGAAACTCGGCAATTGCGTACGATTGTCCTATAGAAAAGGAAGAAAAACAACCTCACCCCAAGCTCCTTTCTCTTGGGAGAGGGACTTGGGGTGAGGCTGTTGAGAGGGGCGATACGGTAAGAGAGGAGGGATGGGGAAAAGAGTGGCATCTCACATTGCTATCCCCTGTATTTGCTTGGTACCGTGCCGAAGGCCGCCTTGAAGCATTTGTTGAAGTACGACGAGTCGGGGATACCCACACGGTAGCTGACTTCCGAAACCGTGTACTTGCCCTCGAGCAGTAGCTCGGCAGCCTTGTCCATACGACGTTTCATCAGATATTTGTTGGGCGACATGCCGTAGAGTTCCTTCATCTTGCCATAGAATTTTGTACGGCCCATGGTGAGCATGGCAGCGAGCTGGTCGATGGAGAAGTTCTGATCGGTGAGATGCTGCCCCACAAGCACTTCGACCTGTTCGCGGAAACGCTTGTCGGCAGGACTGGTGAGAATCACCTCGTCGACCGGTGACAGGGTGACAGAGGGCGACGCCGTTGTCTTGTGTTCCTTTGAGGGCTGTTGCTTGTTTCGCTGCTGCCTCCACTTGATGAGCTGCATAGCACGGGCGATGAGCAGTCGGTAGTTGCATGGCTTGACCATATAGTCGTCGGCTCCTGCCTGATAGCCTTTGATCTGATGCTCCTCGTCGTCGAGGGCGGTGAGCATGATGACGGGGAGGTCGTCCATACCCTTTTGTTTTCGGATGGCACTGATGGTGTCGTAGCCGTTGATGCCGGGCAGCATGATGTCGCAAAGCAGCAGGTCGGGATGTTGCAAGGCGATGTCGCGCACGGCATCCTCTCCGTTGCTGTATGTCACAGTGCGAAAATATTTGCCTACCTCAGTCTTGATCTGTTCCTGCATGTCGGGTGCGTCCTCGATGATGGCCACGAGTTGGTGGTTGAGAGCATTGGGAGCCATGTCCTGAATGATTTGCAGGCTTTGTCTGTGTTCCTGGCTGTCGTCGTGCGTAGTCACTGTTTGATACTCTTCCGGACTGTAGCTATCGTTGTTGTCGGGGATGGAGAAGATGAATCGTGAGCCCCCTTTGGTGTCGACACGCTGGTAGATGAGCGTGCCGTGGTGGACTTTGGCCATGTTGTAGGCCGTGTAGAGTCCGATGCCCATGCCGTTGTGCGAGATATAGCCGCTCATGTAGGGATGGAAGACGCGCTGCTGCTGGTCGGTACTGAGCCCCGGTCCGTCGTCTTCCACGGTGATAACGAGCAGATGTGCGTCGTTGTCCTGTCGGACGGAGATCGTCACCTCTCCCTTCTCGGGCGTGTATTTCACGGCGTTGGAGAGCAGGTTGTAGACGATGGTCTCTACAGCCTGCGGGTCAAAGGCTATGGTGAACGACTTGGCAAACGCCGAGAAATTATAGTTCAGGTGCTTTTGCGTTGCCATGCCCCATAGATCCTGATATATGTCGCGAAGGAAGGCGATGATGTCATGGCACTCCACTTGCAGTCGTATGTTGCCGGTGCTAAGTCGTCGGAACTCGAGAAACTGGTTGACGAGGCGCATGAGTCGGTGTATGCCGCGTTGTGCAGTCTGGATGTCCTTGCGTGAGGGTCTCTCGGGTTTTGCGATGTTCTCCACGGCGTAGGAAAGTACGGCCAGCGGTGTACGGAACTCATGGGTGACGTGTGTGAAGAACGAGGTGCGCATCTCGGTGAGTTGTTTTTCCATTTTCATTTGCTGGTGGAGCCTCAGTCTTTCGCGTCCGTTGCGGTATACATAGAGGATGACGGCGGCAAACAGCGCGAGGTAGAACGTCCATGCCCACCAGGTGTTGTACCATGGTTCACTGATGTGGATGGTGAGAGTGCGTTCTGCGCCTACGGCATTCTGCGTTACGGTGCGCACGTGGAAGACGTATGTTCCTGGTGCGAGATTGGAGTATTCAGCGCGTGGAATGGCTGTCACCGGTCGCCACTGGTGGTCGACGCCTTCCATATAATATTGGTAGAGTTGTGCCTGGATATTGCTGTAGGCGAAGGAGGAAAAGTGGATGGTAAGCGAGTTTTGGTTGTGGCTGAGTGTGATTTTGTCGGTGCTTTGCAGTGGCTGACTGAGCACGGTGGTGTCGAGTGCCTCGTAGACAGAGATGCCGTTGACGAGCAGGTCGGTGACCATCACGCGGGGTGCAGCAACGCGATGGTGCTGGCGCTCACGTGCGGGGTTGATGGTGACCATGCCGTTGCCGGTGCCGAAGACGATGCGTCCGTCGGCCAGGCGCAGCGCACAGTTCTCGGCGAAGGCGTTGCCCAGTACGTCGTTGGTGAGCTGGTAGCGCCGGATGTAGTTGTCGCGTGGATCTATACGTGAGAGTCCGTTGTCGGTACCAGCCCACAGATAGCCATAGCGGTCGGTGATGAGTGATTTGATGTTGTTGTTCGATAAGCCATTGCGCTCAGAGAGTACATGGTAGGTCATCCGGTCCAGTCCTTTGGAGAAGTCGCAGCGGATGAGACCGCCCACCGTGCCCGCCCAAATGGTGGTGGGCGTGGTAGCGCGCACGCAGGTAATCTCGTCAGTGGGGAAGCGGCTGTTGAGCACGCTGTACCAGTGGAAATCCTTCTGTTGTATGTGGCGGTGGTTGATGTTTGCAGCGTAGATGCCGTTGAAGGTAGCTACCACCATCAGTCCTGCCGTCGTGATGGTGATGTCGTGGATGCGGCTTTCGTTGTATTGGTTGCTGATGATGTTGTCGACATCGAGGCGGTTGCCCCGGATGGCTTTCACCAGGAAGAGTCCCTGTCCCCAACTGCCGATCCAAATGCGGCCGCGATGGTCTTGGGCCAGCGAATAGAAGTCGTTGATCTCTACGCGCTTGCCCCGGACATAGAGCGTCATCTGCTGTCCGTCGCGCCAGACGCCATTGCCGCGTGTGGCCAACCAAGTATGGTGCTGGCTGTCGGTGAGGCTGTTGAGGATCGTAGCCGTGACGGCTCCCTTGTAAGCAAAAGCGTGCTGCGTCATGTCGTAGGAGTAGAGCTGGTTGTCCTTCGCCATCACCATCAGTTGTCCTTGCGGGCTGAGATAGAGATAGCGCACGAAGTTGGTCCAGTCGCCCTGCCGTTGTGCGTCGATGAGATCAAAGGCGGCACTGTTGTCCGAGGGTGTGAGACAGACCACACCGGCATTTTCCATGCTCACCCAGATGGATCCCGTGCGGTCAGTGGCCACGTTGATGATATAGTTTGAGGGGATAATAGCGTTGCGGTCACCGGCGGTGAAGTGGTCGAGGTAACCTGTGGCATAGTTATAGACGAAGAGTCCACCGCCGTAGGAGCCAATATAGTATTTACCGTCGTGTCCCTTGACGACGGTGAAGATGGTGTTGCGCTCCTTGTTGGCTTTCAGTCCGGGTATGAGATCCAGTTTTCTTACGGGTCCCTTCGGGGAAAATATCCACAGGCTGCCGCTTTGGTTGGCGACGAACTGCAAGTTGTCGACGGTGCTTTGTACGGCCCCTTTAGGTATCTGCAGCGCTTGCGGCCGGCTCCAGACCCATGTGACATGGTTGTGTATTCGCTTGGGTTGCAGCAGCAGAGAGGCCTCGCCAGCGCAGAGCAGCCATTGTCCCTGCCAGTGCACACAGCCCTTGATGGCTCCGATGTGTCCGATGTTTTGCGGCAAGGTGGTGCGGCAGAGCAGACGTCCGCCAAGGTCGAAGACATAAGCGGTTTGGTTGATTTTGCTGAAAGCGAGTACGCGGTTGCCGTTGGCATAGCAGCCTAAGAAGTTGACGTGTGGCAGCAGGATGCGTGCGCGGCCGTGGCTGTCGATGCGTGCGAGTCCCCGGTCGGTGGCCGCCCAGATGTTGTGTTGTGTGTCTTCCTCAATGGTGAGCACACGGTCGCTCAGGAGCCGATGGTTCTTGGTGGTGTAATCAACGATGTGGAAGCGGCTGCTCTGCTGGATGACGTGGCGCAGTCCCAGTGTGTTGCTGCTCAGCCACACACCGTCTGCCACGGCAAGAGCTTTGCGGTAAGGGCGCTCCGTGTCGTGACGGCCGGTGAAGTCGACGAAGTGTCCGCTGTTCAGATCAAGACAGGCGTGGGTATACGTCGACGTGCCCAGCCATAGCGTGTGGTGACGTCGGTCGAGATAGAGCTTGCCGATGTGCTGCGGCAATGCGTTTTGTCCTTGCGGTCCGAAATCGTTGAAGGGTACGAAGCGATAGCCGTCGAAGCGGGCCAGTCCGTTAGTACCCGCCATCCACAGAAAACCGTCATCGTCCTGCTCAATGGCGCGGATGGTGTTGCCCGGCAATCCCTGTGACGAGGTGATATGGATCATCTTTAACTGAGCGGGCACACGCTCGCTAAAAAGGCGGCCCGGAAGACAGAGTACGGCGACGAGCAATAATGCCCGCATATATATATAATAGGTGTGCAAGATGTTAGTGTGGTTTTGTTTTAGTATTGCAAAGTTACGAAAGATTTCTGAAACGAACGTACAATATTACCAATTAATGTACGCTTATACCATGCCTGGACGGATGATTCTGCGTATTTTTGCCCTGTCGAAGAATAAGAATCAATATCTAATAGCAAAAGAAATCTAAATACATCATCCAATGAGAAAGAAATACATCCTGGTGGGCTTGCTGGCCATGTTCCTGACTGCTGGCACCCATGCACAGCGTGTGACCGACAGACTCGATCGAGGTCTTGTCGCCGTGAAGACGTCGGGTGGCGTCTTCTGTTCTTGGCGCATCAATGCGGAGGAATACTACGCTGTCACTTATAACCTCTACCGTGATGGTGTGAAGGTCAACGACGCACCTCTCACCGTATCTAATTATACCGATCCGGCTGGTACTACCAGTAGCACCTATACCGTGCGCCCTATTATAAAAGGAGTGGAGCAGACCGCCGGTTCTAAGCCTGCCGCTGTGTTGGCGCATGACTATCTCGAGATCGCCAAGCCCAAACGTCTCTCCAACGACGGAAAGACTGATGTCACCGATGTCTATCAGCCCAACGACGCCACCATTGCGGATGTAGACGGTGACGGCGAGATGGAACTCATCGTCAAGGAGCTCTGCACCACCGACGACCCCAAGAACAAACCCGATGGTCCCGACTTCGATCGCATCGAGGTGTTTAAGCTCAACGGCGATCTGCTCTGGTGGATCGACTGCGGCCCCAACCTCTGCGACTTTCAGCACAACGAGACCAATATCGCTGCCTATGACTGGGACGGTGACGGCAAGGCAGAGTGCATCATGCGAGCCGCCGATGGTACCATCCTTCACACCGCTACGGGCAAGACCATCGTTGTCGGCGACAAGTCGAAGAACTATCGCGCCGACTGCCAGAACGGTTCCATGTCTGAGTTTTTCGTACATTCGGGTGCTGAATATCTCCTTTATCTCAATGGGCAAACCGGTGAGCCCTATCAGATAGGTCCCTCTGAACACCCCAATTATATGAGCTATCCTCTCAAGCGATTAGAGGACGGCGAGACGGATCTAAAAAAGGCTTGGGGCGACGGCTATGGTCACCGCAGTTCGAAGAACTTCTTTGGCGCCCCTTATCTCGACGGTCATAAGCCCAGTATCTTCCTCGCACGTGGTATCTACACCCGTCACAAGATGATAGCCCTCGATGTGGATCCAGCAACACACCACCTCTCCACGCGCTGGCGCTGGACCTGCAACACGCCGGGAAGCCCCTGGTACGGACAAGGCTATCACAACTATACCATTGCTGATGTCGACTGGGACGGACGCGACGAGATCTGCTTTGGCTCCATGGTCATCGACGATAATGGTAAGGGACTCAGTACCACCGGTCTCGGACACGGCGACGCGCAGCATGTCGGTGACTTTGATCCTTACCGCCACGGACAGGAAATCTTTGCCTGCAACGAGGACGCGCCCGCCAATAACTATCGCGACGCTACCACCAGCAAGATCTATTATAGGCTCGCGGGCGGCGGCGACGACGGCCGCTCGATGATGGGCAACTTCACAGATGACGTGCCAGGTGCCATTGGGGCGTCGGGGCACGACACGCCGATCAGTGCTGTCACTGCTAAACATACCGACAACACGAGCAAAGACTTCGACCTGAACTTCCGCATCTACTGGGACGGCGACCTCCTGGAAGAGACACTCAACGGCACACAGACTCGCAACTCCACCTTCCGCATCCATAAATATGGTGCCGGCGACATCAAGACCCTCGACGGTTCGCTGAGCAACAACGACACCAAGGCCACACCCTGCTTTCAGGGCGACATCTTTGGCGACTGGCGTGAGGAAGTCGTGGCACGTACGCCCGACAACAAGATACGCATCTACACTACTACAGACCCTACTGAGTATCGCAATTGCACGCTGCTCTCTGACAAGCAGTACCGCAACGCCATGGTATGGCAGATGAACGGCTACAACCAGCCGCCACACGTGAGCTACTTCCTCGGAAAGATGGAGGGCATCACCATGGCTCCGCCACCAGAGACCACCAACGGACGTACTGTCGTGAACAATGGTGGTTCCATCGGCACCGGACTCAACGACAAGCAGGTGCTTCTCGACGAGAACAACGACATGACGGTCAGCGTCAGCGACGGCGCGGCTCCCTATATCTTCTTCGACAACGCGCCGACATGGGTACAGGGACACGACGATAACAACAATATTACTACCACTTCCTATACCCATACGCTTACCGGCGGTGCCTTCGCCGGTGCTATGAGCCTCATCAAGCAGGGCGATGGTACCCTCGTATTGCCTAAGGTCGATGAGAAGTATACGGGCAACACCGACGTGTGGGCTGGTACGCTCGTCTTCGATGGTACACTGAAGAGCAGCCGACTCTGGCTCAACCGTTTCGCCAACCTTCACAGCGACGGCGGTACGTTCTCCGCTATCAAGGCAGACTATGGCGCTGCTGTCCGTCCCGGCGGACAGGATAAGGTGGGCACGATCACCGCCGACACGCTTAAGCTCGGCTTTGGCAGCATTGTTGACTTCGACATTGATGCCAGTAGCAATGCCGACCAGATCGTTGTCAACAAGGTGATGAGCATCGAACAGAAAGACTGGACACAAGGTCCCGAGTACCTCGTGCCACGTTTCAACTTCCACTTCATCGACGGAAACGTGAAGGCTGGCTCCTATATGCTTGGAAAGGTGCAGAAGGTCGACGGCGACATCTCCAAGGTGGCTGTCACCGGCCTGAATGGCCACAAGGCTGCTCTCTCTGTCACCGACGGCAATCTTGTGCTCACCATCGCCGGTATGCGCCAGGCCGCTGGCGTGGAGTGGAGTGGGGCACAAAGCTCTATGTGGGACATTGCCGACGCCGAGAACTTCACCAACACTAGCGAGAAGACCAGCGATGTCTTCGTCTCCGGTGATAATGTGACTTTCAACGACAATGCTGCTTCCAGTACGGTGGTCATCAAGGGCGAGGTGAGCCCGGCATCTGTCACTTTCGACAACAGCAAGCTCGAATACGACCTCTCGGGTGATGCCATCACCGGCAACACCACGATCACCAAGAAGGGAACAGCAACGGCCAAGCTCCGCAATGTCAACGACTTCACGGGTTCAGTAAGTATCGAGAATGGCACACTCGCTGTCGACAATCTCGGGCAGAAGTCAGGCGTCAACAATGGTGCACTCGGCGTCTATACTAATAAGGTGACGCTTAACGGCGGTACCCTTGAGACACTTACTACGCTCACCACCGACCATCCCGTTGTGCTCGGCGCTAAGGGAGGAACCATCCTCGTGGACGAAGGCAAGACGCTCACACTGAACGCCGGCATCAACGGCAATGGCAACGTTCTGACAAAGGCGGGTAAGGGAACGCTCACCCTCGCTCCATCGGCCAACTATGGTACACTCAACGTCATGGCAGGATGGGTCAACAGCCAGGAACAAGACAACGTGCATGGATACCCCAAGAATATCGTGCTTAACAATGGTACGACACTCTCCGATGCTGATAATATATACTCCTATTCCTCAAACAGCGTGAACGTGAAAGTGCCTAAGGGAGCCACTGCATCGTGGTATCTCGACTCGCGTTGCAACTACACGGGTCAGCTTACTGGCGGCGGAACGCTCAACCTCTACTCACGGAGTACACGCGCTTATCTCAAAGGCTATTGGGGCGACTTCACGGGGCGGCTGAATATTGCCGGTAAGAAGACCGGTTCTTACGATCCGATGCTCTATGTACAGGGTAGTCTGAAGAATGCCGAGATCAATGCTACGATAACGTTGAACAACAATGGCAGCAATGTTGCTGTCGGCAGCCTGAGCGGCTCGGCTGAACTCGACGGCAAGGGCACCTGGTCTGTTGGCGGCAACGACAAAGACTTCACCTTCCAGGGATATATCAATGGAGGAGGACTCATCAAGATCGGCAACGGCATGATGACCATCGGCAAGAAGCAGGACAAACTCGGCAAGCAGGTCGACGTACAGGGTGGAACGCTCAACATCAACAGCAGTGCTACGACCGTTACTGCTGATAACAGATGGTTTGGATCGCAGTCTGTCAGCGTCACTGGTGGCGGATGTTTTGCCGGACGGGGTGTCGTGGAGAAGATCCTCGTCAACGATGGGGGTACGCTACAGCCCGGCAACGCTGCCAACGCTATTCAGTACGGTGCGCTGAAGACAGCCAACGGATGCTATCTCTATAAGGGAGCCAAGGTGCTGTTCAACATCTACTCTACTAAGTTCTATCCATCTCTGGCTACCAATGGCACGCTCTCGCTGGCCGACGGTTCTACAGTCGCTGTCACGCTCAGCAGCAAGTACACGCCTAAGGTCGGCGACACCTTTACGCTTTGGGATGCTGCGATGCTCAATGCCACTGCCGACGGCGTGACACTCCAGTTGCCCACACTGCCCAATGGCTTTGCCTGGGACACTTCCGAGCTCTTCCAACAGAAGGGACTGCTGAAAGTAGTGGCCGCTACAGGCATCAACCAGCTCACCGCTGATACTGTCTTCCACTGCGAGGTCTTCAAGACCAATGGCGCAAGAGTTGGTGTGCTCACTACGACCAAGGCTCGTCTCAATGAAGATATCCGTGGTCTCCACGTCGAACCGGGACTCTATCTCGTTAAGGTGGGTGCCACAGCAATGAAAGTTCTTGTGAAATGATCCATCCCCTTTCATTGCTCCTCTTCCCGGCTGTCATTGGGCTGGGAGGAGGAGCTGATAGTCGCGCTTGCACATCCTTGCCACAAGGCAGTCAGGGACTTGAGCGTCTCGACCGTGGGCTCGTCGTAGCCCGTGGCGAGAAGACCGGCAGCTATTTTGTCTCCTGGCGCTCGCTGGCCGGTGACGAGCCTGACCTGCGCTTCACGCTGTTGCGCGACGGCAAGCCCTATGCCCGTCAACCTCAGCGGGCCACGTCGATGCAGGTCAGCGGTACACCGCATAGCCTTTGGCAAGTGGTCGCTGTCCATAGCGACGGACATCGTGACTCCTCGGCTGTCGTGATGCCTTGGACACTGCCGATGCTACGACTCCAACTCGACAAGCCTGCGGCAGGCGACGGCTATGACTATACCCCCAACGATTGTTCGGTGGGCGATGTCGACGGCGACGGACAGTATGAACTCTTCGTGAAATGGGAGCCCACCAATGCCCACGACAACTCGACGGATGGTATGACCGCCCCCGTGATGTTCGATTGCTATAAAATGAAACTGCAGGGCGATGGACAAGTCAAAAGGCTATGGCGCATTAATCTCGGTGCGAACATCCGGGCGGGAGCACACTATACACAGTTCATGGTCTACGACTTCGACGGCGACGGACGTGCGGAGATGATGTGCAAGACAGCGCCCGGCTCAGTCGACGGCACCGGACGCTATGTCAGCCAAGCCGCTACGGACAGCACGATCCTTACCGTGGACAACCAGCGTGACTGGCGCAACCACCGTGGCAGAGTGGCGGGAGGACAGGAATATCTCACCGTCTTCGACGGACTCTCGGGGCGCGCCCTCCACACCGTGTTCTATCAACCTAATCGCGACACTACCGTTGGCGGGGAGGCATCCGGCACCTTTGACTGGGACAACGACCGACATATCTTGGACAATGCCAGCTATGGCAACCGCGGTGAGCGCTATCTTGCTGCCGTGGCTTTCCTGCAAGGTCGTGATCACAACCCCTCCGCCATCTTCACCCGTGGCTATTACTCCTATGCTTTTGCATGGGCGGTGGACTTCGACGGGCACCGTCTCAAGACACGCTGGTTCCACGCCTCGCGCGATGGCAAACAATACACTGTCACTGATTCCCAAGGACATACTACTCGCTACGATGCGGCACCACCCACCAGCGGGTCAGGGAGTGCCACACTCTTTGCCAATGGCAACCACAACCTCAGCGTGGCGGATGTCGACGGCGACGGCCGTGATGAGCTTCTCTGGGGCTCCGCAGCACTCGACGACGACGGTCGTGTGCGCTATGCTACCGGCTTCGGCCATGGCGACGCCATGCATGTCTTTGCCATGAACCCGAAGCGGCAGGGACTTCAGGTCTTCGACGTGCATGAGAATAAAGGGCCATACGCCTGGGACCTGCACGATGCCGCCACAGGAGAGATTCTCTTCAAAGGCGGGCCAGCGAATATTGACAATGGACGCGGACTGGCCGCTAACCTCTCTGACAAAGCCCCAGGCGCACTGTTCACCAGTGCCGGGGATAACAGCCTGCGCTCGGCAGTGACGGGAAAGGTATTCTCTACGACCCGCTCTTCCATCAACTTCCGCATCTTTTGGGGCGGTGACGAGCAGGACGAACTCCTCGACGGTGTCAACATCCAGAAATGGAGTCCCGAAGGCAGAACCACGCTCGGCATCTTCGGGCCTACCAATGATTCGGGCAGCAATGACGATGAGTCGAAGGAAGGACGGTACCGCCGTGGCACCCGCCGTACTTATTCTTTCCAACGACCCTCGGTGTCGTTCCAAGGTTATGGCAATCCGGCATCGAACAACTGGACGAAGAACAATCCATGTCTGCAGGCTGATCTCTTCGGCGACTGGCGTGAGGAGGTTATCTACCGCGACCGCGACGACAACAGCGTCATCTACATCTATATGTCGCAGGTACCTACCACGATCCGCCACATCACGCTCATGCACGATCCGCTCTATCGCTTAGGCATCGCCTGGCAGAATGTGGGCTACAACCAGCCGCCCCATACCCTGCTGCCCTTCCCTAAGCATTGAACGCTTAGTGTTGGGCATTGGAGCGCTCATCATTCAGTACTTATCATTCATCATTTAATATTCAACATTTATCATTCATCATTCAACATTCATCATTAACATAACTCATCATTCATCATTCAAAATGAAATACTTCCTTATCCTGCCTCTTTTATCTGCCCTGCCCCTCATGGCACAGAACCGTGTGGCGGCTCCCTTGGAGGATGTCAACCATGTCGTCGACCTTACGCTCGACAGCCTCGACAAGGCACAGACAGCACGCATTCCCGCCGGCAGCTCTCGCCACGGCAACAACCCCGTGCTCTTTCTCATCGGCAATTCCACCATGCGCAATGGCACGCTCGGCAACGGCAATAACGGACAATGGGGATGGGGATTCTATGAACATGCTTTTTGGGACGAGAGCAAGATCACCGTGGAAAACCAGGCTCTCGGCGGCATGAGCAGCCGTACCTATTATAATAAGCTCTGGCCCGACGTGCGCAAAGCACTGCGCCCCGGCGACTGGGTCATCATCTCCATTGGCCACAACGACAACGGACCTTATGACAGCGGACGGGCGCGGGCTTCCATCCCCGGCGTGGGACACGACTCGCTCAACGTCACCATCAAGGAGACGGGCGTCAAGGAGACGGTCTATACCTATGGCGAATATATGCGTCGATATATCAACGACTGCCGCAAAGCCGGCGCACATCCCATCCTCATGTCGCTCACGCCGCGCGATGCCTACGACCCGCAGACGGGAAAGATCGTCAGAAAGATCCACACGCAGTGGTTGCAGGCTGTCGCTGCCGAGGAGGGCGTACCCTTCATCGACCTGAACGAGATCTCGGGAACCAAGCTCGACGGCTTTAGCAAATGGAAAGAGAAATACTATTTCTATCAGGATCATATCCACACCAGCCGCTTCGGTGCGATGATGAACGCCCGCTCAGCTGCTGAGGGTATTGCTGCCAGTCACAATCCGGCCCTCAAGCCTTTGCAGTCCATGCTCCATAACCTTGCCCTGCCCACGGAGCCCGTGAAGCGCGAGGCTGGGAAGCCCGTGGTGTGGTTCACCGGTGACAGTACCGTGAAAAATGCCGATAAGGATAAGAACGGCATGTGGGGACTTGGCTCGCAGGCTTACACTGTCTTCGACAGCAAGAAGGTGGTCTGCTACAATGCCGCTATGGCGGGGCGCAGCTGCCGCACCTTCCTCAACGAGGGACGGTGGGAGCGTGTCTACAACTCCATCCAGCCGGGCGACTACGTGCTTATCCAGTTCGGTCACAACGACATTGGACCGATCGACCACGACAAGGAGCGTGGAGAGATCCCCGGTGCTGCTGACACTTGTCACGTATATAGAAGTAAGACGAAAGGTACCTATGAGCTCGTCTACAGCTTCGGCTGGTACTTGAAAAAGTTCATTGACGACGTGCGCGAGAAAGGTGCTACGCCGATCCTCGTATCGCTGACGCCGCGCAACGAATGGAGCAACGGACATATCGAGCGCCGCAACGACAGCTATGGCAAGTGGTACCGTGAGGTCGTAGACGCCACAGGCTGCGAGTTTGTCGACCTGCACAACATCGCCGCGGACTACTACGACAAGCACTGCGGATCGAAGGAAAAGGCGGCAAAGTATTTCAATCACGACCATACTCACTCCTCGCTCCTCGGCGCCCGGACCAATGTGCGGGCACTTGCCAAAGGACTGAAAGACATCCACAGCCCGTTGGCGAAGTATCTGAAATAAGAGAAGCCCTTCCCTAACCCTCCCCAAGGGGAGGGGAGAAGCCCCACCCTACCCCTCCCCAAGGGGAGGGAAATGCTATACCAAATGGGTGGAAGGCTTCGTTGTTTGCAAAACATAGTTTGAAAGAACTAAATACAGAAAACTGAATACAGAAAACAGGATACTGAAAACTGATAAAATGAACCGACGACTTTTATCCTTGCTGCTCTGTCTCTTGGGCACATTGCCTTTGCTGGCAGAGACTGGCGCCGACAGCGTGCTGACCCTGGCTCGCCGTGTCAACGATCGCTTCATGAGAGTGTATGCCGACCCTACGCGGCCTACCTTTGTGAAGAAGGTGCGGCCGAGCTCGTTGTGGACACGTGCCGTGTACTATGAAGGTCTTATGGCACTCTATGCCATCGACCCACGACAATACTATCTCGATTATACCGACCGGTGGGGAGCCTTCCACCACTGGGCGCCACGCGACGGCGTCACGACCACCGATGCCGACAACCAGTGCTGCGCTCAGACTTATCTTGAGCGCTACGCTATGACGGGCGACACGCTGATGGCCTGTCGCGTCAAAGCTAACCTTGAGCACCAGATAGCTACCGGACGCTATGACTATTGGACATGGATAGACGCCATACAGATGGCGATGCCGGTGTATGTGAAGTATTACAGTCTTACCGGCGACCGCCGCTATCTCGACTATGCCGTCAACAGCTATTTGTGGAGTCGCAACACCTGTGGAGGCGGACTCTTCAATAAAAAGGACGGACTGTGGTGGCGTGACAAGGACTATGTGCCGCCCTACCGCGAGCAGGATGGCAACGACTGCTATTGGAGTCGGGGCAACGGTTGGGTCTACGCGGCCCTGCTGAGGTGTATGGATGTCCTCAATGAGGACACGAAAGAATACAAACTGTTGGAGAAGGACTTCCTCGCTATGTCCAAGGCTCTGCTGCATTGCCAGCGAGCCGACGGCTTTTGGAATGTCAGCCTTCACTCCCCGGCAACCTATGGCGGTCCAGAGATGACGGGCACCGCTCTCTTCCTCTACGGCATGAGCTGGGGCATCCGTCACGGACTGCTCGCTGCCGCCAGCTACCGTCCGGCCTGCGACAAGGCTTGGCAGGCACTGATGACCTGCGTCCATCCCGACGGCTTCCTCGGTTGGAACCAAGGCACGGGCAAGGATCCGTCGGCCGGACAGCCGCTCAGCTATGACAAGATGCCCGACTTCGAAGACTATGGCACGGGTTGCTGGTTGCTTGGCGCTACGGAGTATGCGCGGCTGGCGCAACCTGCGCTCAATGCCTGCTTGCCCTTTGTACTGCCCGAGGCTCGTCCCGGCACACGTTGGTGGTGGTTTGGTTCGGCCGTGGATGAGACCGGGCTGAAAGACAATATCGACGCACTGCACCACGTCGGCATGGGTACCGTGGAGATTACACCTATCTATGGTGTACAAGGCAATGAGGCCCGTGAGCTGTCCTATCTCTCTCCTGAGTGGATGCGCGCCTTGCAGATCACCGAGCGCACGGCGGCAGTCGACAGCGTGGAGGTGGACTTGAACAATGGCACGGGATGGCCCTTTGGCGGTCCTTGGGTGCCCATCGGCGAGGCGGCGTGCAAGGCGTTTTTCGTAGACACACTGGTGAATAGCAAGGCCGATATCAGCAAGCTGACCTTTCCCGTGCCCGACAAAGAAAAGAAATACGCGCGGCTGGCTGCCGTGAGAAGCTTTAAAACTGCCGACAAACACCGCCAACGCGTGATCGCGCTCTTCGTTAGCCGTACCCGTCAGCGCGTGAAGCGGGCCGCTCCCGGTGGCGAGGGATGGGTGATCGATCACTTCGACTCACTGGCCGTGGCGCACTATCTCCAGCATATCGACTCGGCTTTCACGGCCAGCCACACCCCTTACCCCCATACTTTCTTCAACGACTCTTACGAAGTCTACGGAGCCAACTGGACGCCTCGTCTGCTCGAAGCGTTCCGCTCACGGCGAGGCTACGACCTCTTGGACAGCCTTGACCGCTTTGTTGACGGCGACGCACAGGTGGTCTGTGACTATCGCGAGACACTCTCTGACCTGCTCTATCACAACTTCACGCAGCAGTGGACGGCATGGGCACACAGTCATGGTGCCCTCGTGCGCAACCAGGCCCACGGTTCTCCTGCCAACCTGATCGACCTCTACGGCACTGTCGACATCCCTGAGATAGAAGGCTTCGGCCTTTCTGACTTCGGCATCAAAGGCCTGCGGCGCGATCCAGGATTCACGCGGCCCAACTTCAGCGACATGAGCATGTTGAAGTATGCTTCCTCTGCCGCCCACGTCACGGGTAAGCCTTTCACCTCCAGTGAGACCTTTACCTGGCTTACCGAGCACTTCCGTACGTCGCTGAGCCAGATGAAGCCCGACCTCGACTTGATGTTCTCTTGCGGTGTCAACCACATGTTCTTCCATGGTACGCCCTACAGTCCGCGCAACGTGCCTTGGCCGGGATGGCAGTTCTACGCCTCGGTCAACATGAGTCCCACCAATTCCACTTGGCGCGACGGCCCTTGGTTGATGAGCTATATCCGCCGTTGCCAGAGTTTCCTGCAATGGGGCGATCCCGACAACGACTTTCTTGTCATCTTGCCCGTGAAGGAGATGTGGAAGAAAGACACCCGTCATCCGCTGATGCTCTTCGACATCCACTCTATGGACAAGAAGGCACCGGAGTTGATCCGTGCCATCCGTGAGATCGACTCCTTGGGCTATGACTGCGACTATATCAGTGAGCGGCAGCTTGCTCGCGCCAAGAAAGTAGGTGAGCAATGGATCACCGAGGCTGGCACACGCTATCGCGGACTCATCGATCCGACCAAGCCCATCGACAGTCAGGCACTCGCACGTCTTGCCAACGCTGAACCGATGCGTACGCAACTGCACTTGAGAGCCATCCGGCGCAGAAACGGCATGGGCTATCATTATTTCATTGCCAACCTTACGCCCAACGATGTCGACAGCTACGTGCCGCTCGCCGTAGCGTGGCACGATGCGCTGTGGTACGACCCATTGACGGGTCGGCGCTATGCCGTGGAGCAGCGCAACAGACAGTTGCACGTAGCTCTGCGGAGTGGTGAAAGCATGATTCTCCAAACCTTCGACCGCACGCTGCCGCAGACGCTTGCCGCTCTGCCCCACCGTGCCCTGCCGGGAGACCAGACAAAAGTGCTGGGCGGTCCTTGGCAACTCGCCTTCGAGCAGTCGGCACCGACGGTGCGTCGCACGTGGAAGCTCGACAAACCACAGACATGGGAAACGCTTGGCGACGACAGCGCCGCCGTGACAATGGGCAGCGGAGCCTATACCACCACATTCCGTCTGAGTGCTGACGAGGCGCGTAGGCCGTGGTTGCTCGACCTTGGCGATGTGCGCGAGTCGGCAGAGGTCTGGGTCAATGGCCGCTTCGCCGGCTGTGCGTGGTCAGTGCCGTTTACCCTCGACGTGAGCGGACTGCTGAAGAAAGGCGACAACACGCTGCGCGTCGTGGTCACCAACCTTCCTGCCAACCGCATCGCAGACATGGATCGCCGGGGCATCAAATGGCGTGTGATGAAAGACATCAACGTCGTCGACCTGCAATACCATAAGACCGGCTACGCCGATTGGACTCCCATGAAGAGTGGACTCAACGGTAGCGTCAAGCTGATAGAACTTCACCATTAATACGCTCTAAGGCAAGTGGCATGCGCTACACCTTATTATATATAGGCACGCTACACCTTATCATGTATATAACAAAAAGCAAAGCAATGAAACAGATCCTTCTTTTCCTTCTGCTGCTCTGTTGTGGCAGTGCAAACGCAGATACCTGGCCCGATGGCACACCGGTCGACGCGTGGTTCATCGATACCACGAAAGTGGATATGCGCAGCCTCGGCAAGCAATATGTCATCACCGACTATGGCGTGAGCGGCAATCCCACGCTCGTACAGACCTCAGCCATCCAGGCCGTCATAGACCGCTGCCAGCGCGAGGGCGGCGGTGTGGTCGTCATCCCGTCGGGCACTTTTCTCAGCGGCGCGCTGTTTTTCAAGCCGGGCACCCATCTCCATCTTTGCGAGGGAGCTACGCTGAAAGGCTCAGACCGCATTGCCGACTTTCCCGTGCTGACGACTCGTTTCGAAGGTGAGACCTGCAAGTATTTTGCCGCTCTCGTCAATGCCGACCATGTCGACGGCTTTACCATCACCGGCAAAGGCACCATCGACGGCAACGGCTATCACTATTGGCAGGAGTTCTGGATCCGGCGGCTGTGGAATCCCGACTGCACCAACAAGGATGCGCAGC
This sequence comes from Hallella mizrahii, assembly GCF_009695775.1. Classification (GTDB taxonomy): domain Bacteria; phylum Bacteroidota; class Bacteroidia; order Bacteroidales; family Bacteroidaceae; genus Prevotella; species Prevotella mizrahii. The sequence continues at coordinate 8,662 of NZ_VUNG01000011.1, read as the reverse complement.
GGCCCCGACTGGTATATATCAGCAATTCCAGTCGTGTCACCGTACAGGACGTGCATCTGATGAACAGCCCTGTATGGACCAACCATCTTTACAACTGCGATCACGTGCGCTATCTCGATTGCTTCATCTTTGCGCCTACTCAGGGCGTGAAAGCACCGAGCAGCGATGCCATTGACATCGACAAGTGCCACGACATCCTTGTGCGCGGATGCTATATGAACGTCAACGACGATGCCGTCGTGCTTAAGGGAGGTAAGGGCACCTATGCCGACACCATGGCTGTCAACGGGCCTGTCAGCCGCGTGCTTGTGGAGAACTGCCGTTACGGCACTGTGCACAGCATGCTCACCCTGGGCTCGGAGAGTCTCCACGACACCAACGTCATCCTGCGCAACTGCACGAGTGAGAACGCCGACCGCGTGCTCTGGTTGAAGATGCGCCCTGACACGCCACAACGCTACGAGCAGATTCGGGTCGAAGGCATCACAGGACGGGCCCGCAGCGGTCTCGTCATCCGCCCTTGGACACAATTCTTCCAGCCTGCCAGGCGACGCAATATGCCCAAGTCATCATGCAGAAACGTGACGCTGAAGAATATCCACATGGACTGCGACAACTTCTTCGACGTGGGTACCAGCGACAAATACAGTCTTTCCGATTTTGTCTTTGAGGATGTTCATGTCACCGACAAAGCCGGTAACTTCTCCTCTACGCTTATTCCCGGTACCGTTGTCCGCAACGTGGTCATCAATGGTGACGCCAAAAAATAATGAGTTTCAGAAAATAGAAGAAAGACATGGAAGGCGTTTCCTCGAATAAAATCATAATAATCGTATGCTTTCACATGGCGGTCTGAAGCTCTTTGCTTATCTTTGCAGTGACCAAGACCAATGATTAAAAATCAGTAAACATCGACCAATGTATCGTTATCCCATCCGTTCTATATTCCGTCGGGGGTGGCTCAGCTCCCTCCTCCTCCTGTTCTTGTCCTTGCCTGCTTGTGCGCAACGGGACACGGTGAACATCGTCGACTGGCAGTTCACCCGTGCCGAACTGTCGCCTGCGCAAGCCCATCAAGGCCGTGGCGCGTGGCAGAGAGTGAGGTTGCCACACGACTTCCAGATCAGTCAGCCGTGGGTAGCTCCCGCTGCTGACGAGCACGCCGACAACCGCGATCAGGCTGCCAACGTCAAGAGCCGCCTCTCGTCGCGTGGCTTCAAGGAGATGGGAAAAGGCTGGTACCGCCGCACGTTCACGCCCGACAGCAGTTGGCGCGGTCGCCGCGTCGTGCTGGAGGTAGGCGGCATCATGCTTGTCGGCGATGTCTGGCTCAATGGTGAGCGCATCGGCGGCACGGAATACGGCTACGTCGGTTTCGGCATCGACATCAGCGACAGGTTGCGCTACGGTCAGGAAAACGTGCTTACCGTCTTGGCCGATACGCGTGGCCCGCAGAACTCACGCTGGTACACTGGTGGCGGACTCTTCCGCGACGTGAAGCTCATCGTCACCGACCGCCAGCTGTTTTTCGACCGCCATCCGCTACAGATCACAACCACAGACAACCGCGTCGTACATATCAAAGCTGCGGTTTCCAACTATGGGCGGCAACGGGAGGCACCGCTTGCCGTGCGCATCCTTGACGCCCAGGGACATGTGGTAGCCCAAGCCGACACCTTGTTGGCGCTGACCCGTCACCGTCACACGATGGAATATCCTTTGGCCGACATCACGATCGACCATCCTCATGTGTGGGATTTGGATACACCTTATTTATACAGTGCCGAGCTGACCCTTCGCGACGACAGCGGACGGGTCGCCGACCGGGTGACAGAGCCCTTCGGTATCCGTACCATCGAGTACGGTCCTTCTTTTGGTTTCAAGCTCAACGGCCGCAAGGTGATCCTCAAGGGCATTGCCAACCACCACACCCTCGGCGCGCTCGGTGCCGCCGCCTATCCGCGTGCCATCGAGAAGCGCATCAAGTTGCTCAAGGACTTCGGCTTCAACCACATCCGCTGCTCCCACAATCCCTACAGTGAAGACCTCTACCGCCTTTGCGACAAATACGGTATCCTTGTCGTCGACGAGCTCTATGACAAATGGCTCACACAATATGCCGGAGGCCGGCAGCCGTGGATGAGCCATTGGCAATACGATGTGCCGGAGTGGATACAGCGTGACCGCAACCATCCGAGCGTCGTCATGTGGAGCTTGGGCAATGAGTTGCAGACCTATCCCAATCTGCCTTTCAACGACTGGGGCGTGACACCTTATCGTTTGCTGCGCACTCTGCTGCGCCGCTACGACACTACACGGCCCGTCACCGTGGCCATGCACCCGCGCGGCCGCAACTGGCAGACCGACTCGCTGCCCTGCGACCTGGCGATGATCACGGACATCCAGGCTTACAACTATCGCTATATGTACTTTCCCGGCGACGGCCGCCGTTTTCCCAACATGATCTTCTATCAGAGCGAGGCCAACCTGCCGATGATGGGTCCCAACTACTTCGACATGGATCTCAACCGTGTCGTGGGCCTGGCCTATTGGGGCATGATCGACTACAACGGCGAGAGTCTCGGCTGGCCGCGCAAGGGATGGGACAACGGTGTCTTCGACCGCTCGCTGCTGCCCAAGCCGCAAGCCTATATGCTCAAGGCGATGTTCACCGACAAGCCTGTCGTGCACATCGGTGTGGCAGGTGGTAAGGAGGAGACAATGACATGGAATGGCGTGACCTTCGGCGGCGATAAAGTCACGTGGCACTGGAACCGCATGACGGGCAAACGATATACCGTCTACACTTATACCAACGCTGAGGAGGTAGAACTCAGGCTCAACGGCAGAAGTCTCGGCGTGAAGAAAAACAGCTCAGATCCCAAGTCGCGTGACAAGATCCGGTGGGACGGCATCGCCTACGAGCCGGGCACGCTCCTCGCCATCGCCCGCAACGGCGGCAAGGAAGTCGCTCGCCACGAGATCGCCACGGCAGGACCACTCAAGCGTTTGGCACTCATCCCCGACAACGAGACGTGGAAAGCCGATGGTCAGGATCTGATGCACATCCGTGTGCTGGGGCTCGACGCAAAGGGACGGCGCACGCCACTGGCCAACGACACGCTCACGGTGCGCGTCAGCGGGCCGGCTGAGCTCGTAGCTGCCGACAACGGTGACATCACCGGCAACGCCATCGCCACCGATCCGACCACCACTCTCTATCAGGGCAACCTGCTCGTCATCCTTCGCGCAACGTCCAAGCCGGGGAAGGTGCGCGTGGAACTTGTCGACAAGGCGGGACGCGTGAGGGGTAAATGCACGCTGGCCACGGAGTGAACAAACAACGATTCATAAATAGGTTATAATATCGTTCAACTATGAGACATCTCTTTCATCTCTGCGCCTGTCTGCTGCTGTCCTTGACAGCACAGGCGCAGACGCAGACTTTCGACCTGTCGCGTCAGAGCAAGGCGGACAAGCCGTTCTCGTTTTCTGTGGCTGTGCCCGACGGCAACTATCGCGTCACGGTGGAGCTGGGCAGCAAGAGCCATGAAGGCAACACAATGGTGCGTGCCGAGAGCCGCCGACTCTTTGTCGAGGACACGCCCACGAAAAGGGGTAAGTTCAAGACTTTCTCCTTTGTCGTGAACAAGCGATCGCCGTATATCACGGACAAGGAGCGGGTGAAACTCAAGCCCCGTGAGAAAGACTATCTCGACTGGGACGACAGTCTCAACTTGGAGTTCACCGGTCCGCACCCTGCCGTGCGGCGCGTGACAATAACGCCCGACACGACAGCCGTCACCCTTTTTCTCTGTGGCAACTCCACCGTTGTGGATCAGCCTTACGACCCCTATGCCTCATGGGGACAGATGATCACGCGCTGGATGGACGACGGCTATGCAGTGGCGAACCATGCTGAGAGCGGGCTCACCGCCTCGTCGTTCTATTTTCAGAACCGTCTCGACAAGATCCTGTCGATGATGCGGCCGGGCGATTACGTGTTTTGTGAGTTCGGCCACAACGACCAAAAGGAGAAAACACCCGGCAGTGGTGCCTGGTATAACTTCTCCTATATGTTGAAGACTTATATAGACAAGGTGCGAGCTAAGGGCGGAAACATCGTCTTTGTCACGCCGACGCAGCGCCGTGCCTTCGACAACAGTCATCAGCATATCCTTGAGACCCACGGCGACTACCCCGATGCCATGCGTGCCGTAGCCAAGCGGGAGCATGTGCCTGTTATCGAGCTTCATGACATGACCCGCACGTTCTTTGAGACGCTTGGCTACGAGGGCAGCAAGCGTGCGCTGGTGCACTATCCCGCCAACACATGGCCCAACCAGCCCAAGGCTTTGGCCGACAATACGCACTTCAATCCTTACGGTGCGTATGAGGTGGCTAAGATGGTGGTCATGGGCATGAAGAGTCTCAACCTGCCAATGATCAACGGCCTGCGTGACTGGAAAGACTTCGATCCGGCTCATCCCGACGATCCACAGTTCTTTCGCTGGACGCCCTCGGTACGCGTGGATGTGGTCAAGCCGGACGGAAACTAAAAGGTTTACAAATACTCTTGAACCGACAACGTCTTCCCGTGTCTGTAACTATTCTGTGAATTCTTTCCGGGGGATAGCTTTCCTGTGTTTTGGTGTTATTGCCCTGTTAACGGTGCGGTGGGGCCGTAGGGGCGGGGTTTATCCCCGCCCTAACCCCGCAAAAGATATATAAACAGATGGCACGGGGGTGGAATGATTACCGTCAAGGGGGTTAGGGCGGGGATAACCCCCGCCCCTACTGGGAGGGTGCTTACCTCTGTTATGGGTACGGTGGATGATGTCACTACCGCAGGAACTGCCATATCGCCCTTTGGCGATAACAAGTTGTTGATATAACTGGAGATTTTTAGTTATATAGAAGCGAGTTCATTTCGGAGGATAGCTTTCCTGTGTTTTGGTGGTATTGCCCTGTTCACGGCGCAGAGGTGAGTAGGGGCGGGGTTTATCCCCGCCCTAACCCCGCAAAAGATACAAAAGACATGTGGCACGGGGGGAGAATGATTACCGTCAAGGGGGTTAGGGCGGGGATAAACCCCGCCCCTACGGTGGATGACATTAACATCGTTTTTATGGTATTGCCCTGTTAACGGTGCGGTGGGGCCGTAGGGGCGGGGTTTATCCCCGCCCTAACCCCGCAAAAGATACAAAAGACATGTGGCACGGGGGGTGGAATGATTAGTGGCACGGGGGTGGAATGATTACCGTCAAGGGGGTTAGGGCGGGGATAAACCCCGCCCCTACGGTGGATGACATTAACATCGTTTTTATGGTATTGCCCTGTTAACGGTGCGGTGGGGCCGTAGGGGCGGGGTTCATCCCCGCCCTAACCCCGCAAAAGATATATAAACAGATGGCACGGGGGGAGAATGATTACCGACAAGGGGGTTAGGGCGGGGTTTATCCCCGCCTTAACTCCGCAAAAGATACAAAAGACATGTGGCACGGGGGTGGAATGATTACCGTCAAGGGGGGTAGGGCGGGGATAACCCCCGCCCATACGGTGGGAGGGTGCTTACCTCTGTTATGGGTACGGTGGATGATGTCACTACTGCAGGAGAAGTTAGTAAGTGGTTATTTGTTAGAAGTAGACTCTTGCAGCGTTATCTTTTTATTTTTCTGCCTTTCGGGTTGCATTCGGTGAATAGTTACCCGCTTTCTTGCAGTCCGCTATCATTCTTTAAAGGATGAATCTTTACAAAATACCATCACGGTGGACTTGCAATCTAGAGAGCGAGAGAACCTGGAAATGAGAAAAAAGGAAGATGAGTCGTCCTTTCTTGCTGTCTCTTGAAGTCAAAACACTGTTTTGATGTTGTCAAACAACCGAGATGACCGGGTCAAACAATTGAGATGACCAAGTAAAACAACTGAGATGATAGCATCAGAAAGGTTTTCTGATCAGCAAAATCAGCAAAAGTTCATCGTAAAAAACCGATTTTATTGGATGTAAAACAGTGTTGTATTCGTAACAATCTGTGAATCAGATAATTACGAAAAATGCCTCATAATTCGAAAAATTGAGAGCAACATAGGAGCCGGTTCAGAAAATCGCAGGGAAAACGGCGGAAAAATGTCAGTTTATTCAACAAAGTAAAATCAAAGCTACATGGCTTCGTATTCCCCTTGTTCGCATTATCTTATTTAGGAATAGTGGGAATGAGCAGAATACGCAAACAAGGCAGTGCTGTGCTTGCGTATTCCAGATGTGTTGATAGCTTTGTGACATCATCGGTAAGAGTGGACGTCGTCATGTCAGACGGAGAATTAGTTCGTCTTCTTTCCCCAATAGGTAAACAGATTGTTTTTGCTGTTGTAGTTGCTCAGACCGGAGAAGACGATTGTTGCCTTCCTGGGGTTCGACTCCCAGTCAACCTCGCGACTGAGATACATGGGTATGCCTGCAATATACAGTATGCTTGCTGTCTTGTCGTATTTCCATGTTGAGCCTGCCTTGAAGCCCTCCGTGATCTTGTGGTTAGAGCCCAGTGTCATAGAGACCGATGTGCATTGTTGCCCCACTTTGTACGACAAAGGTATCAGCTGCCATTTGCCTTTGAGCTCACTCTCCAGGATGGTAAGCTGTGGGACATTGCCATATCTTTCCGGCATGACGACAGGCCATCCGTCCTGTGTCCATCTCAGTGTTCTGACCTGTCCCATCATAATGGCGTTGGAGTAAGGGTTGCCGTTGGTGTTGGCAGGCAGGCGTCCCTGAGAGGCAAAGAACCAGTTGCCCTTGCCGTCATCAAATACGCAGCAGTGCGATACGCCGACCCATCCGCTGTGGCCGTTGAATCGATAGGGATGTGTGACGATAGGATAGGCCTCTCCACCTTTTGCTGTACAGTTGCGGCCGTCTTTTCCATAATAAGTGCCAAGGATGTTCTTCGATCTCAACACACGGGTGTTGTAGGCTACAGAAAGCTCGTCGTAGGCTAGGAACAGATAGTAGTAACCATCATGGTATACCACTTCCGGACCCTCAGAGGCCTGCCAACGGCTGTTGAGGTTGCGCGAGTAGACGAGCTGGCCATAGCTGGAGATGTCTCCCCAAGGATTGCCTTGTTGGGTATAAGGCTTACCCGTATTGGGATTGATACGCAGGGCTACGATGCCGGAATGCCAGGAGCCGTAGAGCAGATAATGTTTGCCATCGGGGCAGATGATGTAGGTAGGATCGATGGCGTTGTATTTGAAGTAAGCGTTCCAGTCGCTGCCTGACGGACGGTAAAAGTTAAATCCCTTATCTGTAGATGATGTGGTGACCATTCCTTTGTCTGTCCAGTTGTTCGATGCCGGGTCAGATGTCTCCATCACACCGATGAAGGCACGCTCTGTCCATGAGTTACACCAGTTGGCAGCATCGTTGTATTTTCCATTTCCGATGTAGTTGTCCACGACAATGGAGTAATACATTCGGTACAGTCCGTTTCTTACCTTGCGTGCGCAAGGAGCCCAAAAGCAGTAGCGGAAGTGCTTGATAGGTTGTAGTCCCATGGCAGCACGGTATTCGTTGACCTTTGCAGCCACCCACGATGGCTGCCGGTGCATGGTGGATCCCACCCACGACCAGTGTACCAGGTCTTTGGAGCGTCGGCAGAAGAAGTGTCCTTGCCCATCCAAAGCGTTGCCGTAAGAGGCGTCGGTCTGATACATATAGTAGTATCCGTCGTCGGCCTTCATCACTGATGGGTCGTGCACATTGGCAAGGTTCCAGTTGCCCCGCTGACTCCAGTCGGCGATAGAGGAATAGTCGTCGGCGTAGGTGGGGGCTGTGTACGTTGAGAGTTTGCCCGCACGGGTGGTCAGGGAAGTAGAGTCGCGCACGGGTGTGGCTTCTTCCGACGGATCATCTGTGATCATTTGGTTGCTGCAACCGGACAGGGCGAGGACTCCCATCCAAATCACGTTTGTAAGTAATAGCTTGTTCATTTTTTTTGATTGTATGGATTAGTAAAATCAGATCTTTGCTAAGTAATTTGCAGATCGGTCTTGGACTTTTAGTCTCCCTTTCAGAGCTTTCTGTCGGTTGCAAAATTAATGGGATCGAGTTAATCATGCAAGGGTCTTGCCATACTATTTTCTTCTTCTGTCGTTTTTGTCCACTCATTTCTGTTGGTTTGTCCACCATGTTATGTTTGCGAAGAAGAAAGTTTGGTGACTCTTCTCGTTTTTCATAATCTTTGCAAGCAGGGAAGAAAATTGCAGCTATTCAGCGAATCCTTTTTGGTGGATAGCATCCACATCGTTTGACTGGTATTATCCTGTTAACGGTACGTCATGCGGTGAGTAGGGGCGGGGTTTATCCCCGCCCTAACCCCGCAAAAGATATAAAAAACGGCGCACTGGATATTTTCCGTGGAATCATAGTGAGAGGAAATATAAATCTTTATACTGCCATTATCGCTTTGACATTTTCAAACGGAAAAGAGAAAAGAAAATCATGGTCATGTTTATGCTCCCCAAGGAGCAATGAGTCTAAAGCTATGGGGTAGTCTTGCGAGCAAGCTCGCCGCCTACCCCATAGCTTTAGCCCCACACCTTTGGTGTCAAGCCTGCCCATGACGAAAATCGCTAACGCGTAAAATTGCCCCTTGGGCATA
>NZ_VUNG01000108.1 GCF_009695775.1 Hallella mizrahii | reverse complement strand
CCCAGATCCTCGCCACCAGAAACAAAGTACCGACCAAACCCACAGACAGCCCGACGACATCGGTGTAGTAATACATGAGGTACATATACACAATGCCGATCGCAAAATCCTTCCCGAACGCTCCAAATCCATAACTGAGTTTTGTAGTCATTGAAATGCTCATAGGGTATCGGGTCGCTGTTACCAACGCCCGCCTTCTGTTATTGGGTAATGACTCCAACTTATTGATAGTGTTTTATGTTCAGATAATGCCCGATGACTTTGTCATGCAGCTCCACCGATTTTGAGAACGACAGCGACTTCCGTCCCAGCCGTGCCAGGTGCTGCCTCAGATTCAGGTTATGCCGCTCAATTCGCTGCGTATATCGCTTGCTGATTACGTGCAGCTTTCCCTTCAGGCGGGATTCATACAGCGGCCAGCCATCCGTCATCCATATCACCACGTCAAAGGGTGACAGCAGGCTCATAAGACGCCCCAGCGTCGCCATAGTGCGTTCACCGAATACGTGCGCAACAACCGTCTTCCGGAGCCTGTCATACGCGTAAAACAGCCAGCGCTGGCGCGATTTAGCCCCGACATAGCCCCACTGTTCGTCCATTTCCGCGCAGACGATGACGTCACTGCCCGGCTGTATGCGCGAGGTTACCGACTGCGGCCTGAGTTTTTTAAGTGACGTAAAATCGTGTTGAGGCCAACGCCCATAATGCGGGCAGTTGCCCGGCATCCAACGCCATTCATGGCCATATCAATGATTTTCTGGTGCGTACCGGGTTGAGAAGCGGTGTAAGTGAACTGCAGTTGCCATGTTTTACGGCAGTGAGAGCAGAGATAGCGCTGATGTCCGGCGGTGCTTTTGCCGTTACGCACCACCCCGTCAGTAGCTGAACAGGAGGGACAGCTGATAGAAACAGAAGCCACTGGAGCACCTCAAAAACACCATCATACACTAAATCAGTAAGTTGGCAGCATCACCGGTGCCCAGCCTATTTTTCATTGTCTGAAAAGTTTGAATGATTTAGTGCGACTGGCGAAGGCGCTGGACGTCGATTTTCCTTTTTCTGCTTACGCCGCCATTGAG
>NZ_VUNG01000107.1 GCF_009695775.1 Hallella mizrahii | reverse complement strand
GCATCGTGGGGTAAGGGGATGGTGGCTACATATTGATGTTGTGCTGTTGCTTTTTACTGAAAGCTGCTACTAACGACTCATAAATCTACCCTTAATCGTGTATTGGATGATAGTTGCGGATTTTAGGATATACACTTAATGGCTTTTCCTGTGTGGAGAATGCTTCCGTAAAGATTGGAGTGTAATTCCGTTCTGCCGTAAGGCTTATGTCTGTAATGTGGTCTTCACCTTCCTTACAAACGATTGTAATCTCTGTATCTGTCATAATTCTAATATTTTATTCGATTAACGCTGTCATATATAAAGATGGCATGGTTTTTGTATATACAATAAAGTCCCCACGCATTACAAGTACTCGTCTATACTTGGGAAAGGAAGAAGTGGAAGAGATTACAGATGCAAATGTGTTATTGGGATTACGAAATTAAGAATGTTTATAATTTTGATTATGAGAAGAGAACGTTATTTTGAAGAGGATTTTAACGGCTTTGTAGAAGGACTCATAAATTCAAGCCGTTTGGAAGGTAAGGAGGCAGGAATTGCCAAGCAGATGTTAGACAAAGGGTATGACAGTTTGTCGGAAAAGCAGAAATTTGTTTTTGACAGGGCAATAGAAAACAACACAGTTGATGAATGTAAATTCTGCGGTGCGGATATACCTTGGGGTGAAATGCTTGCAGCACTTGACAACGAAGGTTATTGCGGTCATTGCCAACACATGATGGAGAAGATGAACGAAGAATGAGATTAGGGAGGTCATTGCGCCTCCCCATTATTTTGTCAGAAATTTGGGGCTAAAAACTCAAAATAAAAATCGGATGCCCGACTGATGGTATCCGTGGAGTTTGTTAAATGAAAGTCCATACTCACATCGTGCGGCAACACGATAAAGAGTCTTTTTAGAGCAGTCGTCATTTAAGCACCGTGACGACTGCATTTCTATATTACTTTGATACTATAACGGACTAATACTTGATTTATTGTGTTATCTTACAAAGTTTACATACTTTGTTACTAGGGTGTCAAGTCTGTGCTCATAATTCTATCCAATTTTTCGGGTAAGGTCTTTCCTCTCCTGAGTTGGGTTTCCGTATAAATTGAAGCCAGCCCATTCGTCTAAATCTTTATAGTGGACATT
>NZ_VUNG01000106.1 GCF_009695775.1 Hallella mizrahii | reverse complement strand
ATGGTTCTTCTAAAAAAGCTATTGCTGATAATCTAGGCAAAGATAAATCTACGATAGGTAAGGAAATCCGTGCTCACCGTTATCTCTCTCATAAATCTACACTTTCTCTAGAATGCGAGAACTATGCTCACTGTAAGTTTAAGAGAAAGAATTGTACTGTCAACTGCCCTGATTATTCTAAGTTCCGCTGCAAACGCAGAGATCGTACTCCGGGAGCTTGTAATGGCTGTGAGAAACTGAAAAGCTGCCGCTTTGATAAATACCTCTATAAACCTACGATCGCCTATGAGGAATACCGTAGCGAACTCGTTGAGTCTCGAACCGGAATCAATCTGACCTCATCAGAAGCTGTAGAGCTAGGCAATACCGTCAAGCCTCTTATATTAAAAGGTCATTCACCTTATCAGATCATAGCTGCACATCCCGAACTTGGAATCAGTGAGAAGACACTCTACAACTATATTGAACAAGGTGTATTCGAATGTGTTGGCATTGCTAATATTGACCTTCGTATAAAAGTCAAAAGAAAAATGACCGCTAAGAAGAAGACGATCTATAAAAAACGACAAGACCGTAAATTCCTTGTTGGACGGCTTTACACAGATTACCAATCCTATGTTGAGTCTGAGGAAATCACACACATTTTACAAATGGACACAGTCTACAATGACATTTCCAATGGGCCGTTTATCCAGACTTTCAAATTCATCAAATATGGGCTCCTGTTTGCTGTATATCACGACACGAAGACTGCTGCAGATATGGTTGACGGACTAGCTGTTCTTGATTCCATCCTTGGAAAAAGCCTGTTTGAACAGGAAGCTCATATAACACTCACCGATCGCGGAGGTGAATTTACTGATGCTGAGCATATGGAAAAAAGAGACGATGGTACCAGAAGGACACGAGTCTTCTATTGCGACCCTATGCAGTCCGGGCAGAAAGGAAGCCTGGAAAATATGCATCGTGAATTACGTTATATATTACCTAACGAAGTAGACTTACGCAGTATCGGCCTGACCGATCAGACTTCCTTGAATGTAGCCATCTCACATATCAATTCCAGTGCCAAGGAACATTTGAATGGAAAATCCCCATTTGAGCTATGTGAGTTCATGTGTCCGGAATTAGCGCAGAAACTTT
>NZ_VUNG01000105.1 GCF_009695775.1 Hallella mizrahii | reverse complement strand
GATGAGCCAAGGCATCCACCATGCGCCCTTTCCTACTTCTTTCGCTGTCCATATCTCTTAAAGAGCTATGGACGTTGCTCATACTTTCAGCTGTATTGTATTGTCTCAGCATACATATTTCTATGTAAGCCTCGTTAAGTCTTGAACTTTGCTACTTTACAGTTTTAGCTTGTGTCAATATGTCAAAGATCGGAGTAATGAATAATGCATAATGTATAGTGTATAATGTAGAAATTATAAATCATACATCAGCATCAGCATTACGTTGTGGAGAATAACGGATTCGAACCGTTGACCCCCTGCTTGCAAAGCAGGTGCTCTAGCCAGCTGAGCTAATCCCCCGTGAATGTTGAGGATTGAATGTTGAAGTAGTCCCAGGCAGACTTGAACTGCCGACCTCCACATTATCAGTGTGGCGCTCTAACCAACTGAGCTATAGGACTATGATACTTTTGAGGATTTGCATCCCCAGAATTACTCGTCCCGGCCAGTTGCGCTTCCAAGTCTCGGGGCTACAAAAGCCCGGCTTCCTTCATTCCCTTTATAGTAAACAGACAGCAGCGTACAAAAAGCCGGTAGAGGCGTCACCTTCAGGTTGACTGTCTCTTGAGCAATTATCTTGCCCTACCTTGCGTCCCTCCAGAAAGGAGGTGTTCCAGCCGCACCTTCCGGTACGGCTACCTTGTTACGACTTAGCCCCAATTACCAGTTTTGCCCTAGGCCGATCCTTGCGGTCACGGACTTCAGGCACCCCCGGCTTTCATGGCTTGACGGGCGGTGTGTACAAGGCCCGGGAACGTATTCACCGCGCCATGGCTGATGCGCGATTACTAGCGAATCCAGCTTCGTGGGGTCGGGTTGCAGACCCCAGTCCGAACTGAGGAGGGCTTTCTTGATTGGACTGACCTTGCGGGCAGCCGGCTTTCTGTACCCCCCATTGTAACACGTGTGTAGCCCCGGACGTAAGGGCCGTGCTGATTTGACGTCATCCCCACCTTCCTCACACCTTGCGGTGGCAGTGTCTCCAGAGTGCCCAGCATAGCCTGATGGCAACTGAAGAGAGGGGTTGCGCTCGTTATGGCACTTGAGCCGACACCTCACGGCACGAGCTGACGACAACCATGCAGCACCTTCACAGATGCCCCGAAGGGCGTCACCATCTCTGGATC
>NZ_VUNG01000104.1 GCF_009695775.1 Hallella mizrahii | reverse complement strand
TTCTGTGTGGTGATGTCTGTACTAATAAACGTTAAGACTATTGATAGCCTTCTCATAGTCCCTCCATTTTATGTCCGAGGTATACTGTGCGGCCGTCCTGATTAGATGATCAAACAAGTCGTACTTATCCTTCTTGCAGTCTCTGAAAAATCTTCTGTTGAACTTCCAACAATATTCATTCAAGTATGGTTGTAGGAATCTCTCGTCTATATCTTTATGTATAGCTTCAATACCACTACGGCACTCTCCGGTTATTATATGCACCCAAGGTAATTTTGATTTGACCACTTCATGGATTTCGTCCTCAGTTTCAGGATATGGCTTGTGTTCTTTGAGGATTTCCTTTAACTTGATGAGGTTGTGTCCACCATCCGTAACAGCTTTGGTGTCGCTACTCACAGATCCTTCAATATAGGGACGTATCGTTTCATATTGCTGATTAGGCATAGAGTACATCTTTATACATTGGACGGCTTTCTTTATGTTCATCTTTTCTGCTTTCTGCAATAGCGCGGATGCTCTGTTAATATACTCAGGCATAGTAAGTTTGGAAAAATACTCTGCGAGGATACCATCAACAGGTTTACTCTCTGCTATTACCAGAACCGGTGTCTTTTGAGTCTTGATTACATCCTCACCGTCAACATTGACTATAGAAGAAGTAGGGAAGAAGGATATGTCAATCTCCACTTCATCAGACAACTTATACATGGCATCTCGCTTGCCCATAATGTCTCTATACTTCATCATCATGAGCCATACAGGAGAATAATATTTCTTTTCCAACTGATGTTGTATCTCCTTGGCAGATAGCACCTGCTTGATTGATGTCATCATGTTAGCCGTAAAGAACCAATCGTACATGGGCAAGTGACTCTTTTCCATTACTGTTCCCTTGGTCAATGGGAATCTATAGCCACAGGTGGCACATTGGAATATACGACTTCCCTTATACCATTTGAAATTGGTTCTACTGCACTTAGGGCAGATCATACCCAAGGACAGGCGAACATCTTTGAAGTAGTCTATGCAGCTTTCATCGTCAGGAAATCTATTGAAGAAGTCTTTGAGTAACATTGGCTTGGTTTTTTCCATAAAAGTAGCTGTATTTTAGAAGATTACAAAAGAGCAACTAATTATTTAACGAATATTAGTACGGACATCACCACACAGAA
>NZ_VUNG01000103.1 GCF_009695775.1 Hallella mizrahii | reverse complement strand
TTCGGATAAAATCCGTTCCTTATGGTTTTAATCTGCGTATTACCTCAAGTCGCATCGTGGGGTAAGGGGATGGTGTGCACAAATCGGACAAAATTCACGCTCATACTATCATGATGCATAGTGTTCAAGCTCTTTACTGCAATTGAGATTGTCATTGAGATTGCTTGCGGATTTTAGGTTTGTATCATTTTTATTCTCTGTTGACTTACATCATTGAAATTGGTACCGTTTGGTATGTATTGCCTTATGAGGCCGTTTGTGTTTTCGATGCCACCTTTTTGCCATGGTGCATGAGGGGCGGCAAAGGCATCTTTGCCATGGGCGGTTTTCTCATGATTAGCCAGTCTGTACTTCTGTCTATTATAGTCACGATAGCTCCCTTGTAATAGTTGAGGGGCTTACTCCTATAGCAGCGCAATATCTTTTTGGGACATATTCTTTTGCAGCATTAAATAAATTGCGTATCTTTGTTCCGAAATCAGATGTTTGTACAAAGCAATGCAAATATAGTTGATTTTAAGGAGAAAGCGTTCTCCTTTTTTTTGCATTGCTAATATCTTCTGCCGTTCAAGATCGCTTATGGGAGCTGCTCGCCCCTTGGCCTCTCGGTGTTTTCAAGTATAGATTATTTAGGTTATACCTGTCTATCGATTGCACTTCTATGTTGAACTTGCGTCTCCCTATTCTATATTCTATAACTGTTGATTACTCACCCCCCTCTGTTGCTCCATGTGCAGAAATCCCGGGAAGATGTGGTTGTCCTCCAGCGAGATGTGTTCCTTAAGATCGAGGAAAAACTGATGGAGCTGTTGGTTCATGAGATGATAAGAAGCGCAACCATCGGGCGGGGTATCGAAGTTGTGGGTCAGTTTGGTGATGTGCTCCCACATGTCAACTACAAGCAGAGCCTGCAGATACAATTGGAGGGTACGGAGAACCGCATCAACGAGGCTCGACAAAAATACAATATGGCTGTGCAAGACTACAATCAGGATGTGCGCACTTTCCCCAACGTAGTCTTTGCCGGCATGTTCGGTTTCAATCGCATGGAGAAGTTCGAGGCTGCTGCGGGTGCGGAAAAGGCACCGGAGCTCAACTTCAATGAGTGATCATTTCTCCTTTTCCTGAAATATTCATACAAAAGCTTGTCCGCTTCAACTCTCAATCTAGAGTCGAGCGGACTATTTTTTTGTTTCC
>NZ_VUNG01000102.1 GCF_009695775.1 Hallella mizrahii | reverse complement strand
CCCCGCCCCTACTTTATCTTTGCAGTGTGAATATTTTAAAGGTTTATACCTTTAGTTTCATGGTTAATTTTTACCTTTGTTGTTGTAAGGAAAAGTTGACCACCGGAGGGATAATCTATAGCCCCTACTAGACCTCGAGCCTAACCTTCGTTATAGCCCCTCCGGATTGAAGCTGCAGAGACCAGGTAGGAAGTTAGGCTCGAAGCCTAAATAAAGTATTAGTCTGGACAACTTCTCGGTCAACTCGTTACTTACTTAATTAAAGGACAAAGTTATGAAGAAATTCTGTATTGGCATAGACATTGCCAAAAAAACTTTTGATGCGACTGCAATTTTCTTCGAATCGATAGATTCGTTGAACGAGGTTGGTTACAGACAGTTCGATAACAGCACGTCAGGCTTCAGAACTCTTGTCTCATGGGCAAAGAAGTTGTGCAAGCAATGCAACGGCAAGTTGTCGGAAGACGGGCTGTTCTGCATGGAGACTACCGGTGGATACGACAGGCAGATCTGTATGTATCTTCACGACAAAGGCCAGAACGTATGGCGCGAGAGTGCTTTGCAGATACACCGTTCCTCCGGGTTCAGACGCGGGAAGAACGACAAGGCCGACTCGAGGAACATATCAGAGTATGCGGCCAAACATCAGGACAAGCTTGTCCTTTTTTCGCCCGATCCGACGGTTATCATGGAACTGAAGGAAATAGTGAATTACCGCGCCACAATGGTAGAACGCCGAAAAGAGGCAAAGACAAGGCTGTCGGAAAAGAAGTTCACCACAGTACTTGGCAAATCGCAGACAGCACGCGCAATAAACAAAATGTCTGAATCCGAGATAAAGACACTCGACGAGATAATCGAAAAGTGTAACCAGGAAATCGAGCGCATTATCAACTCTGACGAGGACTTGAAGAGAAACTACCTGCACATGACTTCCATAAATGGCGTCGGCCTGGTCAATGCAGCTTGCATTATCGCATACTCGTCGAATTTCAAGAAGATAACCACACCCAACAAGATGTCCTGTTACGCAGGCGCTCATACGTTCTATGACGAATCCGGCACCTCTGTCCACAAGAAGGATCCAAGCAAGAACGTATGCTGTAAGATGATAAAGAACAACCTCAGAATGGCTGCCAAAAGTGCGATTATCTACAACCGAGAGATAAAGGCCTACGCCGACAGACTGGAAAAGAAAGGCAAGCCGTACAGCATTGTCCTCAACAACGTAATAAACAAACTCCTGCACATAACATACTCACTTGTAAAA
>NZ_VUNG01000101.1 GCF_009695775.1 Hallella mizrahii | reverse complement strand
TTCAGCATACTCTTTTGCTGTAAGTTCTCTTTTTCTATTTTTAACTTTCATTTTATCGCCTCCAAAAACTTACGAGTTTTGCTTTTTGGTTTTCCCTTTTTTGCTCTATTTGATTGTATCTTAATAAACTCCTCATTTTCAAATTTATACCAACACCATTTAGCAATGCTTTTTGATGTTGCTTTTATTTCATTGTATGGCAGTAAATCATTAGCATTTAAATATGCATTATGCATTTGACACTTTAACAATAACTCATTTTGAAAATCATTAAATGAGCTTTCATTCTTATATTTTAGCACATTTTTATAAGCCCACTTCCTTATGGTGTCGAACATTTCAACATTACGACCAAAAGCAAACTCTGTATTTTCTCTTTTCTTTGGTTCTTCTAAATCATCAAAACAATCAGCTAAATCATTAAGTTCGTATAAATCAGCACCAGACCAGAACGGCGACCAATGGCTATGCAGTGGGTTTTTAGTAATCAGTCCCGCATAGCCAAGATCAGCACCAAGACGAGTAGCCATATTGTAATATAATGCTCTGGCAAACTTGACAGGCTTCTGTCTGCTTTTCTCTGTTGATGAGATCGGAGCATTAAGCATATAACCGTAATGACATCTACCAGAGTCTGGTGATTTTGTTATAAAAGACGGGATGGGCAAATGAGCATTTTCAAACTCATAAAAGCAGTTTTCTTTGTCTAAATCAAATATCATTGTATGAAGATACAACGGGTGATTTACTTGTAAATAAAGCATATCTAAAGCTTTATTCTTATTTTGAATAGTCAATCCAAACTCTAAATCATTTGTAGCATATGGCTTTAAAGGTATTTGACTTTTTAATATCTCTCTGTTATTTTCTATATTGAACATTTAGCAGTATCCTTTCTGTAATGACCCGTTCTCTCACTGTCGCCAAACTAATCGAGAACGCGGGCTTTTCTTTTATTTATAATCTCTTACAGTTTTACTATATCAAAAAAAGTTGTCAATAGATCCGTAAAAAAAAGTTGTTAACTGTGCCATTAGCCATATCAGGTATTAGACGGAGTTTTGGGGACACTACACCACAGCGAAGCACTGGCCGAAGGCTATTGCAGAGTAAGTCACACTGTAACGTATACTAAACGTCATATGCAGGATCTGGCTGTGCTGGATAGGAGAACATGAGATGCAGAAACCAAAGCGTAGACTCGGTTTTATGGTTGGTAAGAGCAATGCAACATTGCCACCAGATGACGAAACAGAAGCAGAGCTTGATCAGGAAGTCTTGAAGCTGTTTTATCCTAACCAAGAGACACAAGACACTATAGAA
>NZ_VUNG01000100.1 GCF_009695775.1 Hallella mizrahii | reverse complement strand
ATTTAACTTATTATGTTTTGTCATTTCATTTATTATTGTTACATTTGTAGCGGTAATCAAAGATATAGCACAATGGCAAGGCCTATAAGCGATGAGACGGCTCACAAGGTGACGCTTCACATCAATAATGGATATAGATATGCTACACTACGTCCACGTGTAACGAATGAGGCAACCGGTAAGCGCATGAACAAAAGCATTCATTTAGGCACGGTGACCGAAAGCCTGAAGTTCATTCCAGGCAAGGCATACCTCTACATGCCTCCTGCCGAGCGAAAACAATTGGTATTCCCACAGGGATGGGATTTGAGTGAACTTGACTCTTTGCCAAGCACGAGGAAAGCAGGGAGACCCTCCTATAATGGAGACGCGCAGAACCGTCTGTATGGCGACGTGTGGCTTATGGAAAGAGTTGCAGAGAAGACCAAGATACGCGAGGACCTGGAGAAGGTGTTCGAGGGAAACAAGGAGAAAGTGGATGACATCATGACGCTTGCCATGTTCCCCTATATTTCCAGCTATTCTTACAGCAGGCTCGCTCGCTGGCAGAGATACACCAAGACTCCGTCCGCGCGCGAAATGTCTCCGGGAGACATTACCCGTCTTACGCAGTCAATCACTGAGAAAGACCGCCAGGCCTTATTGCGCCTTCGTTCAGAAAGAATTGGAAAGATGGAGCTCTGTGCTGTTGACTCCACAAGCAGGTCGGCTTACGGGAGCAGCCTGGCCGACATACGCTGGGGGCACAACAAGGAGAACATTGCCTTGGCGCAGACGAATGAAGTTGTAGTCTATACTCTCAGCAACCACATGCCCATCTATTACAGGTCGTTTCCCGGTAATATCCCTGACTCACGCACAATGGGTGTCATCCAGTCCGACCTGCGCTGTGCCGGTTTTACGAATTACGTAATGATAACGGACAGGGGCTATGGGACAGTGCAAATCCTTGAGGACAACATTCTTCATGACCAGTCCGCTATAATGTGTATGAAGACCGGCCACAAGTTTATCAGCGACAAAATAGACGGCCTTGGAGACTTCAATGTCCGTCCGGACGGAATGGAGATAGACCTTGACAGCAAGCTGTACTACAAGCAGTACGACATTGACTACAAGGTACATGGAAAGGGCAAGTACGAGAAGGCAGCAAGCAAGATGCGCCTGAATCTCTTCTTCAATCCGTCGTGGAGGAGCGAGGGGCAAATCAACATAGACATGAAGGTCGAAGGGCAGAGAAACAGTCTTCAGCAGATGATTGATGGCAAAGAGGAAGCCCCTGACGATGAGACACTTAAAAGGGACTTCTGCATGTTCGACGTAAAACTGGACAAGAAAAGACATGTCGTGTCGTTTGAGAAGAACGAGAAGAAGTACAACGACTCACTCAGACTTTTAGGGTTTGTCGCCATTGTAACGCTCGGGCTGGATCTGACGGCACCGCAAGCTCTGGCTCACTA
>NZ_VUNG01000010.1 GCF_009695775.1 Hallella mizrahii | reverse complement strand
ACCTTTCAAAATACAAGAAGGTGAGAACCAAAGATGGTGGGAAATGGGGTACGGCAACCATGCTTAAATATATAGAAGAGCTTGTTGCTATGCTTGGTGTATAGTGTCTCAAATGGAGGTTTCTTTAATTATATGTTTTGCGGGGCTAGGGCGGGGATAAACCCCGCCCCTACGGTGAATGGCATTCATATCGTTTTAGTGGTATGACCCTGTTAATGGCACGGTGAGACCGTAGGGGCGGGGTTCATCCCCGCCCTAACCCCGGCATAGTAATATTTCTTTCTACCTTCTATCTCTTGTTTTCGTCATTGGGGCACCCAAATTCCAAGACTGGTGACGATACCGACCCAATTATATGTTTTGCGGGGCTAGGGCGGGGATAAACCCTAGCATAGTAATATTTCTTTCTACCTTCTATCTCACAAGAACAAAACGACCTCCACAAGACCCTGCAACCGACATTGCAATAGTCCCGTGGAGGTCGTCTTTATTTAGCAGAAAAGTAATAGTAACTCTATCTACCTATCCGTTCACCTTCTTGATGATGCCTTGTCCTTCTTCCACCGCCTTCATGTTCAGCGGTATCAGGTCGTGATGGCGCTCAGGTAGCGTCTTGTAGAGTGCTTTCTGCAAGCCGTCGGTGCTGACGATCGGACAGACTTTGAGCAGTCCGCCGAGCACGATCATGTTGAAGACCTTGGAGTTTTTCATTTCCGCAGCCTTGTCCATGGCATCGATGCGATAGATGGTGATGTCGTCGCGATGCGGTGTCTCGGCGATGCCATAACCGTCGTAGATGAGGATGCCGCCCGGTTTCACCTTAGGCATGAACTTTTCGAGTGAGGGCTGGTTGAGCACGATAGCCACGTCGTAGTGGCTGAGAATCGGTGACGAGATGCGGTCGTCGCTGACAATAACCGTCACGTTGGCCGTACCGCCACGCTGCTCCGGTCCGTAGGCTGGCATCCATGTCACTTCCTTTCCCTCCATCAGTCCGGAGTAAGCAAGGATCTTTCCCATGGAGAGCACACCCTGACCCCCAAAACCTGATATGATAATTTCCTTTTTCATTGTCTTGCGTTATAATCGTAAAAGACTATTTCAATCCTGTGGTATCCTTGAAGTCGCCTTTATGATATTCCTCAAACATATATTTGCGCATCCACTCGTTGGCCTTGACAGGACTGAGATGCCAGCCACTGCTACAGGTCGAGACAATCTCAACGAGCGAAGATCCCATGCCCTTCATCGAAGCCTCGAAGGCCTTGCGGATGGCTTTCTTGGCCTGATTCACCGAAGCCACGGTGTCCACGCTCTGTCGGGTGACGTAGCAGGTGCCGCGCAGTTTGGCGGCCAGCTCGGTGATATTGAGCGGATAGCCGTGCAGTTCCGGATCGCGACCGTAAGGGCAGGTCGTCGTCTTCTGTCCGATGAGCGTCGTCGGAGCCATCTGTCCTCCCGTCATGCCATAGATGGCATTGTTGATGAAGATGATGACGATATTTTCTCCACGGTTGAGAGCGTGAATGGTCTCTGCCGTACCGATACAGGCCAGGTCACCGTCGCCCTGATAGGTAAACACGAGGCGGTCGGGCCACAGACGCTTAATAGCTGTAGCCAAAGCTGGCGCACGGCCGTGGGCAGCCTCCTGCCAGTCGATGTCGATATAGCGATAGGCAAAGACAGCACAGCCCACCGGTGAGACACCGACGGCTTTCTCTTCCATGCCCATGTCGGCAATTACCTCAGCCACGAGCTTATGCACGACGCCATGGCTACAGCCCGGACAGTAGTGCATCGGCACGTCGTTGAGCAATTCCGGCTTCTGATAGACAACGTTCTCCGGCTGAATGATTTCCTCCCTATTGATTTTTTCACTTGCCATTTTCTTCCAATTTTGCTTTAAGTTCTTCTACGATCTCCGTCGGGTCAGGCACGATGCCACCCAAACGACCGAAATGGCTCACGGGCACCTCATTGCCCACAGCGAGCCGCACGTCCTGGATCATCTGTCCGGCATTGATCTCGGCCACAAGGATGTGGCGCTTTCCTTTCGCCATCTCTGCCAGTGCTTTGCTGGGGAACGGCCAAAGGGTGATGGGACGGAACAGTCCTGCCTTGATGCCCTCCTCACGGGCGAGCTCCACGCTCTTCTCGGCGATACGGGCAGCACTGCCGAAAGCGACGATCAGACAGTCAGCGTCCTCGCAGTGTTCGGTCTCAAATCTTACCTCCTTCTCCTCGATCTCACGGTATTTGGCTTGCAGGTGCAGGTTGCGCTGCTCCATGACTTCCGGCTTCAACTCCAGTGAGGTGATGATGTTGGGCTTGCGGTTTTTCGTGCGTCCGGTAGTAGCCCAAGGACATTCCTTGATGACTTCCTCATCGGTGCGGCGAGGCTTGAAGGGCGGCAACACCACCTTTTCCATCATCTGTCCGATGACACCGTCGCTGAGAATCATGGCCGGATTGCGATAGCGGAAAGCCAGCGTGAAGGCCAGATCCACAAAGTCGGCCATCTCCTGAACAGAAGCCGGCGCAAGCACGATGACGTTGTAGTCGCCATTGCCGCCACCACGCGTAGCCTGGAAATAGTCGCTCTGACTCGGCTGGATCGTGCCCAGTCCGGGACCGCCGCGCTGCACGTTGACGATGACACCGGGCACCTCGGCACCAGCCATATAGGCGATGCCCTCTTGCATCAAGGCCACGCCGGGACTCGAAGAAGTGGTCATCACACGTTTGCCGGCACCGCCGCCGCCATAAAGCATGTTGATCGATGCCACCTCACTCTCGGCCTGCACGACCACCATGCCGGTGGTCTCCCAAGGCTTCAAAGCCGACAGCGTCTCTATAATTTCTGTTTGGGGAGTGATGGGATAACCGAAAAAGCCATCCACACCACAGCGTATGGCAGCGCGGGCAAGTGCCTCGTTGCCTTTCATCAGTGTTACTTCCTGTTCCATGATTCCTTATTTCTGGGTAGAAGCCACAGGCTCCTCCACTTCGATTCGTTTACGATAGACAGTGATGCATCCGTCGGGACAGACAATGCCACACGAGGCACAGCCGATGCAATCGTCCGGTCGGGCCGCCACGACGTAAGGATAGCCGTGAGCGTTGACCTTTCTCTCCGCCAAGGCGATGACGTTCTTCGGACAAGCCACCATGCAAAGCGTACAGCCCTTGCAACGGTCCACATCAACGACAATGGCTCCAATGTTTTTCTTCATAACTGAAATGGGTATTATATAGGTTAAGGACGATGTTCTTAGCACGCACGGAGCACTGCTAAGGATTATAGATGTCCTTACAATAAAAGTTCATGATGTCTTCCAGCATCTTCTCCGCCACCACGGCGGGACTGTTGGGATCAAGGGCAATGGCCTGCAGATAGCAGTTCATCGCTGCTGGGAAATCACCTCGTCTGCGGCATTCATTACCCTGAATATAGTATTCTTCGGAACTCATATTTCTTTTATCTCGCTTTTTTGCATTACAAAAGTATAGATAATCCTACAAGCAACATGCATGAACGCTGACATTTTAAGCTATTTTTATATAGTTTCTACCCAAACTTGCACATATCTATAGATACGTGCAAGTTTTGTTTTACAACCCACAACAAAAGAAAACAAAAAGAGCCACTTCTTTTCGTCTACAACCAACGGAACGAAAAGAAGTGGCTAAAATCAAGAATTGCACATACGAAACGATTTTGTGCGTATTTTCGGCTACATTGAAGACTTCAACAAGAGTGCTGCATATTTACTTACACTTCATTGCTTTGAGCACCTGTACGGCCTCTGCCACGCTGGGCACTTGGGCGATACGCACCTGCCGGTGGCCGCGACTGTCCTTGAAGGTACAGCGCCGCGGATTGTTCATCACATAGTGGATGATGCTGCCAAACGTCTTGCTCTGATAGTAGGGGCTGTCGGGCTGTGAGACAAACTGCATGCTCATCGTGCCCTGCTTGAGAATGATCTTCTCACAACCCTCGTCTTTGCCCAGTCGGCGAAGGGCTACCACCTGCATGAGTTCCTCGCCTTCTGGCGGCACGGGACCAAAGCGGTCGGTGAGCCGCTGACGGTAAGCTGCCAGATCGTCGTCGGTCTCGATGTTGTCAAGCTCTCGGTAGAGCAGCATGCGCTCACTGCTGCCCGGCACATAGGTCTCTGGGAAGTACATCTCCAGATCGCTCTCCACGGCACAGTCCTCGACGAAATCGCTGGCCTTGATGTCTTCGCCGGCTTTGAGTTCTTCGGCATAGAGATCGCCGAGCTCTTCGTTTTTCAGTTCACTGACAGCCTGGTTGAGAATCTTCTGATAGGTCTCGTAGCCCAAGTCTTCCATGAAGCCGCTCTGCTCGGCACCCAGCAGATTGCCCGCACCACGGATGTCCAGATCCTGCATAGCGAGGTTGAAACCACTGCCCAAGTCCGAGAAGGTCTCCAGAGCCTCCAGGCGTCGCCGTGCCTCGGGCGTCATCGCACTACGAGGCGGGGCCAGCAGATAGCAGAAGGCCTTGCGGTTGCCACGGCCCACACGGCCACGCATCTGATGCAAGTCTGAAAGTCCGAAATGGTTGGCACCGTTGATGATGATCGTGTTGGCATTGGGGATGTCGATACCGTTCTCCACAATTGTCGTTGAGAGCAGCACGTCGTAGTCGTAGTTGACAAAGTCGGTGATGACCTTCTCCAACTCTTCGGGCGGCATCTGTCCATGACCGATGACCACACGACAGTCGGGCACATACTTATGGATGAGATCGGCAATCTCCTGAAGATTGGAGATACGGTTGTTGACAAAGAACACCTGACCGTTGCGACTCATCTCAAAGTTAATGGCATCGGCGATGATCTCATGGCCGAATGTACACAGTTCGGTATGGATGGGATAGCGGTTGGGTGGCGGCGTGCGCATGATGCTCATATCGCGGGCTCCCATCAGACTGAACTGCAACGTACGCGGAATCGGTGTGGCAGACATCGTAAGGGTGTCGATATTGCTTTTCAGCTTCCGCAGTTTCTCCTTTGTGGACACGCCAAACTTCTGTTCCTCGTCGATGATGAGCAGTCCAAGGTCGTGCCACTTCACGTTTTTACCCAACAGCTTGTGTGTGCCGACGACAATGTCCACCTTGCCGTCAGCAAGTCCGGTGAGCACGTCCTTGGTCTGCTTGGCAGTGCGGGCTCGGGAAAGATACTCCACCCGCACGGGGAAGTCCTTCAAGCGCTCACGGAATGTCTTAAAATGCTGATAGGCCAGCACTGTTGTGGGCACGAGCACAGCCACCTGTTTGGAGTCGCACGCTGCCTTGAAGGCGGCGCGCACCGCCACCTCGGTCTTGCCGAAGCCAACGTCACCACAGACGAGGCGGTCCATAGGACGGGCACGCTCCATGTCGGCTTTGACGTCTTGAGTGGCCTTGAGCTGGTCGGGCGTGTCCTCGTAGAGAAAGCTTGCCTCCAGTTCGTGCTGCATGAAGTTGTCGGCAGAGAAGGCAAAGCCCTTCTCATGGCGACGCTTGGCATACAGGCGGATGAGGTCACGGGCAATGTCCTTGATGCGTTTCTTGGCCTTCTCCTTCAACCGCTCCCAGGCTCCCGTGCCGAGCGTGCTCAACCGTGGCGGCTCGCCCGTATCACTGCCACGATATTTCGAGATTTTATAGAGTGAGTGGATGGAGACGTCGACTTTATCGTTGTTCTGAAAGATGATGCGGATGACTTCCTGGTATTGTTGTTCGCCCGTCTTTCCATTGGCATTCTGTATAGGCACACGCACAAGGCCACCAAACTTGCCGATACCAAAGTCGACATGCACCACGTAGTCGCCGATTTCCATCTCCTGCAACTCCTTCATCGTCAAGGCCATCTTGCCCGCACGAGCACGGTCGGACTTGAGATTGTACTTATGGAAGCGGTCGAAGATTTGGTGATCGGTGAAGAAACACGCCTTCATGTCATCATCGGCAAAGCCTTCGTGAAGCGTCTTGTCCACAGGCGTGAAGACGATGCCTGAGCCCCGGCGGGCTGCCATCGACGAATCATCACCGCTGCCCATCTCGTCAAAGATATCCTTCAGACGCTGTTGCTGTTTGCGACTGTCAGCAAGGATATAGAGATGATAGCCGCGCAGGAGATAGTCCTCGAACGACTGACGGAGCAAATCGAAATTTTTATGGAAAAGCGGCTGTGGCGTGACATGGAAGGAAAGTATGGTATGCGCTTCATTGGCAGTGTGACCATAGACAACACGCCGAAGCTCCAGTATGTCTTCCTTAAACTGCGAAGGAGAACAGAGTACGCTCTCGCGGTTCATGTCGCGCTGTATCTCGGCCTGCTCCATCTCGGTCGCGTCTTCGAGACGCTCGGTGAGTGCCTGCGATGAGAAGCCCTCGTTATAGACGCGCTCCACCGTGTCGCAGATGAAACTTATGTCACGGCAGACGAGAACGGCATCGTCAGGGACAAAACGCAGGAAGGGAACCTTCTCAGTCGTCTCCTTTGCCAGTTCCGGCACGACTTCCACTTCCGTGCGCCGCTCCTTGGAAAGCTGGTCTTCTACGGAGAAAGACCGGATGGTGTCGATCTCGTCGCCAAAGAAGTCGATACGGAACGGCAGCTCGCTGGAATAGGAATAGACGTCGAGGATGCTGCCGCGCACGGCGAACTGTCCGGGCTCGTAGACATAGTCCTGTTCTGTAAATCCGAGATCGCGAAGCCTGTGCTCCACCTCTACTATGTCGATTCTCTGCCCTACGCTGAGCGAGAGCCGGTGGTCGTCGATATGTTTTTGCGAGACCACAAGTTCCGCCATGGCCTCAGGATAAGTGACGACAAAGAGCGGCTTCTCATGGGTAGTATGTTGTTGGCGCGCCGCAATCTGGGCAAGCACCTCTGTACGCAGGATCTCGTTGGCAGCATCACGCTGTCCGTATTTCACGGCACGGCGATAGCTCGAAGGGAAATAATAGACATCGTAGTCAGCAGGCTGACTGCTGTCTGTGCCCGTCTGACTGTCTTTTGAAGTATTCTTTTGTTGTTCGGCCTTGATTTCCTCCGCGACTTTCTTTTCCGCCGTGTTGAGGACAGCGGGCAAGAGATCGTTGTAAAGATAACCGGCTTCGTCAGCATCCTGCATGACGAAAAGAAAGGTATTGTCCAGCCGTGGGGCCATACCTGCGAAAAGAGTCGGCAATGCCGACCCAACAATATCCTTGAGGAAAACACTCCTGACCGATGTGTCTTTCAAATATTTGACCAAAGCACCGGCTTGCGGCAACCGGCCATAGAGTGCCTGTATATCGTGTATATCCATGCTCTGACCTACCCTTTAATCTTAGGGTATTTCTTAAACCAACCATCAAGACGCAGACGCATCACACCGAAGAGTGCCTCGCTGAAGATGCCGCCACTCATCTTGCTCGTACCCTCACGACGGTTGACAAAGACAACAGAGACTTCCTTGATCTTAAATCCTATCTTATAGGCGGTGTACTTCATCTCTATCTGGAAGGCGTAGCCCTTGAAGCGGATGTCGTCGAGGTTGATCGTCTCCAGCACGCGACGGCGATAGCACACAAAACCGGCGGTGGTGTCGCGGATGGGGATGCCCGTGATGAAGTTGACATAGCGAGAGGCAAAATAGCTCATCAGCACGCGACCCATCGGCCAGTTGACGACGTTGACACCCGTGACATAGCGCGAGCCCACGGCAACGTCACCGCCTTCGTCGTGGCAGGCAGCATAGAGACGGGGCAAGTCGTTGGGATTATGGCTGAAGTCGGCGTCCATCTCAAAGACATATTCATAGCTCCGCTGCAAAGCCCATTTAAAGCCGGTGATGTAGGCGGTACCCAGACCAAGCTTGCCCGACCGCTCGATGATGAACAGACGGTCGCCAAACTCGTTGTCGATCAATCCATGGACAATGGCTGCCGTGCCATCAGGACTGCCGTCGTCGATGACAAGGATGTGAAAGCACTTCTCCAAGGAGAAGACGGCACGTATGATGTTCTCGATATTCTCTTTCTCGTTATAAGTGGGAATGATTACAATAGAGTCACTTTCATGCATGATGATATGTATTTTCCGTTTTTGCAAAATTATAAAATTAAACGCAAAGTGCCAACAAATTGGCGAAATATGTCCCGCGTTATTGGTCGTCATTGCGTACATAGCCCTGATATTCGGGCACCAGTCCGCTCATCACAGCCTCATAACTCTTGTCCTTGAGATAGTCGATGTTCTCACGACCCTTGCCGATGGGCATGATGGGCTCGTGGATCGTCAACGTCAACGGATGCCAGTGTACCCAACGCCAGTCGCGTGTACGCGGCATGACATCAAACGAGCCGTTGATCGTCAGCGGACAAACCGGCAACTGCAGTTCGTCAGCCAGCATAAACGCACCACGGCGGAAAACGCCCATGTGACCGGTGAACGTGCGGGCGCCTTCAGGAAAGACCATCAGTGACATACCTTCCTTGAGCACCTCCCGAGCCTGGTCATAGCTCGCCCGGATATGCGAGGGACCTCTCTTGTCGACAAAGATCTGATGGGAATATTTACAAGCCGGACCGACAAAAGGTATCTTGCCGATGCCGCGTTTCATCATCCACTTGAAGTTGCGGTTGAGGAAACCATAGATGAGAAAGATGTCGAAGGCTCCCTGGTGATTGGCTACGAAGACATAGGACTGCCCCGGTTTGAGATGTTCCCTGCCTTCCACCTTGACTGGCAACAAAAGCAGGCGGATCGTGAAACGACTCCACCACTTACCGGGATAATAGCCCCAGAAATGACCATTGCCCACCAGACAACCGAGAATGGTCAGCAGTGCCGTAATCATGGTGTCTATCAAAAACAGAGGTATGACGCAAAGTTCATAGAGACAGTATAAGATTTTTTTCATAGCTATGGGATCTTCTTTCTATGGGTTAATGTTTTATTCTGTGCAAAGTGATCACATTGATTTCGGGAGGTACGCCAAAACGGAAAAAGACAAGGCCACCGATGCCTGCCGAGACACACATCGTACTGCCCTCTCGCTCATAGAGTCCGTCGTCCTCGGCATAGACCAGCTTGACAGGACTGACGCCAAAGAACGCTATCTGTCCGCCGTGTGTGTGTCCGCTAAGCGTCAGGGCTACACGATGACTGGGTACAATATGGTCGTCCCAAGCCCGCGGATCATGCTGAAGCATGACGACAAAGGCCTTCTCTCCCACCCCATTCATCGTGCGGGAAAAATCGCAGCTGTCGGGCTTGCGAAAGTTCTGCTCACCAGCCACCACGACGGAATCGCCGCCACGATGAAGCACAAAATGACTGTTAAGCAGCAGTTTCCATCCCATGCGCCGTTGCAGGTCGATGACAAGTCGGCGGTTGGCAGCCTCCACATCGGGGCGGTCGTGGGTATACTCACTGTAGTCGTGATTACCCAACACGGAGACAACACCGTCTCGAGCCTTTAGCTGCTTGAGCAGCGGCATGACAGGCTCGATCTCCTGCGGACGGATGTTTTGCAAATCTCCGCCAAAAGCGACGAGGTCGGCACGCTGGACATTGATGCTGTCGATGTCGCGATGCAACAGCGCACGGCGCGCACCAGTGAAACTGCCCACATGAGCATCAGAGAAAAACACGATGCGGTAGCCGTCGAAGTGCTCGGGAAGATTGGTAAAATAGAGGTCGTTGCGCTGCACAACCAGTTCTTTGGTTCCTATCGTGGAGCCATAGATAAGGACGTACCAGTTGATGAGGATGAGTACCACCGCCACTATATTGCCAAGATTGACACGGAGATGACGCCAACGGCTCCAAAGCAGGCCTAAACCGGAACAGAGGGCGAAGATGGCTTTCGGCCATACAATCAGCCCCACAAGGAACATGTAGACGTTGACCCACGTAAGGTCGGAAGGGACGAAATCGCGAATCGACACCAGCGCAATCGTATAGATAAACATCACCATTCCCGGCAGCCACCATAGCAGCCGCAACCACCATCGTCCGTGATAGCGGCTGCGCCAATAGTGCTGGTCGAAATATAGATCGGGCAACACGATGGCAAGTAAGATGGGAATGAAGATACGCGATATCATCTATAACCTTTCTTTGTATTGGTCAACGCTTCATCAGACTCATGCTGAGGAAACGACGCATCAGTTCCACGGGTACTCCACGCCGACGGGCATAGTCCCGCAACTGGTCTTCACCGATCTTTCCCAAATCGAAATAGTGTGCTTGGGGATGCGCAAACATCAGTCCGGAGACTGAAGCGTGTGGATTCATCATACCACTGGCCGTCAGCCGGATGCCGATACGCTTCATGTCTATGAGGGAGTCGATAATAAAGTTCACACTGGTGTCGGGCATAGAAGGATAACCCACAGCAGGGCGTATGCCCTGATAGTGCTCGGCGTGAATGTCCTTCATGCTGAGATTCTCGTCCGGCGCATATCCCCAGTAGGTCTTCCTCACTTGCAGGTGCATCAGCTCAGCCGTACCCTCTGCGAGTCGGTCAGAAAGTACTTGGGCCAGCATACGCCGATAGACATCTTCGTCGCGACTGTGGTTCATTGCTTCATCAACCGTCGTAGCAAACACGCCGACCTTGTCTGCTTTGCCCTGGGAAAGCGGACGCACAAAGTCGGCAAGACAGAGATTGGGCTGACCGGGAGCTGAAGGACGTTGCTGACGCAACATCGGCAGGCGTGTGTCACCCAACAGCAGGTCATCGCCGTCGCTGTTGGCATCGAACAACTCAAAGACGGCATGCGTCTGATGCTTGCCTTGCCATGCGTCGAGCAGCTCGTTGGCGTCGGCATAGAGTCCGGCTTTGTCGGCCTCACTCTTTCCGCTCATACTCCAGGCATGATCGAAGTAGATCCAATTGATATAGGGTCGAACTTCGTCAATATCGTAATGAAGAACCATCGTCAAACCTCCTTCCTATGATTATTTCTGTCTGAATCTTACAGCCTCGCCTCGGCTGTTCTCATCAAACTGCCCTTGGTCGTAGATGAGCCGTCCGTTGCAGAAGGTCTGCTTCACCTGCCAGTCAAAGGTCTGGCCTTCCATGGGCGACCAGCCGCACTTGCTCTGGATGACGTCTGAGGTGACGATCCACGGACTATCGGGCTTCACGATGGCAATGTCGGCTTTGTAGCCTTTACGCAGGAAGCCACGGTCGCTGACAGAGAAGAGCATGGCGGGATGATGGCACATGAGCGTCACGAGCTTCTCAATGCTCAGCACACCATCGTTGACCAATTGCAGCATGGCGGGCAAAGAAAACTGCAACATCGGCATGCCGGAAGCAGCGCGGACACATCCGCCTTGCTTCTTGCTCCACTCATGGGGCGCGTGGTCGGTGCCGATCGTGGAGATACGGCCATCGGTCAGTGCCTTGCGCAACTCCACGCGGTCGGCCGGCATCTTGATGGAAGGATTGCACTTGATGCGGGCTCCCAGCTTGAGCGTGTCGGCAGCGGTGAACCAAAGATGGGCGATGACGGCCTCAGCGGTGATCTGAGGCAAGTAGTTGTCTTCGCAAGGCTCAAAGAGTTGCAACTCCCGGGCTGTGGTGAGATGGGCTACATGCAACCGCGTGTGATGCTGCAAAGCCAACTGCACGGCCAACGCGGTACTGCGATAGCAGGCCTCCTCGTCACGGATGATAAAATGGAAACGGACATCGGGATCGTCACCACAAACGAGTTTGAAACGCTGCATGTTCTTTGCGATGATGCCGGAGTCCTCGCAATGGGTCATCAACGGCAGGTCTAAGTCGGCACAAGCCTGAAAGATCTGATGCAGCGCATCCATCTGATCCACAAGCATGTTGCCCGTAGAGGCACCCATAAAAAGCTTGATGCCGGGGATGCGTGTGGGGTCGAGTTGTCGGAAGAGTCCTACATTGTTGTTAGTGGCACCGAAGAAGAAACTGTAGTTGACATGGCTTGTCTGCTCCGCCCTTGCGAACTTGTCTTCGAGGGCCTCCAACGTCGTCGTCTGAGGCTGGCAGTTGGGCATATCAAAGAAGGTGGTCACGCCACCGAAAGCAGCAGCACGAGACTCGCTCTCTATATCGGCTTTCTGCGTCAGACCCGGCTCACGGAAGTGAACATGTTCATCGATGACGCCAGGCAAAACGTAGCACCCCGTGGCGTCTACACTTTTATCGTAGTCTCCACGGGGTGTCTGCTCATTCTCTATAATGTCTTCGATACGGTCATCGTTGATGATGAGGGACCCTTTGAAAGAGCGTCCCTCGTTGACGATGGTTCCGCCTTGTATCTTTGTTCTCATTATTTATATAGTGTCTATCATTTTCCTCCTCACGCTCCGTCGACTACTCGCCTTCGACAGGAGTCTCTTCCGAACTTTGTTCCTCCTGCTGGTTTGTGGCAGGCTGAGCCATCTCGTTGGGTGTAGGACCATCCGCCGGAGCGGCCTGAGGCTCAGGTTGTGACTGTGCGGGAGCACTTTGCATACCGTTCATGATATTCTGATTCTGCTGAGCTGCCTCATAGTATTCCTTGACCATCGGGTTGTTTTTAAACTTCTCTGTGGCTTTGCTCATGATATCCTCAATCCACGCGTCGAGCATAGGAGCGTTGTAACGGTTCATGCAAGTGTTGATGAAGATATACGGCCCCAGCACGTTGTCGAAGTTATCCTCCACGAACTTGGTGACCAGTTTATCCATTCGCTGGTTGATGCGGTCGTTTTCCGCAGCCAGCTTGGCGTTGACGCTATTCATGTTCTTACCGTTCATGATAGCCTGGTCATGGACATGCACGAGCTCGGCACTTTGGTTCATCAGCTGCGTGAACTTCTGTCTGAACTTTGTGAGCTTGTCGTTGAGCGGTGTGCCGGTGACGCTTTCCTGGGTGTTATCTATTTTCACTTGGATATCTCCACTCTCCAACACGACGGGCAGTCCGTTGTTCTCATCAAGCAGAATGGTGCCCACTCTGACAGAATCCACCGAACCCGCAAAATGGAACTGACCGTGCACGACATCACACGAGTCAAGATTCTTCAATGCCGTATCTTTCAGCACCTTGAGATATAGCTTCTGGCCATCGAGCGTAGAGACGTTCGTGGTTCCGGTGATACTATATGTATTGGCGCAAGATGTTAAGGCCAACAAGCCAAGCATGAAGTATAAAACTTTATTCATAGACGTTTCGTTCAAGCAACACAAAGATAATATGTATTTATGATGCACAAAAGAAAATTAATGCTATTTAGTGAAAGCGCTAACCTTTTATATTTTTTTTGGAGAGCAAATAATCGATGCGGTGCACAGTGTACACTTCAATGACTGCACCGATCAATAAAAAGACAACCCATTTATTATAGACATACGTCACATAGTCGATGTAGTTGTGGAACAAAGGCCGAAAGAAACCGTATGCAGTATCAGCCATGAGCATGCCGCCAATGATAAAGCAGAGACCGGCCATGCTCTGAATACGCTTCAAACGCTTCAATGCCAAATCGTCGCCCTGATAACTCTGTTGGGCTTGCACCAGCGTGAAAAGCACGGCTCCCAACAGGAAGATCCAGCACATGAGCGCACGATGCCAGAAGAACACAAAGCATCCGGCACTAATCACCATCAACGCACCACCGACCATAAACAGGATGCTGAGCGCTTTACTGATTGGTTTGATAGAGTTGTTCATTGTCTTGTTGTATCTTATCGCTGTCTATTCGCTGCGCATCCGTACTGAGGATGAAGATATCCTCGTCGTCGGCCTTCATGAAGTAGCGCTCACGGGCTATCTTCTCGATAGCCTTCGGATGCAGCCTCAACTCACGGAGCTCATGGGTGGCAGCCTCGTTTCTCTCGTTATACATTTCTATCTGATCGTTGAGATCGCTGATCTTCAGCCGATGACGCACATGCATCAGCAGGCTGTTCTCATCGAGAAAGCCCACCATGGCAACACCGATCACTACGGTGATCAAGTATTTGTAGTGCGCCAACAGACGGAGCGTCATAGTCAGTTTGGTATTCATCCAACAACGATTTCAATAGAATTTAATTGCAAAGGTACTGCAAACGCAGATAAATACAAAATAAAACCGAAGTTTTGTTTTGCCTTTCACGTAAATAAATGTATCTTTGCATTATCTTAATCGATACACATCAACAATCAACACATTATTTATATATGAGTAACTATATCGTCTCCGCACGCAAATACCGACCCATGACTTTCAGTTCTGTCGTGGGGCAGGAAGCGTTGACGACAACACTTAAAAACGCTGTGAAAAGCGGAAAGCTCGCTCATGCCTATCTCTTCTGTGGACCACGCGGCGTAGGAAAGACGACATGCGCGCGCATCTTCGCCAAGGCGATCAACTGCGAGAATCCCGCCGAGGACGGTGAGGCTTGCAACCAATGCGAGAGTTGCAAGGCGTTTAACGAGGGACGCTCGATGAATATCTTCGAGCTCGACGCGGCATCCAACAACTCTGTCGACAGCATCAAGACACTCATGGAGCAGACGCTCATTCCCCCTCAGAATGGTAAATATAAGGTGTTCATCATCGACGAGGTGCACATGCTCTCACAAGCTGCCTTCAATGCTTTCCTCAAGACGCTGGAGGAACCGCCCGCTCACGTGGTGTTTATCCTGGCAACAACCGAAAAACATAAGATTCTGCCCACCATTCTCTCGCGCTGTCAGATCTACGATTTTGAGCGCATGACCGTACCGCGCATCGTCAACCATCTGAAGATGGTGGCAGAGAAAGAGGGCATCACCTATGAGGAACAGGCTTTGGGGGTTATCGCCGAAAAAGCCGACGGAGGCATGAGAGACGCATTGTCCATCTTTGACCAAGTGGCGAGCTTCTGTCAGGGCAACATCACCTACAAAGGGGTCATTGAGGATCTCAACATCCTCGACAGCGACTATTATTTCCGCATGGTCGACTTGTCTCTTGAGAACAAGGTCAGCGACATCATGGTCTTGCTCAACCAGATCATCTCCAAAGGCTTTGACGGATCAGGTGTCGTGCAAGGTCTTGCTAACCACATCCGCAACGTGATGATGGCCAAAGACGCTCAGACCCTGCCGCTGCTGGAGACCAGTGACGAGCAGCGCAAACGCTTTCAGGAACAGGCGGCCAAGTGCCCCACTCCTTTCCTCTATCGTGCGCTGCGCATACTCAACGAGTGCGACATCAACTACCGGCAAAGCAGCAACAAACGGCTGCTCGTGGAGCTGACGCTGATCCGTGTGGCACAGATCACACAGCCCGACGACGACAGCGACGGCGCGGGGCGCAGCCCCAAGATGTTGAAAAACCTGTTTAAGCATATCACGAAATCACCGGCCAATACGGTCCCGCAGGTAACCGGGTCGGTGAAGACCAACCGTAAGCCGACAGCACATGTCGGCGCGGCTTCTGACGCCCCTACGACAACAAAGCAATCAGCAGCTGCCGACGCCACCATAGCCACAGCAAATGCAGGACAGCCCATTGCCGCGTCCACACAGCAACCCACAATGGTTAAAGGACCTCATCTGAAGTTGAGCAGCATCGGCATGACTTTTCAGTCGATGCTACACCCTGAAAAGAAAAAGGAAGAGGCTTCACCGCTCGATACACCGGAAAAAACAAACGAAGAGGAAACGGCAAAGCGATTCACGGATGAGGAGCTCGCCTTGCAGTGGGTGCAGATGTGCAACCGCATGCCGCAGAAGTTCGTAGGACTGGCATCCAGACTGAAAAACATCACACCCCACATCACGGACTACCCCAACATCGAGGCGGTCATCGACAACGAGATCTTCCTCAGCCAGCTCAACGAGATCAAACGGAAGATCTGCCGTACGATGCAAGTGACGCTCCACAACGACAATATCCAGCTGACACTACGTCTCGCCGACACAGCCACCGCCAAGAAAGTCTTCACCAAGCGTGAAGTCTTTGACAACCTGAGAAAGGAAAATCCCGCATTTGAGAAGCTAAGAGTCTCACTGGGACTGGAGCTGAGCTAACCTTTTATATACGCTTATGAGCTCTCATGTGCACATCGGGCTCAGGTGACTACAAAAGCATGTGACTACAAAAGCAACAAACGTAACAAGCAACATCTATGAGCAATGATTTCCTTGACCAGCGCGGTGACTACCATTCTCTGATAAGATTAAGGACTGTACAGTATGGATTCCATCATTAGAGGAACAGACCAAAATTGGTCAGTTCCTCTATGACATAGATTCTAAGATAGCACTCAATCGTCAGATAAATGATAATTTAGAGGCGATGGCACGTCAGCTCTACGATTACTGGTTTGTGCAGTTCAACTTCCCAAATGAGAAAGGCAAGCCGTATAAAAGTAGTGGTGGGAAAATGGTGTGGAATGAAAAACTGAAGCGTGAGATATCGCAATGGGTAGATGCCAAAAAGATTGGAGATATAGAAAATAACATCATAACAGGCAAGACTCCTTCATGCGCAGATGAGGATAATTTCGGAGGAGATATACCTTTTGTGACGATAGATGATATTAGAGGCTGAAACGGACATTTAGTTTGTTGAACAAAATACACTTGTCAGGAACTTCATACTTATTGCTTTGTATGTCAACTCCGTCCAAGACCTCAAAAGTCTTACCCTCATCAAATGAGGGAAGACTATACAGGTTGTATATTACACCTGTTTGAGGAGTTATTGATTTTGACACAAGAGTTACAATATCTTTTATTTTCATACTTCTCAAGTCGATGTTTCTTCTTTATTCCTTACCCAGCAATCCCCTCACTTCCTTATCGAAGTCAGAGTCAATACGTTGTGTCTTGTTGAAGATATCGTATTCTTGTTCTGCTTTGGCTTTAGCCTCTGCCGCAGAAATCTTTCCCTTGTCAGGCAAGATGTGATAGTTTCGGAATTCCAAGAACTTGTTGACACTGGCTGAGAACTGATCCATCGTGAATGTATTCTCACGTTCTATGAGATCCTCTATGTAGTCGAAGAAGCCTGTCACAGCACGCTCCAAACGTTTGATCTGTTCCGGTTGCAAGTAGTTTTTGGCAATACTGACATCTGACTTCAAGACCCTACCATCGGGTGCATGCTTCCATGTTGTTAACCCCATGTGGTCTTTTGTATGATCCGCCCGCGTGTATATGATTTCGGCTGCCGTCATGCCAGTGATGGCATAATGGAAACGATTTTGAATCATAGCATAGAAATCACGGGTCGTTGGAGAGCTCTTATCGTAGTCGGTGCTGCACTCCGCATAAATGTCAGTAATCTGCTGCCATATACGGCGCTCACTTGCACGAATGGAACGGACGCGCTCAAGGAGTTCGCGGAAATAGTCTTTACCGAACACGGCAGTACCCTGCTTGAGTCGCTCATCATCAAGTGCAAACCCCTTTGTGATGTATTCCTTCAACACCGACGTTGCCCACTGGCGGAACTTCGTGGCTCTGATGGAATTAACACGATAACCGACTGAGATAATAGCATCAAGATTATAGAGTGTTGTTTGATATTTTTTCCCATCAGCGGCAGTTAGTGCATTTTTTGCACATACTGATTCTTGCCTTAGCTCTCCTGAGTCGAAGATGTTTTTCAAGTGCTTGGTAATGACAGACCTATCCACCCCAAAGAGCTGCGCCATAGCCTTCTGGGTACACCATATTGTACCATCCTTTACAATGACTTGTACCTTGCCCTGCTCGTCGGGCATGCTGTAAAGCAAAAACTGTATCTCGTTTTCCATTTCTATTAGCCTTTTACATCCTCGTTGAATTTCAGACTTGCCAGTTGCTAAACTTAGTACCGCTATTAGATGAGATTATCCTGTAGAACTCACGGCCCAAATCTTCATTGTTCAGCTTATTACGTATTTCGCCGAGCAGTAGGTTGGTGGACTCTTCTGTCAACTGAAGATTGAATATTTTAATCTGTCTATAGAAAATATCCTTGGCAATATTTGTCTCCGGGTCAAGGGCTAACTCCTTTAACGCATGATAAGTATAGCCGATGCGCGTAAGGTGCATCAGTGCCGGAAACTTAACTCGCGTGTTCTCATTAAATCCTGCCATATGTATCTCTGGTCTTGTTCAATTATCCATCTACTATGAATTGCTTAATCTACATAATCTAACTAAGACCGTTTTTAATCATCACAGCGCCTCATCATCCGGCTTGTCAACGCCAGAACGAGGCGTACCTTTCTTTCCCGAATGAAGATGCAACTTCTTGCGAAGCAGCCAGCGCTGCTTCCGCCGCTCGTATTCCTCGCGATGACGCTCCAAGAAATTATCTGCCATGATTCGATACTCCTTATTGATATATACTCCTTAATTATATATATACTCCTTATTAATTATATATAGCAACCTTGATTAAAGACTGATGGACTCGATCCGCAGCTGCAGGATACCGGCTGGCACTTTTACATTCACGACATCCCCTACCCGCCTGTTGAGCAAAGCCTGTGCAATCGGCGACTTGATAGAGATCTTGCCTTCCCGCAGGTTGGCCTCATGAGGACTGGCCAACGTGTAGCAAAGCTTGCGGTCGTGGGTCAAGTCCGTGATCTCCACTTTGCAGAGCAACTGCACGCTGTCGGCATTTACCCGGTCAGCCTCGAGCACACGGGCATGGGCCAACACATTCTGCTTAAAGCGGATACGCCCAAGCAGGCGGGAATGCTCGCGCTTCGCCGCACGATACTCGAAGTTCTCGCTCAAGTCGCCCTTGTCACGTGCCTCAGACACGGCATCGATCGCCTTGGGCAACTCCACCTTGATCATATGGTTGAGTTCGGCAACGAGTTCATCGTAGCCTTCCTGTGACATAAATTCCATGATAAACCTTTGTATAGGAGTGAATCTATAAAACTTTTTCTAACGTATACTTACAGCAAGCACCATCATCGGCGCTTGCTTTTCTCCGTGTTTCGCTTCGCGCTGGGCTTATGCTCGCCAAGTTGCTTGCTGAGCGCATAGGCATGATAGAGTCCCAGCTCACCAGCCTTACTGAGGTCTTGCTGAGCCATGTGCAGGTTGCCGCTATAGTAATAGGCCAGTCCACGGTTGTAATAAGCCTCAGCCAGACGCGAATCTATTTGCAGCGCACGCGTGTAGTCATCGATGGCATGGGCGTAGTTCTTCTGACCTGCATAGAAGTTACCACGGTTATAGTAGAGGTAAGCATTCTTTGGAGCCAGCTGGATCGCCTCGGCATAGTCGCCCTCCACCTGTGAAGTCTTCATGCTGACGTTCTGCCCCTTTGAAGCCTCATAGTCATTGAGCATCAGCTGACAGAGAGCCCGTTCAGAACGTCCGAGCACGCTTTGCTTCTCCATGGCCACATAGTCGTCGAGATCAGACAGCGCATCGCTGTAGTTCTGCAGTTCAGCGTATGCCACGGCTCGCTGCAAGAGCAGTGCGGCACGCTGATGTGGATCCTTCTCTTCCTTGATACCCTCCGAAAGGTTGTCGACGAGTTGGAAGATCTGCTTGGAGCTCACGTCGTCCATCTTCTTGCTTTGGTTGCAAGTCAGATAGAGTCGCTTGAGCGGCTGCATCTTATTGTTGAACTGCTCCAAGGTGGTGTCGAAAGCCTTACTACCGTTGACCGTGTTGACAAAATTGAAATACGACAGGCGATAGGATGGCAGCATGGTCACCTCGACTGCATTGTTCTGGATGGCGCCACGGATGTCGCTCTTGTATTCGTGCTCGACGGTCTGCGGCTGATCCTCCACGACGATGTCGTTATATTTACTGATGTCGATCTCAGACCGCTTGCGTACCTCTCTCAGCTTCTTGCGGCTCCACCGCTGCTGGATGCCCACATGCTTATCCATCTGGGCCTTGAAGATGCGGAACTCATCGAGCTCGGCCTTTGCGGTCATACCCAGTTTGCGATAGCATTGCGCACGCTGCGACAGACCCGTCCAGAAATTGGGGAACTGACTGATGACAGCAGAATAGTCGCGGATGGCCGCCCTCAGATTACCGAGCTTGTCGTTGAGCAAGGCACGGTTGTAGATAGCCATGAAGTTCTGTGGCTCCATCCTCACCACAAAGTCGAAGTCTTTCAGCGCACGGTTGTCGTCACCGAGCTGCAAGCGCAGCAAGCCACGATTGTAGTGAGCCAGGAAGTTGTTGGGATCCAAGTCGATGGCCATGTCATAGTCCGCCATAGCTCCGCGCAGGTTGTTAAGGTTGAGCCTTACCAGCGCACGGTTGACGTAGTTGTGAACGACTTTCGGCCGCAGATAGATCAGCTTGCTCAGGCAGGAGTCAGCGACGGCCCAATGCTTACGGTTGAGGGCGATGGCCGAGCGCGTTGCCCACGCATCGACATTAAACGGGTCAATGGTGAGACTGCGTGCCAACCAATGGTCGGCCTGCATCGTATCCTTTTTCTCCAGATAGATTTCGGCTTTCAAGGAATAAGCCGTCGCCGTCTTTGACCACCGTGCGATGATCGTGTCAGCATCCTCCAAGGCATGGTCATAGTCCTTGACGTTCAGCCGGCAGATAGCTCTGTTGGTCCAGAAGCTGGTCACCGAGGGATTGAGATGGATGGCCCTGTCGTAGTCCGTGATCGCGTCAGCATATTTCTGCTGGCGGATACGCGACATGGCACGAAGATCAAAGATCTGTTCGATATAAGGGTTAAGGTCAATGGCATGGGACGCGTCTTCTTCGGCACCTACATAGTCGTCGAGCGAGTATTTAGCGGCAGCGCGGTCGTACCACGGCAGCCACAGATAAGGCTTCAAAGACAAAGCCTTGTTGAAATACTGTATCGACAACACATAGTCCTCGTAGTGCAGAGCCACCTCACCAGCGGTGATGAGACGGTCCACATTATATTGCGCATGGGCATGAGTCACGAAAAGCCACGCCAGCATCAGAAGAAACAATCTGCCCTTGTTCACCTTAATACCTGAGATCCTGAAATACGTTATGCCCTACCTCTTCTCTACTTCTTGTGAATCGTCTTCACACGATAGCCGCAGCGGAACTTGCCCTGCATGATGCCGCGGAGCTTGTTGCGGATGAGCTGTTTGCGCAGTGGCGACACCCTGTCGACATACATCACACCTTCGAGATGGTCAAACTCATGCTGCATGACGCGGGCCAGATAACCATCGACCCACTCGTCGTGAGGCTGAAAGTCATCGTCGAGATACGTGACATGGATACGTTTCGGACGTGTCACGTTTTCGCTCAACCCCGGTATCGACAGGCAGCCTTCCTCGAGCGTCTCCTTCTCTTTATCATCCGCCTCGATGATATGAGGATTGACAAAGACATGGCGGAAACCCTTGTACTCGGGAAATTCGTCTTTCAAGACGTCGAGGTCGATGACGACCACACGGATGGACTTCCCTATCTGAGGAGCAGCAAGTCCCACGCCACCCGCATTGTCGAGCGTCTCATACATGTCACTGATCAACTGCGGCAGCGAGGCATCGCTGGGGTCTACATCCTGAGCCACCTTGCGGAGTACAGGTTGTCCATAAGTATAAATGGGTAATATCATATTCTTCTCTGTGAATTCATAAAATCTTGCAGGATGATGGTGGCACTCACCTCATCCACGAGTCCTTTGTTCTCACGCCTTGTTTTCTTTTTCACCCCACCCTCGATGATAGCGCGATGTGCCAGCACCGAGGTGAAGCGCTCGTCGTAGTAGACAATAGGTACCGATGGCATCTCCTTCTGCCACCGCTTTACAAACGCCTCCACACGAGCCAGATTCTCAGACGGAGTGCCATTGGGCTGGGTAGGTTTGCCGATAACAATTTTCTCCACGCTTTCCTGAGCAAGATATTTCTTCAGGAAATCCATGAGGTTTCTTGTCTCTACCGTAGCCAGCCCATTGGCAATAATCTGCAAAGGATCAGTGACGGCAAGCCCCGTACGGCGCTTGCCGTAATCAATGGAAAGAATTCTTCCCAATGTATCTATCTGATTTGAAACATTATTTCTTAAACAGCAACCAAGCGTCGCTCTTCGGATTGAACTTGCTGCCGCGGATGGCATCACGGCTCTGTACGGCACTTGCCTTATCGTCAGAGGTAGACGCGATGACACGGTACATGTTCACCTGTGGGTTATAAGCGATCTGAGCATCGTAGCCGCCCTGCTTCAGCGTGCTCTGCAGTCCCTCGGCGTTTGCCTTCAGAGAGAAAGAGCCCACCACGACACTGTAGGCCTGCAAGCCCTTACCGCTGACAACGGTAACGTTCTCACTGCGCACGTTGGCATTGTTGACGTTTGTTACTGTAGTTTGATCAGCAGGCTTCTCTGCCAAGGGAGTAACCACCGGTGCCTCGTCCTGCACGGGCTTCTGCTGATTCTGCTGCTCTTCCTGAGCCTTGGCCTTTTCGTAAGCCTTTTTATAGGCATCTTCTTTTGTTCCACAACTGGTAAAAGCGAAAGCAAGGCACAGTGCTGTGCTTAATAACACATATTTTCTCATTATCTTCTATTTGATTTTAATATTAATGTTCTGTTGATATTCTCACTCTTTGTGTCTAAGGGTATTCTACTTTTTATTTTGCGAAATTACTAAATTAATTACGAAAGCGTCCTTTTCGTGCACATAAAGTTTGTTAAATCAGTGAATCAGAGAGTATTTAACAAAAAATATATCCACAAAGCATGTCATTACGGAAAAAAAATCATATATTTGCAATAGATAAATTCAAAACCACAAAACACTAAGTTTATGAAGACATTAGGTTATATCTCAGCTTTCTTGGGCGGTGCCATCGCCGGTGCTGCCTTGGGGTTACTGCTCGCTCCGGAAAAGGGTGCCGACACCCGCACGAAGATCTCCGACGCTGTTGATGATTTCTGCAAGAAACACGACATCAAGCTTGCTCGCAAAGATGCTGACGATCTGGTAGACGACATCAAAGACGCCGTAGACAGCACAAACGCATAGGCTGCAAGGTCGCTTCAAACCACAGACAGCCCATGCACAATGGACGAACACTATTATAATAAGGAGTAAATTGAAAATTCCGTTTCTAACCCGGCGAGGCCAGCGCAAGCAAGACAATGCGTCGCACGAGCCTCGCCAAGGTTTCTTTCATCAAGACTTCCACATGTTTTCCAACGATCAAAACATAGAGACCATCGCCCAACTGGTAGAGAGTGTGAAGCACTATGCCAGTCTGCAGGGGGAGAATGTGAAGCTGGAAGTAGTTGAGAAGACCGTCAGGGTGCTCACCGTGGTGGCGATGACCGCCATTCTGTCCTTGATACTGATGCTGATTCTCATCTACCTCAGTTTCGCGGCAGCCTTTGCGCTTACCCCGCTCGTAGGCTCAGTAGGTGCCTTTCTCATCATTGCGGGCATCTATTTGGTGATACTCTTGCTCTTCCTTATTTTCAGAAAGAGATGGATTGAGCGCCCGCTGGTCCATTTCCTCGCGTCCATCTTATTAAGCAATTAAATCATGAACAACCATAACACAGACTTTACCACTTACCGCAGCCTGGAAGAGATCGCCATGCGCAGAAGCATCCTCAAAGAGCAGATCGACCAGGACCGCAAGAAGATCCAGCAACAATGGCAGACACTGTTCCGCAAGCCCGAGGGTTTCAAGAGAGATGCCACGCCTTCAAAGCGCATTGGCAGCCTCGTCAACACGGGTGCCGGACTCCTCGACGCTTTCCTCTTGGGCTGGAAGCTCTACCGCAAATTCAAAAAGTAGACGGCAAAGGAGTAACTGTGCCAAATACTGTTCAGAATACTAAAATGCAAGCCCAATCTTGTTAATAAAGGTTATTATATTATCATTTACAGGTGGAAAAGGAACAAAATTCAAGGAACATTCGTAACTTTGCATCGTGTTTTTCATAGTATTAGATTTAAGGTTAACAAGGTTGGAGTACAGCGGTACTCCTTTTTTTTTGCCCGTAAGTCAAGTACGTAATGGCACAGTGAGACCGTAGGGGCGGGGGGCATCCACACCCTAACCCCGGCATAGTAATATTTCTTTCTACACCTCTATCTCTTGTTTTCGTCATTGGGGCACCCAAATTCCAAGACTGGTGACGATACCGACCCAATTATATGTTTTGCGGGGTTAGGGCGGGGATAAACCCCGCCCCTACGGTGAATGGCATTCATATCGTTTTAGTGGTATGACCCTGTTAATGACACGGTGAATGGCATTCATATCGTCTTAGTGGTATGCCCCTGTTAATGACACGGTGAGACCGTAGGGGCGGGGTTCATCCCCGCCCTAACCCTAGCATAGTAATATTTCTTCCTACACCTCTATCTTCATACCATCGTACGGAAACAAGCAGCCTTCCGGCAATCTTGCGTTGGCCTGATCATAGAGTCCCACGTCGTGGGTGACATGAATGATATAGGTACGGCGCGCGCTTAACTTCTGTCCCATGGCGACCGCGTCGGGAATGAGCTGGTGGCTGTGGTGGGGTTTTTCCCATCTGAGACCGTTGACGACGAGCGTGTCCACACCCTCTAAAAGGGCCAGCTGACCGTCGTCGATGTCCTTCATGTCTGTGATATAGGCCAGCGGACCAAAGCGATAGCCCAACACTGGCAACTTGTCGTGCATCACTTCGATAGGCAACACGTCGATGTCGCCCACCCGCAAAGGTTCGTCCTTGCGAAGCGTATGAAGCTCTATCTTCGGCACACCAGGATAGAGATGCTCCGCGAAACAATAGGGAAAATTGTGTCTGACGGCCTTCACACAGGGCTCATTGCCATACATGGGGATGTCGCCCAAAAGGCAAAAGGGACGCAGATCGTCCAAACCGCCCACATGATCGTAGTGGGCATGGGTAAGCAGCACGGCGTCGATCTTGCGAAATGGCTGTGGCATCAGCTGCTGCCGGATGTCAGGACCGCAGTCGATCAGGATGCGCGTGGACGCTGTCTCCAACAATGCTGCCGTACGCAAGCGGTGGTCGCGCGGGTCCTTACTGTCGCAAACCGCACAATGACATCCTATCACCG
This sequence comes from Hallella mizrahii, assembly GCF_009695775.1. Taxonomy (GTDB): domain Bacteria; phylum Bacteroidota; class Bacteroidia; order Bacteroidales; family Bacteroidaceae; genus Prevotella; species Prevotella mizrahii. The sequence goes on along the minus strand of NZ_VUNG01000010.1, from coordinate 64,498 downwards.
GCACGCCGTTGGATGTACCGGTACCCAAAAAGGTCAACTGCATCTTTGCCATATATCCTTTACCCCGCTCTCTCCTATCGAATGTTTACTTCCGGTTTCAGCTCCAAGCCGAATTTCTCTCTGACGTCAGCCTGAATGGCATGCATCAGCGCAACGACATCCTTGCCCGTAGCACCGCCTAAGTTGACAAGCACCAGTGCCTGCTTTTCATACACGCCGGCACGTCCGAGTTGCTTGCCTTTCCAACCACACTGGTCGATAAGCCAGCCCGCCGGTATCTTATAGTGTTTTTCGCTGCCCTGCTGCTCGTCGGGCGCGTCGAAGTAGCGGAGGTCGGGGTGCTCAGCTTTCAAGCGTTCAAAGGTGGCTACGTCGACAATGGGATTCATGAAGAAACTGCCGCCATTGCCCAGCACGACGGGATCGGGAAGTTTGGCCTGACGGATGCGGATGATGGCATCGCGGAGCTGTTGTGCCGTCAGCGTGTCGACAGCGATATGATCCTCTTCCAATACACGACGGATATTGCCGTAGTCCAGCCGAGGGCTGAACACGGAAGAGAGCCGATAGACAACCCATGTGATCAGATATTTGTCGCGCCACTCATGCTTGAAGCGGCTCTGGCGATAGGCATACTCACAGTCTTCGGCGGGAATCGTCACCTGTCGGCCGGTGGCGATCTCCACGGCTTCCACACTCGTCAGCGTGTCCTTGGCCTCAGCACCGTAGGCACCAATGTTCTGCACGGCGGAAGCACCGCACTGTCCGGGGATGAGACTGAGGTTCTCCAGTCCGTACATCTGATGCGCCACAGCATAGGCCACCACAGCGTCGAACGTGCATCCAGCCCAACAGCGCAGTAGCGTATTGCCTTTACCATCAGCCTCAGCATGCACCTCGAAGCGCTGCTCCGGACTGACCACAATCCCTTGGAAGTCATGGGTGAGCAGCAGATTGCTGCCACCGCCCAAGATCAGCAAAGGGCGATCAGCATGCTCGCGGATATAGGCTGACGCCGCCACGGCATCAGCCGTAGAGGTGAACTCAAGATACTCATCGCACTGCTGATCCATCCCAAACGTGTTGTGATGGAGCAAAGAATAGTGTTGCTGTATTTTCATTGCCGTCGTCTCGTTTCTATCTATAATAAAGTACTACTCCTCGTCGCAGGCTTTAGCAGCTGAACTTGACGAGTTTCCATCGCTTGCCAAACCGGCGGAAGACATATACCACCTCATTGCTGTTGGCAATACCACGGATCATAAACACCTTGTAGTTGGTCTCCTTGTAGGTCTGACCATATATAATGTTGTAGATCGTGCCACTGGGCAGGATGCCGGGCTTGAAGTCAGGCCACTGCTGCGGCATGATGATGCCCGTCATCGTCGCCTGATCGTTGGAGGGATCCGGGCCGGAGAACTTCACTTCGTCGGCCATGCTCCGCATCTGGAAGGCAGAGTCTACGGCAAAGTGCTGGTAGAACTTCAGGAAGCTGGCGTTGTCGTTCTGATACATCGGCTTATAATTGACCGACGTGAGCATCCACTTGCCTTGTATGCGGTTGAAGAGAAACTGCTGCACGGTCTTGAGATGGAAGAAGATTTTCTCCACCACCACGTGGTCGACCGTCGTGTCCTTGGCGAGTCTCACCTGTTTCTCATTGTCCAAAATCAGCGTATAATAGTCTTGGTGCATGAAGAAATGCTCCATGCGCCAATGTCCCTTCTCTATCTTTTTCTCCAGTTTGCCATTGCGATACACGGGCAGGGGGAAGACAATGCGCTTGAGTTGCAACTTGCGGTTGGCCGCAAAGTTAAAAACAAAGTCGTCGAACAACTCATCAGCTGTCTTCGGCATCGGTGTCTGCGATATAAGATTCTCCGTAGAATCCTCACCCGCCGTGTCCGTGGCAGCACTGTCAGACTGTATAGAGTCCGTCGGTTCTGGCTTTTTGTTGGTGCAGCCGTAGGGCACAGACAACGACAAGAGGAAAGCAAGTAAAACAACTGATAAAAATACTCTTCTCATAAAATGATTCATAAGCTTTGGCAAAATTACATATTATTTTTTATATAAGATGTATTTTTCCAATAAAATTAGTACCTTTGCAGGCAGAAAGATAAAAAATTACAGATGATGATACTAGACAAGATAGATCAACTTCTCAAAGAAGTATCTCAGCTCTCTGCCAAGAACGCAGACGACATCGAGCAACTCCGGCTCAAGTACTTGAGCAAGAAAGGCGAGATCAATGCTGTCATGGCTGACTTCCGCAATGTCGCCGCAGACCAGAAAAAGGCTGTAGGCATCAAGATCAACGAATTGAAAAAAGCCGCTCAGGATAAGATCAACTCCCTGCGCGAGCAGGTCGCCTCTGCTGACACCGGCGACAACCACGAGGATTTGACACGTACGCCCTATCCCATCGCTTTGGGCACCCGTCACCCGCTGACCATTGTCAAGAATCAGATCATCGACATCTTCCAGCGCATGGGCTTCACACTCTACCACGGTCCCGAGATCGACGACGACAAGCACGTGTTCACCATGCTGAACTTTGCCGCTGACCATCCCGCACGCGACATGCAGGATACTTTCTTCATCTCGCAGGACAAGAGCGACGTGACCAAGAACGTGTTGCTGCGCTCTCACACCTCCGGCGATGAGGCACACTATATGGAAACCCACGAGCCACCGATCCGCGTGCTCTGCCCAGGACGTGTCTACCGCAACGAGGCCATCTCAGCACGCGCCCATTGCTTCTTCCATCAGGTCGAAGGACTCTATGTCGACAAGGGCGTGAGCTTCACAGACCTCAAGCAGGTGCTGCTGACCTTCGCCCGAGAGATGTTCGGTCCCGACACGAAGATCCGGCTGCGCCCGTCGTATTTCCCCTTCACCGAACCGAGTGCTGAGATGGATATCTCCTGCAACATCTGCGGCGGCAAAGGCTGCAACTTCTGCAAACACACGGGATGGGTGGAGATCCTCGGCTGCGGCATGGTAGACCCGCACGACCTCGCTGCCTGCGGCATCGACCCCGATGTCTACACCGGCTATGCTTTCGGCATGGGCGTGGAGCGCATCACCAACCTGAAATACTGTGTCAACGACCTGCGTCTCTTCTCCGAGAACGACAAGCGCTTCCTCGAGGAGTTCCAAAGCGCATTCTAAGCTTCATCCGATACATATCATATATCAGGCACACCCGAAAGGACGGCTTCGCAAAGAACCCCTTCCCGGTGTGCCTTTTCTTTTATCTCACCTCTAACCCGTTTCCCTCATCATGACCCACCGTCTCCAAGATTTAGAGCAGCGCACCGCTCGCTTGCAACAACAGCTCGCCCATCTCAGACACAAGAGCCAATGGTTCACCGTAGCACAGATCGGCATGTTTCTCGCTGCCCTCGGCATGGTGGCATGCGCCGTTACCTACCAGCCCAAGTCTCTGTACGCTCTCTCGGCTGCCGTGCTCTTTGCCGGCTATCTGCTGCTCCGCCGCACCGACGGCCGCAACAGCCGCAACATCGAGCGACAGCAAAGGCTGATAGCCGCCTACCAGCGCGAGATCAGTTACTTCCATGGCGACTATAGTTGCTTCGACGAGGGCAAGGACTATATCGATGCCTCCCACCCCTTCTCCTTCGATCTGGATCTCTTTGGCAAGGACTCGCTCTTCCAGCGTGTCTGCCGCACCGTCACCGTCGGTGGTCGTAACCTGCTCGCACAGTGGCTGACAAAAGAGACGGCAGACGGAAACCGCAAAGACTTCATCGATGGCCTTGGGCAGAGGCGAAAAGCCGTGGAGGAACTTGCCCGCCACGACGACTTCCTCATGAACGTCAAAGCCTCGGGACAACGCAGCGACAAAGCCATGGAACGACTGCTGCGTACCGACTGGCTCGCTGACGCACTCACGGCGGCACACGCCCTGAAGCTGCCTAAACGCTGTTCTCCAAAGTGGTTGAAAGGGACGAGAGCCGTCTTGCTTGCCGGCTTCTATCTGTCGGTCGTCGCTGCGCTGACCGGTTTTGTGCCTGTCATCCTGCCCATCGCTTGGGGCACCCTGCACCTGCTCTTTGCCACCATCTTTCCGGGCAATAGCGTACGACGCATCATGACGACTTTGCAAAACATCCACACGCTGTCGGAAGGGCTTGACCGCATCATCCGCCTCACCCTCGCCGAAGAGTTTCACGAAGAGGTGAACAAAACGTTGCAGGCTTCCTTGCGACAACAGGCTGCAAGCCTCGCTGAGATGGAACAGATACTCCAGGACATCGACAACAGAAACAACGAGGCGGGCATCCTGCTCTTCAATGTATTCGCACTGATCGACTTGAGCATTGTCCGTCGCTTCAAGTTGTGGCAGCAGAGCAGTGCTGACTTCGAAACGCTCATTCGGTCGGTGAGCGTGCTCGACGCACTGGTTTCCCTCGCCTCCTACCGACAGAACGAACCGGCAACAACGTGGCCTACGTTCGTCGACACGCCGTCGATGGTCTTTGAAGGCAAGGCTCTGCGCCATCCCTTCCTGGGCTTGCAGGCGGTCGCCAACGATGCCATGCTCCAAGACCGCAACTTCTATATCATCACGGGAGCCAACATGGCAGGAAAGAGTACCTATCTCAGGACGGTGGGCATCAGCTGGGTCATGGCCATGGCGGGCCTGCCGGTCTATGCCGACCGTCTGACGCTCTCGCCTTGCCGACTGTTCACGGGCATGAGAACGAGCGACGACCTGACCCACGGCATCTCTTACTTCAATGCGGAACTGCTCCGGCTCAAACAACTCATCGGTGTGCTCGACGACACGCCCACGCTGGTCATCCTCGACGAGATACTCCGGGGCACCAACTCTAAGGACAAACTCCACGGCTCACAAATCTTCCTGGAATATCTCTCGCGCCACAATGTGACTGCCATCATCGCCACACACGACCTCGAACTCTCGCAGATGGCAGAGGACCATGGTGAACGCTTCCATAACTACTGCTTCGAGATCTCCATCGGCGAGCAAATCACCTACGACTACCGCATCACGTCCGGCATCGCCAAAAACCAAAACGCCACCTACCTGCTCAAGAAGATGATCACTGCAGAAACGACAACAATGGAAAAGAAAACCAAAGAGTAATATCAAAGTTTCTGACAAAACACCATCTCTGCGAACTTTGCATCTAGAATAAACATCGACAAAGAACAAACGGAAAAATGGCGTTTTCCGTAGAAAACAGAAAGACTGAACTGAGAAAACAGTGAGATGACTTGATGAAAACAGTTGTTTGACCTCATCAAACAACTGAGATGACAAGGTCAAACAACTGAGATGATAAGTAGAAAACAATGCTTTGACGAGAAATTCACTCTATTTTTCCCTCTCAAAGTACCGCTTTTTATTTATCTAAAAAACATCATGTCTATAACATGCTATATATCAGAAAGATATAAAAATGCGTCCAAAAATCGAGAATTTCGGCCCCAAGGAGGACTCGTTGACAAAAATCGCAGCCACGACAAAGGAAAATTGTCAGTTTATCCGACAAACATGTGGCACAGGAGTGGAATGATTACCGTCGTTTCTGCCTTTCGACCTGCATCCGTCGAACAGTTTCTTTTATCTATTATTATTATAATTAATCTTAAACCAAAAACCATTTTAGGCGAGTATCACTTATTTTTGCAAGTATGAACGATGTTTTATTTTCAGTATAGAAAATATAACCAACCGAGTAATTATTCAACCCTGAAGTAGAAATGAATACAAAAGCACTTTTAAAACTATTACCACTATTACTGCTGTCGGTCTTGCTTACAAGTTGCAATCGACAACCCAAGTATGTCATAGGTGCCTCGCTGGCAGGAGCAGGCGACTGGACTGCCAAACTGTATGATGAGATCAAGACAGCTTGCTACCAGTACCCCAACGCCGTCCTTGACTTCCACATTGCACACGAGAACAGCAAATTGCAGGAAGAGCAAGTAGACTCGATGATCAAAGCTCACGTCAATCTGATCATCATCTCGCCCTCTTTCTTCCGTAATGAATCAAATATGTTGCAAAGGGCCAAGGCTGCCAACATTCCTGTCATCGTCGTGGACAGACAGATCGATTCGCCGTACTATACTGCATTTATCGGACGCGATGATGAGCAGTTAGGACGAATGATGGGCAACTACATAGGACAGACACGGAAAGGAGAGACCACCAACATACTGGAAATAGCAGGCAGCCCGACCTCTTCCCCATCCATAGACCGTGGTCGTGGCTTACGTGAGGCTATCGCCAAGTATCCTAACCTGCACATCGTGGCTACCATAGGAGGAACGTGGAACCCTGACTCGATCACCGCAAGAGGTAAGGAATTTCTCAGGACACACCCCAACCTGAAGTTTGACTATGTTGCCGGACAAAGCGACAACTGCGCTATGAGCATGCGAAAAGCTATCGAACAGACAGGCGGTCACAAAGGCGTGAGATACATCGGCATTGACGGACTGCCAGGACCGAAAGGCGGACTACAGATGGTGAAAGAGGGCAAGATGGAGGCTACAGTCATCAATCCTACGCGCGGTTTCCAAGTAGTGGACCTTGCGAAGAACATTTTGGAAGGCAAACCATATAAACGCATCAACATACTGAACACCGCCGTAGTAGATAAAAGCAACATAGACGTGGTGATGACGCAAAATGAAATGGTACATGATCAGAAGGAACAACTAGACCGCCAAAACAACCTGCTCATACATTTTTTTGAGCGATTTAAACACCAACAAATCGATATAGCGCTCAACATTGTCATCCTGATACTTCTCATCGTCAGCTTCATCTTCTTCTACCGTATAACGGTACTCAGCAAGCAGATGATCGTCAAGGAAGTCACACTGAGACTGGAGCACTACATGGAAATGCAGATGATGCAAAGCCGTCAGAACTTATCAAATAAGGAGGTCTATAACTCTGCCGAATCACACTTCATGAATGTGTTGATTGCTACGATCATGAACAACATCAAAGATCCTCACCTCGATGCCGTGACGATCGCCACAAGCATGGGCATCAGTACAGAACAACTGAACTCCACGATCAAGCGCGTCTCCAATGCCTCGCTTAAGCAAATCATCAAGATCACACAAAAGTTTGTAGACGAGAGAAGAGTGAAAGTAGACCTGCCTTGATCCGGTCACTACAAGGTTTGCGACACGGCTCTGACCGTAATACTGATAAACATAAAACAAGCGGCGTGCATTTCCTTGAAAAGGAATGCACGCCGCCTACTTATTTATAATATATACGAGGAATCAGAACTGCCACCAATGGCGCTTGCGGGGAATATCCTCGTAAGATACCTGTCCCATGCTCTCGCGGATGACCTGTGCGTAGGTCTTGTGCTCTGAGATCATGCGATAGATCTGCCCCCAGTCAGGCAATCCACCAACGTTGCGGTCGTCGATGAAATAGTCTGCCTTGATCTTGCGGGAAAAATGGTTGTTCTTTTCTCGCTCCTCCTCCGGATAATCCCGGTTGACAGCCCAAAAGTCCACACCACGTTCGTGGCACCAGTCCACAGCGTCCTGCAAAAGTTTGCCTTCCCGCACACTCCACAGGATCAGCCTGTGATGGTCCTTTATCAGCATTCGCAACGTCTCTGTCGCGAATGGGCGCTCCTCGCCTATCTCCGGATAACGGTGCTCTACTATCGTACCGTCGAAATCAACTGCTATTGTTGCCATTGTATATCTTTACTGCTTGATGGAATCGTCCTTTTCGTTGCTGTAGTGGCTGTCCTTGTAGTTACCATAACTACCGTAGTTGCCATAATTGCCGTAGCTGCCGTAGCTGCCATAATGCCCGTAATGGCCATAACTGCCATAGCTGCCATAACTGCCGTATGCCGAGGAGCGCAGATTACGTGCATAGCGCCCATACTTGCCATACTTGCCGTAGCCGTAATAGTAGCCATTCTTCTTCTTCGACATGTCGATACCGTTGACAACGATGCTCATCTTCGGCATCTTCTTGCTGAAGGCCAGTCCGTTGATCATCTCGAAGTTCTCCTTCGGAGTATAGTCGGCACGGCAGACATAGACCGTGGTATCGCATACCTTGGCAATCTGCAAAGTATCGGTAACCAATCCCACAGGAGCCGTATCGACGATGATATAGTCGAAGTGCTGGCGCAGGAGGTCGAAGGTGATGCCAAGACTCTTGCGTGTCACCAGCTCGGCCGGGTTTGGAGGCGTGGGACCAGCCATCAGCAGGGTCAGGTTCTTGTTCACGCCAGAGGGCAAGAGCTGCTTCTCCACATCATCCCATGTCGGCGACTCCTTGACAAGCAGATTGGTGATACCATGCACGAAATCATCGATCTCGAAAAGATTGGCCAGACGAGGCTTACGGATGTCAAGTCCCACGAGCAGCACACGCTTGCCAAGCAGGGCAAACGACATGGCCAGGTTGGAAGCCACGAAAGTCTTGCCCTCGCCAGAGGTGGAAGAGGTGAACATGATGACCTTCTCGTCTTTCTCCAGCATGAACTGTATATTGGTACGCATGGAGCGGAAGATCTCCTCCATCTGGTTGTTCTTATTCTCGTGCACCACGATCTCACCCTTGGTCTTGGCCGTCTCCGACGACACGGCGATATCGGCAATGATGGGCAACGTGGTAAGCTTGGCCACATCTTCGTGTCCTTCGATCTTGTAGCGGAAGAACTCAAGCAGGAAGAGAATGAGTGACGGGATGGCAAGGGCAAGCATCAATGCCACCAGCAAGATGATGGAACTCTTGGGACTCACTTTCTTTCCAAGAGACGGACCGTCGATGAGCTTACCCTTGTCAGCAGTTGCCGCAAGAGAGATAGAGTTTTCCTCACGCTTTTGCAACAGCATCAGGTAGAGTCCAGACTTCACTTCCTGCTGTCTGCCGATCTGTGTGAGCATACGCTCCTGCTCGGGAGTCTCACCAACCTGTCCCTGATATTTGCCATATTCCACGGCAAGCGCATTGCGCTGGATCTCCAGGTTCTTGCGAGCCTGAACGAGGGCACGACGAATGGCACGCTCCATCTCAGAGATCTGGGACGTCAGGGGAATCACCGACGGGGAGTTCTCACTGGCACTCTGCAACAACAGGCTGCGTTTCTGCAACAGCTCGTTATAGTTGCTGATAAGCGCTGTAGAGGCCTGGTCGTCCAGTCCCACATTGGAAGGCAAGGGCTGGAAGTGATTCTTAGGGTTGTTCATATAGATCTGCATCTCAGAGATCAGCGCCACCTGCGTGTTGGCCTCACTGAGCTTCTGCTGATATTCTGTAGCGTTGGTATAAGCCCCGGTAGCGTTGGTTTTCAACTCTACGACATTGTTGCGGCGCTTATAGCTTTCCAACTGCCCCTCGGTATTGCCCAGTTCAGCATTGATTTTCTCAAGTCGGCCATTGATAAACTGCTCCGTGCGGCGGGCTATCTCGTTCTTGTCGACATTGGCCTGCTGATTGTAGCAAACTGAGAGCCGCTGCACATAGTCCAGCGCACGCTGTGGGTCCTCATCGTTGAGGGTCAGCTGGGCAATTGTAGTGGTCTTGCTGGTCTGTGTGGCGCTCAGTTCCTCTACATACTTATTAGCAGCCATCTGGGGAGAATAGATAAAGACCTTGATGCTCTCACCATCTTTCATGACGGCATATGGACTCTGAGTCAGCTGGATGGCGCCTACACGTGTATAGATCGTCGAAGGGATGGACTGCACGGTACGCTCGAACTTAAACGGTCCCTTTGATGCCAACTTATCAACCGGGACATAACATGTACCCGAAATCTTATAGCTATTGTCCTCACGTGTGATCTTCAGTTGGACAGGCATATTGAGCTTATTTAAATGTGCCTCATCCATATCTACGTTGATCGGCTGCTGTCTGTAAAGCAACTCGTCTTTTACCTTGCCTACAAAATAGTAGTCGACATAAATCTTCATGTCCTTCACCACTTGCAGGGCAAGCGAGTGGGAAGTAAGGATTTCCATCTCGTTATCAAAACCATTTGAGTTGGAAATCAAACCCAGCGTAGCCGAATTGAGCATGGCGTTCTTGTTGGCTGAATTGGGCGAGTTTTGGTCGTTGTCCTTGATCAGAAGCTTGGCCGATACTTGATAAATCGGAGTGGCATAGCGCAAATATACGGCAGCCAAACCAAGACAGATGACAATAGAAAGTACAAACCACTTCCAGTTAAGCACTACAGCCGTGAAGATCGTGGCGAAGTTGATCGCATTCCCTGCCCCCTCGGGCTGCGGCATCTGCTGTTGCTGGTTCTCGAGTTCTGTTTCTGTGTTTAAGTTCTGTTCCATGAAATGATGGTTAATGTATATCGTTGAGTTGAGCTTTTTTTATTATCTGTTTTCGGACACTTTCTCACCTGCCAGCTGCAAGAGGAATTTGCCATAATCGTTTTTAACCATTGGCTGTGCCTCCACCACGAGTTGCTCACGTGTGATCCACCCTTGCCGATAGGCGATCTCCTCCAGGCAAGCCACCTTCAGACCTTGGCGCTTCTCGATGCACTCGATAAAGGTGCTGGCCTCTGAGAGACTGTCGTGAGTACCCGTGTCGAGCCAGGCGAAGCCACGCGGCAACGCCTGCACACGCAAACGCTTCTGACTGAGATAGTCCTGATTGACAGAAGTGATCTCCAACTCGCCACGCTTACTGGGCTTCACTGCCTTGGCGATGCTTACCACATCGTTGGGATAGAAATAAAGACCTACCACGGCATAGTTGCTCTTGGGATGCAGAGGCTTCTCCTCCAAGCTCAGGCAGTTGCCTTCCTTGTCGAGCTCAGCCACACCATAGCGCTCCGGGTCGTTGACATAGTAGCCAAACACCGTGGCCTTGTTGTGCTGCTCGGCCTGCTCTCTACTGTGGCGCAACAGTCCGCTAAAGCCTGCGCCATAGAAGATATTGTCGCCTAAGACCAGGCAGACGCTGTCATCTCCAATGAAATCTTCGCCGATGAGGAACGCTTGCGCAAGTCCGTCGGGATGGGGCTGCTCTGCATAGGTAATGTGCACGCCAAAATCTGAGCCATCACCAAGTAGGCGTTTGAAACCCGGCAAGTCATACGGTGTGGAAATAACAAGAATGTCACGAATCCCGGCCAACATTAACACCGACAATGGATAATATATCATCGGCTTGTCAAAGACGGGAAGAAGTTGCTTACTAATACCTTTAGTAATAGGATACAAGCGTGTGCCTGAGCCACCAGCTAATACAATACCCTTCATTATTTGGCCTTAAAATAAATTAGAGCCAAAGCTGTCAACAGTGAAATAGCAGATTACGCATTCGCTGCCAGACTTGTGCTATGGCTTATATTGTTGTTGTCGCATTATCACTGCAAAGTTACGAAATATTATCGAAACTTAGAGAGATTCATAGACTTTTATTTTGTCTTCTCGCTATATTATTGTATTTTTGCAGATGATTTACGACACTCTCTAAAGTAATTTCAATAAATATGGAAATATTCTCCAAACTTTTTGGAAGGAAGGAACAAGAAAGCAAGACGGGCGGCATGGAAGATTATATGACGCTCGTGCGTGTATATTTTCAAGCAGCCTTAGCCGCTCAACTGGGTATCAGCAACCTGGCTATGTTGCCCGATCTCAGACTCTTTAAGTCGACACTGCACGTGCCCACACAGAACAATAAACTTGGTGTGGGCGAAAAGGGGCATTGCCGCAAGATGATGATGGAGATCTATCACACCGACGAGCAGTTCTTCAAGGAAATCGACCAGAGTATCCGCCGCAACTGCAAGAAATTGCAGGATGTGCAGGTATACCTGATTCAGTTCCAGAGCTTCTCACAGGAACTGATGATGCTCATGGGCAACCTGATGAAGTTTAAGTTGCGTGTGCCTTCTATCTTCAAGAAGACCATCTACGCCATGACGGAAAAGACCGTCAGCGACATCTTCATGAAGAACGACTATAAGGATCCGAGCGTGATCAAAGCTGTGCTGAACGTGCGCAAGCTCAATGCCCGCTTGAACTTCTCTCAGAAGTGGGTGACCGATTTCACCTATCAGGTGATGATGCTGGCCAAGAAGGAGCCGCGCCCCAAGGATGAGGATGTGAAGAAGAAATAAATATGAGGGAAAGACAAGCCTTCTGAGAAAAATGTTTCAGAAAGCTTGCTATTCTCGCTGAAAATCTATAATTTTGCAGAAAGAACTATAGTCATGGATGCCAATGAGAAGATAATCAACACATTTGTGACACGTGTCAGACAGCTGATGCTCCAATACGAGGAGCTAAAAAAGGAAAATGCGCGTCTGCTCACGGTGATCGATGACAGAGATGCTTCCATCAGCGTGTTGCAAGAACAGTTGAAGAAGGCGGAAAGTGACTATCAGACGTTGAAAACCGCTCGTATGCTGCAAGTGAGCGATATGGACATGAGTCGCGCGAAAAAGTCTCTGTCCGCGCTCATCCGTGATGTCAACAAATGCATCACCATGCTGAGTAGCGAAAGTTCCGACAATGACAGAAGAAACTGAAAAGATCACCATAAGGCTTCATATCTACGATACAGATATCAGTGTGACCGTGCCTCGGAAAGACGAGGCACTGTATCGGCGTGACGCTGAGTTGATCAATGAGCGCCTGAATGCGTATTACGGCCAGTTCAAACGATTCAAGAGCGATAAGGAAATCCATTATTTCGCCATGATAGACATTGGACTGCGGCTGCAAGAGTTGCTTCAGCGCAATGACACCAAGCCATATAATGATTTGCTCAAACAGCTTACTTCGGAAATTGAGGACGTCCTCGGATGCGGGAAGGAAAACGTTCAGGAGAGTAAATGATTATATGTCTAATCAACTAACAATATACAATTAATATTCATGATAGGTATCATCATTACTGCCGTCGTTGCCCTGGCACTGGGCGCGTTGGCCGGATTTTATTACTTCCGCCATATTGCGAAAGGTAAATATAACGAGATCTTGGAGACTGCGCAGAAAGACGCGGACGTGATTAAAGAGAAAAAACTTCTTGAGGTCAAGGAGAAATTCCTGAATAAGAAAAGTGAGTTGGAAAAGGAGGTGCAGTTGCGCAACCAGAAGATCCAGCAAAACGAGAACCGACTGAAACAGCGTGAGATTTCGCTCAACCAGCGTCAGGAGGAACTCCAGCGCCGCAAGCAAGAGGTGGAACAAGGCCAGGTGCGCATCGACAACGAGAAAAAGATCATCACACAGCGTCAGGCTGAGCTTGAGAAGATGCAGGATCAGGAGCGCGCCAAACTGGAGGAGCTCTCCGGCCTCTCTGCCGAGGAAGCCAAGAAGCGCCTTGTGGAGAGTATGAAGGACAAAGCCAAGATGGACGCAGCCGGTTATGTCAATGAAATCATGGACCAGGCTAAGCTCGATGCCAACATGAAGGCAAAGAAGATCGTCATCCAGACAATACAACGTGTAGCCACCGAGACGGCCATCGAAAACTCCGTGAGTGTCTTCCATATCGACAACGACGAGGTCAAGGGGCGCATCATCGGTCGTGAAGGTCGCAACATCCGTGCCCTTGAAGCAGCCACCGGCGTGGAGATCGTCGTCGACGACACCCCCGAGAGCATTGTCATTTCTGCTTTTGATCCTATCCGCCGTGAGGTCTGCCGTCTGGCACTTCATCAGCTCGTCGCCGACGGACGTATCCATCCCGCACGTATCGAGGAGGTCGTAGCTAAGGTCAAGAAGCAACTCGACAACGAAATCATTGAGACCGGTAAGCGTACGGTGATCGACTTGGGTATCCACGGACTCCATCCAGAACTGGTGCGTATCATCGGTAAGATGAAGTACCGCTCTTCCTATGGGCAGAATCTGTTGCAGCACGCCCGTGAGACGGCTAACCTCTGTTCCGTCATGGCTGCTGAGCTCGGCCTGAATCCTAAGAAGGCAAAACGTGCCGGTCTGCTTCATGACATCGGCAAGGTGCCCGACGAGGAGAGCGAGTTGCCGCATGCACTCTTAGGTGCCAAGATGGCTGAGAAATACAAGGAGAAGCCCGATATCGTGAATGCCATCGCCGCTCACCACGACGAGGTGGAGATGCAGACCCTGCTGGCACCTATCGTGCAGGTGTGCGATGCCATCTCCGGTGCACGTCCGGGTGCACGCCGCGAGATCGTCGAGGCTTATATCAAGCGCCTCAACGACTTGGAGGCCATTGCCATGAGCTATCCGGGCGTGACAAAGACCTACGCCATCCAAGCCGGACGTGAACTGCGCGTCATCGTCGGTGCCGACAAGATGAGCGACGAGGACAGCACGAAACTCAGCAACGAGATCGCTGAGAAGATCCAGAACGAGATGACATATCCCGGTCAGGTGAAGATCACCGTGATTCGTGAGACGCGTAGTGTCGCCTATGCCAAGTAATCATCAACAATAGGACATACAAGCCTGCTATTGGCTTCTGAGTATACTCTGGAGTCACTGGCAGGCCTTTTTTTATTTCTTCAGTCATGGAACATCCAAAGGTAGCTGTTATCAATGAGGACACGCTTGCCCTGATAGGCATGAAGACCCTGCTCGAGCAGGTCATGCCAATCATGGAGACGCATACGTTCAACACATTAGAGGAACTGTTGCAAAGTGGTGAGGAACATTTTGTGCACTTCTTTGTCTCACAGACTGTGCTGCTCAACAACCGAGATTTTTTTCTGGAAAGAAGGCATCAGACCATAGCTTTCACGTCTTCCGATGATCCGGCTGCACAGCCGTCAGACTTTCATTGCATTTGCAGCCATCAACCCGAAAAACTTTTGGTCAGACAGCTGCTGGCACTGGAGCAGCGCGCTCATGGGTGTGGTCAGCACTTGCCGACACAGTCCCCGTCTACGACAGAAAAGAAATTGTCGAAGCGGGAAATAGATGTGCTCAGACTCATCGTCAAGGGATATATTAATAAGGAGATAGCCGATAAACTCAACATCGGGTTGACAACCGTCATCACGCACCGCAAAAACATTGTCGCCAAGCTTGGCCGACGCAGTGTGTCGGCCTTGACGATCTATGCCGTCATGCACGGCTACGTCGATGTGAACAGCATCTAAAAAAGGTAAAGAAGGAAAAGGGTAAAAAGTAAAAAAGTAAGGGAATAGCGGAAGGGAGACCGTGGAGTGGAGAAAAAAAGACTATAGGAACTTTGTCAGCAGGTGAGCGAACCATCCGCGGAACTTCTGCCAGGGTGTACGCCACGCGTCCCATGTTTCTTCCGTCAGCCGGAAGGAGTCTTTCTTTTCCGAGTTGAACAGTTGTATCAACTCATCCGTTGTGCATGGGTCGATGATGACGGCATTCTCTTCGTAGTCCCATGCCAGACTTCTGGCATTGAGGTTGGCAGACCCCACCGTACAAAATCGGCCGTCGACCATGATGATCTTGGTGTGGTGAAAGCCGGGCTTATACATCCACACCGTACATCCATGCTTCATCAGTTGGTGTGCATTGTAGAACCCACAGTCAGGCGTCAATGGAATGTCACTTCTCACGCTGAGCATGATCTCCACCTTCACGCCACGTTTGGCAGCGTTTTTCAGTGCCTTTTTTATTTTGTGGTTCAGCGTGAAATAAGGGTTGATGATCATGATGCTGTCCCGTGCGTCGTTGATGGCGTGGGTGTAGAACTCCCGTATAATTTTGTTTGATGTGTGTGGCTCTCGGTTGATGATGCCAACCATCTTGTCGCCTGCCGTGTCACAGGTGTCGCGCTTGAGTCCATGGAAGTAGCTCACATCGCCCAGTCCGCGATAGTATTGTGGTCCGTGGATGTTTTGTCCTGTCACCTTGTTCCATGTGCGCAGGAAGATTGTCTGGAGTGTGTTGACCTCCGTGCCTTCGATGCGGCAGTGCATGTCGTGCCAGGATCCCACTTCCTTTGTACCTTTGATGTAGTAGTCCGCCACGTTCATACCGCCGGTGTATGCGATTTTCCCGTCGATGACCACAATTTTTCTGTGATCGCGCGACCAGACATGGTTGACCCAAGGAAAGCGTATCGGGTCAAACTCGTAGATTTCGATGCCTTCCTCGCGTAGCTTTTTGATGTGCTTGCGGCGCAGAGGACGGTTGTTGCTGTCGTTGCCAAATCCGTCGAACATCGCTCTGACCTTTACACCCTGTGCTGCTTTCTCGGCAAGCAGGTCAAAGAGGCAGCGGGCGATAGAGTCATTCCGAAAGTTGAAATATTCCAGATGTACGGAAGAGCGAGCCTGCTTGATGGCCTTAAACAAATCGTCGAATTTCTCCTGTCCGGTCATCAGCAGCGTCACGCTGTTGTCGTGGGAGAAGGAAACACCATCTTCTCTCAATTGGTTGACCAGCATCGAGTCACTGCGCTGACACTGTTGTTGGGTTTTATCGTTATGTGCATGACAAGGCGTTATGCCTGCAGTCATGAGGCATACTAATACCTTAAAGGGAAATACGTTCAAAGTGATTTTATTGACTAATACTGAAATTCTTATTGTGAACACTGATTCTCTTCGAACCGGTGAAACTCTGTGGGCAGGTTTCTTCTGCTTATTACTGGTTGAGCAACGAGGCGGCATAGGAGTCTACGATGCCTAAGAGATGTTTCTCTTTGTCGCAGACGAGCACCGAATGGATCTTGTACTGGTGCATGACACGTTGTATCTCAGTTACCTTTGTCGAGGGCGAGACGATCTTCGGTGTGCGGGTCATGATTTCGCTCACCGTATGATCGAAGAAGCGTGCCTGCCATTTCTCCATGGCTCTGCGTATGTCGCCGTCGGTGATCAGTCCGATGACCCGGTTGTCGCTGTCGAGCGATACGCCCATACCCAGTTTGCCTTTTGACACGTCGATGATGGCTTTGCCGAGGTTCATGTTCTCCGGGATGACGGGAAGCTCTTCTGTGCGCATAACATCTTCGGCTTTGGTCAGCAGTCGCTTGCCTAACTCACCGCCCGGATGGAACTGCGCAAAGTCGCGGGGCCGGAAGTCACGCACCTGCATCAGTGCGATGGCCAGAGCGTCGCCCATGGCCAGTGCCGCTGTCGTGGAGGAGGTGGGCGCAAGATTCAGCGGGCATGCTTCGTGATCCACGAACACTTTGATGTGGATCGCTGAGTATTTGGCCAACAGTGATTCGGGATTGCGGCTCATGCCGATGATGGGAACGTGCATATGTAAGAGGATCGGCACGAAGCGCAACAGTTCATCGGTCTGTCCGGAATTACTGATGGCCAGTACAATATCTTCGGGTGTCATCACGCCGAGATCGCCGTGATAGGCGTCAAGAGGATTGATAAAAAAGGCCGGTGTGCCCGTTGAGGACAGGGTGGCGGCAATCTTGGCACCGATATTTCCGCTTTTGCCTACTCCCGTGACGATGATCTTGCCGTGGCAGTGATACATCATATCGACGGCTTTCTCAAAGTTCTCGTCGAGTTGGGGGATGAGGTCGAGGACAGCCTGAGCTTCTTCACGCAGACAGCGTTCTGCATACACTCTGGCATGGTGCAGCCGCTCCTCGAGTGTGGTTTTACCTTTTTCTGTTTTTATCTCTTTTTTCATCTGTTGTTCTTCTCTGAATGATGATGGCTCGTTTTCTTCCTGTACTGCTCATTTCAAAAGCGGCAGCAAGGTGGCTTCGAGCTTGTTCAACTCGATCATGTTGGCAGCGTCCGACAGTCCCTCATCGGGATTGGGATGTGTCTCGAAGAAATATCCTGTAGCGCCAAAAGCCTTTGCCGCAAGTGCCATGCTGGGCACAAACTTACGGTCACCAATGGTCTTGCCGTCTCCGGCCGAAGGACGTTGCACGCTGTGGGTGCAGTCCATGATCACGGTGGGCACAATGTCGAGCATGTCGGCGATGTTGCGGAAGTCTACGACAAGGTTGTTGTAGCCAAAGCAGTTGCCGCGCTCGGTGAGCCACACCTCTTTGGCACCGCTGTCCTGCGCTTTTTCCACAGGATAGCGCATGTCACGTCCGGAAAGGAATTGTGCCTTTTTGATGTTGACGATACGTCCCGTCTTGGCAGCTGCTACGAGTAGGTCAGTCTGCCGGCACAGAAAAGCGGGAATCTGTAACACATCGCACACCTCGCCGGCAGGCTCTGCTTGCCAAGCCTCGTGGATGTCGGTGGTGATTCTCAACTGATATTTACGCTTCACATCGGCAAGCATCTCCAGTCCGCGCTCCAGTCCGGGACCACGGAATGAGTGGAGTGAGGTGCGGTTGGCCTTATCAAACGAGGCCTTGAAGATGATGTTGATGTCGTATTTGGCGTTGAGCCTGACAAGCTCCTGCGCTACGGTGTCGAGCAAAGCGGCAGACTCGATGACACAAGGTCCGGCAATGACTACGGGTTTTTGCATGATCAATTGTCTTAGACTAAAACTATGCAAAGTTACTAAGTTTTATCTGAAAGACCAAATTTATGGGAAAATACCTTATTATATATAAGGTCTTCTAAAACGTAAGGATAACCGAGAAGAAGACTATAAGCTGGCAACAAGCCAAAAACTACGGTACAAGCCTCCTGACGACAAAAGAATAAAGCCGGTTTAAATTTCAGATTCTCATAAAAACTCGCTACCTTTGCAAAAAGAAAAAAATAGCAATGACGATGAACAAAAAAGATCTGAAAATCATATTCATGGGCACACCGGAGTTTGCCGTTGGCACGCTCCGACGATTAGTAGAGAACGGATATAATGTCGTTGCGGTGGTCACACAGCCTGACAAGCCCGTCGGACGGCATCAGGATCATCTTCAGCCCTCAGAGGTCAAGCGCTATGCACTCCAGCAAGGCATTCCTGTCTTGCAGCCTGTAAAGATGAAAGATCCCGCTTTTGTTGAGCAGTTGGCTGCATACCATGCCGACCTGCAAGTGGTGGTCGCCTTCCGCATGTTGCCGGAGGTTGTCTGGGCCATGCCACGCTTCGGCACCTTTAATGTCCACGCTGCCTTGCTTCCACAGTACCGTGGTGCCGCACCTATCAACTGGGCCATTATCAATGGCGAGACGATGACGGGCGTGACGACCTTCTTCCTGGACAAAGACATCGACACGGGACGCATCATCCTACAGAAAAAATTTCCTATCCCAGATGATGCTGACGTGGAATATGTCTACGACGGACTGATGCACTTAGGTGCTGACATCGCAGAAGAAACCATCAACCTCGTGCTCGAAGGAAACGGCCACGTTGATTCCACCGATCAGCAACAACTGACTGCCTCTGACGGTGAACTGCATCCGGCTCCAAAGATCTTCAAAGACACGTGCAAAATCAACTGGTCTCTGACAGCCAAGCAGGTTTATGACTTTGTCAGAGGACTGTCCCCCTACCCCTGTGCATGGACTACCATGCAACCGACAAACGGAGAAGCAGGAAAAGCCAACACCTACAAAATCTTCAAAACATCCAAGACCGGCATCTCCTGCTCAGAGAAGCCCGGTACCGTCAGCGTGCGCAAGAACCAACTGCTCATCGCCTGCTCCAACGAATGGCTGTCGATAGAAGAGTTGCAACCAGCCGGCAAAAAACGTATGACCGCCACCGCCTTCCTCAATGGCATACACTGTGAGCTGACCTGCATCTGACGCGAAGCCTCACCAGGCATCTGCCCAGCACATGCTCGCCATCGTCTGCACGGCACATGTCCAGTACACACCTCCACACCAGCTCTGTATCCCGCACATCACCCGCAGAAAAATTAGCCATTTCCCTGTCACGTTGCGTTCGTCGAATTATAAGTCGACGCTTTCCGCAACTGTCAAAACAAAACAAGGAGAGCCACCCAAGATGGATGGCTCTCCTTATTATATATAAAAGCAGTCAAGCTTAGATGTCCCAACCCACAGCGGAAGCACCCAGCACGGCAGCAGAGCTGCCATCCAATCCGCTGACGAGGAACTTTGCCTTGCCCTTGAAGATAGGCAGTACATGCTCGTCGTAGCTCTTCTTGATAGGATCCATCAACAGATCACCAGCCTTAGTCAGACCTCCAAAGAAGATGAAGGCCTCTGGAGAAGAGAAGGCGGCAAAGTCTGCACATGCCTCACCAAGCATCTCACCCGTAAAGTCATAGATCTTCTTGGCCAACTTATCGCCCTTGCCGGCTGCAATGCTCACATCAAGAGAGGTGATGTCTTTCGGATTCAGATCACGCAGCAAAGACGGTGTGTCTGTCGTGTCAAGGAACTCACGTGCCGTACGTGCCACACCCGTTGCTGAGCAGTATGCTTCCAAACAACCATGGCGGCCACAACCACAGAGACGCCCGTTATCGCGACGCATGATGACATGACCCAACTCACCAGCAAAGCCGTCGCAACCATAGACCACTTTGCCATCGATGACAATACCGGAGCCCACACCTGTACCCAAGGTGATGTCGATGAAATTCTTCATACCTCTTGCCACACCATATGTCATCTCACCGATAGCGGCAGCATTGGCATCATTGGTCAGAGCCACGGGGATACCCAACTCTTTGGAGAACATATCTGCCAATGGCACAATACCATTATGGCCCCAAGCCAAGTTTGGAGCAAATTCAATCGTGCCCTTGTAGTAGTTACCGTTAGGAGCACCGATACCCATTGCCTTGATCTTGTCTATACCGCCCACCTGATCGATGATCACATGAAGTGCTTCTACAGAAGCCTTCACATAGTCTTTCACCTTATCGTAAGCTTGTGTCTTGATAGCTGTAGTCGCCTTGATGTCGCCACGACTGTCCACAATACCAAACACTGAGTTGGTACCACCGAGATCCAGTCCAATGACGTAAGGCTTCAATAATTCTTGCTCATTCATTGCTTTTGGTTTTATCGATTGTGTTTCTGTTGCAAAGATAATAAAACATTTGAAAACTCAACTACTTTGAGATAAAAATTAAACGAGACAGCAAAAAAAAGATGATTTTGCGACAACAGGCACACGATTGACAAACTATTAAGACATATATTTTTCAAAAAACATTTGCATAGGAAAAAAAGAATTACTATCTTTGCTTAGAAAACGAACAACAATAAAATGACACAAGAAGAAGATATCAAAAATGCCGTGGAAGTGCTTCGCCGTGGAGGCGTCATCCTCTACCCCACAGACACGGTTTGGGGCATCGGCTGTGATGCTACGAATGCCGACGCAGTAGCACGC
The DNA here is from genome assembly GCF_009695775.1 of Hallella mizrahii. Lineage (GTDB taxonomy): Bacteria > Bacteroidota > Bacteroidia > Bacteroidales > Bacteroidaceae > Prevotella > Prevotella mizrahii. The sequence continues at coordinate 43,291 of NZ_VUNG01000010.1, read as the reverse complement.
GTCTACCAAATCAAGCATCGCGACGACTCCAAGGCTCTCATTTGCCTCGTAGACTCAGATGCCCGTCTGCAACGTTATGTGCGCAACGTACCCGCAGTAGCGTGGGATTTAATCGACGCTGTCGTCAAACCCACTACAGTCATCCTTGATGGCGCCGTCAACCTGGCACCCAACCTCATCGCTGAAGACGGCAGTATAGCACTGCGCATTACAAAAGAACCTTTCTCGCACGAATTGTGCTACCGTTTCCAAAAGGCTCTCGTCAGCACCAGTGCCAACATCAGTGGACAACCTGCCGCACAAAACTTCTCCGACATCGCACCCGAACTTCTTGATGCTGTTGATTACGTCTGCTTCTCACGCCGACAGGAGCACAAGCCTCATACACCCAGTTCCATCATTAAATTAGGGCCACAGGGAGAGGTGACTATCATCAGAAAATAAGTTCGAAAAAATAATGCTGACATATTCACGCCTGTAAAGACACTGATGAATACAAAGCAACGCATATTATATAATAAGGTATAAGTTCTCTAAAGTAAGAAGAAAGTGACTTTCAATCAAATCCTCGAGTGGAAAAACCACAACCTGACAGAGCGACAGATGACCAGCATTCTGGCGTTCTTCATCGGAATTTTCTCCGCTGTGGCCGCATATATTCTCCATCAGCTCATCCATCTGATAGAGCGTCTGCTCACCGAGGACTTTCTAACAGATGCTGTCAACTGGCTTTATCTTGTCTTTCCTGTCATCGGCATCTGGCTCACCTCCTTGTTTATAAAATATGTCGTTCGCGACAATATCTCGCACGGTATCACCCGCGTTCTCTACGCCATCTCGACCAAACGCTCCGTCTTGAAGCGTCACAACTGCTGGTCATCGGTGGTAGCCTCTGCCATCACCATCGGTTTCGGTGGATCTGTTGGTGCGGAGGCTCCTATCGTCTTGACGGGGTCAGCGATTGGTTCCAACCTCGGACAGCTCTTCCATATGGATAAGCGCACGCTGATGTTGCTGGTAGGATGCGGTGCTGCGGCTGCTATCTCTGGCATCTTCAAAGCTCCCATTGCCGGTCTTGTCTTCACCTTGGAAGTGCTGATGATTGACATGTCAATGGCTTCGCTGATCCCCATTCTGATTGCAAGCATCACAGCCGACATCTTTTCTTATATCTTCACCGGCACATCCACACTCTTCACCTTTACGCTTCAGTCGCCGTTCAGCGTAGAGCGCGTTCCGGCAAGCATATTGCTCGGACTGGTATGCGGTGTGATGAGCCTTTATTTCATGCGTGCCATGAATTTCTGTGAAGGACAGTTTGCCAAGATGAAACAGCATCCCTACCGAAAGCTCTTCGTAGGAGGTATCACCCTGAGCACACTGATCTTCTTCTTCCCATCGCTCTATGGTGAAGGTTACACGACACTGGGGACATTCATTACCGGAAAGACAGTCACAGACTGGAGCCAAGTGATGAACGGCTCACTATTCTACGGACACAACGAACTGCTACCTCTTTATATCGGCCTCGTCATGCTCACTAAGGTCATCGCCACGTCTTCTACCAATGGGGCAGGCGGCTGCGGTGGTACTTTCGCGCCGTCTCTGTTTGTAGGTGGCTTTGCGGGCTTTCTCTTTGCCCGGCTTTGGAACATGCAGCAGATTAGCGTTTACCTTCCCGAAAGCAACTACACGCTGCTCGGCATGGCAGGCGTCATGGCCGGTGTCATGCACGCTCCGCTGACAGGCATCTTCCTCATTGCCGAAATCACCGGTGGCTATCAGCTCTTCGTTCCCTTGCTGATCGTATCGGTGGTCAGCGTGATGTTTATCAGTATCTTTGAGCCTCACTCCATCTACGCCATGCGATTGGCTCGTGAAGGAAAGCTCGTCACCCATCACACCGACAAGAGCGTACTCACGCTGATGAGTATGGACTCACTCATAGAGAAAGACTATGTCACCGTGCAACCCGACATGCTGTTGGGCAAGCTCGTCAACGTTCTCTCCAGCACCGACTATGATTTCTTGCCCGTAGTAGACACTGCCGGCCGATTGATGGGCGAGATAGATATCAACAAGATTCGCCATATCGTCTTCCGACCAGAACTCTATCAGAAGTTCCGTGTGGCGCAACTGATGACTCCCGTACCTGCCATCCTCTATCGCAACGAGCCCATGGAGGATGTCATGCATAAGTTTGACACTACCAATGCAGAAGCCCTTCCCGTCGTCGACATCAACAACTGCCTGCAAGGCTACATCCTTCGCACCCGCATGTTGAGAGCCTACCGACAACTGGTAGCCGACTTCTCCGCAGAATAGAGCGGTAGGGTAAAGAAGCACACTGATTGCACAAAGAAAAAGACGAAATAACCTAATAGATGATGTTTTATCGGATAAAATTCGTAACTTTGCAAGCTATATGATGCCGTTTATACATATTGATCTGTTAGAGCTCATCCTTAAGGGACTACTCATCGGAATCATCGCCTCAGCACCTATGGGGCCGGTGGGCATACTCTGCATACAACGCACACTCAACAAAGGGCGCTGGTATGGTTTTGTTACAGGCATTGGAGCAGCTGTAAGCGACATTATCTATGCCCTCATCACTGGTTTGGGTATGAGCTTCGTCATGGATTTCATCACAAACCCCACCAACAAATTCATCCTGCAACTCTCCGGAAGTGCTATTCTGTTGTTGTTTGGCATCTACTGCTTCAGAAGCGATCCACGGAAGAATATGCACAAGAGTAGCCAGAGCAAAGGTACTTTGTGGCACAATGCGCTCACAGCCTTCCTCGTTACATTCTCCAACCCACTGATTGTCTTTCTGTTCATCGCCTGCTACGCTCAATTTGCCTTCGTCGTCCCACATCATCCGCTGGAGATGACGCTTGGTTACATGAGCATCATCTCCGGTGCCCTGCTGTGGTGGTACGGCTTGACATGGCTGGTAGATAAGGTGCGGGCTAAGTTCGACATGAATGGCATACAAATCATCAACCGCATCATCGGCAGCCTTGTCATCGTCTTCTCTTTCGCCATGCTCATCGGTACAGTGTTCAATCTCTACACCATCCATTATTAGCAACAACCGCTTGACGAACGCCGAGATCGAAGCATACAACGATAAATAGTACAGACAGATCCCTCAATAGTTATCTTTCATCAACAAAATCTTTTCAAGTATGTATATCGCTAAAAAATTAAAGGAGAAATCCATCGCAGAATATCTGCTCTATATGTGGCAGATGGAAGACCTAATCAGAGCATACGGTTGCTCCCTCCCACGTATCAGAAAGGAATATATCGACAAATTCGATTATACACCCGAACAGAAAGATGAGGAAGCCGACTGGTTTGGCAATCTCATACGCATGATGAACGAAGAAGGTTGCCGTGAGAAAGGTCATCTGCAGATCAACCAAGTAATCATCGGCGATCTCTTTGACCTTCATTGTCAACTGCTGGACTCCAACAAGTTTCCATTCTACAATGCAGAATATTACAAAGTATTGCCCTTCATCGTGGAACTGCGGCAGAAAGGCGACAAAAATGTCAATGAGATAGAGACTTGTCTTGATGCGCTCTATGGCGTAATGATGCTCAGACTGCAACAAAAAGAAGTCTCACCCGAGACCGACCATGCCATCAAAGAGATTTCTACATTCATTGGGATGCTTTCCGACTATTACATCAAAGACAGAACTGAAGGCATTGACTTTGGCGAACAAGGATAATAAAAGATAAAGACTATAAAATAAACGCGATATGAATATCTTAGTAACAGGTGCTAATGGGCAGCTTGGCAACGAGATGCAGATCGTCAGCAAAGCAAGCTCTAAAGACAAATATATCTTCACGGATGTCTGTGACGGTTATACTCACCTCGACATCACCAATATTGATGCCATCCGCCAGATGGTAAAGGACAATGATGTGAAATGCATCATCAACTGTGCGGCGTGGACAAATGTAGACAAGGCAGAGACTGCCGGCGAAATCGTGGAAACGCTCAACGCCACTGCTCCTGAGAATCTCGCTAAGGTGATGAAGGAAGTAGGAGGCTTGCTCGTTCACATCTCCACCGACTATGTCTTCGGCGGTGATCCCTACAACACACCATGCCGTGAGGATCAGAAGGGTACACCAACAGGCGTATATGGCCTTACCAAGCTGCATGGCGAGCAAAAGATTCAGGCTACCGGCGTCGACTACATCATTCTGCGCACCGCCTGGCTCTATTCTGAGTTTGGTCACAACTTCGTGAAAACGATGCTCAACCTCACCGCTACTCATCCACAGCTGAAAGTGGTCTTTGATCAGTGTGGCACACCTACTTACGCAGGTGACCTGGCCAACACCATCTTCGACATTATAGAAAACCGCAAGTATGAAGGACACTGTGGAATCTATCATTTCAGCAACGAGGGCGTTACCTCTTGGTATGACTTCACCAAGGCCATCGCCGCGCTCGCCGGACATGACAACTGTAACATCCAGCCTTGCCACAGCGATGAATTCCCCTCACCGGTCAAACGGCCTGCCTACAGCGTCCTTGACAAGACAAAGATCAAGGAAACTTTCCACACGACTATCCCCTACTGGCTTGACTCACTGAAAAAGTGTATGGCAAATATGAACGAAATCAAGAAGTAATCATTATATGAACGAAATACAACGTCGGCGCACCTTCGCCATCATCTCTCACCCTGATGCCGGTAAGACTACGCTCACCGAAAAGTTTCTGCTCTTCGGTGGTCAGATACAAGTAGCCGGTGCCGTTAAGAACAACAAGATACGCAAGACCGCCACCTCCGACTGGATGGACATTGAGAAACAACGTGGTATCTCTGTGTCTACATCTGTCATGGAGTTCGACTATCTGCCCGAAGGACAGGAGGGCGAACCCTACAAGGTTAACATATTGGACACGCCGGGTCACCAAGACTTCGCAGAAGACACTTACCGCACGCTCACCGCCGTCGACTCTGCGATCATCGTCGTTGACTCTGCAAAAGGTGTGGAGGCTCAGACTCGTAAACTGATGGAGGTGTGCCGAATGCGAAACACGCCAGTGATTATCTTCATCAACAAGATGGATCGTGAAGGCCGTGATCCTTTTGATTTGCTTGACGAGCTGGAGGAAGAACTGCACATCCACGTGCGACCTCTGTCGTGGCCGATCGGTCAGGGAGCTAAGTTCAAAGGTGTCTACAACATCTATGAGCAGCAACTCAACCTGTTCAAGCCCAACAAGCAGCGCGTCACTGAGAAGGTTGCTGTGGACATCAATTCCCAGGATCTTGACCAGCACGTAGGCAGCCAAGAGGCCGAGCAACTGCGCAACGACCTGGAACTGATCGATGGTGTCTACCCCGAATTCGACACCGAAGACTATCGCAAGGCTGAGACCGCACCTGTCTTCTTCGGTTCTGCGCTGAACAACTTCGGTGTGCAAGAGTTGCTCAACTGCTTCGTAGAGATAGCTCCGAGCCCACGCCCTACAAAGGCAGAAGAACGCATGGTGGAGCCGTCAGAGCCGAAGTTCACTGGATTTATCTTTAAGATCACAGCCAACATCGACCCCAACCACCGCTCATGTATCGCTTTCTGCAAAGTCTGCTCAGGCAAGTTTGTACGCAATCAGCCCTACCTGCATGTGCGTTTAGGCAAGACAGTACGTTTTTCTTCCCCCACACAGTTTATGGCGCAGCGCAAAAGCACGGTAGACGAGGCATGGCCAGGCGACATCGTAGGCTTGCCGGACAATGGCATCTTCAAGATCGGAGACACACTCACTGAGGGCGAACAGCTTCATTTCCGCGGATTACCTTCATTCTCGCCTGAGCTCTTCAAATATATCGAAAACGACGACCCTATGAAATCGAAGCAATTTGTCAAGGGCATCACGCAACTCATGGACGAAGGTGTGGCCCAGCTCTTTGTCAACCAGTTCAACAACCGACGTATCATCGGCACTGTGGGTCAGTTGCAGTTCGAGGTCATCCAATACCGGTTGGAACATGAGTACAACGCCAAGTGCCGCTGGGAGCCTCTGCATCTCTACAAGGCCTGCTGGATCGAGGCTGATGATCCTGCCGAACTTGACAACTTCAAGAAGCGCAAATATCAGTACATGGCCAAAGACACAGAGGGTCGCGACGTCTTCCTTGCCGACTCCTCCTACATTCTGAGTATGGCCCAGCAAGACTTCCCGCACATCAAGTTCCACTTCACTTCGGAATTTTAATAGCCTTTTCCCAACTCTTAGCATGATGCAAACAGAGAATGACATAACACACCATGACGACGCAACCACACCTTGGTATGCCCTGAGGCTATTCTCTATCAAGCAGCAAGCTATCGACAAAGAGTTGAAAGAGAGGGGCTTCAAGACATTTATCCCCAAAGAGGTTGTCGACTTCAGAGATGCGTCCAACAAGTTGCGCCACGAGCTCAGGCCCGTAGTGCGCAACTTGATCTTTCTGAAGAAAGCCATGGAAGAACAAGAGTTTAGGAAAGAGCTTCTCGACTTCCCCTACAAAGTGTCTGTCATCAAAAAAGGGCGCGACTCCAACGAGATGGCAGAGATCTCCGCTAAGGAAATGCATGAGTTCCAACTGATGTGCAATCCGAAGATCTTCGAAAAAAAATATATTTCTGAAGAGAGTGCCAAACTCAAGGTGGGAACTCCCGTTGTTGTCACACACGGGCCTTTGAAAGGTCTGACAGGAAAATTGATCCGCAGCAACAAGAAATACTATATTCTGAAAGATGTTCCGGGAATAGCTGTCATGCTCAAAGTCACCCGATGGTGTTGCAAGCCCATTGACACCGACATGAATGAGAGGTCTGCACAGTGATGGAGACCGACAATATTAAGCCGTACCCATGAACGACATCAAAGAATAAGGAGAGGAAGTGGATGTCCACACACCTTTTCTTCACCGTACACGTCCCACGAGGGAACAAGCTAACGCTTACCTTAAGGAATTAGTCAACTCAACTGTGTCAAGCTGCTTCGCAGTTGAGCTTTTATCTCGGACGGCGGAATGCGATTTCTAATCGCGTTCTGACGACGAGAAGCCAGAGACAGCGCAAAGTTGCCTGATCTTGAAACTTTCTCCAAATTTTAGGCGTATAAGTCATTTTGTGTGGTATTTTAAGACCTATAAGCCTCAAAATTACTTCTTCACATTTCGGTCCTTTTCTTTCTTGACACAAAGATAAACAATTTTTTTTTTGAGCTTAGGCTCCTATACTAAAATTGGGGAGTATTATACTGACTTAGGTTAGGTAAAAGTACAAAATCAAGTCAAAATAAGGCTATTTTTGTGTCATTGAGTATATTTTCAACCTCAATGACACAAAAATAACTCATTCAAAATTAAAGAAACCGCTTATTTTGTAACGTGTAAAGTCAACCCAATAACTATATTATATGTTTATTTTTAGAATATTTGCTACTACTATTCTTGCCCTTGGCGTGAGCATCACATCTATGGCAAAAGAGCCACTAACGCGTAAGATACTCTTCAACACCGACTGGCGGTTCAGTCTTAGAGCCGACTCCAACGCATCCACACCTTATTATAATGATGCCTCATGGCGAGAGATTTGTTTACCCCATGACTGGAGTATAGAGTCACGCCCCGACAGATTAGCACCTGCTGGAAACGACGGAGGTTACTATCCTACCGGCATAGCATGGTATCGCAAGACCTTCAACGTGCCGTCGTCTATGAAGGGTGAGAAAGTTTGGCTGTATTTTGAGGGTGTTTACATGAACTCCTCAGTTTACATAAACGGTAAGATGGTGGGTGGCCATCCCTATGGGTATTCATCTTTCTACTGCGATGCCACTGATGCTATAGAGCCAGGCAGACGAAACGTTGTCGCTGTGAAAGTAGACAATTCCCATCAGAAAAACTGCCGCTGGTATAGTGGCTCCGGCATATACCGCAACGTTTGGCTCATACATACGCCGAAACTACACATCGAAAATTGGGGAGTCGTAGTAAGGACAACGAAGATGACCAGCATGGAGGCTGTCGTGAAAGTCACAACCACTGTTGTCAACGAGACGGCCCGAGATCAAAAGTTATCAGTTGTCGCACAGACAGGCTCAGCCAAAGGAATCTCTGGCGAGGTAGCATTGAAGCCGGGTGAGAGACGAGACGTGACCCAGCAGCTCATTATTACCCATCCGAAGATATGGGATGTGACAACACCCTACCTCTATACAGCAAAGGTGACAGTCTTGTCAGACGGAAAGCCCGTGGACGCAACATACCAGACTTTTGGAATCCGCACCATCAGTTTTTCCACCAACGGCTTCTTACTTAACGGTCGCAAAGTTAAGATCAACGGAGGGTGTTTGCACCACGACAACGGAATACTCGGTGCGGCAGCATTCGACCGCGCTGAGGCGCGCAAGGTGGAACTGATGAAAAGCGCGGGGTTCAATGCCATCAGAACATCTCACAACCCTCCTTCAGAGGCTTTCCTTGCCGCTTGTGACAAGATCGGCATGCTCGTCGTAGACGAAGCATTTGACGGTTGGCGAGAAGCTAAGAACACACACGATTATTCCACTCTCTTTGACAAATGGTGGAAACAGGATATCGACGCAATGGTTCTCCGCGACCGCAACCATCCTTCTATCATAGCCTGGAGCACCGGCAACGAGGTCATAGAGAGAAAGAAAATAGAAATAGTGACAACGGCACGCAAACTGACGGAAGAAATACACAAGCTGGACAACCGCCCTACTACAACTGCACTGGCAGCGTGGGACAGCGACTGGGAAATCTATGACCCACTGGCGGCCCAAGTTAACATCGTGGGCTACAACTATCTCATCCAGAAGCACGCTGCGGACCACCAGCGTGTCCCAAACAGGATTATGTGGCAAACGGAGAGTTTTCCGCGCGATGCCTTTAGGAACTGGACAATCGTCCACGACAACGACTATGTAATCGGTGACTTTGTATGGACGGGCATAGACTATCTCGGGGAATCGGGCATTGGGCGTTATTGGTATGATGGTCAAGTGCCGGGCGAGAGCTACCAAAGGCCACTCTGGCCGTGTCACGCCGCCTATTGCGGAGATATAGACCTCACAGGCTGGCGCAAACCTATCTCTCACTACCGTGATCTGTTGTGGAACGACAAGGAGAAACTCTACCTCGCAGTCAAAGAACCTGACGGATATTATGGCAAGATCAACCTGGGGCTATGGGCCGTGTGGCCCACGTGGGAAAGTTGGAACTGGCCGCACCACGAGGGTAAGCCTATTGATATTGAGATCTACTCACGGTACCCACTCGTGAGATTGTACCTTGATGGAAGGCTTATTGGTGAAAAGCAGGTGAGCCGCGCCACGGAAATGAAAGCCACATTTACAGTTAACTATAGTCCTGGTACACTACGTGCCGAGGGCATCAGCAACGGAAAAGTCATGGAAACTCGCACATTGACTACAGCTGGCAAACCAGCAGCCATACGCTTACAGCTAGAGAACAGCTCCATAGAAGCAGGCGAAGGAGACTTAGCTTTCGTCCAAGTGGAAATTGTCGACAAAGACGGAAATATCTGTCCCAACGCCGACACTATGCTTACAGCAAAGGTGTCAGGAGCAGGCACTCTGGCTGCCTTTGGCAACGCTGACATCACCGACACCAACGCCTACAACGCCACGACACATAAAGCGTGGAAGGGACGTGCATTGCTCGTTGTCAAAAGTAGCAAAAAAACTGGCAAAGTGACCGTCAGCGTGTCGGCAAAAGGACTGAAAGCAGCCAATGGCATCATCAAGGCAGAGAAAAATGAACAGACCAATCTTTCACTTTAAGAAACAAACAATGCCGAAGTCAAGTTCTCTTTCTCGTATGTTGGCTACAAAAATCTGCAAATGCCGGTCAAGACAAAAGCAAGCTCAATGTGATATTTAAAAAGAATGCCAAGTTTCTCAAGACGTTGTGGACGTGGCTACGACGTGCAAAAAGAAGCCACACTATCAGGCATGTAGCCAGTGCTCAGGGCACTAATACCATCAAGGAGGTACAGAAACGTTCTTAGAACAACAAGAATTATTTGCTTCCGATTTTGCTGGATGAAATATAGAAGAATGACAAGCTCATCCAAAACCCTGGATATTGATACAGGCTTTTATCAAAGAGTAGCAGACAGGCTTACCCGCAATTCGGGCTTGCCTGTCTGTTATCGGTTTTGCACCGAAAATCATAACCTTCAATTCATGAACACACTCCTTTGTAACTCTAGTATGGAATATTACAAAGCATTATCAATTGACTCATTCGACATTCATAAAGCTGCCTGACATGGAAATAATCATCAAAAAAAGTCCGCTTCTAAGATCTTTTTTGTATTTTTGCTGTACCGTGTTAATAGAGGCATAATACCATGGGACTTCCTACCCAGCTTCGGTCATCACCCACGACATGATAGTAAGGGCGGCCAGATTTCATCATGGGGAGAAAGAAGCCTTGCCGATAAAAAACAGTCTGACAATGATAGAAAAAATCCAAGAGGCACTACTCATTATATTATTACTTGTCGTGAAGGCTTTTTCCACGCAAGCCACCAGTAATTGGCATATTGTCGCCCATCCTTTCCCATTCTTCTACCGTCTGTATTCAAACGAGGTTTTCGACATTCATCAGGACAGCGAAGGATATATATGGCTTGGCACAACGTCCGCCTTGGTTCGTTATGACGGCTATAACTTGCGCACATTCCGCCGGGACTATTCCCGTCCTAAACTCCTCACGAACAACGGCATCACCTATATGGATGACACCAAGCGCTACCTATGGGTTGGTACTGCCAAGGGAGTCACCATCTACGACAAGTTAACCTATCGCACCCACAAGCTTAAAGACCACCATATAGACAACCGCCCTATCGACGACGTGGCCGTGGACCACTCTACCGATGAGGTATGGATAGGCAGCGGCAATCATATATTCCGTTACTCTGCCGATGGCGGCCATGTTGCCGGATACCAACTATACACCGGTGGCAGCGATGACGGTTTTCATCAGTTTTACATTGACCACGCTCATCGTTTGTGGGTAATGTCGCAGAAAGGCCTGTTCTTTTTCGACCGCCACAGAAAACACTTTTCAAGATACCCGGACATGCCAAACAACACTACACCATACACGATGTTGCAGGACAAGCAGGGACACTACTGGATTGGCACATGGGGCGGAGGATTATATCTTTTCAATCCACACACAAGTTCGTCGGCGTGCTACATCCGGCAGCCACTTAAGGTTACGGGCACCAATAATGACGATCCCATCATCTACAGTATGGCACAAGATGATGCCTTTGGCTATCTGTGGCTTCTTTCCTACAACGAATTGCACGCTATGCGCTACGCAGGAGGAAAACTTGTACCCGTGGACATCTCCCACATCATTGAACCTTACAAGATGTTTACCAAGATCATCAAAGACCGTGAGGGCAATCTCTGGCTTGGCTCTTACGACATGGGCTACATCATTTCCTTCTACAATTCGGGCATTGTCAACTATCCTCTTCAAGACATCAGCCGTCTTCTCCACCATGATCCTAACATCACATCGCTTGCCGCTGCCGGCGGATCGCTATGGATAGGGCAGGACAGATATGGCCTACTACGCTACAATATGCAAACGGGGCAGACGGAACCCTTGGGACAGCTTGGAATAGGAGAAGTATCACTACTGAAACGCTCACGCAATGGCAATCTGTGGGCCTGCACCCGATTCGGCAGCAGATTGTTAGAGATTACCACCTCAAAGGGTACGCCGCATATTGCGCAGAAAATAGACCTTAGCAACTTGCTAAATAATCCCGGAACCATCAAAGACTTTTATGAAGACCATCGGGGCAACCTTTGGATTCTTACCACACCGAATCTATACGTCCGTCGACAGAATGCTACCACGGTATCAGCTGCTACGGGTGTAGTACAATCACCAGACGCGATTACCATAGAACCCAACGGCAACGTTTGGGCTGCCGTGGGCCATAACCTTTACCGCCTAGCCTTTGACGGCAGCAACATCCAGATAGCCGGACGAATCGCCATCCCCATGCTTGCGGCCGACGAATCTGTTGTCAGTCTCTGTGCAGATGCCAATGGCGCATTGTGGATGGCGACGTCACTCGGCCGGCTTGTCAGGAGCGACCGGTCGAAGCACAAATTCATCACCGTAGGCGGTGGTTCCGATTCATACGGCGTGTTTCTGACTTTGCAACCCAGCGGCGACAAGATGTGGGTCATGACCAACAAGCGCCTACGCAGCATAGACATCAACACTGGTCAGCAAAACATTTACTCTGCCAACGCCGGCAACATCAACGTTATGGCCTTTCGTGGCAGGGCTATCTGCACAGATGAAAAGGGCTCCATCTTTGCTGCCGGCCATGGCGGTGTGGTTCAAGTAGCACACAGTTCCTCCTGCATACCATTACCCAAAGGATACCACTTTACACTGACCGATGTGATAGTGGGAGATTCAAGTGCGATTTTCGACAATCCCGATGACGACACACGAAAAGACTTCATTGTGCTGGGCTCCCACAGCCGTAACATTGCTGTTCGTTTTTCGCCACTTGTCTACGCACCCACAGCCTCAAGCACAGTACAATATCTTCTTGAAGGTGTCGACGATTCGTGGAATACCGTCAAGGCTGAAGACTTTACCGCTTTCTATAGCTCACTTCCTCGCGGCAAGCATCGTTTTTTGGTAAGATACCAGCAGGCTGACGGCAGTTATAGCCAACCGTTCGACCTGGCAACGATTGTCAGGAAGCCGGCATGGTACGAGACGAAGGCAGCATTTACAGCCTACATCGTTTTAGCATGCTTAGGGCTGTTTCTCATCGTCAGGGCTATCATCTCCCACACCAACCAATCAGCCCTGAGATACTACCACAGCCAGAAACGCGTTGACGCGCTCGTTGAGGGAGCGGCAGACAACACCGGAAAAGCCACCGAAGAACCGTTTGTTGCCGAACTGATGGCTCTGATAGACAAGCACATCGACGACACGGATTATGGGTTGGACCAATTGTCTCAAGACTTGCTCATGTCGCGGTCTACGCTCTACCGCAAGGTGAAGGGTATTTCCGGCATGTCGCCCCAGGATTTTATGCGGAACGTTAAGATGCACCGCGCCCAAGAGATGTTGAAGCTGCACGAGTTGTCCATATCGCAGATAGCCTACGCCTTGGGGTTTTCCAATCCCAAGTATTTCACGAAATGCTTCAAAGAAGAAACGGGCATGACTCCAACCGAGTTTCAAAAGCAAGGATAACCGATGGTGAGACAGGCCGATATTTGAGAGTCTTAGAAAATGGACAAACTCCTCTCGGGCTGCCAGGAACTGTTTTGATGACCATACAGTGAAAGAACAGACTTCCTTGTTCCCCACTCCATCCTAAACCAACGAGGGAGCAGACGCACGATGCGTTCTGCTCCCTCGTTCTTTATGGATTTCATTGTAACTTCCCCCAGCCCTGGTCACAACCCAAAGCTTTCGGAAAAACGAATTTTATTTCAGCTTCTTGTAGCCATATACAGCACGGTCACCAAGCTCTTCCTCGATACGGATCAGCTGGTTGTACTTTGCCATGCGGTCAGTACGGCTCATGCTGCCTGTCTTGATCTGTCCGGAGTTGGTAGCCACAGCGATATCAGCGATCGTGGTGTCCTCCGTCTCACCGCTACGGTGACTTGTCACGGTGTTGTAGCCATGACGATGAGCCATCTCGATGGCCTCTAAAGTCTCGGTGAGTGAACCGATCTGGTTGACCTTGATGAGAATAGCATTGCCTGCTCCCATCGTGATACCCTTCTCCAGGAACTTCGTATTGGTAACGAAGAGATCATCACCGACGAGTTGCACCTTCTTGCCCAGGGCGTTGGTCAGTTTCACCCAGCCTTCCCAGTCGTTCTCGTCGAGGCCGTCCTCGATAGAGTCGATAGGATACTTGTTGACAAGCTCTTCCAGATAAGCGATCTGCTGCTCATCGTTGAGTTCCTTGCCATTAGGATCCTTAGGCATACCGTTGCTCAGTTGCTTATAGTTGTAATACCACTTCCCATCACGCTGAGTAGCAAACTCACTGGCAGCGCAGTCCATGGCGATAGTCACATCCTTGCCCGGCTCATAACCGGCATCCTTCACAGCGTCGACAATGCTCTGCAATGCGTCCTCGATACCGTCGAGTTTTGGAGCGAAGCCACCCTCGTCGCCTACAGCTGTGGACAGTCCGCGCTTCTTCAGGTTCTTCTGCAACTGATGGAAGACCTCACTGCCCATGCGGATAGCCTCTTTCTCCGAAGCAGCACCAACAGGGAGAATCATAAACTCCTGGAAGGCGATTGGAGCGTCGGAGTGAGCGCCACCATTGATGATATTCATCATTGGCACAGGCATCACGTAGGTGTTGCAGCCACCGATATAGCGATACAGGGGCAGTCCCAATGCCTTGGCAGCTGTGTGAGCCACAGCCAGTGAAACGCCTAAGATAGCATTAGCACCAAGTTTGCTCTTTGTCGGCGTGCCATCCAAAGCCAGCATCTTATAGTCAATAGCACGCTGGTCAAGCACATTGTCGCCCTTCAACGCAGGAGCGATCACGTCGTTGACATTGGCCACAGCCTTCAAGACACCTTTGCCGCCAAAGCGGTTCTTGTCACCGTCGCGAAGCTCCAAAGCCTCGTTCTCACCGGTAGATGCACCTGAAGGTACGCTGGCACGTCCCATCACACCATTATCAAGAGTGACCTCTACTTCCACTGTCGGATTGCCACGCGAATCCAAAATTTCTCTTGCATGTACTTTTTCGATTACCATAATCTTGTTGTTTAAAGTTGTTCCGAATGCAAAGGTAATGCTTTCCACACATCCTTGCAATACTCAAAAATGATGAGATCTCTTCTCCTTCTCTTCTGAGCTTTCAACATTTTAATTGCAAACGATATGCCAAGAAAAAGAAAAAAGACCCATGTTTTAATCTTTCTTGCATTTTATCAAACGATTTGGAAATTATTTAGTAACTTTGACCCAAGGCACGCCACACCACCTGCCACAATTGTTACCATCGTTGTCATACAGAGAAACATACTATATAATAATGAGTCGACTATGAACACAAAAATTAAAAAAACACTTCTGACAGTAGGATTGTCGTCATCTGTCATGCTGTCCATGGCGCAAACGCCGTCCGCCACAGCAACGACAACCAATCCGCTGCTCATTCCCAGCACACTGTCCTATGGTGCTCCGGACTTCAACCGCATCAAGGCCAGCGACTATCTGCCTGCTTTGGAGGCCGCCATTGCGCAGCAACGCAAAGCCATCAATACCATTGCTGAGAGCAAGCAGACACCGACTTTCCGCAACACGATACTTGCATACGAGAACAGTGGTAAGCTTTTAGACCGCGTCTCCAGCATCTTCTTCTGTGTCGACGAGGCTGACAAGACACCCGAGATTGCAGCGACAGAGAAAGCCATCATGCCTCAGCTTACCCAACTGGACAATGACATCTCGTTCAACGAGAAACTCTTCCGCCGGGTGAAATATGTCTACGACCATGAGTTCTCCAAGCTCAAGGGTGAGGACCGCCGGCTTCTGGAGGAGATCTACAAGGGATTTGTCCGCAACGGAGCACTCCTCTCAAAAGAGAAGAAAGCCCGCGTCGAACAGATCAACAAGCGCATCTCTGACCTGCAACAGCAATGGGGCACACAATTGCAAGAGGCTACCAACAACGCTGTCGTCTGGGTCAACAGCAAAGAGGAACTCGCCGGCCTCAGCGACGCTGACATCGCCCAATGCGAGAAAGACGCACAGAGCCGTGGCGCCAAAGCTCCTTATGCCATCGTCATCATCAACACGACGCAGCAACCCATCCTCACCAACCTCGACAACCGCGATCTGAGACGACGCGTCTATGAAGCTTCCATCCACCGCAGCGACGGCACGGGTAAATACAACACACTGCCCATCGTCGTGGAGATGGCGAAGCTCAGAGCCGAAAAAGGCGAGATCATGGGCTATCACAACTATGCTGCTTACTCACTGGAGAAGACGATGGCCAAAACTCCGGAAAACGTCTATACCTTCCTGAACAACCTCATCAAAGCTTACCGTCCCAATGCCGATAAAGAGACAGCCGCCATCGAGGCGTACGCCCGTCAGACCATGGGGCCGGACTTCCAGCTCCAGCCCTACGACCGGTTCTACTATTCTGCCAAGATGAAGAAGGCACAACTCAACCTGTCAGAGGATGAGGTGAAACCATATTTCAATATCGACAGCGTGCAGGTCAACGGTGTCTTTTACGCCGCCCACCGTGTCTACGGCTTAAACTTCAAGGAGCGTAAAGACCTTCCCACCTATCATGCCGACATGAAGGTCTTTGAGGTCTCCGACAGCACAGGCAAGCCCATCGCCCTGTTCTACAGCGACTACTTCCGCCGTCCCACCAAGCGTGGCGGTGCCTGGATGAGTTCCTTTGCCAAGCAGAGCAAAGCGTGGAATCAGTTACCTATTATATATAATGTGTGCAACTTTGCTCAAGCACCCGAAGGACAGCCGTCTTATCTGACGTGGGATGAGGTAACCACCATGTTCCATGAGTTCGGCCATGCCCTGCACGGCTTTCTCTCCAACTGTCAGTACAACACGCTCAGCGGCACTGCCGTACCCCGCGACTTCGTGGAGATGCCGTCACAGTTCAATGAGAGCTTTGCCTCCATCCCCGAGATCTTCAACCACTATGCCATCAACAGCCGAGGCGAGCATATGCCCGAAGCACTGAAAGAAAAGATGATGGAGTCGATCAACTTCCAGCCTTGCTATGCCTTGGGAGAGAACTTAGCAGCCACATGTGCCGATATGGCATGGGCCATGTTGCCGTCGAGTGCCATCCCCACGGCAGCACAGGCAACGACCTTTGAGCAAGAATCACTGAAGAAGGTGGGACTTCTCGACTCTCAGATTCCTCCCCGCTACTTCACGTCTTATTTCAATCATGTCTGGGGTGGTGGCTACGCAGCCGGTTACTACAGCTATCTGTGGACCGAAGTCCTGGCAGACAACATTGCTATGACATTCAAACAGAAGGGTGCTCTCAAGCGCACCACCGGCGACGAGTTCCGCGACAAGATCCTCAGCCGCGGTTACACCGTGGACCTGATGAAGGCTTTCTCAAGCTTCACAGGACTGCAGCAGCCCGACGCCCAAGCTTTGTTGAAGATGAGAGGACTGTAATTGTCTGATCATTATCAATGCCATCAAGCCATTGCTCACCGAAGGAGTGAGCAATGGCTTCTTTTTTTCGAAACAATCTATCAGCTATCACCCGGCTGTCATCGCGTAAAATCGTATATAAATCGACATCGCAGACATCTACATCGCAAAAGACTTCTCTGGCTGTCATCGTGTAAAATCGTATGTAAATGGGGGTAGATTCTTCCAATGAGCCTAAAAAGGTGTGGCAGTAACGAAAGGGAATGGAATTATTTTCTTAATTTTGAACCTGTCAACTAAAAGCCAATACCAACCAATCCAGCAAAAAGAAATGACGCAAAGACTCCTGAATTCATTACAGACGACGGTGAAGTTGCTACTCAGCTTCCTGCTCTTAGCTCTTTGGTCTGAGCAGGCCTCAGCCTGGGACTACGAAGCCGTGAAGCGCATCGAGAGTGCCACCGTCCTGCCCCAGCAGCCCGACCGTGAAGTGCTCGTCACCCGCTATGGTGCCAGCCCGAAGGCCAGTGCAGCAAAAAATCAAAAAGCCATCAACCGTGCCATCGCTGAGATGGCGAAGAGCGGCGGTGGACGTGTCGTTATCCCCGCAGGCACGTGGCACACCGGTGCCCTGCGTCTGTTGAGCCACGTCAACCTTGTCGTCAGCAAAGATGCCACGCTCTGTTTTGTCTTCGACACCAAGCTCTATCCCCTCGTCAAGACGAGTTGGGAGGGACTGGAGTGTTGGAACTACAGTCCATGTATCTATGCCCGTGAGGCCACCGACATCGCCATCACTGGTGAAGGTACCATAGACGGAGGAGGCAGCAACGCAACGTGGTGGGCTATGTGCGGCAAAGAGCGCTTTGGCTACAAGGCCGGCATAACCAAGGAAGCACAGAATCTGGGCTCCCGCGACCGCCTGCAGAAGATGGCAGAGGACGGCGTGGATCCTGACAAACGACGTTTCGGACGCGGCCAAGGCCTGCGCCCACAACTCATCAACGTCATGCAGTGCGAGCGCGTGCTCATCAAGGGCGTGCGACTGATCAACTCCCCTTTCTGGGTCATCCATCCTCTGCTGTCAAAAAGCATCACCGTCGACAATGTGAAGATATGGAACGAAGGGCCCAACGGCGACGGCTGCGATCCTGAAGCCTGCGAGAACGTTATCATCAAAAACTGCTCGTTCCACACCGGTGACGACTGCATCGCCATCAAGAGCGGACGCAACAACGACGGCCGTCTTTGGCAAAGACCATCCCGAAACATCATTATCCGCAACTGCAAGATGGAGGACGGACATGGGGCCGTGGTCATCGGATCTGAGATTTCCGGAGGCTGTCAGAATGTCTTCGCCGAGGATTGCATGATGGACTCGCCCAATCTCGAGCGCGTACTGCGCATCAAGACCAACAATTGCCGAGGCGGCATCATTGAGAACATCAACATGCGCAACATCAAGGTAGGACAGTGCAGTGAGGCTGTGCTGAAGATCAACCTCGACTATGAGCCCCGTGAGGCTTGCTATCGAGGCTTCAATCCTTTGGTGCGCAACGTGACGATGGAAAACGTGACCTGCGACAGGAGCGACTACGGCATCCTTGTCATCGGACTCGACACCACCGTCAATGTGCAGGACATCACCGTGCGCAACTGCCGTTTCAATGGTGTGAAGAAGAAGCCCGTCTCCGTCACAGGTCAGACCAGCAACATGGTCTATGACAATCTCTACATCAATGGCAATCTCATTCAAGACAACGCTTCCAATCCCTACTCCTCCTATGCCGAGTGGATGGCTTACTCCGAGATGCAGCGCAACCCACAGCCCTGGCTGCTCGACTTCGCCAAGAAGCCCAAATGGAACTACGCTGTCGGCATTGAGCTCGAAGGCATGCTCGACACCTATCTCCGTCATGGCGGTGACACCATCCGAAAATATCTCGAAGCCTATCTGCGGCACATGATTGCAGATGACGGTAAGGTCACCGGCTACAGCCAAAAAGACTATAACCTCGACAACGTGCGGCCTGCCAAACTCGTCGAGCGAATGCAGCAGCTCGACAAGGAAAAGCCAAGCACGACAGCCGCTAACGCTGCACGCCAAGGCAGAGACCAAGCTCTCAAAATATTCTTTGATCAGCTCAACAAGCAGCCGCGTACCACTGACGGCGTATATTGGCACAAGGCCATCTATGCCCGTCAGGTATGGCTCGACGGCATCTTTATGGGACTTCCCTTCCGCTGTCTCTATGCCAAGAATCACCTCTCGCCGCGTCAGGCCCGCAAAGTCTACGACGATGCCGTGAAGCAGATCACGACCACCGACCGGCGTACCTTCGATACCGCCACAGGACTTTGGAAACACGCCTGGGACGAGACCCACAGCGTGTTTTGGGCCGACAAAACCACAGGACAGAGCCAGCACACTTGGGCACGGGCTCTTGGATGGTATGCCATGGCCATCACCGAGGTGCTCGACGTGTTGCCCGAGGACTATGCCCGCCGCGCTGAGTTGCAGCAACTGCTCCAAAGGGTGATGACTGCCGTGGTGAAATATCAGGACGGGAAAAGCGGCGTGTGGTACGACGTCATGGATGTCAACGACCCCCGCAACTATCTTGAGTCCACCGCCTCCTGCATGTTCGCCTACGTATTGCTGAAAGGCGTGCGCACCGGCAACCTTCCGAAGAGTGCCAACGTGGACGGCCGGGCGGTCAACTACCTCTCAGCCGGCATCAAAGCTTACGAGGGCATCCTGCGACACTTCATCCGTGTCAACGACGACAAGACGATCTCTCTCACTCGTTGCTGCGCTGTCAGCGGCTTGGGCCCCGGTCCCGGCCCTCTCGTGAAAAAGCCCAACTACAAGCGCGACGGCAGTTTCGACTATTACATCAGCGAGCCCATCCGCGACAACGACGCCAAGGGCGTAGGCCCCTTTATCTGGGCCAGCCTTGAGATGGAGGCACTGCATGAGTCTCAGAAGACGGCAGGATACTACATTGCCAAACCCGGCGACGCTCAGTCGGTACTTGACATCTTCCACACAATCGCTACTTCTGAGCATAAGTCTCAGCGCGTGAAAATCTTTCTGCCCAATGGCGTTTATGACTTTGGCAACATGACGGAACAGACCTTTCCCGCCGACAGTCTCTCGATCATCGGTCAGAGCATGGACGCTACCATCCTCGTCACCCGCCCCCGAACAGAGCAGGAAGGACTGGGACTGGCCGATATGTTTCTCAACAACCGCTCCGGCCTCTATCTTCAGGACCTCACGCTCAACAATGCCCTTGAGTATTACGAGGCAGGCCGTGCCGGACGCGCAGCTGTCATGCAGGACGCAGGCAACCATACTATATATAATAAGGTGAGGATGCTCTCCCATCAGGATACCTACTACAGCAGCAACACGGCGATGAAAGCCTATTTCCGCGACTGCGACATCCATGGTACCGTAGACTTCATCTGCGGTGGCGGAGACATCCGATTCGACAATACCACGTTGAGTCTGGAGCCGCGCAATGCCGACGGCACCGGTCATCGCATCATCACAGCCCCGTCTACCACGACTTCTTTCGGCTATGTCTTTGACCATTGCCGCATCGTCGACTTGTCACAAGGCAAAGGCTCTTGGTGCTACGGACGCACATGGCGCAACCAGCCCATCAGCGTCTTCCTCCACACTGTGCTCGATGCTCATGCTGCCACTACGATACTGCCGGAGCGGTGGATCGAAAAAGGCATGAACGCCACCAACCCTTATATCCTTGGCGAATATCTCACTCAAAGTGCTGACGGTAAAATACTGTCTCCCGCCAGCCACAGCATCAACTCTTACGATGGCCCCCACTCCACCATTCTGAGCGACAATCAGGCTGCCAATTTCAGCTACGAGCGCATGTTCCCAACATGGAATCCCAAAGCTCTGACAGAAGATCTCACCGTGACAGGACTGCAATTCTCAAACAGCAAACTCTGTTGGAAGGCTACTCCGCAGGCCACAGCCTACGCTGTCTTCCACAACAATGTACTGCTAACGATCACCACCTCCACGTCGTTTTCCGCCACTTCCGCCACAGGCAAGTGGACCGTACGTGCAGCGAACGGCATGGGCGGTTTTGGTCCCGAAGCCGTCGCGCATGGAGAAAATAATACTTTTTGAGGGGGAAAATCGTTCCAAAGGTGAATAAAGCCAAAAGAAAAGGACACAGTTAACAAAATTTTCCGTAATTTTGAATCGTCACCTACACCATTAGAAACCGATAACTAAGAAAAAAAAACATAACTAAAGACAATCGTATGGCTTACAATCTCAACAAAATGCGGACCGCGCTTCTCACCGGTCTGCTCGTTTGTGCCGCTGACATCAATGCACAAATCGTCAAGGGTACGATCACCGATAAGTCGGGAGAACCCATCATTGGCGCCACTGTGCAGGAAGTTGGCTTGCCCGGCAACGGTACCGTCACCGACCTTGACGGAAAGTTCTCTATTGATATGAAAGGTGGAAAGAAGACGCTTAAGATCAGTTACGTGGGTATGAAAACCCAGACCGTGACTGTCGGCAACCGCTCTTCGCTCTCCATAAAGATGGAAGACGACGCCAACAACCTCAACGACGTGGTGGTCATCGGCTATGGCTCGGTGAAGCGTAAAGACCTCACCGGCTCTGTCGCTACGGTCGACAACAAGTCGCTCGTCGAGGTGCCTGTGGCCAGTGCCGAAGAAGCCCTGACCGGTAAGCTTGCCGGTGTACAGGTGTCTACTTCCGAAGGTTCACCCGATGCCACGGTGAAGATCCGCGTGCGCGGCGGTGGCTCAATCACGCAGAGCAACGACCCGCTCTTCATCGTCGACGGCTTCCCCGTGGACGACATCAGCAACATCCCCGCTACCGACATCGAGGACATCACCGTGCTGAAGGATGCCTCCTCCACCGCTATCTATGGTAGCCGTGGCGCCAACGGCGTCATCCTCGTCACCACAAAGAAAGGAAAGCAGGGAAAGGTCAGCGTGAGCTACAACGCCTACTACAGCTGGAAGAAAATCGCAAAGAAGGTGGACGTGCTCCAGCCCGGCGACTACGCACGGTGGCAATATGAGCTCGCACTGCTGAAAAACAACAACGATCCGTCGAAGATCTCATCCTTCACCTCGCTCTTCGGCAACTATCAGGACCTCGACCTCTACGACAACGTACAAGGCAACGACTGGCAGGACATCGCCTACGGACGCGTGGGCCACACCTTCAACCAAAGCCTCAACATCACGGGAGGATCGGAATCCATCAAGTATGCCTTCAGCTATGCCCACATGAACGACAAGGCCATCATGGTCGGCTCGAACTTCAAGCGTGACAACTTCTCGCTCAAACTCAACTCCAAGCCCACCAAGCGCACCACGCTTGACTTCCAGGCTCGTTTCAGCAACACCGACATCCGTGGTGGTGGTGCCAATGATGCTACTGGATCTTACGACACAGATAAGCGACTCAAGGACGCCGTCATCTATCCTCCAATTCCCTTGAAGGGCCTCGCAACAGAGAACGCCTCGTTCGACGACGACGATATGAACCTCTATGATCCCGTCACCTCTGCTGCCGACAACGACCGCAAGAAAAACCGCAAAAACCTCAACCTCAGCGGATCGTTCGGTTGGGAATTCATCAAGAACCTTACGGCAAAGACCGAGTTCGGCTATGACTACTATACACAGTACGACCAGCGCTTCTTCGGTCTGACCTCCTACCAGGTGCGCAACTATGCCTCCCAAGAGTATACGGGACATCCTATCATCACCCTCGACAACACTGACCGGCACCGTTTCCGCAATACAAACACGCTCAACTATGATTTCAAGGATCTCATCAACAACAAGAATCATAATCTGACATGGCTCGTCGGACACGAGTATATCATCACCAAGGAGCATGAAAACCTCAACCAGGTCGTAGGCTTCCCCGTCGACTACGATGCCAACACGGCATGGAGACTCTCCGGCACAGGCACCGCATCCGCCACAAGCGACTACTACAATCCCGACGACAAGCTGCTTTCGTTCTTCACCCGTGCCAACTATGGCTTCATGGACAAGTATTTGGTGAGCTTCACCTTCCGTGCTGATGCATCCTCAAAGTTCAGCAAGGACAACCGCTGGGGCTACTTCCCCTCCGCTGCCCTGGCCTGGCGTATCACCTCCGAGCCGTTTATGAAAGGCACAAAGAAGTGGCTCGACGACTTGAAACTGCGTTTTAGCTACGGTACTGCCGGCAACAACAACATCCCCTCGGGACAGCTCATTCAGGAGTACAGTGCCTATGATGCCAGCTCCAGCCAGCGTACCTGGGTCAACGGCTTCAACAACCCACTGCGACCCTCCAACTATATGGCTAACCCTGACCTGAAGTGGGAGACTACCATCACCCGCAACATCGGACTCGACTGGACGCTCTTCGGCGGAAAGCTCAACGGTACGTTTGAATACTACCGCAACACCACCAAGGATCTGCTCATCGCCTTCCCTGTGGCTGGTACCGGTTACGACTATCAGTATCGCAATCTCGGCAAGACCCAGAACCGCGGCTTCGAGGCTACCTTCACCTGGCATGCCATCAACAAACACAACTATGGACTCGACATCAACGGCAACATCGGACTGAACAAGACCAAGATCAAGTCGCTCGGCATGGAGAACTTCTATCAGGAGAGCCGCTGGGCTTCCTCTGAAATCGACAAGGAATATGTCATCGCCGTCGGCGGACGTGTCGGCCAGATCCGTGGCTACCGCAATGCCGGACGCTACGAGGTCAGCGACTTCTCGGGCTACGACGCTGCCACAGACACGTGGACGCTCAAAGAGGGCGTCGACGATGCCAGTGCCGTTGTCGGCAAGGTACGTCCGGGCAGCATGAAACTCAAAGACCTCGACGGCGACCATAAGGTCACAGCCAAGGACTATGACATCATCGGCGACGTGGCTCCCGATGCCTACGGCGGCTTCGGCATCAACGCCCGTGCCTACGGATTCGACCTCAGCGCTCAGTTCAGCTTCGAGATCGGCAACCAAGAGTACAACGCCAACAAAATTGAGTACACCACCTCCGGCAAGTATATCTACCGCAACCTCTGCGACATCATGGAGAGCGGAAAGCGATGGACCAACCTCGACCCTGAGACCGGACTGATCACCAACGACCCGGCACGACTCACCCAGCTCAACCAAAACACCACCATGTGGAGCCCCTACATGAGCAAGATGGTGCTCACCGACTGGGCCATCGAGGATGCGAGCTTCCTGCGCCTCAACACGCTCACGCTGGGCTACACGCTGCCTAAGTTTGTCACCAACAAGCTGGGCATCAACAGCCTGCGCTTCTACGCCACAGCCTACAACGTGTTCTGCATCACCGGCTACAGTGGCTTCGACCCCGAAAACGACACGATGAAGAAGACCACCCTCACCCCGAGTGTCGACTATTCCGCTTACCCCAAGAGCCGCAGCTTTGTCTTCGGCTTGAACCTTAACTTCTAATTACCCGCAATCATGAGACAAATACATCTTACCATAGCATCCCTCCTGTTGGCATCCGCCACGCTTGTGTCCTGCGACATGGATGCTCCCACACAATCATCGCTCAACGAGCAGTCTACCTTCTCGGTCTACGGTCTGGCCGAGCGCGAGGTGATGTCGGTCTGTGTCTCCTTCGGCGAGACCAACTCCTACCGCGGACGTTTCCTGCCCTACTACGGCATGAACACCGACATAGAGGCAAGCTCCGGTACCGTACCATCGGCAAAAGACGCCAGCAATGAGAAACAGTCGCTCTACAACTACGACACGCCGGCCAACAATCCGCAGATGAACACCGACAACAACGCCTACGCCAAATTCTACGAAGGCATCGAGCGTGCCAACCTTGCCATCCAGGGCATACGCAAGTATGGCGACATCGAGCACAACGCCGACATGCGGCAGCTCCTCGGTGAGGCTCTCACCCTGCGTGCCGTGCTCTACCTCGACCTGACCAAGGCCTGGGGCGACGTGCCCGCACGCTTCGAACCCAACAACGCCAATAATGTCTATCTGCCACGCACCAACCGCGACAGCATCTACATCCAGTTGCTCAGCGACCTCAAAGAGGCAGAGGACTACTGCTACTGGCCCAACCAGAATGCCATCACCAAGACGACAGAGCGCGTGAGCAAGAGCTTTGTCAAGGGTCTGCGCGCCCGCATCGCCCTCGTCGCTGGTGGCTATGGCCTGCGCGGCGACGGCTTCCGCCGCAGCAACAACCCTGAACTCGCGCCGGAGAAGATGTACGCTATCGCCAAGGAAGAGTGCGAGGACGTCATCAATTCGGGTCGCAACAAACTTGGAACGTTCAAGGAGAACTTTGTCAAACTCTGTGAGGACAATGTCACGGCAGGCGGCGAGAGCCTTTGGGAGATTCCGTTCTCTGACGGACGCGGACGTGTGCTCTACACCTTCGGCATCAAGCACAACGCCAAAGACCAATACACCCAGCAGGCCCAGGGCGGCGTCAACGGTCCTACCCCCACCCTCTACTACGACTATAACGCCAAGGACATCCGACGCGACATCACCTGCGTGCCCTACGACTGGAGCAAGACGCTCGTGGAAGGAAAGTCACACGTGCAACTCCGCGGCCTCACTAAGTGGTGCTTCGGTAAGCTGCGCTATGAGTGGATGAAACGTACGGTCACCTCGACCAACGATGATGGTGTCAACTGGCAATACATGCGCCTGGCCGATGTCTACCTGATGGCTGCCGAGAGCGAGAACCAGCTCAACGGTCCCGACAAGGGATGGCAATACATGAAACCAATTCTCGACCGTGCACTGCCCACTGACACCGTAGCCAAACTCAAGGCTGCCTACTGCGCCAGCAAGGAAGCATTCCAAAAAGGTATCGAGGAGCAACGTGCGCTGGAGTTCGCCGGTGAGTCGCTGCGCAAGATGGATCTCGTCCGCTGGGGCATCATCGACGAGGCCATGAACATGGAGAAAACCAAACTACAACAGCTCGCCAACCGCGAGGGACGCTATGCCGGACTGCCCGACAAAGTGTATATCAACAACTCGACCGATGCCAATAGCATCGAATACTACGGCCTCAACAAGGGCGAGGACGACCCCGACGTAATCGCCAAACTGAAAGATGCCGAATGGTCGTCAAAGAACTGGTTTGTAGACTCCGCCACAGGCACCAACATCCTCACCGACGACTATATCAACGGTCTCTTCGTCGTCACGCCGTCAACCCACTGCCTGTGGCCGATCTGGCAGACATTTATCGACGGCAGCAACGGAAAGCTCAACAACGACGGCAATCTCGGACAGCTCAACAACTAAATCTTCTCTTACTCTAACTCTCAATCGTATTTGAACAATGAAAGCATATCATATCATCGCCTTATCGCTCGTCAGCGCCACCATGGGGCTGACGGCATGCTCAGGCCCGATGGACGAGATCACTAGCCTCATCCTTGACCGCAACTTCTCCCCCATCGGACTGGAGGCAAAGAATGTATCGACCAGCACCGCCAACCTCAGTTGGCAACCGGTGAGCGGTGCCACCTCGTATGAGGTGGAAGTCTATCCCGACGACAGCCTGGCCTTCGCCACTACACCAAAGACCTTCACCACTGAAGGTGTTTCGCTCAATCTGGAGGGACTGACCTACGACACCAAATACTCGGCCCGCGTGCGTGCTGTAGACAACAGCGATGCCTCGCGCAACTCAAAGTGGACTTCCGTCTACTTCCGTTCCGATGCCCAGCAGATCATGCAGAGCATGGCACTGGAAGACGTAGGCGACAAGGATGTCATCATCAAATGGCCTAAGGACTCGCTCATCAACAGCGCAAGCATCCTCGACAAAGACGGCAACGTCGTGCTGACACAAGAGGTGACCGCTGAGGAGCAGGCTGCCGGACGCAAGAAGATCAGTGGACTGACACCTGAAACCAGCTATGTGGCCAAGATCTACAATAATGGTAAGGAGTGCGGCAGCAAGAAATTCACAACAATCGCCGACCTGAGCGGTGCCACCATCGTGCGCTCTACCGACGACTTCAGCAGTATGCTCGAAAACGCTACTGAGGGTCAGGTATTCGCACTCTACAATGGCACCTACATGATTAGCTCCGGTTCTGAGACACCCGACAAGGCTGGCTCGGCAGTCATAGAGCACTCTGTCACCATCAAGGGCATATATCCCACCGCCAAACCGACGATTCAAGGTACATTTAAGTTGCAGGCCGGTGCTTCGCTCACGCTGAGCAATCTCGTATTGGACGGTACAAACAATGCAGCCACCGACCAGTTCTTC
Source organism: Hallella mizrahii (assembly GCF_009695775.1). Classification (GTDB taxonomy): domain Bacteria; phylum Bacteroidota; class Bacteroidia; order Bacteroidales; family Bacteroidaceae; genus Prevotella; species Prevotella mizrahii. The sequence goes on along the minus strand of NZ_VUNG01000010.1, from coordinate 15,643 downwards.
GACTATAAGTCGGCAGGTGACTACAAACTGCTCGATGTAGAGGACTGCGAAATCATCGGTGCTGGCGACCAGAAGGGCCTGCTCTATGGCAACACCGACCAGGCGATCATCGACAACGTGGTCTTCCGCAACAACAAGATCCATGGTATCGGATGCGACGGTGGCGACTTCTTCGACGTACGCAAGAGCTATATCAAGGACATCACGTTTGTCAACAACACGGTCTATAACTGTGCCAACGAGCGCGACCTCTTCCGCTACGACGACAAGGCCAGCAACTATGGCAACCCCGTACCTGTCATCACCGTGAAGAACAACACCTTCTACAATGTGATGAACGCCACCAGCGGCAAGCGCTTCCTCTACATCCGCTTCAACGGCAAGAAGGGCGGCCAGCAGATCACCTGGGCCAACAACCTCATCGTCAACACCCAGGCTGTCTACACCAATCAGAGCACGACATCAACACCGTCTTACCAGAACAACTATTATTTCGGCTGTGCCAACGCCAACTTGTTCGCCGCCAGCGATCCAGAGAACAAGCTCTACTGGAATGGTGATACGAGCGGCAAGAACGGTGCTGATCCAAAGTTCAAGGATGCTGCCAAGGGCGACTTCACTGTTGGCAACGAAGATGTGAGCAAGCTCGGCGTGGGTGTACAGAAATAGAAAAGTAATGAGTAAAGACTGACGAACGATCATATAGGTCTTTGACCTTCGTTCTGTCAGAAACAATTAGCGGCCGTGTGCATTCGGGCTCCCGTCCTCTCGGGAACAGAATGCCACGGCCGCTTTGTCATTGGTGTATATGACGGATATTCAGTGAAGCTGCTGAAGAAACCACCCACGAGTAACAGATTGTAAAAAAGCCAAGCACTATCATCGTATCCTGTCTGCGGAGGAGACATGAGCCAACTAAAGCATTTTACTTTCTGTCTGACAATACCGGTACGTTTTCTGCAACCTCTATCCAGCGGCTCCCGAACAGCAACCTGTTGTGGCACTACTGTGAGTGAAAACCTACATGATAGCCGAAATGTATTGACAAAAGTCTGTCACCGCGGGCAAGCATTCTAGAGAGAAAGTCAACGTGTATTTTAGAAAAAACTGGTTTCAAAAGACGAAAAAAACAAGCTCGACTGATCAAAAAGGTGAGATGAGTGCATCAAACAACCGAGATGACCAGGTCAAACAACCGAGATGACCGCATCAAACAACCGAGATGACAACATCAAAAAGGTACTTTGACGAGAAATTCTCTAGAGAATTTCTCGTCAAAGTACCTTTTTTATAGTAGCTCCAAAACATAATTTCGCGTATATGGTTATAAATCAGCAAGTTAAGAAAAACAGCTCTATTTTTGCGAAAATCCGGGCAATGGACACTTTGTTCCAAAAGAACGCATTCTCAGGGCCGTTTTTTTGTCAGTTTTATCAACAAGACACACTTGATGATAATTTAGGCGCAGCAGAAGGCAAAAGAGGAGCCAGCACTACGAAAGAGGGGGGTAGTTGCCTATGTTTTAAAACGAAATCAAGCCCTTCTTGCCTATGTTTTAGAAAGGAAACAAGCCTTTTTTGCCTATGTTTTAGAAAGAAATTAAGCCTTTCTTGCCTATGTTTTAGAAAGAATTCATGCTATTCTTGCCTATGTTTTAGAAAAATATGCAGACACACACGACATAGAGTCCCTCACACCAGTCTACCGATCACTTCAGACAGGCTATGCCGAAGACGTGGAACGTTATGCCAAATTACATCCAAGACGGTTAAGATGGAGATAACACTCTCGTAACATGCGGCTTCCATCTTCCATGATTTGGGACCTGCTGGAATTGTTTAACCAGCATTTTACTCCCCTCTCCTTTGGAGAGGGGTATGGGGGTGAGGCTTGTCCTTTTACGCTTCCTCCTGCTTCTGCTTCATACGGCGGTATTCCGACGGTGTCATTCCCGTGGCCTTACGGAAGCATTTCGAGAAATACTTAGGATCAGAGAATCCAACGGCATAGGCGATCTGTGAGAAGCTGTCCTTGCTCTTGGCCACCAAAAGCTCGGCACGCTGCAAACGGATGTGCCGGACAAACTCCACAGGCGGCATGCCCACGATCGATCTCATCTTGCTGTAGAAAGCAGTACGGCTGAGGTTGACCTCGTCGGCCATGTCCTCCATGCGCAGGGTTGGGTCGCTGATGCGTGCCTCGAGGAATGCCATGAGCTTGTCCATCATCACCTTGTCGGCATCGATAATCTCGGGAGCACTCAACCGGTAGGGCGTAGACTCTACTTTGCCGGGTTTCTGCTGCTCAGCATCTGCCGGCTCTTCCACGGCCGGGTCGGTGAGCTGTTGGAGTGCCTCTTGTTGCAGACTATGACGTCGGGCAATGATGTTGGCCACGCGCTCACGGAGATAAGTAGCCGAGAAAGGCTTGGGGATATAGTCGTCAATACCCTCACGCAGACCCTGCAGGCGATCTTGCATAGAGGCTTTGGCACTGAGGATGATAATGGGGATGTGGCTGGTAGATGCGTCCTGCTTGAGCTGATGCACCATTGCCAGTCCGTCCATGACAGGCATCATCACGTCTGAGATGATGAAGTCGGGCAGTTGCTTGCGTGCCGTCTCCAAGCCCTGCAGGCCATTGTCGGCAGTGAGCACCGTATAGTCGGGGCTGAGGATGGTAGAGAGGAAAAGGCGCAAGTCGGCATTGTCCTCGACGACGAGAAGCGTGGTGCGCTGTCCATGGTCAGGCTCAACGTTGTCTGGAGCAGCACTCTGCTCAGCATTGGAGAGCACAAACGGCGCGTTGGTGTCGTCGACGAGGTAGGTGTCGGAGTTGTGGTCGTAGTGGAGCATGTTGTCGACAAGAGCGAGCATGCTCTGGCTATTGCGTCGCACCATATCGAGCAGTCCATGTCCACGCTCTGATAGCGACTCGCTCTTGAGCACCTCGGTGACAGGTCCTCCGATAAGCGTCAGCGGGGTACGGAGCTGATGGCCAATGCGAGTGAAGAACTCGGCACGCATACGTCCCATCTCGGTTTGCATCTTCATGCGTTGCCGCTGGTTGATCAGATAGAAAGCAAGGAAGACCAGGACGCCACCGACGATGATATAGAAGCACCAGCCCATCCACGATTCCCAAAAGGTGGGATGGGCATAGATGACGAGTGCCCGCGTATTGTTCTGCCACACGCCGTTGGCATTGGTGGAGCGGACGAGGAGGCGCAGATGGCCGTGGGGGATGCGGTTGAAGGAAGCACTGTGCATGTCGTCGACATAGTTCCATTTGTCGCCGTCGCCCTCAAGCTGATAGGCATATTTGACCCGGCTCGCACCAGCATAGTCAAGGGCAGAAAAATAAATGGTCAGGCTACGCTTGTCGCTCGGCACTTCCAACACGGACGAGTTAAGAATGGCTTGCGGCTGATCGTCGCCCTGATAGCGCACACTGGTAAAGGCAATGCGCGGCACCACAGAAGAGTTGCGCAGGTCGCCCGGTGCAAACGAAATGGCACAGCCATTGCACGCCATGAACAGATTGCCGTCATCGGGTCGGCAAAGCGGTTTGGCCTCGGAGAACTCCACAGGATAGCCAATGTCTTGCGCACTGAATGTGGAGAGAATGTTGTGTTTACGATCGTATTTGTCGATGGTAGTCTCTCGAACAAGCCAGATGCTGCCATGACGGTCCTCAACCATAGCCTGTACAAGCCCCTCGTCGGCAGTGACAGAAGCTATCGTCGTCAGATGGAGATTGTTACGGAGCAGCCCGTCGTCGGTGACTTCCTGTACGCCGCCCCCCATGATGTTGACAAAGACATGACCGTCGTGGGTGGGCAGAGCCTGCAAGACGGTGCCGCTGGAGAGCGAATGGTCGTCGCCACTACGGGGCGAGGTGGTGAAGAAGCAGAGACGTTGCAGCGACATGGATCTACCCGAAAACGTAATCAGCCCCCCATTGGTAGCCACTACCATCTCGCCACGATGTGTCTCGGCAATACGCCGCACCTTGAGGAAAGCAAGGCGAGGATAGCTTCTGAAAAGGTTGTTGACGTTGATGAAGCGCACCGTGCCGTCTTTTTGTTGTTCTACACAGTTCACGCCACCACCATAAGTGGCGATCCACAGACGATGGCTGCTGTCCTCAAAGATGTCGTAGATGTCGTCATTGCTAAGACTCCAACGGTTTTGCTGATCATGGACATAGCGGTTCATGGCTTTGCCGTCCCAGCAAAAGAGTCCCTCGCCCTTCGTGCCTATCCACATCCGTCCCTTGCTGTCTTGCTTGATCGAATAGACGCTGTGGGCAAAACCTGTCGGAAGGTTTTGAAGTGCACCCGACGGCGTGAGATAGCCTTTCAGTCTTCCTTCATGGTCATAGACGGCCAGACAACCTTCGCGATCGCCTGCCCAAAGGTTGCCGTCACGGTCAAGACACAGGGCGCGCACCTCTTGGTTGACGACCATCGGCAGCCGACGCACGCGATGCCGACGAAAATGCAGCATCGAGAGATTGCGTTCGCCCGAGAACCAGAGGTTGTGTTGGTTGTCGACAAACGATTTCTTGATCAGCGGTATGCAGGCATCAGCCGTCTCACCGCTATACAAAGGATAGGCTACGAGGCTGTGAAGACGCTCATCGTAGTAGCTGAAAGTACCGCCACGGGGCACGACCCAAATGGTGCCATATTCGTCTTCATGGAAAAATGGCGCACTGCTGGTCGTACGAAGATAGGATTGCTGCGGTTCGGACTGCAGCCATTCACATCGGTCACCGTCAAGCATGGCTACGCCATCGTTGGACGAGAAAAGCCAGATACGCCCACGACGGTCTACAAAGATCTTGGTGATGGCGGCAGAGGAGAGTGCTGGATGGCGCAACGGAAGTTCACGCAGACGCTGATGATCCAGCACGAACAAGCCGCGCGAAGTACCCAACAGCAGGCTGCCGCGCCAGGCGCAGACGGCATTGACATGAAGATCCTTCATGTCCGTGCAGTGTTTTTGGAAAGCCTTGCCATCCTTGCCGACAGAGACGACACCGCCATGAGCACTGACGAAATAGGTACGGGATCCCATCCGCTCCGTAAGGATGGCGGGGAAAGCGCAGGCTTTTCGTGCCTTGTCGTCGAGAATGGCTTTGCCCGAAAGCAACCACTCATGGCCATAGCCGTCGACAAGTGCCTGACGGATGTCCAAGCCGCGATATATGGCAATGCCGTCGACCGACTCCACATGATCGTCTGTAATGCGGAGCGTAAGCCTCGGTGCGCCCTCGCTGGTAACCCATGTGTGGCCGTCGGATAAAGAGAAGATACGGTGAAAACGTACGGGCTGACGGACGGAGGAATCGATGAGCCGGTTGATGTTGACATAGGCACACCGTTCCGTGTCGAAGAGATAGAGTCGCCGGTCGTAGGTCGTCACCCACACATCATTGCGGTAATTGGTATGGAGGGTGTAGATGCGGTTGCTCGTCAGCATGTCGCCCAGCCCAGGCATACTGCGGAAGGTGGTGAAGCGATAGCCATCGTAATAGCAGAGTCCACTCCACGTGCCGAGCCACATCAGTCCGTCACCGGTCTGTCCGATGCCGGAAATGACGTTAGCGGCCAATCCATCACGCAGCGAGAACGTACGCACATCGCAATAAGGTTGGGCAAATATATCATAGATGCAGCCAAGCTGCAAGATTAAAATCAAAAAATACTTTCTGAACATGTTATATAGATAAGGATAGCTATGATGGCTATGCAAAGATAATAATTTTCCACCTATTGACGCAAAGAATACAACAAAAAATGGATTTCGAACGATTTTATACCTTTACGAACAAAAATCCCACCCGCTATTCAGAAACTATTTATTATCTTTGCAGAAACAATCAACCAATCTCAAAAAGCAAATGAAACAATTCATGGATGAGAACTTTCTGCTGCAAACAGAAACTGCACAGAAACTCTATCACGAGCATGCTGCCAAGATGCCCATCATCGATTATCACTGTCATCTCGTTCCTCAGCAAGTTGCCGAGAACAAACGATTCCGCACCATCACGGAAGTGTGGCTCGGCGGCGATCACTATAAGTGGCGCGCAATGCGCAGCAACGGCATTCCGGAGAAATACTGTACTGGCAAAGACACCAGCGATTGGGAGAAATTTGAAAAGTGGGCAGAGACGGTGCCTTACACGTTCCGCAACCCCCTCTACCACTGGACCCACCTGGAACTGAAAACGGCTTTCGGCATCAACAAGCGCCTCAACCCGGAGACAGCACGCGAGATCTTTGACGAGTGCAACGACAAACTCGCCAACGATCCCGCACTCACACCGTGGGGACTGCTCAATAAATATAATGTGGAGACGGTGTGCACCACCGACGATCCTATCGATGACCTCCACTATCACAGCATCGTGGCAAAGAGCGAACTCAAGACACGCATGCTACCGGCATGGAGACCAGACAAAGCCATGGCACCGGAGAGCGCACTGGCTTTCCGAGAATATGTGGAAAAACTCTCTGCCGCTTCGGGAAAGAATATCAGCAACTTCCAGGACTACGTGGACGCTCTGCAACAACGTCACGACTTCTTCAGCACCATGGGGTGCCGTCTCTCCGACCACGGCATCGAGGAGTTCTATGCTGAAGAATACACCGACCAGGAGATCAACGACATCTTTGATAAGGTCTACGCCGGGAAGGAACTCTCACACGAAGAGGTGCTGAAGTTCAAGAGTGCTATGCTCTATGTCTTCGCCGTACAGGACTACGAGGCCGGATGGGCGCAGCAATACCACTATGGTGCCATCCGCAACAATAACACACGTATGTTCCGCCAACTCGGACCCGACACTGGCTTCGACTCCATCGGCGAGTTCAACACGGCAAAGAGCTGCTCGGCCTTCCTCAACCGTCTCGACTTAGAGGGACATCTGACCAAGACGATACTCTACAACCTCAACCCCTGTGCCAACGAGGTGATGGCTACGATGCTCGGAAACTTCCAGGACGGCTCGATGCCCGGCAAGATCCAATGGGGATCGGGATGGTGGTTCCTCGACCAAAAGGATGGCATCACCAAACAACTCAACGCTCTGTCGTTGCTCGGACTGCTAAGCCGATTCGTCGGTATGCTCACCGACTCACGCTCATTCCTCTCCTATCCACGCCACGAATATTTCCGACGAATTCTCTGTAACCTCATCGGCAACGACATCGAGAACGGCGAGATCCCTTACGACGGCTTTGAGGAGAAGCGCGTCAACCAAATGGTGGAGGACATCAGCTACTACAATGCAAAGAACTTCTTCAATTTCTAAGCGAAGACAAGAAGGCTTGGTTTGCGCAAACGCTTCTTTGTATTCGTATATATTATATTAGCAATTATCAAATATCAAGAGAATATGGCAAAAATAGTAACATTGGGCGAGCTCATGCTGCGCCTGTCTCCAGAAGGCAACGACCGATTCATACAGAGTGATCACTTTCGTGTGATCCCCGGAGGTGGTGAGGCCAACGTGGCCATCAGCCTCGCCAACTACGGTCACGATGCCGACTTTGTCACCAAACTCCCTAAGCACGAAATCGGACAGCTGGCCCTCAACGCCATGCGCCGCTATGGTGTCGGCACAAGCCACATCGTACGTGGCGGTGAGCGCGTGGGCATCTACTACGCTGAGACGGGAGCCTCCATGCGCCCCAGCAAGGTCATCTACGACCGAGCACACTCTGCCATCGCTGAGGCACGCCCTGAGGAGTTTGACTTCGACGAGATCTTCGAGGGTGCTCAGTGGTTCCATTGGTCAGGCATCACGCCGGCAATCAGCGACAACGCCGCCGATATCGTGAAGGCTGCCTGCGAAGCTGCCAAGCGCCACGGCGTGACAGTGTCGGTAGACCTCAACTTCCGCAAGAAACTCTGGACGTCGGAAAAGGCTATCTCCATCATGCGCCCGCTCATGCAGTACGTCGACGTGTGCATCGGCAACGAGGAGGACGCTATGCTCTGCCTGGGATTCAAACCCGACGCTGACATTGAAGGCGGTAAGACCGACGCTGCCGGATACCATAAGATCTTCGAGCAAATGGCAAAGACCTTCGGATTTAAATATGTCGTCTCCACACTGCGTGAGTCTTACTCCGCTACGCACAACGGTTGGAAAGCACTCATCTATAATGGTGAGGAATTCTATGAGAGCCGTCACTACGACATTGAGCCGATCATCGACCGCGTAGGCGGTGGTGACTCCTTCGCCGGCGGACTCATCCACGGACTGCTCACCAAGCCTACTCAGGGCGAGGCCCTGGAGTTTGCTGTCGCAGCCTCTGCACTGAAGCATACCATCAACGGTGACTTCAACCTCGTATCGAAAGAGGAGGTGGAGAGTCTCGCCGCAGGTAACGCCAACGGTAGAGTCCAGCGATAAACAATAAAAAATATACCACCGTACGGACAATTCATTGTTTGCCCGTACGATGGTTTCCTATCATTTCCATCAACCAATATCATTACTACAATCATGGCTAAATTTGACAAAATACAAGTTCTTCAGAAAATCGGAGCCACCGGTATGGTACCCGTATACTATAATGCTGACGCCGAAGTCGCTAAAAAGGTAATCAAAGCTTGCTACGAAGGTGGCGTGCGCGCCTTTGAGTTCACAAACCGTGGCGACTTTGCACACGAAGTATTCGGCGAACTGGTGAAATGGGCCGACAAGGAATGCCCTGAGCTGGCCTTGGGTGCCGGCACTGTCGTCGACGCTCCTACCGCTGCACTGTACATTCAGCTCGGTGCGAACTTCATTGTAGGTCCGCTCTTCAACCCCGACGTGGCTCCGGTATGCAACCGTCGTCTCGTCCCCTATTGCCCGGGCTGTGGCACCGTCAGCGAGATCGGCAAGGCTCAGGAGCTGGGTGCCGACCTGACCAAGGTGTTCCCCGGCGATGTCTATGGCCCACGCTTCATCAAGGATCTCATGGCTCCCTGCCCCTGGTCGAAGATCATGGTCACTGGCGGCGTGGCTCCTACACAGGAGAACCTCGAAGGATGGATCAAGGCCGGTGCCTACTGTGTGGGCATGGGGTCGAAACTCTTCCCAAAAGAGGTAGTTGCAAAGGGCGACTGGAACGCTATCACCGAGCTCTGCAAGCAGTGCATCGACATCATTCAGAATGCTAAGAAGCAACGCGCATGAACGGAAGTACTATCAAAAACGATGTAAAGACGAACTGGAGATGGTATCTCTGTGCACTCCTCTTCGTCGCCACCACGGTCAACTATCTCGACCGTCAGGTGCTCTCGCTGACATGGAAGGACTTCATCGCCCCGGAATTTCACTGGACTGATAGCGACTATGGTATGATCACGGGATGGTTCTCGCTGTTCTATGCTGCGGTGAGCCTCTTCGCAGGTACTGCCATTGACCGCTTGGGAACAAAGAAAGGCTATTTGCTCGCCATCATCATCTGGTCTGCAGGTGCCTGCCTCCATGCAGGATGTGGATGGCTGACGATGGAGATCGAGGGTCTGGACAGCGTGGAGGCACTCCACGCCGTGAAGCAAGGCTCCGCACTTGCGCTCTCTATCTCTACCATTTCTGTATATCTCTTCTTGGGCTGCCGCATGATCCTGGCCATTGGTGAGTCGGGCAACTTCCCCTCTGCCATCAAGGTGACGGCAGAATATTTCCCGAAAAAGGACCGTGCACTCTCCACGGCAATCTTCAACAGCGGTGCTTCGGTAGGCGCACTGGCTGCTCCGGCTACCATCCCGTTCATCGCCAAGGCATGGGGATGGGAGAGTGCATTCATCATCATCGGTGCGCTCGGCTTCATCTGGGTGTTCTTTTGGTTGGAATGGTACGAGAAGCCCGAAAAGTCCAAGCATGTCAATGCGGCTGAGCTTGCATACATCCATCAGGACGACGAGAAGGAGGCTGACAAGGCAAAGGCTGACGAGAAAGCAGAAAAGACGATACCACTGCTCAAGTGTCTCACCTATCGGCAGACATGGGAGTTTATCGCCGGTAAATTCTTCACTGACGGTGTGTGGTGGTTCTACCTGTTCTGGGCTCCTGCATACTTTAGCGATGTCTACCACTATCCTTCGGCCTCAAAAGAGGGCGCCACGCTCATCTTTATCCTGTATTTCATCGTCACGGTGGTCTCTATCTTCGGTGGCTATCTGCCTAAGTTGTTTGTGGAGAAGCGTGGCATGGATCCTTACGGCGGACGTATGCTAGCCATGCTCATCTTCGCCTTCATGCCTCTGACGGCTCTGCTGGCTCAGCCACTCGGGCAGTATGGTGCTATCTTCCCCGCTGTCATCATCGGCATCGCCGGTGCCGGACATCAGGCATGGTCGGCCAACCTCTACTCTACTATCGGCGACATGTTCCCCAAGTCAACAGTTGCTACCATCACGGGCGTGGGTACCATGGCCGGTGGCATCGGCTCCTATATGATCAACCAAGGTTCTGGTATTCTCTTCGACTATGCCGAGAAAGCTGGCAGCTCGTTCTCCTTCCTGGGCTTCGAGGGGAAACCTGCTGGGTACATGATCGTGTTCTGTATCTGCGCGGTGGCCTATCTCATCGCCTGGTCGATCATGAAGACTCTTGTTCCGAAATATAAGAAGATCGTACCATAACGACTCCTTATTGATATAGTACACATTATTAATATAGTACACATTGGACCACCTCATATAAATAGGTGGTCCCATTTTTACTACACCTTATTTTATATATACTGAATCTATGACTAACAATATTCTCAACAGACACACGGCTCCGAAAGCAGAAGCACCGGAGCGTGTGATACAGTTTGGTGAGGGTAACTTCCTCAGAGCGTTTGTGGACTGGATGATCCAGGAAATGAACGACAAGACGGCATTCAACGGTTCTGTCGTCATCGTGCAACCACGCGAGCGTAACCATATCGAGACATTACGTGCACAGGACTGCCTCTACCATGTCAACCTGCTCGGACTGAAAGGCAACGAGCAAGTAAACACCTGCCAACGAATCAGCAGCGTCAGCCGCGCACTGAATCCCTATACACAATACGACGCGTTCATGGCACTGGCCGAGCAGCCCGAGATGCGCTTTGTCATCTCCAACACCACAGAGGCCGGTATTGCCTTCGACAACACGTGCAAGCTGAGCGACACACCGCCTGCCTCCTACCCCGCCAAACTCACGCAGCTGCTCTATCGCCGCTATTCTTGTTTCAACGGCGACACTAAGAAGGGACTCATCATCCTGCCTTGTGAGCTGATCTTCGGCAACGGACATCACCTCAAAGATTGCATCAACCAATACATCGACTTGTGGCACGATGACCTCGACGACGCTGAGGGATTCCGCAAATGGATTGCCTGCTGCTGCCCAATCTGCACCACGCTTGTCGACCGCATCGTCAACGGTTATCCCCACAACGACGAGCAACAACTGTGGCAACGTATCGGCTACAAGGACGCTGCTATGGTGCAAGGCGAGATCTTCCACCTTTGGGTCATCGAACACGACAAGAATATCTCCATTGAGCAACTTGACGAGGAGTGGCCGGCACGCAAAGCTGGTCTCAACGTAGTACTCACCGACAACGAAGCTCCTTATCATCTGCGCAAGACAACGCTGCTCAACGGTCCGCATACTGTCCTCTCGCCTGTGGCTTTCCTCTCCGGCATCAATATCGTCAGAGATGCCTGCAACGATGAACTCGTCGGGAAATTCATCCATCAGGTCATGTTCAACGAACTGCTGCCGACGCTCGAACTGCCACAAGACGAGCTCACACGCTTCGCCGAAGACGTGCTGCAGCGATTCAAGAATCCCTATATCGACCACCAGGTGACCAGTATCATGCTCAACAGCTTCCCGAAGTTCAAGACGCGTGACCTGCCTGCCCTGAAGCAATACACCAAGTTGAAAGGTGAACTGCCCAAAGCCATCGTGCTCGGTCTCGCTGCTATCACCACTTATTATAAAGGTGGCACACGCGAAGACGGCACGGCAATCACTCCCAACGACGATCCGGCAATCCTTGAACTGCTCCAGCAACTGTGGGCTTCTGCCGATTGCCATACCATCGCTGAAGGTGTGCTCGGCGCGCAAGACTTGATTTGGAAAGAGCAAGGTAACCTCAATGACATCCCCGGACTGACTGACTTGCTGGCTTCCTATCTACAGCAGATACAAGAGTCGGGCATGAGAAAGACCATTGAGACGGTTCTCAACAAGTGATAAGATGAAACAGGCAATTAAAATCAACCCTACAGACAATGTCGCCGTAGCCATCAAAGCAATGAAGGCCGGCGACATCGTTGACATCGACGGCTCTGCACTCAAACTGGTTACTGACGTGGTGCCCGGACACAAGATAGCTCTCCATGACATCAAGACGGGAGAGATGATCGTAAAATACGGTTTCCCTATCGGACACGCTATCCACGACATAGCAAAAGGAGCCCTGCTCGATGACCACGACATCAAGACAAATCTCAGTGGTGAGCTGAACTACGACAACATCCACATTCAGCCACAGAAAAAGACAACACCGCATCCCGATGCTTCCTTCCAAGGTTATCGCCGCTCCAACGGACTGGTTGGTGTGAGAAACGAGCTGTGGGTAATCCCTACGGTAGGCTGTGTCAATGGTATTGCACAGAATATCGTGGAGGAAGTAAAAGCACAGACAAATAATGGTGAAGGCGTAGATGCCATCGTGGCTTTCCCGCATAACTACGGTTGTTCACAACTCGGTGAAGATAATGAAAACACACGCCATATCCTTCGCGACCTGGTGCTTCACCCAAATGCTGGTGGCGTGCTCATCGTAGGACTGGGATGTGAGAATAACCAACCGCACGAGTTCGTAAAGTTGCTCGGTGACTACGGCCACGACCGCATCAAACTGCTCGTCTGCCAAGAAGTGGAAGGCAACGAAGTGGAGACGGGCACAGAGATGCTGATGGAGCTCTATGACAAAGCACGCAACGATCAGCGAACTGCTATTCCGGCTTCTGAACTGCGCATCGGACTGAAGTGCGGCGGCAGCGACGGCTTCTCAGGTATTACAGCCAACCCTCTCGTAGGTGCTTTCAGCGACTGGCTCTGCAATGAGCAGGGGGGGACCACGGTTCTCACTGAGGTTCCTGAGATGTTCGGCGCTGAAACTTTGCTCATGCAACGTTGCATCAACGAGCAGGTTCTTGATGATACAAAACATCTCATCAACAACTTCAAGCATTACTTCCTCAGCCACGGCCAGCCCGTGGGCGAGAATCCCTCACCTGGAAACAAAGCTGGTGGCATCTCTACACTGGAAGACAAAGCATTGGGATGCACACAGAAGTCGGGATCATCACCCGTTTATGGAGTCCTCGGATATGGTGAGCGACTGCAAGGTCACGGCCTTCATCTGCTCTCTGCTCCGGGCAACGACCTCGTCGCAGCAACAGCTTTGGCTGCTGCCGGATGCCACATCGTGCTGTTCACAACAGGGCGTGGTACACCATTCGCTACCGCTGTGCCGACCTTGAAAGTATCTACCAACACTTCTCTCTACAAGCGCAAAGGCAACTGGATTGACTTCAACGCTGGCAGCATCGTGGAAGACAAGAGTATCACAGACCTTTTGCCCGACTTCATCCAAACCGTCCTCGATGTGGCAAGTGGTAAAAAGGTAAAAGCTGAGCGTAACGGAATCCATGGCTTTGCCATCTTCAAGAATGGTGTGACGCTCTAAATATAATAATGACTGATATGAGATTTTCCCCCTCTAATTCTTTCATAGGCAGCATGATGCTCGTAGGCTCTCTCCTGTTCTCGCTACAAGCAGTCGGACAGGACAAGACTGTGACCGTGACACTGCAAAATCCTGGTTATACGATTTTGCAGCAGTCACCCGTGGAGATTCCCGGTATGGAAGGCTATCGCTCTGCCCGCGTGACTGTAGACGGCAAAGAAGTACCTTCACAAATGGACGACTTGGATGGTGACGGAGGAGCTGATCATCTGTTCTTCCTCGCCGATATAAAGGCAAAAGGACCGAGCATGGCTACCATCGCGCTATGGAGAAAGACAATGCCAAACACCTACGCCAAACGTACCTTCGCCGACATTCTCCTGCGCAACAGCAAAGTGAAGGCAAAGAACAAGCACGACATCTATCTGAGTGAGTTCGCCTCGCTGCGGGGTACCAATCCCTTCCCTGTCATCCATCAGCATGGTGCCGTACTGGAGAGTGAACTTACTGCTTACCGTTTCTATTGCAGTCCACGACAATCGGTCGACATCTATGGTAAGCGCAAAAGGCAGTTGGAACTCCACGACACAGAGTTCTATCCCGACTCAGTACAGCTGGCTGCTGGCTACGGCGACGATGTACTTGCTGTGAGAGATGGCGTAGGCGTCGGAGCCCTCAACGGTTGGGACGGCAAACAGCCCGTAGGCTTCACGGACTGTGACAGCCGCCGCCAGCGCATCGTTGTGAACGGGCCTCTCCGTAGCATCGTTGAGATCACGGACCAAAATTGGAAACCTACACCAGAAGCCGAGCCGCGCACACTCACTACCCGCTACACGATGATCGCAGGACACCGTGACTGTAAAGTGGACGTAAGAGTTTCCGTACCGAAAGGTTTCAACCTCACCGACCAAATACGCGCCACTCCTTATTTTATAGGTATTACACATATCAAGGGTCAACAAAGTTGGACAAACGGCCATGGCCTGCTCGCCAACTGGGGCACCGATTATCCAGTCACGGGTAAGGACACGCTCACACATAAAAAGGAAACCGTAGGCTTGGCGATCTCCATTCCTCCAGCCAATATTCTCCAAACCGTTCATACCCAGTACGACGACGGCTATCTCGTCTCTATCCCCGGCGGTCATCTCGTCTACTACATCGCTTTCTGTAGCGACAAAGAGGAGCAAGGCTATCACAGTGCCGACCAATGGTTCAGTGCCTTGAAAGCCTGGAAAGCAAAAGATGCAGTGTCTTTGAGAGTCAGAAAAGCCAAGTAAGGTTCCGCACGTAGGAAGGCTGGTGAACCAAGGTAGCCCCTGTCCCTAAAAGCCGGGCAAGACGAGGACGCCCCCCAAAAAACTTGTAGCAATTAGTGCTGCGTTCTGTTCGCCTCTGCTTTGCAGAGGCTATCCCTAAAAAGAATGAAGGGCTAAGCAACGCTCGTTGCTTAACCCTTCATGTGATTCAGCCGGGGTTCGAACCCGGGACCCGCAGCTTAGAAGGCTGCTGCTCTAATCCAACTGAGCTACTGAACCAAGTACTTTTCATTAAAGTAGATGCAAAGTTACTAATTATTATCAAGAAAGCAACACTTCGTCACCTAAAATCTAAAACTATTATTAATATTTAACTAATCCTTCTCTTCCCCATCTCAAAGCCTTTCTTTCTAAGAAAAAAAAGCAACCCGACAAGCCAAAAAAAGGAAGCCATTCGCTCTACATGACATATTTTTTTTATATCTAAGCCATTCGCTCTCCTGTTTTCCTATTTTGCGCCACCCAAGACCGATTTTATGGTCAGTTAGATACAGTTCTCTCAAGACGCGTTATTTTTTAGCGTCATTTTGCAACACAATGTCGTATAATTCCTTTTGTTTGCTGT
>NZ_VUNG01000001.1 GCF_009695775.1 Hallella mizrahii | reverse complement strand
CCGTCTTATATAGGAAGAGCAGCTGTTCAAAATCTGATGTTCTCTCCATAAATTGTATGAATTTAAGTCGAGGACAAAAGTAACAGATTTTAAGGCTTTAAGCAATACGTCATTTTTGGACGCTTACACCTTCAGACATATAAACGTGTTTGATTATCAGTGTAAAGATGCAAGAAAAGCTCAATACTGATGAACTCCTTCAGAAGTTAGAACGATTAAGCCGCGAAAATGAGAGGCTGAAAAGCATACTCTCAGCACATGGCATTAGCTACGAACAAAATTCTTCGCCTAAAGACGAGGAGGTCCTTACTGTACGCTCCAACGCTGATAATCAAGGCCTGCTGAGCAAAGAGCAAATCCTGCAACAACGGAAGAATCTCTTTCGAAGTCTGTTCAAAGGCCGGGAGGATGTGTTTGCACTCAGATGGACCAGCAGCGATGGTAGCAAGTCCGGTTACATGCCAGCATGCTCCAACCGTTGGACTTCTCTTTGTGATAGGAAAAAATACAAATGCGCCAACTGTCCGAACCGCCAATTTGTTTCTTTGGGTGACGCAGAAATTTATAATCACTTGTGTGGCGTGGATAAGTGGGGGAAGCCTTTTACAATAGGCGTCTACGCCATACTGTCTGATGATACATGTAACTTCCTGTGTGCTGATTTTGATGATAAAAACTGCGAACACGGCTATAAGAAAGATGTGCTTGCTTTCGTCAGCGTATGCAAGGACTGGGACATACCTTATTCTATAGAGCGGTCGCGTTCCGGCAATGGCGCTCATGTATGGATATTGTTTGATCAGCCTGTTGCCGCTGGCAAGGCAAGGCGGTTGGGCAATGCCGTGCTTACGGAAGCCATGAACCGTGACGGTCGGATGTCATTTAAGTCCTATGATCGCTTCTTCCCGAACCAGGACCATCTACCGGAAGGCGGCTTTGGCAATCTTGTCGCTCTGCCTCTTCAAGGGGTGCCGAGAAAGAAAGGCAATAGTGTATTCGTCGATGACAATTTTGAGCAATTTCCGGACCAATGGAAATACCTGCGTACGGTCACGAAACTATCCGCGGATGCCGTCGAAACATTATTGAGATTGCACGCCAACGAGCCTGACTTCGGTGAATTATCGAAGACCAGCGAGGCCAAGCCTTGGGAGACACCAGTGGCAATGAATGTGACAAAAGAAGATCTGCCTACAGAGATTACTGTTGTGAAGTCCAACATGTTATATATGCCAACCAAAGGCTTATCATCAAAAGTCATCAACCACTTGAAGCGTATTGCGTCCTTCAAGAACCCGGAGTTTGGTGCTAAACTCGGCATGCATCTGTCCACCTATAATGTTCCGCGGATCATATCGTGTGCCGAAGTCTCTGATGAATGGCTTGCCCTGCCCCGTGGATGTGAGGAGGCATTGATCGAATTCTTCGAAGAGAATTCAGTCGGCATAAAGATAGAGGATAAAACCAACCATGGACATGCGATAGATGTTTCATTCAGTGGCACACTACGACCTGAGCAGGAGGCAGCTGTCAGCCAACTGATGTCCTACGACAACGGCATCTTGTCGGGAACAACAGCTTTTGGCAAGACAGTTGCAGCCATCGGCCTGATAGCGCGACGGAAAGTCAATACGCTTATACTTGTACACAACAAAGCGTTGGCAAAGCAATGGCGGACTAAATTTTGTGAGTTCATGACCATTAACTATACGTTGCCGGATGCTCCTAAGAAACGGGGACGAAAGAAGGAACAGCCGTTCGTCGGACTGCTGAGTTCAGACGAAAATACGCTGAACGGCAACATCGACATTGCCCTTCTACAATCCTGTGTTTCTGACAATGAGGTCAAGCCATTCGTGCGGAATTATGGCATGGTGATTGTTGATGAGTGCCACCATGTGTCAGCCTCCAACTTTGAGCAGGCGCTGAAGTATGCCAATGCACAATATGTGTATGGGCTGACGGCAACGCCCATGCGCAAGGACGGTCACCAGCCCATCATCTTTATGCAGTGCGGTCCGATACGGTTCACTGAAGACGCAGCGGCACAGATGTCAAAGCAGAAATTCTGCCGATGGCTCATTCCCCGTTTCACTACTTACAGGCAACTCGGTGAGGACAAACTGAGCTATAACCAGATATTACATGAACTGACAGACGACAAGCAACGGAACCAACAGATAATAAGCGATGTTGCAAATGCGTTGAAAGACGGACGCACACCAATTATTATAAGCGTACTCGTAGAGCATGTGTCGTTATTGGCTGAACTTATCAAACCTTTGTGTAAGCACGTCATCGTCCTTACCGGATCTGCGTCTACCAAAGAGAAGTACGAGATAGAATTAAGTCTGAAATCTGTGTTGCCTACAGAGCCGATGGTTATTGTAGCTTCGCTGAAATACATTTCAGAAGGTTTTGACTTACCGCGCCTTGACACTTTGTTCCTTGCCCAGCCAGTTTCTTATAAAGGTCTCGTCGCGCAATATACCGGCCGTCTGCATCGTGACTGTGAAGGCAAAACAGACGTGCGGGTGTATGATTATGTCGACATTCGCCAACCAATGTGCGAAACAATGTACAAACGCCGACTGCGAGGATATGCTGCCGTTGGGTATAAAGTACGGCCTCGTCAAACAAATCCGAACACCCCATTTGACATGATTTATGATGGAGACACGTTCGAGACAGCCTTCCTTGCCGACATATCCAATGCCAAACATTCGATAGTGATCGCTTGTCCCATGATTAGAATATACCGCCATCCTATTGTTATACAGAAACTTATAGAACAGCAATCCAACGGAGTGAGCATTTACGTCAATATCAGGAAGGAAGGATATGACGAAGTGAGATTCAAGGAAGTTGGCGGTACCTATTCTGTAAACGATGCGCAGACCATCCAATGTGCCATTATAGACAAATCCATTTGTTGGTATGGCGACATCAATTTCCTTGGCTATCACTCTTCTGAAGATACAGTCATGAGAATAAACGATGCGAAGATGGCAGGCGAGCTTTTGGATATTACTTATACTTCACATACAAACAGACAAAATGAGAAAGTATAAGCCCGCAGAATATGGTTGAATGAATATAGGGTGCTGCAAGATAGACCGATGTTGGTGAGCTTGTTCGGAATGTTTTCTTGCAAAATCATTTCTATAGGTGTATTTTATTAGACTTTTGCTTGTGTTTTTCAATTTTTATTCTTATCTTTGCACTGAGAGTTTAATATAGTAGACCATGGATTTGGCGCAGACAATGAAATCACGACGCAAGACATTGGGAATATCCCAACAGGATTTAGCGGAGATAGCAGAGGTGAGCCTCGCTACGGTGAAAGATATTGAGCGTGGACACGGTAATCCTTCACTTAGGACTGTGCAGAAGATTCTTGATGTTCTTGGCATGGAGATTAACTATCAGGTTAGAAAGGTAGTACCATAAATAACAGATGAACGATGAGGAAACTGGACGTATACTTTAATGATAATAGAGCAGGGGTATTGACCGAGCGAGTGCCTGGTCGTGATTATACTTTTAATTACGACAATAGCTACTTAGGCTCAGACGGCTATTCTATTTCTGCCACTCTGCCCAAACGCAAGGAGCCCTACCGCTCGGAGCATTTGTTTCCGTTCTTTTCCAATCTGCTGCCGGAGGGGGCGAATCGAAAAGTGATATGCCGTGCATTAAGAATAGATGAGAAAGACTTGTTTGGTATTCTGTCAGCCATGGCCGACAAAGATTTTATAGGTGCCGTAGAAATAAGAAAGCATAAAGATGATTAAGATACAGAACTGCCCCTCTATGCTTTTGAGAGGATATTCAACTTACAGCCCCACGGCAATAAAAAAACTGTTTGACGGGCATAAAATTTCTCCTTTCCTTGATTTCGGGATTGAGGAATTCGGCGCAAGTGAGATAGCGACTAATGCTATGCGCCGTATATCTGTATCCGGTGTACAGGAGAAGTTTCCCGCGGTCATTGACCACGGCAAGGTGCGCATAGCAGAAGAGAATGAACGATCAACATATATCCTAAAGCCAGCTCCTTGGGACAAAACTTTGGTTGAAAGGAAGCAGATTCCTGCCAATGAGAACCTCACGATGCAAATAGCCTCACAGGTGTATGGCATTGTGACGGCTGCAAACGGACTATGTTTTACCAAAGACGGACAGCCCGTGTATATTACCAAACGTTTCGACATACTACCAGACGGCGTAAAAGCTCCTATGGACGATTTTGCTGCTCTTGTAGGCTGCAACGAACAAACTGACGGCCTGCATTTCAAGTATAGTGGCTGCTATGAAGACATAGCAATAGCACTGAAAGCAAATGTAGCGGTCTGGAAGTTTGATATGGAACGGTTCTTTGAGCTCGTTGTTTTCAACTATATCTATGGCAATGGTGATGATCATCTTAAAAACTTTTCTCTCATTCGTTTGGGTGATGATTATCGTTTGTCACCTGCTTACGACCTCTTAAACACGAGTTTACACGTTAATGGTGACGATTTGGGACTTGATGGCGGGTTGTCTCCGAACATAGAGAAAAGTGATGTCTACGATCGGACAGGCCACCCCTGCCGAACCGACTTTGAACGCTTTGGTACGCAAATAGGAATTGCAAGTCTTCGCGTAAATAAAATACTTGATAAATATATGTTGATACCGGAGAAAACACGAATTTTGGTAGACGGAAGTTTCCTTACCGACAAGATGAAACGAACGTATTTGAGGATTGTTGACGAAAGGATTAGAAGATTCATACGGCAGTCTGATTGACTCTGCTCAAAACTCACAGACTAACATTTGTGACATTGTTAGTCTGTGAGTAATCACATTACTGCATCTTCTGCTGCCTACTTGCTCTTGAACATCCTGACGAGCTCGTCGCCGTACTTTTCAAGGACAAACTCCAGGGCAGCGTTGGTGAAGGCGCGGCACCCGATCGTGTTGCGGGACCGGAACTTCAGCTCATCGAGTTTGACCTTCACCTTTCCTACCACCCATACGCTCATGCCATGCTCCTTGATGCCCGTGTATCTGTCAATGCCAGTCTCAAGGCATTGCAGGTCATCGGTGTGCGTGGCATTCCTGTCCTTGTGTGACGGTTCTGAAACAATAGGCGACTCTTCCGCCCCGCTTTTAACAGTTGCTGTTTCAACAGCCTTGGGACTGTTCGGGCTCTTCGGGAGAATGTCTCTCTGTGCATTTCTCGTTGCCTCTTCCATGCTCTTGCCGGGAAGGGCGATACCTTTAGTTCTGCTCATGGTTCGGTGTTCTTAAAGATTGAATGATAAATCGTAATGTGTCGTACACGGCATGCTTCTGGTCATCCAGCAAGTCGTAGGTATTGACGCGTCGCATCTGGATGCGGTATCCGGCCCTCGGAGTAACGGTCCCGTGCTGTGCCAGGACACGCTCGTGCTCCATCCATGCCTTCCATTCGGCAGCGGTGCCGATACGTGTGTCCACCTTGTTGGGCACGAGAAACAGCCGGGCCTTCATCTGAGGGTTCAGCTCCCGCAGCTGTTCCAGCACGCCGATGAAGGTCTGCGTGGAGACCAGCGACTTCGTCTCATACTCATACGGACAGACGATGGCATCGGCATAGGCCAGCATGACGGCAAGACCGTCATCCTTGATGTTGCCCGGTGCGTCGAAGAGCACATAGCCGTCGAACTCCTGTGCGTTCTCCATCAGCTGCTGCATCGTTGCCGTGTCCGCGATGGAGAAGGACTGGATGGCATACGGCGGCTCCGTGCCGAACTGTTGCTCGTCGATCTGACGTTGCATGCTTGCCGACTGCTGCAAGTCCGTGTCGATGATGCAGACGTTCTTCTTCCAATAGACGAGATAGTTCGCCAAAAGAAGACATAGTGTTGACTTACCCACGCCACCTTTCTGGTTGGCGAAGACGATAATAACATTGTTCTGGTGTTTCATGAGGTTTGGTTTTGCTCTCACACACTCACATTTGTGACAATGTGAGTATGCGAGAATGTTAGACATTATTTTCTTTTTCCCACAGGCATGCGCTCCCTTTGGAACCTGTCAAACTCCTTGCCCTTAGTCCCGTACCGGTTTACCATCCACCGGCCAAAGTCATGGTACGTCTCGCGGACCACCATGATGCTCCTAGCCTCCTTGAGGACAGAGTCGGCATAGTGAACCTTAGCCTCCGCCGCCAGTTCCTTGTCGATGGCAGCAGAATACTTCTCTCCGGCAAAGACCGCCATCAGTATGCTTACCGAAGCGACGCCAGCTACGAAGAAGAGAATTTTTATCATCCACCGGTCTGTGACAGTCTTGATCACATCGACCTTCTGGAGAGCGTTTGGAAGGTTCTCGACGGTCTTGTCGAATGCCTTCATCTTCGCCTGAACATCTTCCGGTATCGCAACAGGAACGGAGGCCGGAATGCCCTCAATGGCACCTTTGAGGTTGTTGATGGCAGATGTAAACTCGTTCAGCCGTCCCTCGACATACTCGTCGGCACGCTTGATGGTTTCTTCCGAGACCTTCGAGGCCGTGACCGGCTTTACGGTTGCTGGTGACGGGCCAATTTTCGGGACTGCGTTTCCTTTTCCCTGCTGGGAGCCGGAAGCACCAATCGCAATTGGCTGTGGAATACTGTTCTGTTTTGGGGCGTATTGCCCCTGTCGTTTGCTATGATTCATGTATACAAAAGTTTATGCACGTCACGAGAGATTCGTTAAGTGCGGTTTGATAAAATGTTATAGTGAGAGTATGTTACTCTGTTATAATGAGAGTGTGAGACAATGTGAGTCTGTGACATCTCACATCGACATACCGCTTGTCGCCAGCCTCTTCTCATCATCGCTCATGTCCTCCCACCGCTTTCCGCGTCTCCGTCTGTCGTTGGGAGGCGGTGGGGTGGAGTATGAGATGACGGCGTCGGCGTTGAACACACGGAGCATGTTCTCCACATTCACTGTCGGCACATTGGGAGCCGGCATGCTGAAGGCCCTTCCCGGACTTCTGGCCGCTGCCGCCTTCATGCCCTTGTGCAACCCGGCGTGCAGTACAGCGAGTCTGCCGATGGTCAGTCTGCGGTCAACAGCACTTGCCTTGTACTCCCTTCCCGACTGTGCGGTGATGTAGTAGCCCTGTACCTCTCCCTTTGAGTTCAGCGCCAGACGCGTTCGGTAGCCAAGTGCGTTCAAGCCTTCAAGATACCGGTTGAAGTCGTAGAGGCGCATGTTGCCGAGAACAAAGCAGGCAGCCTGAAACACATCCTCCCTGTTCTCCCTGGAGCGTACAGCGGCGTCGGTGAGTCCGTACTCACGGCTGATCTTGTTGGCAGTAGCCGCGGCTTTCTTCCCGATCCAGGAGTCAGAGACCAGCTTGCCGTCAAGCAGCGTGCGGTTGACGAGGATATGCCAGTGTCTGAGACTGTCACTGTTGTCAGTATGCTCATGCTGATAAGCTATCCACTGCATCCCGGCATAATCATCCTCACTCAGTCCCATCTGTTCCGTCATCAAGTCGTGCATGAACAGCTTCACGAGCCATTCCGACTGGTTAGGAGCGGTGATCTTCTCACAGTCCTCCTCCGACAGTGTCACCACGATGTCGAGGAACGGGTTCCTGACCGGCGAGCGGATGCGCTGCACGTCGGTCATCTCCTCAACGATCTCCCGGCAGTTGTCACCATAGACGTTCTGACGCGCAGTCTCGGAGGCAACCTTCACGCCGTTGATAACTTTGTTCTCATCATACTCAGCCTTGGCCATGCCATAGCTGATGCTCTTAGCGGTTGCAATCATAAAGCGCAGTCTTTAGTTTGCTGATGACCTTCGCCAGCTCTTCCATGAGCAACTGATGGTTGCCGTACTTGAAGTAGTTGGCTATCCTCTGCAGGTCAGCCTTCACCTTACGGACTTCCTGCATCAGACTGATGTCTTCCTCGGAGAGACGGTACTTCGGCTTGAATCCCAGTACGACCTTCTTGCAGTACATGCTCATGGACATGCCGCAGTCGGCTGCAGTCTGCCTGATAGCCCTAAGTTCGTCCTCAGAACAGCTGAATGTGATACGAAAATACTTGCGTTTTTTCATGGTGTATGGTTTTACGTGTTTATAACTTTAGTGATGTTTTCCCAACTGTTCATTGCGACCATCGGGAGAAGGCTCCTCCGTCATTCGCAGCGAATGACACTTCTTGCCCTCCCAATCAGCGTCAGCATCCGATAGACTCCTTACACGCAGACCGCAGAGGTAATCGTTTACGTCGTTGTGTGGCAGCATCTTCTCCGAGCAAGATATGGCATTGATATCTTTCCTGACAATCCCGAAGGCATTCCGGCCTGCCTCGTCATTGTCAAAGTAGCAGCGCACATGCTTGTACGGTCTCAGAATGGGGATGACCTTGCCGGCTTGTGAGACGGAGTTCAAAATCACATAGTCACATTTGTGACGCGCTTCCGACTTCATCAGCGTAAGGAAGGAGAGGTAGTCGAAGAAGCCCTCAAAGACACAAACCGTCGTGTTGCCATCCTGCTTTCGCCTTGTGGATATGGCCTTGCAGGTGCATATCTTTGTGGACGGACTTCTAAGTTCCCATCCGCCTTTGTCATTCTCAAAGCCGATGGCGGAGTTCATGTGTCCATACAGTTGGTAGTCAACCTGCCGGCATTCCGCTTTCGCCACCTCAGGGTCAATACATCGTTTGGCGCAATAGTCGAGAAAATGGCTTCTGGTCAGCGGTGAGGCACGGATGTCTGTAAAGGGAGAGGGATGCTCACGCTCCAGCTGGGTATCTACGGGGCGATAGAACATTTCCTTATATTCCTTGTCACGCAGGATCTCTTTCGCCTTGTGGAAGTCCACATTCCAGAGTTTCCGCACGAGAGAAAAGATATCGCCGCCCTCACCGGTTCCATAGTCATACCATAGGTTTTTCTCTGTGTTGACGCTGAACGATGGCTTGGATTCATTGCGCATGGGCGAGAGGTAGAGCAGCTCCTTTCCGGTGCGATGACGTTTGACGGGCTTGAAGCCCTGGTTGTCGAGGTAGTAGGCGATGGATATCTGTCTGAGGATATCTGTGTCGTCGGGCTTGTATGTAGTATAGTTTTTCATGGTTAATAGCAGTTTTTTGTTGATTTGTAGACAATTGAATATAACTTTCTGTTTACAAGTATGTTACGTTGTCTACAATCGGATTGAACTTTGTAGCTGGTTGTAGCTTGACTGTCTACGCTGTCTACATCAGAAAGGTGCCTGACTTTCTTCTGTAGACAATCTAACATCTTGATGTTCAGTGATTTCCCCCGCATTGTCTACAAATCTACAGTTTTCGCTTATTTCATGCAGCAAGTCTCGCGTCACCGTGAAGTACCTGCCCTTGGCCGACTGTCCGGCATAGTTTCCGTAGATACCGGCACCGTAGGTGTATCTCACATAGGTACTTGGCATGGCATGAGGCTTCAAACGCCACAGATCCTTGAGCACGTGGCGGACAGACGCGTCATCAGCTTTGACGCCTTTGTCCGTGAGCATGAGCCGCAGGTCACCAGGAACGAAGGAAAAGCTCTCCTCACCTGTCGAGGAAAGGATGTCGTCGCAAAGGTCGTATATAGCCGCCTCCACCAGACTGCGTGAGTTCATCATGATGCGCTGTAAGGCAGGCGTGAAGAGAAGAGCCGGATCGAAGTACATGCGTCCCTTGTTTGAGACTGACATCTTTCGCTCGTGCAGCAGGTGATACATCAGATGCGGAATCTCCTTCTCTATCTTTGAGAGGAAGTCCACGTCGTCGCTTTCCAGCTTCGGCACCTCACGCACCCAGTAGCGTGTCTCGCCCGGATCGATGATGAGAGGCTTATCAACGTTGTTGCTGCAAAAGACAAACTTGGCAAAGAACTCCTGCTGCACCTTGTCCTTCCCCTTTGACTCTATCTTATAGAATCGCGCAGTACTCAGGTTCTTGATGCGCTCGGAATACTCACGCTTGCTGAGCAGGGCCTCGTCCACACAGATGAGCAGCATGCCTGCCCAGTCGGCGTTGAACTGGCTGCCGAAATCCTCATTGGTGTTGAAGGTCACATTGTCACCGAACCACAGATGAAGGAAGTGCATGAAAGTGGACTTGCCCGTGTTTCGCTCCCGCGAGACGAGTACGATGATGGGCAGTTTCTGCTGTGGCTGGAGGTAGAGCTGCTGCAGGTAGTCGTAGCCCAACACCTTCTGTTCCCCGAAGATGTGCTCCATGAGCCTGTCGATGTTTGGAAACTCGCCCGGCTCCGGCTTGAACCGCACCGGATGATAGAGGTTCCAGAATCTGCCGTCCACCACCTGCTGGGGATTGACATTGTCGGGAAAGATGATGAAGTCGTCGTAGCAGGGTGTCTCCTCGGCAAATTCCCTTCCGTGGTCCGCCTTGATGGTGCCGTACTTCCACTTGATGAGCAACTGGGCGATGGAGCCGTCGGTCATCGGCTTTTCCACAATCTTGTAGTAGTCGGTGCGCACACGGATATAGCGGTCGGTGCTGCCGCCTTCCGTGTTTCCTCCACCCGTGAAGTTCTGACTGTTTTGAAGTTTCTCACTCATGACGCCACCTCCTTTCCTTGTTTTTTGGCGTTTGCCGCCAGTTCGAGTGCCAGGTCAGCATCCACGACGATCTTACGCCCCACCTGCGTGATGGCATCATCGATGACGCCACTCTTCTTGATGCGGTTGGCGGTGGGGATGCTGCAGCCGAAGGTGTCGGCGATACCCTTGATGCCGTACACCAGTCGGCGTGGTTTCGCTGCCCCCTCATCCGAGGAAGCCTTGTTAGCTTGCTTGTTGAGCAGTGGCAGGTTAGTAACAAGGAAAGCGAGCTGCTCTCCGGTCATCATGCAGACGGGTGTCTGCAATAAAGTCTCGAAAGTAAATACATGTTTCATGTGGTAGTAATAAGATTAAATTTCGCTGCAAAGGTAACAGGCTTTTCCGGGCTTTTTGGTACAATGAAAAGCACTTTAATTTTTTGTACCAAAAAATAGAATGTCATTGAGCCTCTGTACAGTTTATACAGCAACAAAAAAAGCAATGGAGTCTCTGTGAGTCCATTGCTTTTCCCTTTATGTATTATGGTATATTGCAGCTATAAGGAATCGTCGATATTGCAGTTGAGGAATACCTCCTTCCATTCCTCAATGATCTTCTTAGCTTTCTTCATGCTGTTCTTTTTCTCCTTCAGCATGCCGGGCATACTGCTGATTTCACTGTAGCGTCTCTGTGCTTTCTGATAGGTGTATTCTTTTCCGAACCGCTTGTTGACAGCTTCAACAAAGGTGGAGAAGGGGTAATGTCTCTTCATGCTGCTGGTCCTTTCAAGTGCTATGAGCAGATAGGCCATGGCAATGGACTCGTCATACTCTTTTGTGAACTGTCCTATCGCCAGCATGATTTCTCCGTGTGTGTTGTCTTTCAGCGTGTCTTCCAATGACACCAACGCTTTCTTCTGTCCGTGGTTATCCTCGGCATAGCGCAGAGCGTTAGCCACCTCTTTCCACAAATCATCACTGTCTGTTTCATCCATCACTTCCCTCCATGAGCTTTTGTCATGAATGCCCATGGCAGTAGAGGCAGAGACAAAATGGCCGATGATCCCACTGAATATCCCGAGTCCCGGGTATCCTGCCTCGCCGGTCAGCAGAATGGACGGCAGCAGCTTTGCCACTTTCTGCAGTCCCCTGTCTTTGAATATATAGTAGTAGGCGAAGATGGCTGTCTCGTCTTTTTCTTCACGGACGATCGTCCGCAGATTCTCGAACATGGTCGGGACGTTTACGCCCAAGACTACGTAAAGGAACATGATGCAATTGTTCATGGCCGTCATGTATTCCTTTAGTTCCGCCTCTGTCTCAAACATAAAGGACAATGTATCGATAAATGATTGCCGCATCATCGGCGGAATGCTGTTTTTCAGCTTCTCGTATTCCTCTATATCCAGATACAGCCCATCGAACGGTTCCTCTTTCTTGTCGGTAAGCGATATGTCCCCGTTAAAGTTGACCGCAATGGTTCTACGGTTGACAACACACTCCTGGATAAGGTTGTCATACTTCTTGGCATCGAATGTGTCTTCAAGTTCATTTCCGATGCCATCACCGAAGAAGACGCGGAAGGCAGTTTCAAGCATCGTTTTGCAATCTTGTGGAAGGCATCTCGACATCAAAGCACACAGCTTCTCCATTCCCGGTGCGCCCCCTTCCAAAGAAGTGCCCTCAATCTCCTTTACGAAAGCGGTATACCTTTTCTTTTTCCCTGTCATCTCAGCATTCACAAACGCAATGGCTTCATCTCTCCTTTGTCTGATGACTTCTCTTTCATTTTTATCCATGTCCAATCAATTGCTTCATACTAAAAAAGTCGGCTCTTTTTAGGGTCGGCTCTATTCTTATCGTTTACAAAAATAGGAATTTAGTTTCAATTTTACAATATAACGCAATAATAACTTATTGTCTATTAGGATATTTTAGAATTCCTATGTGGTCTGTTAAGACCTCTATGTGATCTGTAAGTGGTCTGAGGGAAATTCATCGATTTGAGAGAGCATTGAGACACGCAGCAAAGCAAAACATCTTTTTTCTCATTGGCTTCAAAAAAACCTTTCTTATTATTTTGCATTTTCAATATTTCTTCATAAATTTGCCAATGTTAACCACGTCCGAAACCTTATCGGCTGATGCAGGGTGTGGCAGTCCGTCGAACGCAGAGTGCGTCCCTTGTGGTCGTCTGCCAAAGCAGAAGGCCGTAGAGGGTGGGGAAGAGTTGCTCATGAGGAGCGGCTTGACTGTGGGTAACATATATATGATTAAGGCGTTTACTTGACGCTTTGTTCTTGACACTTCGAAATCTAGCAAGTTTCAAATCAGTCAAAGAACATGGCAGCGGTAGATGTCCATGGGTGTGTAATCACCAGCCGGAGGTATACCTTATTATATTATGTTATATATAAGGTATGCCAAAGGTGCGATATACATACAGGCGTGGGCTTCTGCGTTGCTCGTTCTGACAGTAATGGGCAATACCAGAGCCTCGAAGTGTGGAACGAGTGACAAGGGTTCCACGCTTTTTTCATGTGCCTAAAAGATAACCTATGGACACGTTGTCTAATGTGTACATCCGAGAAGGCGGCAATCTCCTTTCCGGTGCGCGGCTTACCCCTCGCACGTTCCCCAGTCAGTACAAGAATGGGGTGTCGGTGGAGAACGCCCCACATGAACTTGGTGACACACGACAACAGGAGCAGATAAAGCAATGGTTCGTCCTGCGTGTGGCTTACCATCACGAACAGGCAGCTAAGGACTGGCTGGAAGATTTGGGCTTTGACACTTACCTTGCCATGCATGATGCTGAGAAGGAGATGAACGGCAAGAAAAAGCGAGTGCGTGAACCGCTTATCCCCAATCTGCTCTTTGCCCATGCAACCAAGGGAGAGATGGGCTTTGCGCTCGCTGCACCTGGCAACGCCTACCTCAGCTACTACTACGACCACTTCCGCACCAATGCCGACGGCAAGAACCCACCGCTCATCGTCCCCGATAAGCAGATGGATAATTTCATCCATTTGACGAGCATCGACAACGACCACATTCTCTTCGTCGACCGCTCCCAGTGCCATTTCAAAAGTGGCGACCATGTCGTTGTCACCGATGGCGACTTTCGAGGCATTGAGGGCCGTGTAGCCCGCGTCTCCCGCCAGCAACGTGTCGTCGTCGAACTTGACGGAATAGGCTGCATCACCACCGCGTATATACCCAAAGCGTTTATCAGAATGAAAACAATTGAGTTTTAATACATTTAAATAATTATGGATAGTACAAACTATAAGAAGATTCTCTCGCTCATTGGCTTCTTACTATTTGGTGCTGTTAGCTGTTGGGCTACAGCCGAGTCGCTTCACCTTTTGTTGGCAACATGGCCCATATTTTTCTGCTATGCCATAGCCATAGGTTTCTTCATCATAGCATCTATAGGCTTCAAGATGATGCTCGATAGCTTCAACCAAGATGTGTACATGGAGAATCGGGGCACGCATCTTGTGCTTGGTACAGTATTGGTTATTGTGTTTTGGCTCTTTTGCAGTATGCCAACAAATACCCACACTTTCTTCTATCGTAACCTCATCAATGATCGAGTAAGCAATGAGATAACAACAACACAAGGCTATCTCGCTCAAATAAAAGATGGAACTGTAACAGAAGATAAGATCAACGCAAAAGTCACGGACTTTAGAAACCAAGTGAACGTAAAGTTAGGACAACTTGAAGCAGAAATTCGCAATGAAGCTAATCCTGGAAACGGACCCCGTGCCAAAGCCATTCTTAATGAGTTTGCTTCCTTGTTGGATGTCCCAGAGATTAAGCCATTGTCTTTTAAGGGCACTTCTCAGCAAGAGCGGGAAATACTTTGTCGTGAGTATCGCAAGATGATTTATACGCTTCGCGATGCCAAAGAAAAAAATATCATTAATGAGATGACACCTGCCAACGACAATTATAAAAAGATGGCAGAACGGGACTATAAGAATCTTGACATAGTCAAGGAAAACATCAGCAATGATAATATCGATGTGAATGATGCAGAAGATATTAAGATGGTGTGCGATAAAATTAATCAAGGCTATAGTACTATCAAGATGTACAGCCAATTTGTTAATTTCAAAAATAACGAAGACAAAGAGTCGTATACAGCGAGCAATCCCCAGACAAAAGTGTCGCGATTGCTTAGTGTCTATGATGTTTGGGTCGATTTCTTGAAAGGAAGACAAGGCGGTTTGTCGTTTGTGTTCTGGATTCTCATCTCAATACTTGTTGACCTCGCTGCTTTCATCTTCTTTGACATGGCTTTCAAGAAAACAGAATAATCACTTCATAAAAACATATACTATGCCAGTAGAAATAAACAGCTCGACACCGAGCAATGCTCAGTCCTCTTCTCCTAATGGAGATCGATTGGAAAATGGACAGAGAATTCCTGCGACGGGTGGAGTAGATAATCTCGCTCCATCTACATCCACCCATTCTCCTATGGAGAATACTTCTTCTTCATCCAATTCTTCGACCGACCCCAATGCTATCACCGTTACAATAGCTGACCACGATACTCCTATTGTCATTCTCTACGGTCCTCCTGCGTGTGGAAAGACCATGACTCTTGTCAGACTTGCACGTTATCTCAAGGATAAAGGTTATCAGATAGTGCCAGACAAAAGTTTTCGCGATTCACAGGATGGTGGGTATAAAAATCTCTGTGATGGGTTTGACTACATTATCTCTTCTAATGATGCAGCTAAAAGTACGTCTATTATTAGTTTCATGTTGGTCAAGGTGTTGACTGCAAATGGCCATCCGCTTTGTCAAATTTTGGAGGCTCCTGGGGAGCACTATTTCGCCCCTGGTAATATCGGGGTGCCTTACCCTCCTTATGTCCAAAGAATCATGCGCAGCAATAACCGAAAGGTGTGGGCGGTGATGCTGGAACCCAACTGGGAGAATGATGAGATTAGACGCAATTATGTGGATAATATCAAAAAACTCAGCAAGAGTCTTGGAAGCAAAGGGAAAGTCCTGTTTGTATATAACAAGGTGGACTTGGCAAATGCAGAAACAACTTCAGACACCATAAAGGAAGTCGCAGATCTCTTCCCGGGTATCTTTGAGCCATTTAAGAATTTGAATCCAATTACAAGATTTTGGAAGACTTACAACTGTGACTTGGTGCGCTTCTGTACGGGCGGCTATAATCAGAAAGTCGATGGAGGTACTACCTACACACCGAGTGATGATGCATACCCGGAAGCCTTGTGGAAGAAACTAATGAAAATGATTAGAGGATAGATTATGAGTTTTCAAGTAATAGTCATTTTTCACGGAGTTCCTGCTGGCCTTAAGTTGTGTGGAAATGTGGACGAGCAGGATAAGGCTTATTTGCAAACATTCTACAATCAAGGAGAGTGGGACGTGCCGGAATTCATGAAAGTAGAGCGTGTAGCAAATAAAATGTTCTACACTTTCGTCAAATGTAACAATGTAAGTGCCCATGACGGGCGTGATGGTTCTTATCTTGGCATCACGCTGCGGATGAATTACTACTATGGGGACATTCAGAACATTTACTCGATACTGAAAGGCGTATATAAAAAGTTATGTGTAGGGACTCTTGTCTCTGACAATGGTAAGCTGATTAAGTATCTTGTGTCGGACTTCAAGGATGTTGGCGATAAGTTAGAAGATTACAACAAGAGAATTATTGATACAATTGGCACGTTCACATCAGGCAGTGATTTGCAGGCTATTGATCAAGTCAGCGGCGGGAAAGGCTTTAAATGTGTCAATCTTATGGAATGCACGGAGTCCGTTGCTAAGAGAATCCTTGTTAATTCTGACTCATTAAAGGTTTCAACCTACTATGCATCTGATGCAGAGATGCTCTTGCAAAGTAAATATGAAAACAAACTAAAACAAGCACAACAGCAGTATTCGCAAGAATTACAAAAGGCTGAATGTCAGTATAATGAGCGGGTTGTCGAATTGAGACGGCAATCGGAACAGAAAGAAAGAGAACTGCATGTAGGTACTAAGAGCCTCAAGGAAGAGCTTGGCCGTTTACAAAAGGACAAAGATAGAATGCAAAAGGAAATTGAATCAGTAAATGTGAAACTGAGTCAAGAAAAGGCAGAAAAACAGCGTATCTTGAAGTCTTTGAAAGACATGCTCAATAGCAGTGATTACACTATGTCGATTTCTGATAAGGATAAAACTAAATTAACAGAAGCGAAGAACCATTCTAATCACAAATTTGCCTTAGGTAGAGTTTTGCTTTTATTGGTGATAATCTTATTATTGATTGTAACTAACGCTCTGATGTGGAGACAAAGTGCACAGTTAGGTAAAGATCTGACTGCTGTGAACACACGGCTGGATTCTTTGGATGCTTCTTTTCAGGGTGGGCAAGCTGCAGAGCAATCGCAAGCTGATTCAGAGTTCGATCCTAATCATTGGAGAATAGACATAAAAGGAAAAGGAATAAGTGGCAGCTTGAAGAAAGGCAAGGAATATGATATTACAATAAAGCCTGAATCGACAAACAACTCTACAAGTGATATCCCGGAAGGCGATTGGTGCTCTGATCAAGATGTTAAGTTTTCAAAAACCGTCAATGGGAAAGCTAAGTTATCTATTCCAAGAAACTTTACAAAGAAAAAGTTGACGATTGCGTATGTAGTTAATGGTAAGTTCAAATCGTGTCCAGTGACAGTAAATAATTAGCATGAACAGAATTTTACTATTGGTACTATGCTGTTGTGTTCTCATCTTATTTTCTTGCGAAAGCAAGAAAAAAAAGAATATTGTTTTCTACGACACAGATATTTCTGATACTACAGCCACGAAAGTAGAGCCTCCTTCTGTTCAAGATGTCTATGACAGCATAGAAGTGGAATATGCAAAAGACGAAAATACAATAGCAGTGCCATTTACAGAGCAAGGGGGTGTGAAGTTAGTTGATGTTACCGTTAACGATGAGTTTACTGTACCCATGATTTTGGACAGTGGGTGCTCTACGACACTTATTTCCATTGCGGAGGCCCGTTATCTTTATGAGAAAGGGTGCTTCTCACAAGAAGACTTTTTGGGTGTTGCGCAATCACAAATAGCTGATGGAAGAATCGTTGAGAATATGGTCATCAATCTTCGTCAACTTGTCATTGGAAATAAGATAGTCTGTTACAATGTTAAGGCAACTGTCTCAAATAACGCTCAGGCTCCCTTGCTATTGGGCAACGAAGTCCTAGACCGTGCACCATCCTATTCTGTGGACAATGTGAACAAGCAGGTCGTGTTTAAACTGAATTGACAATGAATATTTCTACGTATGTCTTTGGAAAATTCGAGAGGGGGTATCGTCAATTCCCTGACGATTATACAAAATCTATTTTCCAGACTTTTAAAGATAACGGTAAAGCAAGAACTCAGATAGCCATGCATCGAAATGGCGATCTGATGTATTATGGCTATATTCGATTGCTTGACGGTAACAACTATATTGGTCTTTGTGTTGTCATTAATGGTTACTATATCACAGACTTAAGTAAATTGTTCGACGTCTTCCAAAATGTCATTGAGATGATGGTGCGTGAAGGTTATCTCATTCATTTCAATGATCAGGGAGAAATAGTGGCTTCTGCAACAAGTCTTGTTGAGGATAAAGAGGCTCTTGATGAGATAAAGCAATCATTATCCAGTCAATTTGAAAATCTAGGCAATAAGATCTTGCCAGCTGTCAGCTATGAAAAGTCATCAAATTCTTTCAAGAGTTTTAGCATACAAGATACTTTGGAAGATGTCGTTCGCTCAAGTTTTTCGGAGGGTTATACGCTTCTGTATAAATCATCAGGCTACGAAACCTACTCTATTCTTAGCTATAAGGGCGTTGTCAACAAGCTAAATGAGCAAATAAAAAGTTTGGAGGCAGAAAAGAAAAGTCTCTCTATCAATTTGAACAAGCAGAAACGCAAGCAGAAGAATACAAAATGGGTGAGTATCCTTTCAATTATAGCAGTAGTGTTCGGCTTTATTATCTGGAATAAGGTCTTGTATCCAGATGAAGTTACAAAGTATGATGCAGGAGAGTTCTTGTATTATGGTCCGATGGAAGATGGAAAGCCAAATGGGACTGGAGTTGCCATTTATCCTAAAAATGATAAGGATAAGCGCCTTTATTATTATGGCAATTTTACGTCTGGGAAAAGGGTGGATAGTAACGCAATAATGTTTTATCGAGATGGCTCTTATTTCCGAGGTTCAATGGATGATGATCATTGGAACAAGGGAACATTCTATGATGTAGGAGGTGACTATTTTGAAGGAATATTTAAGAATAACATTCCATTTGAAGGTAAATGGTATAAACATGTTTTTGCTCAAAGTCTGACAGGTGATGAATAGAACACATTTTATGTTGTTGCGTATTGGCTGGTTGGCACTGTTACTTATTGCTACTCTGTCGTTGCATGCACAGCCAAAACCAAAGCGAGACAAATCTAAAGACAGGGTTGCTGTTGTGCCACAGAATCTACCCAAGAGAATATCAATTACGCAAACAGAGGCACAAGCTAAACCATCATCGTCTACACGGAATACAAAAACAAGAAAGGAAGTTTCTTCAAGAAAGAAGGCACATCATTCAAAGATAAGAAAATCTAATGTAGGGAGAAAGCGTTATAGGAAGAATATAAGAAATGCCACTTATTTAACGGTTGACTATTCTGACTCGCCTGTTCGGTCGGTGACATGCAATTCTGGCAATATTGAGCTGAGTGTTAATACAGATGGCTCTCAATGGTTTGTTCGTAACGTTGGCTCCTGGTATAGAGTTTATAGAGATTGGGAGAAAAATACAATAAGCATTTTTTATGATAGTAATTCGTCTCATGATACAAGGGAAGATTGGTTCGATGTTTATAGTGGCAACGTAACAGTGCGTGTTCGCATTGTTCAAGAAGGCTTACCGATGACAGCATCCGCTAATATACAGAATGTTACACTTACGCATGATTCATATTATGAGTCTCAGAGAAGCCTCAAAGCTGATGTTAGTTTTTCTATAAAAGGAGCTAAAGGACAAAAATGCGTTGTGGTGGCTTTAGTAAAAAATGAGAATGGCTATTATTTAAATACTCCCAATGAATTCAATAAATATGATAAATTGATGATAATATCACCGCAGTCTGTAATTCCGTCTTCGAACTCAGAGTCCTATTATAGGATGTCTGTTTATATTCCAAATAATGCAATTCAAATACACAAAAAGAGAAAGACTACGTTTTATCTAGAATTAAAAGTATTCTCTTTTGGGACAAAAGAATTTATTTCGGATTCTTATTTGACTGGATTTATGGCTAGGAAGAAAAGAAATAATGTTGAGACATTTAACTTATAGTATTCATAAAGTATATTTATTTTGAATTATCATATCTATGTCATGATGTCTTTTTTGAATAAGGCAATATATCATTCCTTGGTTATTGTTAGTATGTTCCTATTTTATTCGTGTACGATGTGTACATCTAATAATAATGATGAAGAACAAAGTCAGGAGCAACCGCTAAATCGAAAACCATCCCAAGACTCTATTAATCAAGAGGCTGAAAAAGCTCGGCAACTTATTGAGGAGGCTAATAGCGAAGGATATGAAGCTGGATATCAAAACGGAAAAGAAGACGCGCTCAATCGCGCAAGTAAATACTACAGGTATGAAGGTTGTGACAAGTTCTCAGGTCCCGCATACGATACATACAAGAGAAGTTACGAAAACGGCTATGATGAAGGTTATAAAGCTGGACTTGAAGAGCTTAACCAGCAAGAATCTAATAATATAAGGTTACAACAGCAACAACAAGAAGAGGATCAATATCAACTTGAAATACAGCAGCAAAAGCAGAGAGAGGCAGATGATTGGTATTATAGAGAAGAACTGGATAATGCTTACAAAGTTGGCTATAGCAAGGGTGTGATGTTTGGCAAATATGACGCAATGAACAATCTTTCATATGGTTCGAATTGCAAAGGAAGCTATGGTGATGAAACTGACCAGCGTATCATTAATGCTCATGCCAAAGGATTAGTAGAAGGCTATAAGCATGGCTATTACTCTATCCTGCCTAGTTATTAATGCTAATTTATACTATTGACTTTTTGCCTTTAGTGCCTTTAGTATTTAGGAAAGTCATAACATTGAATTTTTTCAATTCATTCATATATATATGGAAGCCTTATTACCTATATTAGGGGCCATTTTGATGTTTTGGTTCCTTTCACGACTGAATCATAGTGGCGATGACAGTCCCCGGGCTAATTCCCGTAATAACGATGCGGTATCATCTGAACCTAACAATGGACAACGTTCGTCTGCTCTTTTGAAAGATTTAGAGGCCTCAAAGAAGGCTATAGATACGACATGCGTTGAAGCCAATGAGCTGAACGAAAAAGAACAAGAAGAGAAATCATCAGAAGTAGAAGGGGAGGCTGAAGAATTCGCTCGTTCTGTTGATAGGAATTTTCTAATGTCATTCTTGCGAGGGGAGGCGGAATACCGTCATCAGCCAAGACGGATGGAGAGGTTCGCTTTTGGAGAAAAAATCAGGTTAGGAGATGTCGTTAATTTCCTCGTGGGATCTGATTTGTCTAAAAACCTCACAGGATTGTCAATATGCCGTACTAACATCATTGGGAGTATTGACGAAACTCGTTTTGTCAAAGGCAATAATGAGATATGCAACTATGACCTTTTGTCGTCTGTTACATATTTAAATAATGAGGGGGAACTATTGCCATTGACAGGTGAGAATGTGACCCTTAGCCTAACTCGCAACGATGGCTTGCCGATTGTTCTTTTTGTCCGCAATCATCAGATGACACCGGATGTACTTTATTTGCGTGTCTATAGCATGGTGGGCAGGACCAATGCTAATGATGATAAGCATACTTGGCAGAGCAGAAATCTTGCCGCACTGGATTCAACATTGTTGTGTTGTCGCGCCAGTTCAAATAATTTAGAAGATTGGTGGCGATTCTATCAAGCCATGGAGAATAGAACTATTGACAATATACAGCATGGTAAGCCATTGAAAGGCTTGCAGTATGCTGTTTGTGAAGGTATGTTTGGTCGAGTAACAACGAGTGACTATATTGATTGCGGCAATGCGCTGTGTAGACAGTCAAAATATTATGACGCACAGAGACAATACGAACGGGCAATACATGCCTTGGATAACCCTTCAGAGAACTTTAAGCATGGAGACTCCTACGGTGCCATTAATTTTAGAATGGTACCTTGCCTTGTATCTACTCACGACAAACCACGAGCCTTCCATTTTATGGATATCGCTTATTTTTTCAATTCTACAATCCTATTCGATTACATAGTGGTATCTGCCGATCTCGCAGATTATCGGACCATGCCTTTACTGGAGCAACACAGAGATGAGTTGGAAGAGTGCGAAGCTAAAATCATAGAGTGTACTTATCAGGCTTCTTTGACTAAGCTTCGAAAGGTTTTAACGGAAGACGCCTCGTTTCTAACTCTTGGATTCATTCTCCATCATTTATTGCGGGTAAACTCTTACAATATTGTATCTATGTGTGTATGTTGTAATGGCAATGACGGATACACTTACGATGTCGTATATGATCGTGATAAACTATGGAGATATAAATTTCAGAACTTGCTGCATGACGGCAATACCGTGGTACTTAGATATTCAAGGGCTTGCTACCAATGTGGTGATATGGATGACGATAAATCAGATCACTGCCACGATAATTCAATCATCATTCAAGTAAATGCGATAGAAGATTCCGATTTGTTCCGCATAGATGTTGCTGTTCCGGGCTTTCAGAATGACCCTAACATAATATCGGACAGTTATGGAAAGTTCTCAGACTATAAATCTTTCGTTATTTCCTCTAAGCCGCATGAGTATGATTTCTCCAAGTCAGCTGAAGAGATAATGACTGAGGTGGGTAGCCTTTATAATAAGGAAATGACTCATGCTGTGGAGTCAATGTTGGGCTTGTATCATGTTTACCTTTCGTTACTCGTTGATTTTGACACTCTCTCTGAAGACAGGAAATTCATGTGTCTGGATGCCGCGGCAAAGATAGGCTCTTGTTATATGGAGCTTAATTTGCCGGAGGTCGCCAATTACTTCCTTGATGTTGGTTATGAGTCTTGTAATTTGAACAACATGATGGAATACATCAATTGTCTTGTCGAAACAAAGGATGCGAGGGCCATGTCTATTGTTGATAAACAACTCATAATGCAGATCGATGCGCCAGATCAAATAAAGAGCGCATGGCGTGCATTCCTGAAGCGACGGAAGGCATATATACTTATTGACTGGGGACAGGTTGCTGAGGCTAAAGAATTTTTGTCGACTTTGTTGGATGACCCGTTGTGCAAGGACTATGCAAAACGTGAGCTCAGTTGGCTATCCATGAAGGAAAAGAATCAATAAGTAAGTTCTCGTTGACATCTTCCACAATGCGCTCGATGTGTCTATTCGCCGGAAGTTGTTTATGCATGATGCCGGAGTAAGACATTATATGTTTGTAGACCGTTTGGCGGGAAAGGCATACAGCAAGGGCAACTATGATGGCATTGACGTGTCGAGACATCAGGGTGCTATCAAATGGAGGGAGGTGGCTAAGGACAAGAAGATAAAGTTCGTCTACATACGTGCTACTATGGGTAAGTCGCATCCTGATGACTTTTATCGCCGTAATGTGAAATTGGCAAGACAGGCGGGGCTGAAGGTGGGCTCCTATCACTTCCAGACATCCAAATCCAGTGTTACCGAACAATTTCGTGATTTCCTCTCGAAAGCCAAACCCGATGAGCAGGACCTGATACGACGTTTTATGTTGAAATCGCCAACAAAGAGTCGCTTTGCGATTTTATTGAGGCCGTTGCCGATTATGGTTTCATCGATGCGATTTGTCTTACGGGCGCAGATGGTACAGAACCCGTCTACCGTGAAATAGCTGGAACCCTTCACGGAAAGGGTAGAAACGCTGAAGAGCAAGAGCAATCTGCTCGTGTTCAGAAAGAAGTAGATGTGGCGAGCACCATGCGAACACATCTGCACGGTCGGAGTGGAAAACGTGTGCCTATCCATCTATGCGGTCCTTACTACACTATAATGTAATCCTTGAGCGTCTCTGATATTTCACAATCTGAAAGAGAAATGGTGAAGTAACTGTGATATTAAGCTGTGTATCAAGAACGTTTCTGAGGGTATGCGTGTTCGCAAAGTGTTCGTTTTTGAGCATGAAAAAAGGAGTTACTTTGTCGTAACTCCTTGATTTTCAGTGTAGCGGGGGTGGGCCACGATCCCACGACCTCCGGATTATGAATCCGACGCTCTAACCAGCTGAGCTATCCCGCCATCATTTTCAGCAAAAAGAGAAAACACTTATTAAAGGGTGATTTCTGAATTGCGAGTGCAAAGGTACACATTTGTTTTTGAACCTCCAAATATTTTGGCTACTTTTTGTTTCAACATTCGCTTTTCTGACTTTTTTGCATTAACTTTGCAGTCGATAGCCAGGGGCGCTTATATAATAATAGGAGTATATCCCCAGAGTGTGTCCCTAATTAGCGAAAGACCTCGGGGATGCTTATATAATAATAGGAGTATATCCCTGGTGAGAAAAAGGAAAAATGAATTTTCGGATAAAGAAACTCGACATATTCATAGCCCGTCAGTTTGGGCTGCTCTTCGCCGGAACGTTTTTCATCTGCCAGTTTGTGCTGATGATGCAGTTCCTGTGGCGCTATATCGATGACTTGATAGGCAAGGGTATCTCGTTGGACATCATGGCCCAATTTTTTTGGTACATGGCTCTGATGATGGTTCCACAAGCTCTTCCTTTGGCTATTTTGCTGAGTTCATTGATCACTTTTGGTAATTTGGGTGAAAGTTCTGAGCTGACAGCTATCAAGGCAGCTGGTATCTCTTTGATGCAGAGCTTTCGGTCGCTGATAGTCATCACTTCTTTGATCTGTGTCACCTCTTTTGTGTTTCAGAACAATATCGGTCCTACAGCGAATATGAAGTTGGCCCAGCTTTTCCTGTCAATGAAGCAGAAAAGCCCTGAACTTGAAATACCCGAAGGGGTCTTCTATGATGGAATACCCAATTGCAACATCTATGTACAGAAGAAGAATTTGAAGACGGGAAAGCTCTATGGCATCATGGTCTATCGTATGACGGCGAGCTATGAGGACGCAGCCATTATCCTGGCTGACTCCGGTATGATCCAGTCCACGGCAGAGAAAAAGCACTTGCTGCTCAGTTTGTGGAGTGGTGAGTGGTTTGAAAATATGCAATCACAGGAGTTGGCGGGAAGTGCCTCTGTGCCTTACCGCCGTGAGAGTTTTATCTCCAAGCGTATCTATTTGGATTTTGATGCAGATTTCAGTCTGACCGATGCCTCGTCGCTATCCGGCAATGCCCGTGGAAAGAGTCTGAAAGAGATTGTCAACTCCATCGACTCTCTTAATGAGACCTATGACAGCATAGGACGCGTGTCTTATAATCAAGCACGTACCTTCTATTTTGCCAACGTTCGTCTTTCCAAGAAGGATTCTTTGATGGCAGTGAAGCGTGGAATGTCTAAATCGTTTGATATCGACAAGGTCTTCGATAAGACGCCGGCTGAGCAAAAGCGAACAGCAGTATCGTCGGCGTTGAGCAAAGTGCAATCGGCGGTCAATGACTTGGATTTCAGGAGCATGATGACGAATAATAATGAGCGAATGGTGCGAGAACATCAGATCGAGGCGCAGAATAAGTTCATGTTGGCTTTGCAGTGCTTGCTGTTCTTCTTCATCGGTGCTCCTCTGGGTGCTATCATCCGCAAGGGTGGTTTGGGCGTACCGGTCATCGTGTCTGTATTGGTCTTTATCGTGTTCTATATCATCGACAACTCGAGTTATCAGATGGCTCGAAAAGGTATGTGGGCCGTATGGATGGGCCGTACGTTGGCACCGGTTGTGATGACACCATTAGCGGTGTTCATTACTTATAAGGCTTGCAACGATTCTATGGTATTCAATGCCGATGCTTGGCGGGACATGTTCCGTCGTTTGTTAGGCTTGAGGGCAAAGCGGAGTATCCAGGGAAAGGAAGTGATCATCAATGAGCCGAACTATGCAGAGGACCATGACAAACTCCTTATTATTAATAAGGATGTGGTTGCTTACTCCAAGGCCCATAAACTCGTGGCTCCACCAAATGTCATCAAGGTGTTCTTTAAGTATCGTCCTGATCATGAGATAGAACGAGTGAATGAAGAACTCGAAGCAGTTATCAATGACTTGGCCAACACCCGTGACCCTTATGTCTTGCAGCAGATCAATCAATACCCAATATTGACGTTGAAGGCGCATACGCGCCCGTTTGAGCGTAAGTGGTTGAACATCCTCTCGGCACTTATCATTCCCCTGGGCATGTTCTTCTATTTCCGCATGTGGCGTTTCCGTCTGCGCCTCTTACGGGATTTGAAGCAGATACGTTATACCGACACAAACATTATCAATCATATAGAGAGAAAGCAGAGACTGGCAGCCGAGCTGGCTCATCGGTCAGAGTCCGAGCCCCAAGTTTCTGTGGATGAATAAGTAACAAATAAAGGAATCATAACATGGCAGACTTCAAACTTAGCAGCATCGAAGATGCAGTGAATGACTTTAAGGAAGGTAAATTCGTCATTGTCGTAGATGACGAAGACCGTGAGAATGAGGGCGACCTGATTATAGCAGCAGAAAAGATCACTCCTGAGAAGGTGAATTTTATGCTCAAGAATGCGCGAGGCGTACTTTGTGCGCCGATCACCTTGTCGCGTGCCGATGAGTTAGACTTGCCCCATCAGGTGGAAGAGAATACTTCAATGTTGGGCACGCCTTTCACGATCACGGTGGATAAGTTGGAGGGTTGCACTACGGGCGTATCTGCTCATGATCGAGCTGCCACAATACTTGCTTTAGCAGATCCCGCTTCCACCCCTCAGACTTTTGGCCGTCCTGGTCATATCAATCCTCTTTATGCCCAAGACAACGGCGTGCTACGTCGTTCCGGTCATACCGAAGCCGCAGTGGATCTTTGCAAGTTGGCCGGATTGTATCCTGCTGGCGCGTTGATGGAGATTATGAATGACGACGGCACCATGGCCCGTATGCCTCAGTTGCAGGAGAAAGCCAAGGAGTGGGGACTTCGCATCATTACGATCAAGGACCTCATTGCCTACCGTCTTCGCAAGGAATCGAGTATAGAAGTCGGTGAGGAGGTGGATTTGCCGACCATCTACGGTCATTTTCGTCTGATTCCATTTCGTCAGACCAGCAACGGCCTTGAGCATATGGCACTCATCAAGGGAGAATGGGAGGACGATGAGCCCATCCTTGTCCGTGTCCACTCATCGTGTGCCACCGGTGACATTCTTGGCAGTATGCGTTGTGATTGTGGCGAACAGCTCCACAAGTCCATGCAGATGATAGAGAAAGAAGGCAAAGGCGTGGTCATCTATATGCAGCAAGAGGGTAGGGGTATCGGCCTGATGAACAAGATTGCAGCTTATAAACTTCAGGAGCAGGGTATGGACACTGTTGATGCCAATGTCCATCTTGGCTTCAAACCCGACGAGCGCGATTATGGCTGTGGAGCTCAGATGCTCCGTCATCTCCACGTCCACAAGATGCGGCTGATGACCAATAATCCCACCAAGCGCGTCGGTTTGGAAGCATACGGCTTGGAGATCGTAGAGAATGTACCCATCGAAGTGACACCCAACCGTTACGACATTAAGTATCTGAGAACCAAGCGTGATCGTATGGGACATCAGTTGCACATTAAATAATGTGTAGATAATACTATTGTAACATTATTATTTCAATTTGAAAATAAAAAGCGTGTTTCTTTCGTTATAACGAATAAAATGCTTACTTTTGCAAATGAAATCATATTAAAGAAATCACTATGGCACAATTATCAGACCGTCTGAATCGATTGGCACCTTCTGCCACGTTGGCTATGTCTCAGAAAAGCAATGAGATGAAGGCTCAGGGCATCGACGTTATCAACATGAGCGTGGGTGAACCGGACTTCAATACTCCGGAGCATATCAAGGATGCCGGTAAGAAGGCTATCGATGACAACTACTCCAAATATTCTCCGGTGCCGGGTTATCTGGCTCTGAGAAACGCTATCTCTGACAAGCTCGACAAGGAGAATCATCTCCAGTACAATAATAAGGAGATCATTGTTGGTACGGGTGGCAAGCAAGGTGTCTGCAATTCGATCTTGGCTTTGGTCAATCCAGGCGACGAAGTCATCATCCCAGCACCATACTGGGTCAGCTATCCCCAAATGGTGAAGTTGGCAGGAGGTACACCGGTAATCATTCGTGCCAGCTTCGAGCAGAACTTCCGTATTACGGCCAAGCAGTTGGAGGAGGCGATCACTCCTAAGACCAAGATGCTCATACTCTGTTCCCCCAGCAACCCGACCGGTAGTGTTTACTCTCAGGAAGAGCTCAACGAACTGGCAAAGGTCGTCTTGTCTCATGAAGATCTGTTTGTTCTCTCCGACGAGATCTATGAACACATTAATTATATAGGCAAGAGTGCCAGCATTGCCTCTTATCCCGGCATGAAGGAGCGCACCATCATCTGCAACGGTGTTAGCAAGGCATATGCTATGACCGGCTGGCGTCTGGGCTGGGTCGCAGCTCCCGAGTGGATTGTCAAGGGCATCAACAAGTTGCAGGGTCAGTACACCAGCGGCACTTGCGATGTCAGTCAGATGGCAGCGCTCGCAGCTTACCAGAGCAGTCAGGAGTGTGTCGAGGAAATGCGTAAGGCATTTGAGAAGCGTCGCGA
This sequence comes from Hallella mizrahii, assembly GCF_009695775.1. Taxonomy (GTDB): domain Bacteria; phylum Bacteroidota; class Bacteroidia; order Bacteroidales; family Bacteroidaceae; genus Prevotella; species Prevotella mizrahii. Next base: position 212,370 of record NZ_VUNG01000001.1, on the reverse strand, counting down.
TCTTATCGTCGCTCTGGCTCGTGAGATACCGGGACTGGAAGTCAACGTTCCCGAGGGCGCGTTCTACCTCTTCCCCAAGTGCTCCAGCTTCTTTGGTAAGAGCGATGGCAAGACCGTTATCAGCAACTCCACAGATTTTGCCATGTATCTCCTTCAAGAAGGTCATGTCGCCACAGTCGGAGGTGATGCGTTTGGCGATCCCGACTGCTTCCGCATGAGCTATGCCACAAGCGACGACAATATCAAGGAAGCCATGCGCAGGATAAAAGAAGTAACCGCCCGCTTGAAATAAAAATTTGTTAAACAACAAGAAAAACTCACGTAGTCAAGCATAAATTGCTATCTTTGCGTGTGGATTCTGCTGTAAAGGCGGAACAAAGCGCAAATGCGTGGCTTTTGTGCGGCGAGAAATAGACAAATAACAACTTAAATTTACTATAAACCAAAAAATTATTCAAAATTATGGCAACATCACAAAAGGTGGCAGCTCCAGCAGCTGCAAAGAAGTCTCAGGGCTTCACTGGTATCAGAGGTGCGTTCTGGATCATTGTATTGTGCTTCATCGCAGCTCTTTGCATCTTCAATCTCGTTCTTGGTAACGGCGACAACTTCCAGGGTGGCGACAACGCAAATGCTCCTGTCAACATCCTCGGTACTATCTTCAAGGGTGGTTATGTGGTGCCTGTGATCCACACACTGTTGCTCACCGTTCTCTGCCTCACAGTAGAGCGCTGGTTGGCTTTGAAGACCGCTTTCGGTAAGAAGAACCTTACCAAGTTCGTGGCTAACATCAAGGCAGCCCTGAAGGCAAACGACTTCGACAAGGCTGAAAAGCTCTGCAACGAGATGCGCGGTTCTGTTGCAAACGTTGTTCTTGCTTCTCTTCACGCTTACAAGGATATGGAGAGCGGTGCTAACGCAACACTGAAGAAGAGCCAGAAGGTTGCTAAGATCCAGCAGGCTCACGAGGAGGCTACTCAGCTTGAAATGCCTACTCTGCAGATGAACCTCCCGATCATCGCAACGATCGTTACACTGGGTACCCTTACCGGACTGCTTGGTACTGTGACCGGTATGATCCGTTCATTCCAGGCTCTGGCTGCCGGTGGTGGTGGTGACTCTCTCGCCCTGTCAACTGGTATTTCTGAGGCCCTTGTGAACACGGCCTTCGGTATCGCAACTTCTTGGTGCGCTGTTATTTCTTATAACTTCTTCACCAACAAGATCGATAAGCTGACATACGCACTCGACGAAGTAGGTTACACAATCGCTCAGACATACGAAGCTAACCACACAGACGAGGCTTAATTTTACTAACCCTTTAAAATTTTATCATTATGGGTAAAGTAAAAATAGCTAAGAAAGACGTCTGGATAGACATGACACCTATGTCTGACGTGATGGTCCTTCTGCTTACCTTCTTCATGTTGACGTCTACGTTCGTGAAGCAGGAGCCCGTGAAGGTCAACACGCCTGGCTCAGTGTCTGAAATCAAAGTTCCAGAGAAGAACGTCCTGAATATCTTGGTCAGCAATGACGGTAAGATATTCATGAGCATGGACAAGACGACCGATGTCCAGACCACTCTTGAGGATGTGGCCGGTCAGTTTGGCTTGTCGCTCTCACCCGCTGAGGAGAAGAAGTTCCTCAACGATCCTATGTGGGGCGTTCCAATGAATGACCTGAAGGGCTACTTGGCCCTGCCGAAGACAGAAATGCCTGTTGCCATCAAAAAGTATGGTATTCCTACAGACTCTGTTCCCGGCAAGACAGGTGATGCCGCTATGAGCGAATTCCAGATTTGGGTAAAGGCAGCCAAGAACACCAACCCTGATGCCAAGATCGCTATCAAGGCTGACGAGAAGACTCCTTACCGCATCGTGAAGAAGATCATGAGCGAGCTTCAGGACATGAACGAGAACCGTTACTACCTGATTACTCAATATAAGAAACAGGAGGACTAATAAATGGCAAAGCAAGGAAAAAGCAAGCAAAAGAAGATGAATGTCCGTGTGGACTTCACTCCTATGGTTGACATGATGATGCTTCTTATTACGTTCTTCATGCTTTGTACCTCTCTGGCTAAACCCCAGACGATGGAATTGAGTATGCCGAGTAACGATAAGAACATTCAAGATCAGGACAAGAGTGTCACAAAGGCATCGTATACCATTACGATCTATTGTGCCGCTGACAATCAGATCTATTATGTGGCTGGTCAGGTAAAGCCTGAGGATCCCACTTGCCTGAAGAAGACAACATGGGGCACCAAAGGTATCCGCTCAGTGCTGTACAATCACGTTACGGAGGATGGAACCTATCCTGTTCAGGACGTGATGAAGGCAAAGGTGGCTCTTGACAAGCAGCGCCAAGATATGGAAAGCAAAGGAAAGAAGATGCCTGACAGCATCTACGACCAGAAGCTTGCCCAGATCAAAGCCGGTATCCTTCCTGATAAGCGGATCAGTACCATGACCGTGATTATCAAGGCTACCGATGACTCTAATTACAAGAATCTGGTAGACGCTCTCGATGAGATGCAGATCTGCAGCATTGGTAAGTATGTGATCGATAAGCTTAATCCTCAGGACATTGAACTTCTGAAGAAGAACAATGTGAAGTTTTAAGCACATTCAGTAACGATTAAAAAGTGAAAAAATGGCAAATATTGATTTAACAACCAATGGTTGGGTCGATCTTATCTTTGAGGGAAGAAACCATGAATACGGAGCCTACAAGCTTCGTAAGGGTACTCCCAAGAGAAACGTCTACTCAATCATTGTGATTGCGGTGCTGGCCGCCCTTTTGGTTGGTGTTTATGTGGCCAAGTCTGCTTACGACAAGTATCAGGCTGCCCATGCCAAGAATGAGGCCGTCACCGAGCTTTCCGCTCTCAATCAGCCCAAGCAGAAGAAGGCTGAAGTGAAGCGTAAGGAAATAGTAGAGCCTGAGAAGAAAGAGGTTGTCAAGGAGGTTAAGTCTTCTATCAAGTTCACGGCACCTGTCATCAAGAAAGATAACGAGGTGAAGCCCGAGGAGGAGATGAAGACACAGGCCGAGTTGATGCAGACCAACACTGCTATCGGTGCTCTTGACGTGAAAGGTAACAGCGACAATGGTGAGATTCTGAAAGTCACACAGCGTGTGGCCGATGAGCCTGTCAAGCCTGCTGAGGAAAAGCCTGAAGTAGAGAACAAGGTCTTCGAGGTTGTGGAGCAGATGCCTTCCTTCCCTGGTGGTCCTTCTGCTTTGATGAAGTACCTCAGCGAAAACATCAAGTATCCTGTCGTAGCTCAGGAGAATGGTGTTCAGGGTCGTGTCGTCGTTTCTTTCGTTGTTGAGCGCGACGGTTCTATCACTGACGTGAAGGTAGCGCGTTCCGTAGACCCCTCTCTTGACCGCGAGGCCATGCGCGTGGTTCGTTCTATGCCGCACTGGATTCCTGGTAAGCAGAACGGTTCTGCTGTTCGTGTGAAGTATAACGTACCTGTATCTTTCAGATTGCAGTAAAAGTTTATATGAAGAAAATAACATCTTACTTTTTTGTAGGATTAGCACTTTCTGTCTGTCTTCTCTCTGCTTGCGGCAACAGCAAGAAGGGAAAAGACGGGCGGACAGATACTTACTCATCAGGGACGATCAGTTTCGTCTCTGATGAGAGTTTTAGTCCCATTATCGAAGACGAGCGCTTCGTCTTTGAGCATGATTATCCTCAAGCCAAGGTAAAGCCCATCTACACCAACGAGAGCGATGCCATCAATCGCGTACTCAGTGGCAAGTCTTGGCTGGCATTCACGGCGCGCAATTTCACTCCCTCCGAGTTAAAGAGCTTGCAGGCTCAGAACTATCGTCCTGTAGCTATCAAGTTGGCATATGATGCTTTGGCCTTCATCTGCCACAAGGATTGCCGTGATACCTTGCTTTCAGTTCAGAACATCCGTGATATCATGAACGGCAAGGCAACGAAGTGGAGTGACATCTTCAAGGATGGCTCCCACGAGCCTATCACTGTCGTATTTGACAATCCCAAGTCAAGTACCGTTCATTATGTAGAAGATTCCATACTTGGCGGTCATGCCATTCTCAACAAGAACGTGGCAGCAGTGAAGAAGACCGCCGATGTGATCAAATATGTTGAGCAACATCGTGACGCTATTGGCATTATTGGTAACAACTGGCTCAACGACAAAGGCGACAGTACTAATCTTACGTTCAACCGCAACATCCGTGTGATGAGCGTGAGTCTGATCCATCCCGCTACTCCCACGAGTGGTCGCAAACCCTATCAATACTATATCTATAGTGGTGAGTATCCATTGGTGCGGACTATCTATGCTTTGCTTAATGATCCCCGTCAGGGCTTGCCATGGGGATTCGCACATTTCATCGAGGGTCCGAAGGGTCAGCGCATTGTCATGCGTGCCGGTTTGCTTCCGGTTCTTGGCAATATCAATGTAAGAGATGTTAATGTTAATCAATAACAGAAACATTTCACTTTTTGGCTCGTCTTTGCATTAAAGTATTCATAAACATAATAGAACTCTTTTAAACAGTAGAATTATGAAGGCTTATAAATATTTATTGATTGGTGCGCTGATGCTTGGTTCGTCAGTGCCTACTTTCGCTCAGAACGACAACAAATCGATTATTGAGCAAGGCACAAAGGTCATCTTGGCCAAAGGTGCTGATTACAACGATCAGGTCAAGCAACTCTACAAGGCCAACAAGAAGAATCCTGAGGTGCTTGTTGCTCTTGGTAAGGTGTTCTTGGCTCAGAAGGATACCGCTAATGCTGCCGCTTTTGCCAAGTATGCATTGGCCCGCAATCCTAAGTATGCCAAGGCTTTCCTGTTGCAAGGTGATATTGCAGTCACCAAGGACGATGCCGGTGCTGCCGCTGAGAATTATCAGCAGGCCAAGTATTTCGACCCGAAGGATCCTGAGGGCTACTACAAGTATGCTATGATTCTCCGTGGCCGTAGCCCAGAGGATGCCGTGAGCAACCTTGAGGATCTTCGTAAGCAGCGTCCTGATTATCCTGTTGACGCTTTGGCTGGCCGTATCTATTATTTCTCTTCCGTGCCTAATCACTTCCAGAAGGCTGAGTCTTACTTCAACAAAGTACAGAACATTGCTTCCATGGAGGATGAAGACATCACTCGTTATGCAATGACAGAGTTTTTGCTTGGCAACTCTCAGAAGAGTATCGATGTTGCGAAGGCTGGTCTGACCAAGGACCCACGCCGTGCCGGTTGGAATCGTCTTGTCTTCTGGAACTATACCAACCTGAGTGATTCCCAGAATGCATTGGACTATGCCGACCGTTTGTTCAACAAGAGTGACAGTGCTCATATCACTGCTGACGACTACGGCTACTACGGCAAGGCTCTCTCTCTCGCAAAGCGCTATGACGAGGCAATTACCGCTTACAACAAGGCTGTTGAGGATTTAGCTGTTGACAGCAATGCCATCGCTTCCAAGTCTGTGCTTTTGAAGAACCTCTCTGATGTCTATAAGGAGAAGGGTGATTTCAACAATTCTGTAGCTTACCTCGAGAAGTCTATCGACGCCAAGGACAAGCCGACGATGGACGACTATGATACCATGGCAGGTCTCTATACCGATTATGCTTCCAAGAAGGCTGCTGCCGGTGACAAAGCTGCTGCTGCTTCTGCTTTCAAGAAGGCTGATGAGGTTTATGCCAAAATCATGGAATTGTTCCCCAACTACAAGAACTACTGCAACTACATGCGTGGTCAGATTAACGCCAACCTCGATCCTGACAGCAAGGCTGGTCTTGCCAAGCCTTACTACGAGGCACTTTCCTCCAGTCTTGAGGAGAAGGCTGAGCTGAGCAGCAGCGAGAAAGCAATGCTTAAGCAAGCTTATCTCTATATGTTGGTCTATGACTACAATGTCAAGAAGAACACGGCAGGTGCTAAAGTGTGGGCTAAGAAGCTCCTCGTTGTCGATCCAGAGAACGAGACAGCCAAGCAGGTAGCTGCACTCAAATAATAGCTATTGGTTAGTAAATTCTATTTATTCTATATAGGCTCCACGGTTTCGTGGAGCCTTTTTTTTGTAGAGCCCAACCCTAACCCTCACCAAGGGGAGGGAAGAGCCCTTTCCTAACCCTCCCCAAGGGGAGGGGATGACCATACCATTACGTTGATGCGTAGGGGCGGCCCGCCGTGACCGCCCTAACCCCGCAGAACAAATATTAAATTTGCAATTTGTAGCATCAGGCATATATTAGTATTACCGCCAAGTGTGTTAGGGCGGTCACGGTGGGCCGCCCCTACGATGTCACCATTGATTTCCCTTTGCAGGGCTATATTTATTCTTTTATTAGGTGGACAAATCAATCGATGGTAGAAGTGGATATTTGCCAAATACTACCCTCTAAACCTTATTTTTTACCCCAAAAAGACGTTTGTCCAACTTGTTTTGCGTTTTGTCCACCGTGTTTTAATACACTTTTTCTAATTTTGGGCACAGAAACGTAAACATCAATAATAAACCTAATTATTACTACAATGAAGAAACAACTCTTCTCAGTGATGCTATGCTTGGGTGCGATGGGTGGCTTGTCCACCTTCCCGATGCCGTTACAGGCTGCCGTGTCACAATCACAGACGATTAAGGTGAAAGGCCAGATCGTAGACGATCAGGGTGAACCGCTTACTGGAGCCACCATTAAGATTAAAGGTGGACAGGGTGGTACCGTGACCGATCTCGACGGTAATTTCAATCTTGACGCTCCTGCCAATGCTACTCTCGTTGTTAGTTATGTTGGTTATAAGGACCGTGAGATTGCCGTGCGCGGACGCGCTCTCATTGATAAGATTCAGATGACAACTGATGACCGTGTTTTGGATCAGGTCGTCGTCGTCGGTTATGGCACACAGAAGAAAGCCGACTTGACCGGTTCTGTTGCCGTGGTCAATGCCGATCAATTAAAGAAGGTGTCCAACTCCAACATCTCCACGATGCTTGAGGGTAAGGTTCCGGGCGTACAGATTACGACCGATGGTCAGCCAGGTGCAGATCCTTCTGTACGTATCCGTGGTATCAGTACTTTTGGTAGCTCCGCTCCTCTGTATGTTGTCGATGGTGTGCCAATGGGTACAACGATCCGTGATTTCTCCGCTAATGATATAGAGTCTATCCAGATCTTGAAGGATGCTGCCGCCGGTGCCATCTACGGTTCTCGTGCTGGTAATGGTGTGGTCATCATCACCACCAAGCATGGTCGTAAGGATCAGCCTTTGAAAGTCGACTATAGTGGCTACTTTGGCGTAGACAAGATTTCCAAGGGTGTTTATGATCTGATGGACGCAGATCAGTATAGCAACTATATTGGTCAGGCATGTGCCAACAGTGGTACCACACTTCCCAGCGGCTATAAGCTCGGCGAGGATGGCAAGTACCATTTCCAGGATGCTACCAATACCGATTGGTTCGATGAAGTCTTCAAGACCGGTATCCGTCAGAACCATAATGTCAACCTCAGTGGTGGTGGTGCCAACAATACTTATAATATAGCACTCGATTACTTCAATCAGAAGGGAACCATCGAGGGTGCCGGTCCTGACTATCAGCGCTACACGGCACGTGTGAACAACTCTATGGACACCAAGTTCATCAAGTTCCAGACCAGCGTCGTTTATTCTCATTCCAAGCAGAACAATATGGCCATTTCCAATGCCTCTGAGTATGTGCAGGGACTTTATGGTGATGTAACCAATGTGCTTCGTGGTACACTGCTTATGCAACCGACCATCAAGGCTTACGATCCTTCTACTTGGGTTCTCGACGACAAAGTCGGTTCTGCCAGTGGCTACAACTATGATGCCTATGGCTATGGTGTGTACAACGATTTGGTTCATGGTGATATCTCCGCTTCCAATCCGTTGCTCGTCAACAACCTGCTCAAGCGCAACACACTTGTTGACCGCTTCGTAGGTACAGGCTCTGCAGACGTTGACCTGTTGAAGATGTTGGGTGTAGATACCAAGACCCAACACCTTAATTATAAGATCAATCTCTCCTATAGCAAGACCCACGCTCAGGACTTCACTTGGATTCCTTCCTGGATTCAGAGCAACCGTGTCTACTTGGCCAAGACCAATGAGAAACTCACCAAGGGTACTCGTACCTATGCTGACGCATTGATGGAGAACACCCTTACTTATGACGGACATATCGGCAAGCACAATATCAATTTCGTTGCTGGTACCGCTTATCAGGAGGAGAACACCAACACGCTGACGGCTTGGGGCAATGAGTTCAGCGAGCCTTACTTCCTTCAGATCCAGAATGCCAAGACACGCGATGCCAACTCTTTTGAGTACAAGCACGCTATCATGTCATACTTCGGTCGTCTGAACTACAACTACGACGAGAAATATCTTCTCTCAGCTATTGTCCGTCGTGATGGCAGTAGCCGTCTGTCCAAGGATAAGCGCTGGTCCACTTTCCCCTCTGTGTCTTTGGGTTGGCGTATCGACAAGGAGAAGTTCTTCCCTGTCAGCAAGGACATCATCAATCTGTTGAAGCTCCGCGCAAGCTATGGTGAGATTGGTATTGACAATGTTGGTGACTACGCTATCCAGACCACGATGGATCGCAACAACATGAGCTACAGCTTCGGCAACAACATCGTTTACGGTTCTGCTATCTCCACTTTCGTCAATCAGAATCTTGAGTGGGAGCGCCGTATCACCAAGAACATTGGTCTTGACATCGCCATGTTTGGCAACCGTCTTGAGTTCACTGCTGAATGGTTCAAAAACCGTTCTAAGAATTTGCTCTACGGAGTACCTGTTCCGGAGAATGCCGGTGTGAGCAATACCAGTGTGACGATGAACGCCGCTACGTTGGACAACAGTGGTTGGGAGTTCAGCGGTACTTATCGCAACAACGATCATCCTCTGAAATATCAGATCAGTGCCAACCTCAGCACGCTTAAGAATAAGGTAGTGCAGCTTGGTTTCAGCAAGGATGCCTATATCTCCGGCAACTATATCACAGAGCTTGGAAAAGAGATTGGTAAGTTCTACGGTTATGTCTATGAGGGTATTGCACGCACGCAGGCCGACCTCGACAACCATGCCACCCAGCAGGGAGCCAATGTCGGTGACTGCCTCTACAAGGATGTCAGTGGTCCTGACGGTAAGCCCGATGGCAAGATCGACGAAAACGACCGTGTCGTCCTTGGCAGCGGTATGCCAAAGGTCAACTTTGGTATCAGTGCCCATCTGGAGTACAAGGGCTTCGATCTGAGTGTCTCCACCTTTGGTGCTCTGGGTTATCACGTTACCGATGATATCTACAACAGTCTGAACTCCTGCTATGGCTGGGGCAACAAAGATGTAGCCATGGGCGATGCCAACCGTGAGGATGGGAAAACCTATCTGAGCAATGTGCCACGTACTTACGCTACCAACAACGCCCAGCAGGCTTGGAACGATCTCTTCAGCAGCCGTAAGATTCAGAATGCCGCTTATTGGAAGATCGCCAACGTAGAACTTGGTTACAACATGCCAGACAAGTGGTTTGGCGGATATGTAAACAGCGTACGCGTTTATGTCTCTGCACAGAACCTCTATACCTTCACAGGTTATCATGGTTACAATGTCGACTATGCCGGAGGTGTGTGGACACCGGGTTACAACTTCTGTTCATTCCCGACACCGCGTACATTCATGTGCGGTCTTCACTTCTCATTCTAATGTTGACAACAAAACACAACTGATAAACATTACGTCAATATGAAACTCTATCATATCTCCCTCGCCCTCTTGTTGGGCCTCGGAACCCTTACATCCTGTAACGATAAGCTCGATTTGGACAATCCCAATCAGCAGACCTCAGCCACCTTCGGATTCAACGCCGATGATTTGGAGGAAAGTGTGGTGGCTGCCTATAACCACATCCGCATGGAGGGCTCTTATGCCCGTGTGGGCTACACCATCGACATGTGCCGTGGCGATGAGGTGTGGAACTCCTCACAAGTGTGGTATCTTCCGTTCGACAACCTCAACCTTCCTGTCTCCGGTGACATTGGCTGGTGGGTATGGCGTGAGTGGTACTATACCATCAACGTCTGCAACTTCGGCCTCTCCCGTACCGGTGATGACGACAGCAAGTTGAGCGATCGCATGAAGGACATCAAGGGACAGTTGCTGTTCCTGCGTGCCCTGGCCTATTACAACTTGGCCGGATATTATCAGGACGTGCCATTGATCACTGACTACAACACTTATTCTTCTCTTGACGGTCTCTATGCCACCAACAACACCTTCGACGAGGTCATGGACCAGGTGGAGAAAGACTTCAAAGAGGCTGTAGACCTGTTGCCATCCCGCGACAAAGGCGGAGAGTGGGCCAAAGGCCGTGCTACCTGTGGAGCCGCTGCCGGATACTATGCCCGCGCGCTGATGCAGCGTCATAAATACAGTGAGGCACTGACCGTCTTGAAGGACATCATCAACAAGAAGTACGGCTCTTATAAGCTCATGGCCAACTATGGCGACAACTTCCGTGAGGGTGCACAGTACGAGAACAATGATGAGAGCCTCTTTGAGGTACAGTTCCTCGACTATGGCACACAGGGCACCGACGATGAGTGGACTCCTGTCAACACCAGCAAGAACGCTACGCAAGGCTCAGCTATCGAAAGCAACTGTGGTCCTGGTGCCTATGGTGGCTGGGCTGACCTGAGTGCTTCGCCTTGGCTCTATCAGCTTTTCAAGCAGGAGCGTACCAAGAGTGGCAAACTCGATCCGCGTCTTTATTGGACCATTGGCACCTACGAGACAGACTGGGACAATGATGATCAGACGCTTGGCAACGTATGCTACAAGTCTAAGATGGCACCGACCGATACCGTCGTCACCAACAACAACAATGGCGGTTTGCCTATCTGTAAGTATACCAATATGCGTACCGGTCTCTATGACAAGGTGGTCACTGGTCTTCACGACGGCATCAACCTGCGTCTGATGCGCTACTCCGATGTGCTGTTGCGTGCCGCAGAGTGCGAAAACGAGGTCAATGGTCCGACCCAGCAGGCTATCGACTGGATCAATGAGGTGCGTCGCCGTGCCGGACTGGCTGATCTGAAATTAGCTGACTTCCCGACGAAGGACAAGCTCTTTGAGCAGATTGCAAATGTAGAGCGCCCGAAGGAGTTCGGCTGTGAGTTTGGTCGTGGCTTCGATCTTCTTCGCTGGGGATTCTTCTACAGTGCCGACCGTCTGCAGCAGCTCAAGGAGCATGGAACCTACCGTTGCTCGATCCATCATGCCAAGGATCCGGTTAGCTATGATCTCGTCGGCAAGGATCCTGAGGTGAAGTGCTCTTACGACACCTATGTGCCCGGTCACGAGTTCCTGCCCATCGTGGAGACGCTGACCAACAAGAACCCGAACCTCAAGGGTAACTCAGCCAACAACAGCACCGACAACAGTGAGTATTTCAAGACCAACGGATGGACGGTACATCCTGTTGTCAGCTTGAGCAAATAAGCCAAACGATAACTATAAAAAGAAAAAACAATGAGATATTTCAAGCATATAGCCAAAGCACTGTGCATGACAGCACTGGGTGTGATGGCTTTGACCGGGTGCGAGGGTGCCGATCAGTACGGCATCGACTCTCCCGATTGGATCAAAGACAAGATCGACTCCATCAACAACGCTAAGCAGCCTCATGAGGAAGTCCTCGAGGGCATGCAGGAGGATGTGTACACGATCGGCAAGACCGACTTCTCTTCCGGCTTTTGGTCAGTCTTCTCCAAGTATTATGTCATTGGTGAGAACCAGAAATGGAATGCACAGTTCAACCTGAACCTCAATCCGGATGACAATACCTACTTCAAGAACTTCGCGGTTGTCATCACCAATGATTGTGACCGTGGCGCTACTGACTATAAGGAGTATGGTGCCATCCGCTTCGATGCAACGGGTGACTCGGCTACCTACAACTCGCAGTGGGGTAGCGACTACTATAAGTTGCCGTTTAAGTTTACCACCAGTACGCAGCTGTTGAGTCCGGAAGACAACAAGGATGCCAACATGCAGAAGCTCGGTGGCAAAGTAACACTGACTGTTGACCGCTCACGCAAAGACTCCTTCGTTGTGAAGATGACTAACGGCGCGGTGACGAAGACTTATACACAGCCTTACGCACTGAAAAATATGAATCCCGACGCTTCCGATACCAACATCCGTTGCTTCCTCGTGCCCGAAGGCTCTTATATCGACTTCCTCTCGACCAACATTGTGCCTATCGGCGGTCTGACCTCTGCTGAGGACAAGCAGCCGCTGTCGATGACGCTGAACAATGTGCCCGACGAGGTGGACCTCGGTACTTCGCTCGACGATGCCATGCAGAACGTCTCTGCCGAGGTGACCTATGAGGAGGGCGTGAAGAAGACTATCCCGGCTTCTGAGCTCTACTTCTCTGCCATCAACGACATGAACGTGGCTGGCGAGAAGACACTCACCGTCATCTACAACAAGACCTTCAAGGGTGAAGCCTCTGCCAAACCTATCGTGGCTTATGCTACCTTCAAGGTCGTACAGCAGATTGCTTCCATCAAGATCACCAAGCAGCCTACACGCACCACCTACTATTTCTATAAGCCTGCTGCCACAGAGGCTATGGGCGACCGCACGATGGCCTTCGACCCGACAGGCATGGAGGTGACCGCCACCTACAAGAATGGTGAGACGGATGTCCTCGACAACAGTAAACTGAAGTTCTCTGCCGTCGCCGCTTCGGCTGGCAAGAAGGCTGTGACCATCACTACCGCCAACGGCAAAGAGGCTAAGCTCATGGTCACCGTGAAAGAGTCGGCAAGCAGTGCTGCCGCATTCACGCCTAACCTCATCGGTCTTGAAGACAACACCACAGGCTGGTGGACTGCCTTCTCTGATGACGTGAAGGTTCCGGCTGGTGAGACCCGCTCGTTCTCCTTCACCAACTACACCGACGGCAAAAACAACTGGGACAACTTCGTCACCATCCTGCGCAATGCTGATAAGAAAGAATATGGTGTGGTGCGTGCCGACAACTATGGTTGGGGCAACGGCTACGACGCTTGCCAGCACGACGCTACAGGAGCTGCCGACTGGGCAGGCTGGCTTGCTGCCATGAACGGTGCAAAGGTCACGGTCTATGTCACCAACTGCAACAATGGTACGGCTGACGTTCAGGCCGTCATGAAGGGTACTGACGGAAAGACCTACACCTTATATTACTTAGGCATCAACACCGTCGATCCCGCCGACCTCTATGTCGCCTTCACCGCTGACCACTGCCATTTGGTGGCTGGTACGTCCGGTGCCAAGCGACATGTTCACAGACGATAAGTGATAAGTAACGGTAAGGCTCGCTCCCCATTCCCTCAGTAGGAGGGATGGGGAAGGGCTTTACCACTTTTTTTTGATAATTATGAAGCATCTTCAACTCTTTACAGCCGTCGGCCTGCTCGCCCTCAGCACTGTCGCTACATACGCCAACGATAAGACCAGGGTCAGCTACAAGGAAGTGGCGGTTCATGATCCCTCTATAGTTGCCGACGGTAGCAACTACTATCTTTTCGGCTCGCATCTTGCCACGGCGAAGTCCAGCGATATGCTCAATTGGACTTACTTTGGTGGTGGCGAGACTGACGCCTGCACGCTCTTTGCCAAAAAGATCGGTTATGCCAACGCCTACAACACACAGAAGATCACTTCTGTGCAGAACTATAAGGGCGCGACTGTCTCCTTTGGCAACTTCAATGCCCACAGCTGGCAGTGCAAAGGCAATAATGTTCAGGGCATGCAGTGGGCTCCTGATGTCGTTCGCAGCCGCAAGACGGGCAAGTGGCTCATGTATATGTCGGTCAACGGTGACAATTGGGCATCGTCTATCGTCTGTCTTGCTGCCGACAACATCGAGGGACCGTATGTCTATCAGGGACCTGTTGTCTTCTCCGGCTTTCAAGGACGCTATGACCACAACGGCTTTACAAAGACCAACGACTGGACGTATACCGACTTGACCATTGCTACCGGTGCTACTTCGCTGCCCGCCCGCTATAATACGGATAAGTGGGGGAGCTACTGGCCCAACTGCATCGACCCTTGTGTGTTCTATGACAAGGACGGCAATCTGCTGATGTCCTACGGCTCTTGGTCGGGTGGCATCTGGGAGTTGAAGCTTGACGAAACAACAGGTCTGCGTGACTATACCCACACCTATCCCTATGAGATCAACGGTAATAACGCTGCTGAGGGCGGTGCCGATGCCAACACCACCAGCGATCCTTACTTCGGCAAGAAGATCGCGGGCGGATACTATGTCTCGGGCGAGGGCTCGTTTATCCGTCATATCGGCAATTACTACTATCTCTTTCTCTCTTACGGAGGTCTGAACCCTAATGCGGGCTACGTGATGCGTGTCTTCCGCAGCGAGAATCCCGACGGTCCTTTCGTGGACGGGCAGGGTACCAGCGCGATCTACAGCCGATACGAACTCAACTACGGCAACAACTCCGTGACCAACCGTGGCATGAAACTCATGGGGGCCTACGCCGGATGGGGCAGCATGACTCGCGGCGAGCGTGCTCAAGGCCATAACTCTGTACTGGTCGACAACGATGGAGATGCCTTCCTGGTCTATCATACTAAATTCGACGATGGAACTTACTTCCACGAGGTGCGCGTGCATCCGCTCTTTGTCAACGAAGACGGTTGGCTCGTCACCGCTCCTTTCCGATTCACCGGAAAACAGACTACACAGAAACAAATCGAGAGCGAACGACTCTTCTCTGCTGAGCAGATCGCCGGCACCTATCATCTGCTCAAACATCCTTATCAGCAACCCTGTGCCTACAACGATAAGACAGATGCCTCGTTCAGCAAGGCCAACGAGCAAAAACCGGTGACGGTGACGCTCAGTGCCGACGGCACGGTATCGTGCCCGAGCAATGCCGATTACGATGGTACATGGATGTTTACGCAGGACGGCAAGTCGTTTATCACGCTGACACTCAACGGCTGGGACTACAGTGGCGTGGCGATCAAGCAGAACGTCGACGGGTATAAGGACTGTCCCGCCACCTGCATTACTGCCACCAGCTTCGACGGTATCCCCGTCTGGCTCTACAAAGAGGGCGTGACGGCGACGGGCATCCATGAGATCCAGGCTGATCAGAACAGCACTAAGGTTCAGCAGGCCTACAATCTCGCGGGTATGCCGGTCAGCGACAGCTACAAGGGCATCGTGATCGTGGGTGGAAAGAAGGTCGTGAGAAAGTAAGAGTAGACCTCCTGCCTCACCCCCTATCAGCCTCACCCCCTATCCCCTCCCCGAGGGGGAGGGGCGTGAAATGCTTCAAGAGTCGAAAGCTGCGCAGAGACTTGAAACACTCAGGGGTCGAAAGCGGTGGGAGGCTTGAGCGTTTAGGGGCGAAAGCGGCGAGAAGCCTTGCAGTACTCAATGGTTGAGAGTCGGGTTTGTGTTGGACCGAGGTCTCTCGGTTCGGTGTGACGGCGTTGTGCGCCGTCCCTCTGCTCCTTCCTCTCTCCTCGTCCCCTTTCTCCTTTATCATTAAATCATTCATCATTGAAAATCATCTTATCCTTGGCTGTGGCTGCGCTCAGCGTTGCCACGGCCTTGGCAGGAGGACCTGAGCGTCATGACGTCACAGACCCTTGGGTTCACGATCCGGTCATGGCTTACGAGGACGGCACCTATCATCTCTATTGTACTGGTCCCGGCATCCTCAGCATGACCTCCTGCGACTTACATTCGTGGGACATCGCAAAGCATGGTGTCCTGCAAGACCATATTCCTGCTTGGGCGCATGACAGCGTACCCGGATTGCGGGGCGATCTCTGGGCACCAGACATCGTCCGTTACCACGGCCGCTGGTATATGGCTTATTCCTGTTCGACGTTTGGAAAGAACACGTCGGCCATCGGACTTCTCTCCGCCGACCGCCTCTCCGACAACAGCGGCTGGCGTGACGAGGGCTGTATTATAGCCTCACGCGAGGGACGCGACAACTGGAATGCCATCGATCCCAACTTTGTCATCGACGACAACGGTCAGCCGTGGCTGGCCTACGGCTCGTTTTGGGACGGCATTCAGCTCCTTCGCCTCGACACGACGTTACATGCTGCTGCCGGCGCGCGTCCCTTTACTATTGCGCGCCGCTATGCCAAAGGCTCCAAGACCCTTCCGGCCAATCCCACTTCTGACTTTGCCGGACCTAATGCCATCGAGGCTCCATTCATCTTCAAGCACCAAGGCTGGTACTATCTCTTCGTCAGTCACGACTACTGTTGTCGGGGCATGAAAAGCAATTACCGTGTGGTCGTCGGACGAAGCCGCTCGATTGCCGGTCCCTATCTCGACCGCGAGGGTAAGTCTATGCTCGATGGAGGCGGCACGCTCGTCATCGAAGGCGATAAGAAACGATATGAGGCAGCCGGCCATTGTGCCGTCTATCATCTCCCGTTGCCGAAGAAGCAAAAGAGAGGTGACCTCTTCATTTGTCATGGATATAGTATCAAAAGTGAAGGTACGCCAAAACTGGTCATCCGTAAGGTTCGGTGGAATCATGGATGGCCTGAACTAAAGTAGAAAGAGCATAGGATAACAAGAGGCTCCAACCCGCTGTGGGTTGGAGCCTTTCTTGTTGTATGTTATATGGCGAGATGATTTTTTTTTTTCAAAGCGTGAACTTGCTTTTCAAAAGTACTTCATTCTCAGCTTGCAATCAGGAGAAACTATTTAGGACTTTGAGACGGAAAGAGGAGTGGGGGAAGAGCTCTATAAAATATATCCTTTCTGTCTTTCTGTCTAAAGGAACTTGTCTTTCTGACTTACTTCATCGTGAGGACCATGCGTCCTACATAGATCGCATTCTTACCATTCTGGTCCACAGGGATCTGTTTGCCATCAAGGTTCGGCACATAGCGCAGTGTCTTGAAAAGCGTATGGCTGTGTCCACCAAGCACGAGGTCGATGCCACGCGTATGGCTGATGACCATCTGGTCGC
The DNA here is from genome assembly GCF_009695775.1 of Hallella mizrahii. Classification (GTDB taxonomy): domain Bacteria; phylum Bacteroidota; class Bacteroidia; order Bacteroidales; family Bacteroidaceae; genus Prevotella; species Prevotella mizrahii. The sequence continues at coordinate 195,308 of NZ_VUNG01000001.1, read as the reverse complement.
CCATACCCTGCTCTTCCCAACCAAGATGAGAGATAAGGATCACCAAGTCACATTTCTGTCTGTGCAACTCATCAGCCATCTGCTGAGCCGTTGTGATAGGGTCGAGATACTCCGTATCGAGATAGTTCTTCTTGTCGACGAGTCCTTCCAACTGAGGAGAGAGACCAAAAACACCAATCTTCAGTCCTTTGCGCTTAATGATGACATAAGGCTTCACAATCTTGTCAAGCCCATACTGATGGAAGCGATAGTTGGCACAGACAATCGGAAAGTTAAGCTCGCGAAACACCCTCGCCATGTTCTCCAGTCCGAAGTCGAACTCATGATTGCCGATGGTACCGGCATCATAGTGCATCAGGTTCATCAGTCCGCCCTCTACATCTCCTTTGAACAACGTATAATAAGGAGAGCCCTGCGAGAAGTCGCCACTGTCGAAGAGCAGCAGCTGAGGGTCAGCCTTACGCTGTTCTTCCAACATGGCGACACGCCGCTGAAAGCCTCCACGATCTGCCAGAGCCGTGTCAGCAAGGTTCTTGCTTAACGGCAGGATGCAGCTGTGCGTGTCATTGGTATGCAGTATCGTCAGTTTCTTCTGTCGGCCACCGGCGTCGACGCCAAGGCTAACTGCTAAAAGGAGCAGCATGATATAGAGTCTACTAAAATATCTCATCGTTATCTATATTATCTATCTGTTTATCTTATTTGTTCCGTAATCCCTTAATACTTGAACAGGGTGTTCTCCATTCAACACTCATCATTCAACCACAATTCTTCCCTCCACGTGACCGTCTACAGCCTTCCCTGCCTTGGTCATCTCCTGGAAGTAATGGCGGATGATATAGCGTGTGTCGTATTTCTCTTCTTGTGGCGACACCACATCCGTTGCTGCCTTATAGGCCGTCATCTTATCATTGCCGTGAGCCAAGTAGTCGATTGTAGCGATGCGGTAGCTGCCGTTCGGGTCGATCTCCTTGCCGTTGATGGTTGCGGACTTCAGCTGTCCGTCTTTTGTGATGACAAGCCGCACGCTATGGCTCACCCCTTCTCCACCGACAGACGCCACCTGCTGGAAGAGTTCCTGCACCTTACTGCCGGAAAGGGTAAGATATGTGATATGGTTCTCAAAGGGGGCCACGTTGAGAATATCGCCGTAGGTCACCTTACCAGCAGGCAGAGATGCACGAATGCCGCCAATGTTATACATACCGAAGTCGATATGCTCGCCCGTCTGCTTGCCATACCACACGAGGATATCAGACAGCAAGTTGCTCATATCGCTCTCCGGACGTTGCTTCGTCATATAGTGTGTCGTCGTACCCACTACTGGGTTCATCACCGAGTCCACGACATGTTTGTATGGAGCCAGCAGTGTTGCGGCTGCCTGATCCGGCTGGCGGTCATAGCGGCTGTCAACCATCACCTGTGTGCGCTGAATGTCAGTCAAATGGTATTGGCTGCCGCACGAAGGCAACAGCAGTACCCACGTCAGGCACAGTGCAGACAGCGTAGTATTTCTTTTCATCATGCTATATATAATAATGTGTATACTCAAGTAACTTCCGCAAAGGTACGCAATTCCCCAGAGAAAAGACATCATGAAAGCAGAAAAAGCGAGACAGAAATGTTAAAAAGAACAGATTTTATACCTCTCTTGCTCTTATTTCGTTGAAAAGCAGTAACTTTGCAAAGCTTTTCGGCCTAACCGCTGGTTGGAGGAAGAGTCTCCATGCTACGTTGGGTTGGAACGACAAACAACATTTAATTATACACACAATGGATTTGATTAAAGTTGCCGAGGAAGCATTTGCAACCGGCAAGAAGTTCCCTGAGTTCAAGTCAGGTGACACCATCACTGTCGCTTACAAAATTGTCGAGGGTAACAAGCAGCGTATTCAGCTGTATCGTGGCGTGGTCATCAAGATCAGCGGCCATGGCGACAAGAAGCGTTTCACCGTTCGTAAGATGTCTGGTACTGTAGGCGTAGAGCGTATCTTCCCTATCGAGTCTCCCAACATCGACAGCATCGAGGTGAACAAGCGTGGTAAGGTACGTCGCGCTAAACTTTACTATCTCCGTAACCTCACCGGTAAGGCTGCCCGCATTCAGGAGAAGCGCCAGGTGGTTGCTACTGAGAACAAGTAAAAAGAGATTTCTCGCTCTCTCCTCGTTAAGAGGAGAGATGACTCTATCCTCAGAGTACAAATGTTGGACTGCATTTGACATAGCGAAAGCTATCATCAAAAGCAGTCCAACATTTTTTGTTTCTACCACCCATAGTCATGGACAGCAACAACCATAGCATTTATTCCTCGTAGTTGATCGACGCGTCTGTGTCGCCGTGCACGGTGTTCATCAGATCATCCCACGTTTGGAAACCGGCAAAGAGCGCCAGACGGTTACGCGCTTCCATCGACAGCCGACGCTTTCCCGTCACCAGTTCCCACAGCTTTTTCAAGGAATGACTGCTCAAGTCAACATTGTGCTTAGCCAACCGATGTGACGCCTTCTCAAAATCCATCACCACCTCATGTGGCTCTTCTCTCAGCTTTTTGCCTGCTTCAGCAAAGAGCATTCTTAAATCCCTTTTCATAACAATCTTGTCTTTCCTCCAGACTTTCTATATACTTTCTCAATTTCTCGGTGCAAAGTTAAGAAGAATATCAATACGTTCAACGAAATATTTCAAAAAAATATGCTTTTGAAGTGATTTCCACATGAAGATACCTTCAAGTCCTCATGAAGATACCTTCAAGCCCACATGAAGATACCTTCAATGGCACATGAACATAGGTTCAGTCGTACGAGGACATAGGTAAGATTCCGACATTACATAAAACAACAGAAGATACCATCCCCCTACCACTACTTTTTTTGCCGTGTTTATTTCCGTTTCTGCTAACTTTTCGCTACCTTTGCCGTAGGTTTCAATTTCACACCGACATGAAAGAATACGCATTAAAGTACGGATGCAATCCGAACCAAAAGCCGGCCCGTATCTATATGGAGCACGGCGAACTGCCCGTAGAGGTCATCAATGGCCGCGCAGGCTACATCAACTTCCTCGACGCGCTCAACAGCTGGCAGCTGGTCAAAGAGCTCAAGGCCGCTACCGGCCTGCCCGCCGCCGCCAGCTTCAAGCACGTCTCCCCGGCAGGAGCTGCCGTGGGTCTGCCACTGAGCGACACGCTGAAGAAGATCTATTTCGTGGATGACATTGACTTTGAGCTTACGCCCCTGGCCAGTGCCTATGCCCGCGCCCGTGGTGCTGACCGTATGTGCTCCTATGGCGACTTCTGCGCGCTGAGCGACACCTGCGACGAGGCTACTGCCAGACTCATCAAGCGTGAGGTCAGCGACGGCGTCATCGCACCCGACTACACACCCGAAGCCCTGGAGATCCTCAAGGCCAAGCGCAAGGGTACTTACTGCGTCATCAAGATCGACCCGAACTATGTTCCCGAACCTATCGAGCACAAGCAGGTCTTCGGCATCACCTTTGAGCAAGGCCGCAATAACTGCGATCTCAACGACCCGAAACTCTTCGAAGAGATTCCTACGAAGAACAAGAACTTCACTCCTGAGGCGATCCGCGACTTGAAGATTGCCCTCATCACACTGAAATATACACAGAGCAACAGCGTCTGCTATGTCAAGGACGGACAAGCCATCGGCATCGGCGCCGGTCAGCAGAGCCGTATCCACTGCACACGTCTTGCCGGTAACAAAGCCGATGAGTGGTGGCTGCGCCAGAGCCCGCAGGTTCTCAACCTTCCGTTCAAACCGGGCATCCGCCGTGCTGACCGCGACAACGCCATCAACGTCTACCTCAGCGAAGAGCATGACGATGTACTGCGCGAAGGCACATGGCAGCAGTTCTTCACCGAGAAGCCGGCTGTCTTCACCCGTGCTGAGGAGAAAGAATGGATTGCCAAGAACACCAACGTATGCCTGGGCTCCGACGCTTTCTTCCCCTTCGGCGACAACATCGAGCGCGCCCACAAGAGTGGCGTGAAGTACATCGCACAGCCCGGCGGCAGCATCCGTGACGACAATGTCATCGAGACCTGCGACAAATACGATATGGCCATGGCCTTCACTCACGTGAGACTGTTCCACCACTAATCCGCAGTTTAGACGAATCATATTTATTTTTCAAGAATTAGAGAATTAGAGGATGATGTCCAAAACAGAATGATAGAGCATCAGAAGACCGGCTGCCAAAGGTAGCTCGCAGATTCTTATTCATTCTTATATACTTATATATATAAAGGGCAGGAAATTCTACAATTCTCAAATTCTTGAAAAAGAATAAGGCAACAGTCCCCTCATCTCTCATCTCTCAACTTTCAACTCTCAACTCTCATCTCTCAACTCTCAACTCTCAACTTCCCCATGTCAGACATCGACGAAATCATTGAGCACGGCATCGTCTTCAAGGGTGCTTCCAAAGGCGGACCCAAAGACGACGACAAGGTGAAAACCAAAGCCAAGAAAAAGAAGTATATCACCGGTGCACACGGCTCCGGCTCGGCTAAGCAGAAGGCTAAATACCGGCAACAGCGGGCCAACCGAGCTTCGCAAAGAAAAAAGAAATAAGCATTGGCAATAAGAGACCAAATCATAATTATATGGAAACGCTCACTATTATCTTTGCCATCGGCTCCGTCATCGGTGTCGGCCTCATCCTTTGGACCAACACCAAGAAAGGCAAAAAGTGGTTGCAGGATCTATAATCCCTTTGCAACCACTATCACTTCTTACATCTCATATTACTCCCATGAAAACTACTCCTTATCTATTATTGCTGATCGGCTTGCTGAACCTCTTGACATTTTCCTCCTGCAGTGACGACGACAAGGACATCAGCGCTGACACCAACATCCCCATCACCGGCTACTGGCAGATTGCCGGTACGAGCATTGAAAACGGTGCAGACATCAACGGCGACGGTGCTGTTGAGGGCATCGTCGTGCACGACGACGGCACCGTCTCGGAATGGCAGTATACCCAGACTTCGGAAGATCCCTTTAACTTAGGCTACAAGACCGGCACGTGGACCGTCGACAACAATCACTACATGATGCTGCTCAGCAAGGGCAACGGCAAACACTACACCGTCACGGTGGCGGGCAACAACAACGAGAAGATGTACCTTGCCTACAATGGTAAGACTTCGGTTGTTCCATTTTACCGTATCCAGCATCTCCCCGGCGACGGCGACAGCATGATGGAGATGATGGCACAGATGAAATTCTCAGGCATACAGATGAGCGACCTCGCCGGTTACTGGGAACTCACAAGCAACGACAATCCCAATGGTGTCGGCAACGGCATCTACATCGACGAACAAGGCAATGTGTCAAACGTCATACAGATATATGGTGCATACAATTACAACAAAATAGACTATCACTCCGGCAAGGTAAGCACCCCCGACGGGTACCTCGTCTTCCCCTATAGTGGCACAGACTATTATCTCTTTGCCATCAGCAAAGACATTCTCTTAGCCACTGCCAACGGGCAGAAAGTGGAGAAGTTCGTACGCAAGGACATCCCCAACGAGATAACGCGCATAGAAGAGGTTATCAGCAGCAAGGTTCCCGAACAACTCATCGGCACCTGGGAGACGACTCATTACAAAATACTCGCCGACGGGAAAGCCATCATTGACGAAGACATTATTCCTTCCTCCTACTATTCAACATATAATAAGCTCTCCTTCAGCCGCAATCATACCGTCAACCAATATTCAACATATGATACAGACTACCACAACTCATATTACTTTACGGTCGAAGGAAATAATCTGCTAACAAGCTCTTCCCTCAATGGCTTGGTGTCACCAGGCTCCGACTACTCCAAGAAGGAACAGATCGAGTTCATCTCTGACACAGAGATGACGCTCACCCATGACAACGGAGGCGCACAGACAGCGATTTACACTTACCATAAGATTCAATAGACCCATGAAAAAGATATTCTTCTTACTGATGGCACTTCTTCCCGTCGTGGCATCAGCACAAAACGACAATATGCGCGTCTCCATTACGCCACATGCCGGCATGACCATTTCAAAGATGGACGGCAATGCCATCAACAGAGAAAAGACATGGAAAACAGGATGGACGGCTGGTGCCGAAGTGGAGATTCCCCTGTCACGTTACTATTCTCTCACCACTGGCGTAGACTATAGTGCCATCGGCACGGGACTCAAAGACGAGCATGAGCAATACGCTACCGTAAAAAGCCACATCAACGCAGACTACGTATCAGTGCCTTTGCAGTTCAAGGCTTACTTCAGGGGTGTCAAAGGACTCGCCGCACACATCGGTGCGGAGATGGGCATCCTGACTTCGGCCAAGGCGCATGCCAAGATGACAAGCATACGCACCATGGACATTGGCGACGGCATGTCGTCGATCTTTCTTTGGGAGAATTACCAGACCAAGGAATCAGAGGATGTCAGCGGTCAATTCCGCAGAATCATCTATGACATTCCCGTCGGTCTGAGCTACGAATGGCAGAACATTGTTCTCAACGCCACCTACCGTTTCGAAGTGCGCAAAGCTATCCATCACTATGCCTACGACACCAGCTGGGTACCCATGCAGGATGCCTTGACAGCCCGCAACCACGCCATCCTCATCACGCTTGGCTACCGCTTCAAGCTTTAAATCACCATTTTACATAACACCAATAACAAATTTTTCTATGCTTAAAAAACTAATTCTATCGACACTTCTCGTGTCAGCTTCCAGTGGTCTGATGGCTCAGACTCAGGTGACGATCCATGCCAACCAAGGCCAGCAGAAGATCTACAAGGAGCTCTATGGACAGTTTGCCGAGCACCTCGGCACATGCATCTACGGTGGTCTGTGGGTAGGTCCCAACTCCCACATCCCCAACACCGACGGCTACCGCACCGACGTATTCAATGCGCTCAAGGAGCTACGCGTGCCCGTCTTGCGCTGGCCCGGCGGCTGCTTTGCCGACGAATATCACTGGATGGACGGCATCGGACCTCGCAGCCAACGCCCTAAGATGCAGAACAACAACTGGGGCGGTACCATCGAGGACAACTCTTTCGGTACCAACGAGTTCATGAATCTCTGCGAGAAGCTCGGCGCCGAACCGTATATCAGCGGCAATGTCGGCTCCGGAACCGTTGAAGAACTCTCCAAATGGGTGGAGTATATGACCGGCGACGGCGACACGCCGATGGCGAACCTGCGCCGTAAGAACGGCCGCGAGAAACCCTGGCATCTGAAATATCTCGGTGTGGGCAACGAGAGCTGGGGATGCGGCGGCAATATGCGGCCGGAATACTATGCCGACCTCTACCGCCGCTACAACACCTACTGCCGTGACCAGCACAACAACCATCTCTTCCGCATCGCATCCGGTGCCAGTGACTACGACTATGACTGGACAAAGACACTCATGGACCGCGTGGGCAACCGCATGAACGGACTCTCGCTCCACTACTATACTGTCAAGGACTGGAGCAACAATAAAGGCTCAGCAACAGCGTTCACCAATGACGAGTACTACACCACACTCGCCAAGTGCCTGCAAATCGAAGACGTCATCAAGCGTCACAGCGACATCATGGACAAGAAAGACCCACAGAAGAAGATCGGGCTGATGGTCGACGAGTGGGGTACCTGGTGGGACGAGGAGCCGGGAACGATCCGCGGACATCTCTATCAGCAAAACACGATGCGCGATGCCATGGTCGCCGCCCTGACGCTCAACATCTTCCAGCGCCACACCGACCGCATACGCATGGCCAACATCGCGCAGGTGGTTAACGTGCTGCAAAGCATGATCCTCACCGACACCATCGGACAAGGCCACATGGTGCTCACGCCGACTTACTATGTTTTCAAGATGTACCGCGACTTCCAGGAGGCTACCTACCTGCCCGCCTCTTTCACCTGCGACACGCTCACCGCCAAGCCGCTGATGTACAAGATGACGCCGGGCCGCGTCCCTACCCTCTCGGTCTCCGCTGCCAAGAAGCAGGATGGCAGTCTCGTCGTCTCGCTCGTCAACCCTCGCCTCGACAAAGCTGAACCGGTGGAGATTGCCCTCGACGGCTTCAAGGGCAAGCAGGTCGCCGGCACAATCCTCACCGCCAAGAAGGTCACCGACTACAACGACTTCAAACATCCCGACGTGGTGAAGTCCGCAGCCTTCACCGGTGCCAAAGTCAAAGGCGACAAGCTCAAGGCTACGCTCCCCCCGATGTCGATCGTAGTGCTGAATGTGAAATAGTCCACTTCCAACTACAAAGTAACGTATATCTTTGTTAGTGAACGCTCCGCCACGGCGGAATCAAGAATATAACCGAATATCGAGAATATCACGTTCTTCCTATTCGGTTATATTCTTTTTGATGGTGACTTACTTGGTCTAAGGAACTTTGTCATGGGGTTAGAAAGGCTTTCTAATATCCTCAAAGTACCTTTCTGATAGTGTCAGAGAGCCTTTCTGTCTATTAGAGAGTCTGTCTTTTTTGCCTTTCTGTCTATTAAAGACCCAGTTCTTTCTGTCTTTAATAATAATATGTCTTTTCTGTCTTTTTGTCTTGGATATTCTGTCTCTCTGTCTTCATTCGAAATAGAAGGTGAGGGCGATGACTTTGGTTCTGGCTTTATTTATGCTGAGAGCGTAGGGGCGCATCGCCTCGTCTTGCAGGCGGTCAGCATGGCCTGTGTCGAGACTGTTGGTGAGACTGTACATGAATTTCAGTTCCGGTCTTACCTTGAAGAAGGGCATGTAGAAGTCACAACCGAAGCCTGCTTCCAAGTACATGTCGTAACGTTTGAGTTTGAGATAGCTGTTGTCAGACCCCGTGAGATTGATGGCCGGAGTGAGTCCCAGCATGGCGTAGGGGCGATGGTTGCCCATTCGGGGTGCTGCCGCGATAAGGTCAAACGAACAGGTGAAGTAGATGGTCTTCAAGTCTTGCGAGCGGTGGAGCATCGAGTCGGGAGCCTGAGTGTCCATGTTGTGAAACTCGATATGGCGCGAGCCAAAGAGAATGGCAGGTGCCACACGGAACTGAAAGTTCTCGGTCAGGCGGGCTTCACCGAGCACACCTACCTGAAATCCGTTGTCCCATTGGCTTTGGTCGCAGGTGATGGTATAAGTCTGTTGTGAACCGTTGTTGGCAATGATGGTCTGTGGCCCGATATTGTTGAGTTCGATGTCCTGCAGATGCGTACCGACAAGCAGTCCGAAGTGGAAGGGGCGCAAGTCGATATACGGGCGGTTCTGCACCGTCTGTTCCTGTCCCCAAGCGACACTGGCAGCGGCGAGCGTCAGGAAGATAACAAAGACAATCCTCTTCATATTCATCATAACGCAGTAGCTGATGAATTATTGTTGCTGGCAGGTCTGCTGATTCTTTGCTGTCGTCCTGCTGATTCTTAGCTGTTGGTCTGCTGAGCTGTTGCTGATTTGTTGCAGACAGCCTGAAGTCAGGGTGATATGTGTCTGCTAAGTTACTTATTAATGAGTAGTCAAGACAGGGGGTGAACAGCTATTGTTTAAAATAATAAAAAACCAGTCGTCATTTGTAGGTATTCCAAAGAAAATAATTATCTTTGCAACAACGAAACAAAAACATTTATTCATTTAAAATACAAGAACATTATGGCTTACGTTATTAACGATGACTGCGTTGCATGCGGAACATGTATCGACGAGTGCCCGGTAGGTGCTATCTCTGCTGGTGACAAGTATTCTATCAACCCCGATGAGTGCACAGAGTGCGGTACTTGCGCTTCTGTATGCCCCAACGAGGCTATTCACCTCGGTGAGTAATTAGTTCCGGCTCGCAGCCGTTGCATACAAATGGCAAGGCCTCTTCCGATGACTCGGGAGAGGCCTTGCTGCGTTTATGAGGGAAAAGAAGGGGCCATGGCTGCGCCACGGCAAACCGAACGGCTCACGCACACTTGAAAGAGGAGCGGGCTCCGCTTGCCAGTCGGGGGCGGAGCACTATGCGATCTTCCACCCGAAGAGGTAGCGGTCGCGCTCGTCGTTGGGCTTGCTGATGACCTTCGGGCCACGCAGGAACACGGTAGCGCGGCGCAAGGTGTGTTTCTTATGATCAAAGAAAAGGGCAGGATCGATGCGGTGGCCACGATAGAGCATCTCGAAATGGAGGTGGTCACCGGTAGCGTGGCCCGTAGCACCAGTAAGTCCAATCACTTGTCCTGCCTTGACATGCTGACCGGCGTGTACGAAGTTGACCGTCTGATGGCCATAGAGCGTCTCAATGCCGTAGGCATGCTTTACCATGATGCAGTTGCCATAGCCAGGGATTGGGCACGATTCCTCAACGATACCGTCAAAAGCTACGTGGATACTGTCGTGTGGCGTGTGGGTTTTGATGTCTACGCCGGTATGATGATAGGTGGCTGTGGTGTCAGGTTTCTGGCGCAACTTATCGTATGGACTGGTGACGTAGCTGCCGACAAGAGGGTAGCACCAGTGTTTGGCGTTGAGAAATTCTAGATTGATCTTTGCTGGCCCTGCCGCCCCGAAGTACTTTGGCTTCACGGGATCGAGTGAGGCGATGAGTGAGGCCTGAAAGCGTTTGCGAGCCAAGGTGAAGGCCACTCGCTTAGAAGTTGTGGTGATCAGATACTTGTCTGTGAGCTTACAACGCAGCACATCGTTGAGCGGGTGCTGGGCATAGGTGTCAAAGACGAAATAGGGATGGATAGGTGTGCCGTTGAGCAGAAACATCACGCCGACGGTGTAGCCATACTGACATTTGTCTGCATCGGCAAAGACTTGTCCGGCTTTGATGCGATCACCCACGTGCACTCTGAGTCGATGGATGTTGCGGTAGAAAGTCTCCAGTCCATTGTCGTGAGTGATGACAACAAACGAACCTGAGAGCGGGCTTGAGGCGGCGACCCTCACCCGTCCTGCAAAGATGGCCTTGACGTGCTTATCCTTTTGTGAGACGACCTGCAGCAGATTTTCAGCATTGACACCCGACTGCGATCCTTTCAGCGGGTAGGCATATTCGCCGGGCTTGATACTGTCGAGACGAATAGACAGTTCGTGCTTCTCAATGAGTTCTTTGTTGCGATTGGAAAAGATATTCTGGTAGTTGGCCAAAGGGTCGAACTTCATGTTCGGTGCAAATGCCATCAGAGTCGTGCACATAATAATAAGGAGTAAGGCTCCTTTCGAAATATTTCTTTTCCTATCACTCACTTTGATGATTCTCCTTTCTTCATGATACCATTATATATTCTTCCAGACTGAGCTCCTAAGCGGCGTGCAGAGAAGAAGCGGTTGGCTTGATCATAGGTGCAGATGTTAGACATGACGATGTTCTCCAGTCTTGCACCGGCATGCAGCAGTTGCAGACGGTTGCAGACTTGCAGGTCGAGATGCCACTTGTCGTATCTCTTCGACATAAAGCGGATGAAGGGAAAGGCATTGGCAAACTGTTCATATACCTCATCACCGACTTCGAAGTTCTTCAGCGATATCCCCGGACCAATCATGATCTTCACTTTGCCCGGTTGTGTATCATATTGTTTCGCCATTGCTTCCAGGGCTTTTGTGGCTATGCCGGCCAGCGTGCCGCGCCATCCTGCATGTACGGCAGCGAGAGCATGATGCTCAGTGTCGTAGTAGAGTAGGGGAATGCAGTCGGCAGTAGACACGCCGACGCACACTTTTGGCATGTCTGTCATCACTGCGTCGACGCCTTCCAGGTATTCTTTCCTCTTTTCATCTGACAGATTGAAATATTCCGGTGTGATAGCCCGGCATACAGTCTGATGGGTTTGGTGGGGCAGGATGAGATGGTCAGTGGTGATCTCCAGTGCGTCGCATAATATCTTCAGATTGTCGTTTACATTCTGAGAATCATCACCGCAGTAGGGGTTGATGTTCAGTTCGGCATAGTTGCCTTTGCTCACTCCACCATGTCGTGTGGTAGAGAAGGCAACGATGTCGTCACCGAAATTGTATTGCTCTAATTCTGGTTCCATGTCGTCTTAATCTTTATGCCTTTTCCTCGTCAGGGTCAAACGTCTCGTAGTCATCGAGTTCGTCATCGTCGGCATCTTCCACCTCGTCCTCATCGACGAAGAGCACTTCATCCTCTCCCTCGTCGTGAAGCTCCGTTGTGAGTTTCTGCATGTCTTTGTCACGGTGCACGAGCGTGTCCTCAGCCGTGATTTCCTGCAGTTTGTTGCTTTCGCTGTTGAGTTCCTCCCACAATACGTCTTTCAGTTCGTCCAAGCCGTATCCTGTGACAGACGAAATGAAGACGACAGGCAGATCTGTGGGTAGCGTCTCCCGTAGCATCTCTATGAGTTCGTCGTCGAGCAGATCGCTTTTTGTGACGGCGAGCACGCGGTGCTTGTCAAGCATCTCGGGATTGAATTTCTTCAGTTCGTTGAGCAGTACCTCGTAGTCGTGCTTGATATCGTCAGTGTCACCGGGAACCATAAAGAGCAGTAGCGAGTTGCGCTCGATATGTCTGAGAAAGCGCAGTCCGAGTCCTTTGCCCTCGCTGGCACCTTCGATGATGCCGGGGATGTCGGCCATCACAAACGACTTGTTGTCGCGGTAGGAGACGATGCCGAGTGAAGGCTCCAACGTTGTGAAAGGGTAGTTGGCGATCTTCGGGCGGGCACTGGACAAGGCCGAGAGCAGTGTGGACTTACCGGCATTTGGGAATCCCACGAGTCCCACGTCGGCCAAGAGCTTTAGCTCAAGGATGACCGTCATCTCCTGCATAGGCTCCCCGGGCTGTGCGAAGCGTGGCGTTTGTCGTGTGGCTGTACGGAACTGCCAGTTGCCGAGTCCGCCTCGTCCTCCTTTGAGGAGCATGACTTCCTGCCCGTCGTAGGTGACATCGCAGACATATTTACCTGTCTCGGCATTGTAAACCACCGTACCGCAGGGCACATCGATATAGATGTCCTTGCCATCTGTACCGTGGCATTTGTCGCGGCCACCGTTGCCACCGTTCTCGGCGAAGACGTGGCGTTGGTATTTCAGGTGCAGCAAAGTCCAGTAGTTATGGTTGCCGCGCAAGATGACGCTGCCGCCTTTGCCGCCGTCGCCGCCGTCGGGTCCGCCGTTGGGTTGGTATTTGACATGTCGCAGGTGCATGGAGCCGCGCCCACCTTTTCCGGAACGACAGTATATCTTAACGTAGTCTACGAAGTTGGAATCCATATTTAAGTGTTGAATGTTAAGCGTTGGGCGATATGACGCCCAACACCGAACATATTGTTTGCTTTGTTTAGAGGCTGTCGATCACTTTGCAGATGTCGGCAAAGATGCGGTCGAGTTCACCGAGGCCATTGATGTGGTGGTGTATGCCCTCTTTCTCATACCAGTCGATCAGCGGTGCCGTCTGGTTGTGGTAAACGTTGAGGCGCTTCTTGATGGTCTCTTCGTTGTCGTCGCTGCGTCCGCTCTGCTTGCCGCGGAGGATGAGTCGCTTCATCAGCTCATCCTCAGGAACGTCGAGCTCGATCATGGCAGCCACCTTGTGTCCGCGCTCAGCGAGCATCTTCTTCAGTGCCTCGGCCTGCGGGATGGTGCGGGGGAAGCCGTCGAAGATCACGCCCTCGTGCTCTTTCCCGAAGCTGTCATAGACACTGGCCAGAATGTTGACCATCAGGTCGTCGGGGATCAGCTGGCCATTGTCGATATATCCTTTAGCTGTTTTGCCCAGCTCCGTGCCATTCTTAATCTCGTTGCGCAAGACGTCGCCAGTGGAGATGTGTTTGAAACCATACTTGGCGATCATCTTGTCGCTCTGTGTGCCCTTGCCTGAACCAGGGGCACCGAAAATCACAATATTCTTCATCGGATTAATGGATAATGTATAATGTAAAAATTATAATGTATAAATAAATGTCCGGTTTCTTCCTTTGCAAAAGGCATCTTCCCTTTGTAAAAGGCGTCTTTATTCCACGACGGTGTAGATGTCTCGGAGATTGCGCCCTTGCTGGTCATAGTCCAGTCCATAGCCAACGATGAAGTCGTTGGGGATTTCCATGGCTGGATACTCAATGTTGAGGGGTACCTGCAGTTTGCCGGGCTTGACGAGCAGCGTGCAGATATGCAGGGACTCCGGCTCGTAGCTCTCGAGCGTGGCGAGCATCTGCTTCATGGTGTTTCCCGTGTCGACGATGTCCTCCACGATGACGACGGTGCGCCCCTTGAGTTCCTGGTTGATGCCGATGAGCTCTTTCACCTTTCCTACGGAAGTGGTGCCTTGATAGGAGGCAAGCTTGACAAACGAGATCTCGCTGGGGATGGTGAGGTAGCGCATCAGGTCTGCTGCAAAGATAAACGACCCATTGAGCACAGCGAGAAACAGCGGGTTCTTGCCCGCCATGTCTTTATTGAGCTTTTCGGCAACGGCTTTTACTTTGCTTAGAATCTCTGACTCTGGTATAAACGTACGGAATGTTTTGTCCTTTATCTTCACAATGTCCATGGTGAAATGTGTTTTGTATGACCTATTTAATAATGCAAAATTACGAAAAATACACGAATAATGAGAACGCTGCGCCTTTTATTTAATCTATTTTGCAAAAATAAGGGATTGTCACGTTGTCGTTCTGCAATCTTTTTTTTATCTTTGCACCATATTGTTTTTTACGTATGAAGATATTTACAGCTGCTCAGATTCATGAGCTTGACAATTATACCATTGAGCACGAGCCTGTGAAGTCTATCGACTTAATGGAGCGAGCCGCCAAAGCTCTGACCCGTGCCATCATGGATGAGTGGACCGACCGTACGCCCGTGGTGGTCTTTGCCGGTCCTGGAAACAACGGTGGTGACGCATTGGCCGTGGCTCGTATGCTGGCCGAAAACCATTATCAGGTAAGCGTGTACCTGTTCAATATCCACGATAAGTTGTCGGAAGATTGCGCCGCCAACAAGGAGCGGCTTGTCTACGCCAAGAAAGTCAGTCATTTCACGGAGATCACATTGAACTTTGATCCACCCGAGCTCACGCCCGAGACGCTTGTTGTCGACGGCCTTTTCGGTTCGGGCATTAATAAGCCGCTCAGTGGAGGCTTTGCCTCGTTGGTGAGATATATCAATCAAAGTCCGGCCAAGGTGGTGAGTATTGACATGCCGTCAGGGCTGATGTGCGAGGACAACACCTATAATGTCCGACAGAATATCATTCGCGCTGACTTGACGCTGACCCTTCAACAGAAGAAGCTCAGTATGATGCTTACCGACTGCCAGCAGTATCTCGGCCGTCTGCGTGTGTTGGACATCCGCCTGAGTCCCGACTATATCCGCGACACGGAGGTCAGCTGCCGTATCCAGGAAGAGACCGACCTGATACCTTGTGTGCGCCATCGCGGTGACTTTGTGCATAAAGGTACGATGGGGCATGCGCTGATCATCGCCGGCAGCTACGGTATGTCGGGTGCTGCCATTCTCGCCACACGTGCCTGTCTTCGCTCGGGAGCCGGTAAGGTGACGGTGCATACGCCGAAGCGCAACTATGGCATCATGCAGGTGGCTGTTCCCGAAGCCGTGTTGCAGATGGACCGTGAGGAGACCTATTTCTCCGACAGCGTGGAGAGTCAGGACTATGACGCGCTTGCCATCGGTCCGGGACTGGGGCAGAGCGAGAACTCCGCCATTGCGCTGATCGGTCAGATACGTCGTACGCAGTGTCCCATTGTGGTGGACGCTGACGGACTGAATATGCTGGCCAACCATCAGGCATGGATGCAGCAGTTGCCACTGGGCATCATCATGACGCCACATCCCAAGGAGTTTGACCGGTTGGTGGGCGTGACGAGTTCGAGTGATTACGAGCGACTGACCAAGGCGCGGCAGTTGGCAGAGCATCTGCAAGGCTATGTGCTGCTCAAAGGCCACTATTCGGCACTTTGCAAGCCCGACGGGCATATCGTCTTCAACTCCACCGGCAACAGTGGCATGGCGACGGCAGGCAGTGGCGACGTGCTGACCGGTATCATTGCCGGACTCTTGGCCCGTGGCTATGACCAGGCGACGGCATGCCAGTTGGGAATGTATCTTCACGGACTGGCAGGTGATCTGGCAGTGAGAGACCTTGGCAAAGAAAGTCTCATTGCCAGCGACATCATCAACTATCTGCCCAAGGCCTTTCTGCGGCTGGAAGACTGAATGAATGTGGGGGATTCAATGCTGGGCGTTGAATGGATTCAAAGAAGAAAGGATTCAATGCTGAAGGTTGAGAGAACAAAGAAGAATCATAAATGACGAAATATCAATGATGAACTATAAACGAATGCTTTTGGCAGGCAGTCTGCTGGTGGGTGCTTTTGCCATGCAGGCAAGTGCCCAGTCGGTGGAGGGTACTGACTATTACCTGCCGAAGACAATGCTGCGCTTCACGGTGAAAGTCGAGAAGACGCAATACACGCCCGGACAGTTTGCAAAATATGCCATGCGCTATATCCGTCAGAATGTTTCGGAGGAAGCCTCTACTTCCTATCGTGTCATAGGCCTTGAGATGGATCCCGTTGCCGTGCCCGATACCACAAAGCACTTTACGTTGCAGCTTGACAAAAAGCACAGTATCACCGATGTGACGCGGGCACCCAACGGACAACTCCTGGCTGTCAATACCGAGGCACAGCCTTTGCGCCCTGTGGTTCGCCGCTTCTCTCCCGCTGCCAGACCGAAGGCCGTCAACCCTGCCGATTTCATGACGGCGGACATCCTCAATGCCAGCAACACGGCTAAGATGGCGGAATTGACAGCACAGGAGATCTACGACATCCGGGACAGTCGCAGCCAACTGGCCAAAGGCGAGGCAGACTATATGCCCAAGGATGGTGAGCAGCTAAAGACCATGCTGAGAAACCTCGATACGCAGGAGCAGAGTCTGACGACGCTGTTCACCGGTACGGTGGTGAAGGACACGGCGTGGACCACCATCGACTATCTTCCCGTCAAGGAGGGAGAAGAAGTGCTCTTCCGCTTCTCCAAGCGCTTGGGGCTTGTCGATGCTGACGACTATGCGGGCGCACCTTATTATATAAGGGTAGCTGACGAGCACACTGTGGCACCTGCCGCATCTGTTGCTGAGGATGAGAAGAAAAAGAAGGAAGACAAGAACGATATTGGCCTGCGCGTCAACCAGCCCAGCAAGATGAAGATCACCGTGGTCTGTGAGCAGCAGCCTGTGGGAACCTTCGAAGCAGCGGCTCCCCAGTTTGGAACAGTGGAGTCGCTGAGTGGTGAGCTCTTCGGCAAGAAGCAGTCCACCCGTCTGGTTCTCGACCCCTTGAGCGGCAGCGTCAAGAAGATAGAGGGACTGGAGAAATAGCCCATCAAGGCGACTTATGTGATTATCAGGTGGCGATTAGGATCTGCTCTTGAAAACGCTTTATCTGTATAGACCTAAAATAACCGAATATCGAGAATATGATTCCGATATTCGGTTGTTTTGTTTATACGGCTCTGACCGTATTGGTTCTCAGATACCAGAGATAGCCTTTGACGTTATTATATCCGATCTCGTTGAGCAGGCGCATGTAGTATTGTACCTGCTCGACGTGTTTGGCTCTTGGTGATCCGGTCTTGAAGTCGATGACCGTTACTGAATTTCCGTCGTTAATGACTCGGTCAGGGCGCTTAGGTCCTACCGTTTTATGCTCCTCGTCATAGCAGATGATATTACACTCATTCATCACATTCAGTCCCGGTCGGAACCATGTCTTGGGCACAGGGCTCTCGATCAGCTTGTGCACCATGGCGCACAAGTTTTCACGTGTCATTGGCTTTTCATAGAGCACGCCGCTGAACTCCATGTTGTTGATGGCGCGGTCGATGTCATTGACGTCGCGGATATTGGCCAGCAGTTCGTGGAGTATGTTACCAGTCTCAATATATGCGCGTCGCATCTGTGCGTCTTCGTCGTCCTGCGGCATGATGAAGTCTTTGCATTCGTTGCTCTCCTTGAACTCATAATCTTCGGTGAAGGCCTTGATGTTGACACGCAATGGCTTGTCCTCCTCGAGGAATACATTGTCAGTGTCTTTGTTACTGCTTTCCTTTGGAGTAGGGCTGAACGTGCCGTAGGTAATCGTCGTTGTTTTGTTATCTTCCTCGATAGTGCATTCCTGCTTCATGTCTTCCTCCACATCCTGGATGATTTTGGAAGGGTAGGGTGCTTTCGGATTCTTCCGTCCGAAGACAAAAAGGTTGCGTCTGGCTCGGGTAAACGCCACATAGAGCAGGTTGAGGTTGTCGACGAGATTCTTCAGATGCTCACGGTCGTAGTCGTCGGAGTAGATGGAGTTTCTGAGTTTCTTGCTTTGCAGTGCCACAGGCACGAGCGGCAACTCATTGTACGGTTCTGGCTTGCCGTCGGTGGTGAACCACAGTGTGTCGTTGTTTCGTTCTATGTCCCAGTCACAGTAAGGGATGATGACATTGTCGTATTCGAGTCCTTTGCTCTTGTGGATGGTTATCAGTCTGATGCCGTTAATGTCGTCGCTGTGGATAGCTTTTGAGCATAGATCGGTGTCCCAGGCTTCGAGAATCTCGTCAATGCCGACTGCCTTACTGTGTATCAGCGTCGCGACCTTGTCAAGAAAGGCACATACATAGGCACTCTCGTCGTTGAGACGCTCCAGGCCGAGAATGGCATAGAGACGCTCTATGAGCATCATGAGCGGCAGTCCCCGCAGCTCATCACGTTGCGTGCGCAAGGCCTCGGGGAGCTGGGTAGCGATGTCGTCCTTGCCAACGAAGAGCCGCGTGTCGAGATCTTGGTCGTTCTTGTAATCTGTGATCTCCCTGTATGCTATGGTCTTCTTTTGATCATCATTTGTCTCTTTCTTGCATTCCTCATCATTTTTGTTCGCCCCGATACGATAATAAGTCTTGACGAGGAATGCCGTCGTGAGCTTGTCGTCGGGATGTACGAGGTAGCGCAGAGCCGCGATGATCATCCTCACGGCAAGCGAAGCGTCGAGGCGGAAAGCCTCGTCGCTGACAAGACTCACGTCGGCCGGCTTGCCGTCGACCATGATCTGATGCTGCATGAAGTACTCTGCGATGGCCTGGATGTGTTTGTTCTTTCTCACGAGCACGGCGATGTCCTTTGTGGCAACGCCCGCCTTGAGCAGTTCCGCGATGGTGCTCTCGATCTGATCCAGGGTCTCTTGGTCATAGTCCTCGTCGTCGAGCAGTTTGATTTGGGCCATGCCGACGAGTTCCTTGCCTTTGGGATAAGCCTGCTCCACGTCCTGGTAAGCTGTTTCTATGTCCAAGGCCTGTTGTATGATGTCCTTCGGCGCGTGATGCTCGTTGAGTTCAGCTACCGCCGCCTCTGTTGTCTTCTTTGCAGCGATTTTGAAGAACATATTGTTGAAGATGATGATTCTCGGTTGCGAACGGTAGTTGGTGTCGAGTTTCACTTCTTTGATCTCGGGATGCCTGTCATGGGTGAGGCCTTGCAGCAACCTCCAGTCTCCGCCTCTCCATCGGTAGATGCTCTGCTTCACGTCACCGACGATCAGTGAGCCAGCCTGATGGGCGATACAGTCGTCGATGAGCACTTTGAAGTTATCCCATTGTACCGCACTGGTGTCCTGGAACTCGTCGATCATGATATACTTCAGCGAGCCGCCGATTTTCTCGTAGATAAAGGGTGTGTCGCTGCCGTCGATCATGCTTTTGATGAGCTGTTGAGTGCTACTGAGCGGGAAATTGTTGTTGTCAGCGTTGATAGCGTCGACTTGCTGTGCGATGCGTCCGAGCAGTCTGAGCTCATTGAGGTTTCTGAGAGTGAGAGCCACGGAGTACTTGATACTTTCCGCTTTCTGCCTCATCTTTTCCGTCTGGGTGATGAGTGGGGCGATCAACTGATGGAAAGTCTGACCTTTGTCGGTGTCTTTGATGGTTTTCTTGATGAGTTTGGTCCATTCTTCCGTGTCAGCCTTATCGATGGTGGCGTGTGCGACATCGCAGTAGTTGCCTTCGCGCAGTTTGTTGAAATAGTTGGGCACGGTACCGCGGGTAAAGTCACTGTCGGTGAAGCCATATTGGTCTACCAGCGTCTGGAAGCGGTCAGCCTGTATGCTCATGTCCTTATCAGCCTGTGCTGCCAAGGCCCGAAGTTTAGCGGTATAGTTCTTGAAAAACAGAGGGTTGGAGAGAACTGCCTCAAGTTGCTCGTGTCGTTCCTTATAGAAGTCGCGGTAGATATTGGTACCGAAGTCTTTGATCTGTCCGATGACGTTCCAGTTCTTGTCCTCCTCGAGTCGCTCGCTGACAAAGTCCATCATCCATCCGAGCAGCGGGTCTTTGTCGTTGTTGATGTTTCCGATGAGTTCGTCGACGGCCTGTTGCTCCACCTCACGGTCGTTGAGTCCCACGTTGATGTTGGCCTTCAGTCCCAGTTCTCGCGCAAGATTTCTGAGGATGCGTTGGAAAAAACTGTCGATGGTCTCCACGCGGAAGTAGTGATAAGCGTTGAGGATACCGTCGAGGGCGAGTGTCGCCCGCTGCTGGATGTCGTTGTCTGTGAGCTGCGGCATGCTGTGGTGTAGCTCCTTGACATAGTCGTCGCCGCTGGACAGACGGTGAGCCAGGGCGAAGAGCTTGCTGAGGATACGCGTCTTCATCTCTTCGGTGGCCTTGTTGGTGAAGGTCACGGCGAGGGTGTAGCGGAAGTTTTTGGGATCCGCCATCAGCAGCTTGATGTATTCCAGTGCCAGTCGGTAGGTCTTGCCGCTGCCTGCGCTGGCCTTGAACACGGTCAGCCTCGTGGTATCTTTCATGGTCTTGCTTTGTTCTTGTTTACGCTATTTCTTTGCAAAAATAGAGATTAATCACGAGAATACAAAACGTGTTCTGCTTTTTTTCTTATTTTCGGGAATCAACAGTCATGATACCTATGGTTTGCCATCTGTTGATTATTCTGACAAAAAACAGGCTTTATTTTGCGATTCTTTTCAATCAACGACCCTTTTATCGTGATTTCTTGAAAAATGGGGCTTGTTTTGTAACTGTCTGACTAGTAAATGTTTATGTTCTGGATATACGCTTGGCGGCTCCGGGGTGTCTCTTCTGGCGCTGTCATCTCGGTTGTTTGACCTCATCATCTCGGTTGTTTGATCTCATCATCTCGGTTGTTTGATCTTGTCATCTCAGTTGTTTGATAAGGTCAACAAGGCCTTTTGATGATTTCACGTGCGTATTTTCATGTTTTTATCTCGAAAAGATGTTCAGATGAGACTTTACTTTTCTCTAGATTGCCTGCTCTTGTTGGTGTGCTTTTGTCAATAATCTTTTCGTGAGTTTTTCCCCTTCTATGACAAACAAAAAAGGCAAATGCCTGGACAGCCAAGCATTTGCCTTGTATAAGAGGAAACAGAATGTTTCAGAGTTATGCCTCTTCCACGGCAGCCTGAGCGGCAGCCAGACGGGCGATAGGCACACGGAACGGTGAGCAGCTCACGTAGTCGAGACCCACACGATGGCAGAACTTCACCGATGAAGGCTCTCCACCATGCTCACCGCAGATGCCGCACTTCAGGTCAGGACGTGTCGAGCGGCCCTTCTCCACAGCCATGCGGATGAGCTGTCCTACGCCGCGCTGGTCGAGAACCTGGAACGGATCAACGTCGAGGATCTTCTTCTCAAGGTAAGAGGGCAGGAAGCTGGCGATGTCGTCGCGGCTGTAGCCAAACGTCATCTGTGTCAGGTCGTTGGTACCGAAGCTGAAGTACTCGGCTTTCTGGGCGATGAGATCAGCGGTCAGGGCTGCACGCGGCACCTCGATCATCGTACCGATCTTGAACGGTATCTCTACGCCTTCCTCGGCGAAGAGCTTCTGTGCCGTCTCGCGGATGACCTTTTCTTGGGCATCGAGTTCATTGACGATACCTACCAACGGCACCATGATCTCAGGACGGGGATCGAGGCCTTCCTTCTTCAACTGGATGGCAGCACCGAGGATGGCACGTGTCTGCATGGCCGTGATCTCAGGGAACGTGTTACCCAGACGGCACCCACGGAGTCCAAGCATTGGGTTGTGCTCACTCAGACTCTGCACGCGGTCCTGGATCACCTTCACGCTGACACCCATCTCCTTGGCCATAGCTTCCTGGCCTTTCAGGTCGTGGGGCACGAACTCGTGGAGAGGCGGGTCGAGCAGACGGATGTTCACCGGCATGCCGTCCATGCATTTCAGAATACCGTAGAAGTCCTGTTTCTGATAGGGCAGCAGTTTGGCGAGGGCTTTCTCGCGACCCTCCTTGCTGTCAGCGAGGATCATCTCGCGCATGGCCTTGATTTTCTCGTTCTCGAAGAACATGTGTTCTGTACGGCACAGACCGATACCCACGGCACCGAAGTTGCGGGCCACCTCAGCGTCATGCGGCGTGTCAGCATTGGTGCGGACGACGAGGCGGGTGTATTTGTTGCAAAGCTTCATCAGCTCTGCGAAGTCGCCTGTGACCTCGGCAGGACGTGTCTTCACCTCACCAAAGTACACCTCACCGGTAGAACCGTTGAGCGATATGTAGTCACCCTCATGGAGCACCGTGCCGTCGATTTCCACGGTGCGGGCTTTATAGTCGACATTGATGGCACCAGCACCACTGACACAGCACTTGCCCATGCCGCGGGCCACCACAGCAGCGTGCGATGTCATACCACCGCGAGCCGTCAGGATGCCCTCTGCTGCGCTCATGCCGGCGAGGTCCTCAGGCGAAGTCTCGATGCGCACCATGACTACCTGATGGCCATCGGCGTGCCATTTCTCAGCATCATCAGCAAAGAATACGATCTGGCCGCAGGCAGCACCTGGCGAGGCGGGCAGTCCGCGTGTGAGTACACGGGCCTGAGCTTTGGCTTCCTTATCGAAGACGGGGTGGAGCAGTTCGTCGAGCTTGTTGGGCTCACAGCGCTGCAGGGCTGTCTTCTCGTCGATGAGCCCCTCGCGTAGCAGATCCATGGCAATCTTCACCATGGCTGTACCTGTGCGTTTGCCGTTGCGGGTCTGGAGGAACCATAGTTTACCTTCCTGCACGGTGAACTCCATGTCCTGCATGTCGTTGTAGTGCTTCTCGAGCTTGTCCTGCAGGTCGTTGAGCTGAGCGTAGATGTTGGGCATAGACTCTTCCATGGAAGGATATTTACTGGCGCGCGTAGCCTCGTCGATGCCCTGCTGCTTAGCCCAGCGGAGCGAACCTTCCTTGGTGATCTGCTGTGGTGTGCGTATGCCGGCGACGACGTCCTCACCCTGTGCGTTGACAAGGTACTCACCGTTGAAGCGGTTCTCGCCCGTGGCAGCGTCGCGGCTGAAGCATACACCTGTGGCAGAGGTGTTGCCCATGTTGCCGAAGACCATGGCCATGACGGTGACAGCCGTTCCCCACTCCTGTGGGATGCCTTCCATCTTGCGGTAGAGAATAGCTCGGTCGTTCATCCAAGAGTCGAAGACTGCGCAGATGGCACCCCAGAGCTGCTCCATCGGGTCGGAGGGGAAGTCGCGCCCGGTGCGCTCCTTGATATAGTCCTTGAAGAGGACGACGAGGCTCTTGAGCTCGTCGGTGTTCATCTCATTGTCGAGACGGATGCCACGCTGAGCCTTTACTTTCTGAATGATGGCCTCGAAGGGGTCGATGTCTTCCTTGTTGACAGGCTTCATGCCGAGGACCACGTCGCCGTACATCTGTACGAAGCGTCGGTAGCTGTCGTAGGCGAAGCGCTCGTTGCCGGTCTTGGCAGCCAGTCCCTTGACGACTTCATCGTTGAGACCGAGGTTGAGGATGGTGTCCATCATGCCAGGCATGGAGGCACGCGCACCGGAGCGTACACTGACAAGAAGTGGATTCTTGGCGTCACCGAACTTCAGTCCCATGAGTTCCTCAACGTGTTTCACGCCATTGACAACATCGTCCTTGAGCAAGGCAACAACGTCGGCTTTGCCTTTCTCGAAATATTCGTTGCAGACATCAGTGGTGATGGTGAATCCCGGTGGCACGGGCACACCGATCAAATTCATCTCGGCTAGGTTGGCACCTTTGCCGCCCAGAAGGTTGCGCATGTCGGCACGGCCTTCAGCCTTGCCGTTTCCAAAGAGGTAAACTCTCTTCTCGCTCGTTTTTTCACTCATAGTTAATAGGTGTTGTATATATTATATGTTATTTTTATAAGATTGCATTGTAGGGATTAATCTATTGCAAAGATAGTGTTTTGTCATTAAACTACAAAGAGAATAACGAAAAAAATGACATCTTGACTTTACAAAATCATTGTTTGCGCTAACAAAGGATTGTTTGTAATAGTGAGGGCATATGAACTTGTGTAATACGTCGTGTGGCATGTCCTTTCCCATTGACAGAAAATCTTTGTGTTCTTTGCTTTTTTATAATAATTTCCGTAACTTTGCGTTTATTAAGTCAGCGCGAAAACGTTTCTTATAATATTTGAGATTATGAAAAAGTATTTAGCAGAAATGGTAGGCACGATGGTGCTGGTACTGATGGGCTGCGGTGCGGCCGTGTCTTTGGGCTGTGATCCAGTCAACAATCAGGCTGCCGTGGTGGGCACGGCATTGGCTTTTGGTTTGGCTGTGGTGTCAATGGCTTATACGATCGGCGGCATTTCAGGATGCCACATCAATCCGGCTATCACGTTGGGGGTATGGCTTAGTGGACGCATGAGCAGCAAGGATGCCGGCATGTATATGCTGTTCCAGGTCATCGGTGGTATCATTGGCGCAGCAGTTCTCTATGCTATCACGTCGGCAGCAGGACTCATCGGCACCGGTGCCAATGACTTGCAAGCTCTGGATGGGGCTGGAACGAAGGTGACGGTGTTTGGCGGTTTCCTGGCTGAGATGTTCTTCACCTTTGTGTTTGTGCTGGTGGTATTGGGTGCTACGGCAAAGACCAATGGTGCCACCAACAACTTCGCCGGTCTGGCCATTGGCTTGTCCTTGGTTCTTGTTCATTTGGCCTGCATCCGCTATACCGGTACCTCTGTCAACCCTGCCCGCTCCATTGGCCCGGCACTGTTTCAAGGCGGTACGGCTCTGACCAATCTTTGGATCTTTATCGTAGCTCCGATGGTTGGCGGTGCATTGTCGGCCGGCGTCTGGAAGGTCATCGATCCGAGTAAGAAAAAATAAATCCGAAACGAAGCTATGGGCAGGGGAGTGCTCCGAGCAGAGACTTTGCCCATTGCCTGATACACATTATTATATTTATGTTTATGGGTTTTGACTGATGCCTGCACCTTATTATTAATAGTGCATGAGTCATTTACATCTGCATGTCGGAACACCATCTTCAAAAAATCGTAATGAATAACAATCAATCAGAAGAAACACAGACATCCCGAGTTGAAGAGACTACGGACAAAGGTCGTGCGGCTCTGACCAGCCGCAGCTATCTTTTGCCCTTTATCCTCGTCACTTCCCTTTTCTTTCTTTGGGGCTTTGCGCGTGCCATCCTCGATGTGCTCAACAAGCATTTCCAAAATGCGCTTGACATCTCCATCACCCAGTCATCGCTCATTCAGGTGACGACTTATCTCGGCTACTTCATCATGGCCATACCCGCCGGCTGGTTTATCAACCGGCGTGGTTATCGCCTGGGTGTGGTCTTCGGACTGCTGCTCTTTGGCATCGGAGCCCTGCTCTTCATTCCCGGTGCTGAGGCCGGTACGTTCTATGCCTATCTCGGTGCCCTGTTTATCATTGGTTGCGGCCTTGTCTTTCTTGAGACTTCTGCCAATCCGTATGTCACGGAACTTGGTGACCCGCAGACGGCAACAAGCCGCCTCAATCTCAGCCAGTCGTTCAATGGACTTGGATCGCTGAGTGCTACCTTCCTCATTGGTCAGTTTCTCTTCAATGGCACTGACCGTGGCGGCAACATTGTCATCCCCTATACTGTGTTGGGTATTGTGGTGCTGCTGATCGCCGTGGTGTTCTCACGCGTGAACCTTCCGGAAATCAAGCACCAGGAGACCGAGGAAGACCGCTCGCAGGGTACGCGCATCAACAAGCTGTTCCGCCATCATCCGATGTTTGTCTTTGGACTCTTTTCGCTTTTGGCCTATGAGGTGGCGGAGATCTCTATCAACAGCTATTTCATCAATTATGTGACAGCAAAGGGATGGATGAGCGACAATACAGCTTCCATCGTGCTCACTGTGGCGCTGGCCTTCTTCATGATTGGTCGCTTTGTGGGCAGTTGGATCATGCGGAAAGTTCCTGCCGAGCGTATGCTCTTCTACTGTGCCATTGGCAGTGTGGTGTGCATCGGACTGGTGATGCTCAACCTCGGCATGATCTCTATGGTGGCGTTGGTATGCAACTATGTCTTTGAGGCCATCATGTTCCCCACTATCTTCTCTCTGGCACTACGCGGCTTGGGCAATCTGACGAAGAGTGCCTCGTCGCTGCTGATGATGACGCCGATCGGTGGTTGTGGCTTCCTGCTGATGGGTATCATTGCAGACTCCACCCAAATGATGAGCATGCCGTTTATCATTCCGTTCATCGGCTATTTCGTCGTGTTGCTGTTTGCCTCGGAGCTGACGAGGAAGAAAGAATAGCCTCACCCCCGTACCCGGCCTCACCCCCGTACCCCTCTCCCAAGGAGAGGGGAGTGAAATGCTTCAAGGGGTCAAAAAGGGCGGAAGACAAGCGGTGCTTTGCTTCGCTTAGATTGGCTTTTGGCCTTGTCTGCTGGTTGGCTGTTTGGTGAGGCTTCTTCCATAGCTCGGGTATGAGCACAGCTCGGTTCGGTGTGACGGCGTTGTGGCCGTCCCTCAGGCTCTTTCCGCAGTCTCTTCCCGCTCTCTGTGTGCTCCCCGTCATCACTCATCATTTATCATTCATCATTGCTCCATGCGTCGCCTGCTCTTTCTTTTTCTCTTCTCCCTCTCCTTCCTTTCCGCTGCTGCCCGCCACATCGTCGGCAGGGTAGTGGACGGCAAGACACATGAGGACTTGGCGGGCGCTGTCGTGGAGTTGCTCAATCCCCGTGACTCCTCGGTCATCAAGTCCACGACCACGACAGAACGGCAGATCTTCGGCTGGAAAGTCTTTGTCTATCAGTTTGATGTCGACAACGACTCCACCTATCTGCTGCGCTGCTCCAGTCTTGGCTACAAAACCGCTTACCGGCGCGTCACCGTGCGCATGGCCAACCGTGTCAATGAACAGCAGATCGACGACATCGCTTTGCAGCCCGACGTGCATACGCTCAGCGAAGTCGTCGTGAAGGCTACGAAAATCAAGATGGTGATGCGTGGCGATACCCTCGTCTACGATGCTTCCGCACTCAACCTCAGCGAGGGCTCAATGCTCGACGCCCTCATCCGTCAGATGCCCGGTACCACACTGGACAATGGCGTCATCAAAGTCAACGGAAGGGCTGTAAGCTCACTGCTCATCGACGGCCGTGACTTCTTCAAAGGCGACATGAAGAAAGCATTGGAGAACCTGCCCGCCTTCACCGTCGACAAGGTCAAGGCCTACGATAAGCAAGGACAGGAAAGCCGGCTCATGGGGCGCGACATGGGCGACAAGAGCTATGTACTCGACGTGACGCTGAAACGCGAATATAAGCATGGGCTCCTGGCCAACGCCGATGTCGCGGGCGGCACGAACAACCGCTATGCCGCACGTCTGTTCTCGATGTACTATACGCCGAAGGAGCGGCTCACACTGACAGGATCAGCAAACAATGTCGGCGACACCTCGGTGCCGGGAGAGAGCGGAAGCATCAGCTCAGCACCTGACGCGGGCGGCGGATTGACTTCGGTCAGAAACTTAGGCGTGGAATACCGGCGCGACGGAAAGACAGAGGACAACTTCTTCACTACCTCGCTCGGCTATGCCTCGGACGACAACGACACACGCACGCGCACCACGGCGCAGACCTTTCTCTCTGGCGGCGATACCTATCGGCTCGACCGTAATGCCACGCACAATGTCAGTAGGCAGTGGTCGGCGGATGCTTCCTTCGGGCTGACACCTACGCATCAGATGCTTGGTGGTACGCTCTCAGGGGCTTATAGCCGCAACCACGGCGATGGCGACAGACGTTCGGGATTGTTTGGCAGCAAGCCGGACGGCGACGCCATCCTCGACAGTCTGTTTATGCCTGATGCCGGCGCACGACTCTTGAAGCACGCCATCAACAGGGTGAAAAACGACAACCAATTTCACGGCAACTCCTACAATGCTTCGCTCAGCCTTTACGACCGCTTGCGCCTTGGCAACAACGGTACTGACGAACTCTCATTTAATGGTAGCTTTGATTATGGCAAGACTACCAACGACCTCTTTGCCATGAACAGCATCGACTACCTCGGTACGGAGGACCGGCAAGATCATCGCTATCAGTATTCCCAAACGCCGGACCGCCATCTCAATATGGAGGCCTCGGCACTCTATGCCTGTTTGCTCGTCGACGATACCGTGGGACTGAACAGCCTCTACCTGCGTCCATCATATAGTATTCGTCAGAGCTACGACAACACGCGCTACAATCTCTACCGCATCGACCAGGTGGAAGGCTATCGCGAGCAGGACTATACCTTGGGCATGTTGCCCTCGGAGCGTCAGGCCCTGCTTGCCGCCCTTGACAACAGCAATAGCTATCGCAGCACTATGCATACGACACAGCAGACGGCGGAGACTTCGCTCTACTTCTCCCATGGCGATGGTACGGCAAAGCCACAGCTCTCGCTCTCGGCACGCCTGCCGTTGGAGTGGAAGCGCGAGCACTTGGGTTACTTCCGCAATAAGGACTATGAGAAGGAGCGCCACACCATGTTCTTTAATCCTACGGTCGACTTGAGATACCAGTTCAACGACTCCACAGGTACACGCTATGTCGAATGCTCTTACTCCACATCGCAGAGAGTGCCGGAACTCTCCACGCTTCTCGACATCCGCGACGATGCCAATCCGCTCAACGTGACGCTCGGTAACCCTAATCTGAAAAAGGCGCGCAGCCACAACGTCAACCTCAGCGCTGCACTCTTCCGACTGTCAACGCAGCGGATGATGAACTTCTCGTTGGGATTCCACACTACTCATAATGCCCTCGCCTCTGCTGTCGTCTATGACAAGCAGACCGGAGTGACCACTACGCAGCAAACCAATGTCAACGGCAACTGGAGTGTCTCGGCGGGTACGGGTTTCTCTACGCCGCTCGACAAGGCTACGAGATGGAGACTACAGAATGACCTCTTCGCCAACTTCAACAATAGCGTTGACCTCACCACGGTGGAAGGCGTGGACAACCAGCGGAGCAAGGTGCGCAGCTGGGAAGTGAACGATCAACTGCAACTCAACTATCAACTCGACACCCGGCTGAATGCCTTCGCCGAGTGCCGTGTCGCCTATCACAACGCCAACAGCCGGCGACGCGACTTTCAGGCGGTCGATGCGTGGGACTGCAACCTGCGTTTGGGTACCAACGTCACGATGCCGTGGGGACTTAAACTGTCGACAGACATCACCGACTACAGGCGTATGGGATACAATGATGAGCAGATGAACCGTAGTGAACTCGTGTGGAATGCACGCCTCTCGAAGAAGTTGATGCACGATCGCCTCACGTTTATGCTTGACGCCTATGACATCCTTGGCAACCTCAACAGCACTACGCTCGTGCTCAACGAGCAAGGACGTACCGAGACTTGGACCAACTCCATTCCCCGCTACCTCATGCTGCATGTGGCCTATAAGCTCACGCTGGGCATGGCAGCATCGAAAAAAGATCATGTGTGGGAGGGTGGAGATTTGTAAACTTAGAATGACAAACGGTGTGATAAAGGGAAGGAAGAAAGGTCTAAATAAACTTTTTTAACCTTCTTCTTTACTTATTATCAAGAGACATTTTGCGGTAAGAAAATAAATTGTTAAATTTGCATGTGATAAGAGCAAAGTGCCTACGGGCGCAATGCTATGTGATTATCATAAATTGAAGATTTCATTCTAAACATAATTATTAAGTATTATGGCAGTAAATTACAAAGATCTTGGTCTCGTCAACACACGCGAGATGTTCAAGAGAGCCGTCAATGGCGGTTATGCTATTCCAGCATTCAACTTCAATAACCTCGAGCAGCTCCAGGCTATCATCACAGCTTCTTCCGAGCTTCGCTCTCCGGTGATCCTTCAGGTATCTAAGGGTGCCCGCAACTATGCTAATCCTATCCTCCTCCGCTACATGGCTGAGGGTGCTGTGGAGTATGCTAAGTCTTTGGGTTGCAACCATCCTGAGATCGTGCTGCACCTCGACCACGGTGACAGCTTCGAGCTGGTAAAGAGCTGCGTTGACATGGGCTTCTCTTCTGTCATGATCGACGCTTCTTCTAAGCCGTTCGATGAGAACATCGAGCTCACCAAGAAGTGCGTAGACTATGCTCATCAGTTCGACGTAACTGTTGAGGCAGAGCTGGGTGTCCTCGCTGGTGTTGAGGATGAGGTTTCTGCTGAGGAGTCTCACTATA
This sequence comes from Hallella mizrahii, assembly GCF_009695775.1. Taxonomy (GTDB): domain Bacteria; phylum Bacteroidota; class Bacteroidia; order Bacteroidales; family Bacteroidaceae; genus Prevotella; species Prevotella mizrahii. The sequence goes on along the minus strand of NZ_VUNG01000001.1, from coordinate 164,777 downwards.
CACGTCCTGAGGAGGTGATCGAGTTCAGCGAGCGTTCTGGCTGCGACTCTCTGGCTATCTCTATCGGTACTTCTCACGGTGCTTACAAGTTCAAGCCCGAGCAGTGCACACGTGACCCGAAGACAGGCCGTCTGATTCCTCCTCCATTGGCATTCGACGTGCTGGAAGAGATCGAGAAGAAGCTCCCTGGCTTCCCAATCGTTCTCCACGGCTCTTCTTCTGTTCCTCAGAAGTATGTCGACATTATCAACAAGTACGGCGGCAAGCTCCCCGACGCTGTTGGTATTCCAGAGGAGCAGCTGCGTAAGGCTGCCAAGAGTGCTGTCTGCAAGATCAACATCGACTCTGACTCTCGTCTGGCTTACACTGCTGGTGTCCGTGAGACCCTCGCTCTGCATCCTGAGTACTTCGATCCTCGTCAGTATGGCAAGGTTGCTCGTGCTTACATGACAGACATGTACAAGGAGAAGATCACCGACGTGCTCGGCTCTGATCACAAGCTCGCTAACTGCGACTAATCCATTCCGACATTTTCTTCCTCCATGCTCCCTCTGTGAGCATGGAAGATTAAAGCATAAAAAAAGGACTGCCATCTCTGGCAGTCCTTTTTTTATGCTACTTGGAAGTTCTGATGAAGTTCATCGGTGTCCACGACTCTCGCTCTGGATATTGTGGATCGCCGCCCTGGTGGATGCGCTTCAGCAGCCATGCCATGTTGTTGGCCATCGTGCGCATCGTCTGCATACCTTCCTCGTCGAGCTCTGCCTCACCGGGCTTTTGCCCGTAGACCATATTCCAATACTGCGACGTGACGATCGGCATGTTCATCATCTCAAACGCCATGTTCATCGTTTGGTAGACGGCAGACGCACCACCGCGACGGCACACCGCGACGTTAGCTACGGGCTTGTTTCTCATCAGCGCGCCACCGGCATAGAGCATTCGCTGTACCACAGCGAGCAGTGCGCCGTTGGGCTGGCCGTAGTATGTCGGTGAGCCAAAGATAAAGCCGTCGGCATCTTTTGCTTTCTCCAAGAAACGGTTGCACACATCATCGTCAAATGTACAGCGGTTGTTGCCTTTCTGCTTACAGACTCCGCAGGCGATGCAACCGCGCACAGGCTTGTTGCCAATCTGCATGATTTCCGTCTCAATACCCTGTGATTCCAACGTCTTTGCTGCCATGCTCAGTGCATGGAAGGTGTTGCCCTCCTTGTGAGAGCTACCATTGATCAGTAATACTTTCATCTTGTGCTATATATATAATAATGTGTATGTTCTGAAGTCTGTTTCACAAACATTGTGCCATGACAGTGACGTGATGCCGCTATTGAAACCTCAGCCGGAACGTCGTCTGTCCGTCGTGGCGGTCGGGTAGGAGGGCGATGGAGCCGTTGCTTACCCGCATGATCTGTCGTGAGATGGAAAGTCCTATGCCGCTGCCTTCGTCCTTAGTGGTGAAGAAGGGGATGAAGATATGCGTGGCGATGTCCGGTGGTATCGGCTCACCGTCGTCACTGATGTCGATGACGACCGACTCATCTATGTCGGAGAAGGCGTGGAGGCTGATGTGCTGTCCCTCTCGGGTGGCCTCGGCTGCGTTTTTCAGTAAGTTGCTCACTACGCGGGCGGTGAGTCCCTCGTCGGCGTAGACCATGAGATCGTCGGGCTCTACGCTGAGCGTAATCGTCACATCATGATGAAGAAGCGGCCTGACTTGCGTGACCATTCGTTGCAGGAAGGGCTTCACGTCGAAGGGCGACGGCTGTGGCGTGGGCACATGGGTGAACTGCCGGTAGTTCTCGACGAAACGAATCAGGTCCTTGCTGGTCTGGTGGATCACCTCCAGTCCCTCATGTTGTTCGCCTTCAGCCTGTGGCAACAGGGCTTCGCTGAGCGAGATGACGGGCGTGAGCGTGTTCATGATCTCATGGGTGAGCACACGGATGAGGCGTACCCACGAGTCGATCTCCTGGTTGGCCAGCTCACCGTCAATATCGCTGAAGGCGATGATGCGCACGCGACGCTGTTGCAGGATCGTGTGAGTCTCGCGCACGGAGAACTTCTTCAAGGCGTCACTCACTTGACTGATGTGTGTGATGGCTTCGCGGTCCAACAATTTGCGTGCGGCATTGTTGCTTCTCAGCACCAGTCCCCTCTCCTCGTCGACAACCAGCACGCCCGTGTCCACCGAGTCGAGGATGAGCTCAAAGTACTTTTCCTTTTCTATCTGTTCATTGCGTGCGTGTTGCAGGATCTCCTTGATGCGATTGAGCGACCTGTTGACCATTGCGTCGCCTTTCCTGTCTTCGGAGTAGCGGAAGGCATAGTCCCCGTTGTCGATGGCGTTGAACAGGAAGGCCACCTTGCCCACTGTGCGGCGGTTGCGTCGCCACAGCACGATGATCATTGCCAACAACACTACGATAAGAATGGCGGCAATGGCAAGCAGAATATAATATTCAGGCTGTGTCATATATATATAAGGTGTGTCATATATAACCGATGTTTTTGTCTCCCTCTATACTCGGTGGCTTGTTTAACCCTAATTGGTTTCTTGTTTCCCTCCCTTTTAGGGAGGGTTAGGGAGAGTCTTTATATCCCGTACTTTTTCATCTTATTGTACAGCGTCTGTCTGGAGATGCCTAACTGTGAGGCGACATGTGAGAGGTTTCCCTCGCATTCCGTAATGGCTTTGGCAATCATCTCGCGCTCCATGTCGTCGAGTCGTTGGATGTCGTTGGTAGGTTGAGGGCGTGTCGTAGCCGAACCTTCAATGTCGTCGGGACGTATCGTCGTGCCGTCAGAGAGAATGACGGCCTTCTCCACTGCATGTTGCAGCTCACGGATGTTGCCGTACCATGGCAAGTGCTCTATCTTCTCTTGGGTATCAGGCGCAAATGTCATTCCCTCCTTATTATATAGGTGGGCATAGCGGTGGAGAAAAGAACCGGCATAGGTCATGATGTCGCCCGTGCGCTCACGTAGAGGTGGCAAGTGGAGTTGGATGGTGTTGATGCGGTAGAGCAGATCTTCACGGAAAGCTCCTTGTCGCACCATCTCCTCCAAGTTGCGGTTCGTGGCACAGACGACACGCACGTCAATGGGTATTGGCTTGCTGCCGCCTACTCTGACGATAGTGCGCCGTTGCAGGGCGGTGAGTAGTTTGGCTTGTAGCGCATAGCTGAGGTTGCCGATCTCGTCGAGAAAGAGCGTGCCGCCCTCAGCGAGCTCAAACTTACCGGGCTTGTCGGTCTTGGCGTCGGTAAAGGCCCCTTTGACATAACCAAAGAGCTCACTCTCGAAGAGCGTCTCCGTGACGGCTCCTAGGTCGATGGGCATCAGTGCTTTGCCAGCGCGTTTCGAGAGTCGGTGAATCTCTTTGGCGAGAACCTCCTTGCCGGTGCCGTTCTCGCCGGTGATGAGAATGTTGGCGTCTGTGCCCGCCACCTTCTCCACCATGTCGCGTAAGTGTCTCATGGCGGGCGAGGTGCCCCATATCATCTCCGACACTGCCGTAATGGTTGGTTTCTTCTTCCTCGTCTTTTGGTAAGCGTCGGTGAGTTTCTCTATGAGTTGATGGTTGTCGAAGGGCTTGACGATGAAGTCGGCGGCTCCATCCTTCAAGCCTGTCACGGCCAACTCTATATCGGCGTAGGCGGTGAAGAGCACGACGGCGGTCTGCGGCCGTGCTTTCTTAATTTCCCTGAGCCAGTAGAGTCCCTCGTTACCGTTGTTGATACCGCTGTGGAAATTCATGTCGAGCAGCACCACGTCGGGTTGGTCCTCACGCAGTCGGGTGAGGAGGCTTGAGGGACTGGCCAGGCAGATGATGCGCTCAAAGGTCTGCTCGGTCACCATCTTCACCGTGGTGAGGATGTTACGGTTGTCGTCGACGACAAGTAGTGTGCCGTGTTTCATGGTGCTTCTTGCTTATAGCTTTTATGCTATTGCAGCCTTTTACAAGGTTATTCCTACAGCTTTCGCCAGTGTTTGACGAATATAATTATTTATCGTGGTACCGGTCTGTTGCGCAATGGTGGCTATTCTACTATGGATTTCTGGTGTTAGCCGTACATTCAAATTGCCGCTATAGGGCTTGCGAGGTGCCCTGCCTTGTGCCTTACAACTTTCGATATAGTCATCCACGGCACCTTCAAAGTCCTTGCGAAGTTCGTCTACATCTTTTCCCTCGTAGGTGATTGCGTCGTGGCTCATGCCTAATACAGCTCCATAGAGGCAATTGTCTTCTTCACTATAGTCTACACTTCCGGTGTAGCCTTTGTATTTCATAGTTCCCATAATGCTTTCCTCCTATTTGCTTTTAATATATCCCTTTGCTGTTAGATAATTATATACTTGATGCATGACATAGCCCTTGATGATGTTTGATGGATGAGGCCTGTGCATGGTGTATCTATTTTCTGCTACAAAAGTAACTAATATTAGTTGCACTAACAAATTCTTTCGAGACTTTTTATTCATTATTGCTCGCGTGAAGGCGAGGTAAGCGATTGACTGTGTCTAATTCTTATACAACGAGTGTCCAATAATTGTACACTGGTATTTGAGGCAATATCTTTCAGAAGTCTCATAAACAGGAACTTACGTTTTTGGCACGCCATTGGCATTGTCTACGGTGTATGAAAACAAAGCATTATATCCTCATCATGGGCTTCTTTGTGAGCCTGAGCGTCCAAGGACAGGAGTCGTGGACCCTCGACCGCTGCATTGCCTACGCCCAAGAGCACGCCTCCGAGGTGAGACGGCAGACGCTGGAACAGGAACAGAAGCGCGCCGACTACCGCACGTCGCTGCTCAATTTTCTGCCCAGTGTGTCGGCGGAAGTCAGCGGACAGTACAGCTGGGGACGCAACATTGACCCGGAGACCAATACCTATAATAATGTCACCACGTTCAACAACTACTATCAGCTCGGCGCGTCGGTGACGCTTTTCGACGGCGGTGCCATCTGGAACGCTTTCCGTCAGGCCCGTCTCGACAGAGCATCGGCACAGTCGGCTGTGCAGCAGGCACGCGACGACAAGGCCATCACGGTCATGGAGAAATACGTCGACGCTGTGTACACCCGTCGCTCCATTGCCCTGGCCGAAGAGAAATGGTGCGACTCCAAGGCACTGTTGGTGAAGACACAGCGTCTCTTTGAGCTGGGAGAGAAGAGCCGTCCCGATGTGGTGCAGGTAGAGAGCCAGGTTGCTGAGGACGAGTATAACCTGCTCCACCAGCGTCATCTTGCCGACAAAGCTCTGAACGATTTGAAGACTGCGATGAACTTCCCGGCCGGCGATAGCCTTGCTGTAAGCGCTCTGCCCGTGGATGTCCAAGCGGCTGCCACTCTTCCTGCCAGCCGAACAGCTTGTGATAGTCTCATGCGCCACGGCTTCTTCCTCGCTGAGCGTCCCGCCGTGACGGTAGCAGCGGCGAAGGCGGAGCACGCACGCATGGAATGGAAGATACAACGGGCCGCCTTGCTTCCTAAACTATCTTTGGGAGGTGGCGTGGCTACCAACTATTACAAGAACCTCACTGCAGGCTACAAAGCAGAGGGCTTCGGTTCACAGTTCCGCAACAACATGGGTGAGTATGTCTACATGACGCTCTCTATTCCTATCTTCAACGCTTCGTCGTGGAACAGAGCCCGGCGGGCCAAGACCGACTGGCAGGAAGCACAACTCGACCTTGCCGACGCGCGTCGCAAGCAACACGACGATGCGTTGCAGGCTGTACTCGACTACCGTGGCTACGCCCGTGAGGTGGAGCAGTTGCAGCGCAAGGTGGCTTCCGACTCGTTGGCGCATCATCTCTCCAGTCGCAAATACGAGGAAGGCATGCTCAGCGTCTATGACCTGCACACCACGGCGCAGACTCTGATGCAAAGTCGCCTGCTGTTGTTGCAAAGCGAGATGATGCTGGCACTGAAGGCACGACTCGTCAACTATTATGTCACAGGAGAGTTAGGAGTTAGGAATTAGGAGTTATTACTTAAGAGTTAGACACATATATATTATGGATATAGAAATCAAACAGAAGAAATACCGCGTGCCGCGCAAGTATTGGCCGTGGATAGGTGGAGGCGTAATCGTCATAGCGCTGTTAGTCTGGCTGGCTCAGAGCAACTTCACCTCATCGTTGCAGGTCGACGAACGTGGGCTGAGCATTGCCACCGTCGAGAACGCACAGTTCAACGACTATGTCAGTGTGGACGGCAATGTGGTGCCAATCCAAGTGGTACAGATCTCTCCTGAAGAAGGTGGCACCGTGGTAGAGAAGGTCGTTGACGAAGGTTCAAAGGTGCACAAGGGCGACGTTATCGTAAGGCTGAGCAACTCCAACCTCGACCTTGAGATACTCAACGCCGAGAGCGAACTGGCCGAGAAGCAGGACATGCTGCGCAATACACAGCTCTCCATGGAACAGGAACAGCTCAACAACCGCACGGAAGCCGCCCAGCTTGCTATGGATGTGCAGACCAAGAAACGGGCATTGAGCCATCAGACCGCCTTGCAGAAAGAACAGCTCAACTCGCGTGAGGACTATCTCAAGGCCAAGGAAGACTATCGGCTCGCCGTGGAGAAGAACAGCCTCATCCGTCAGCGACTCAGCAAGAGCGCACAGATGCGGAGTGCACAGATGAACCAGATGAGCGACAACCTGGCTTCGATGCAGCGCAACGTGGAACTTGTCAGGCAGCGTAAGGCCAAGCTCGACGTACGTTCCTCCATCGACGGTGAGGTGGGACTGCTCGACGTGGAGTTGGGACAGAGTATTACGCCGGGACAAAAGATTGGCGTCATCAACGACCTTAGCGACTACAAGGTGGAGGCACAGGTCGATGAGCATTACATCGACCGTGTGCACAGCGGACTCGCCGCCACGTTCACACAGAACGGCAGAACCTACCGCCTTGAGGTACGCAAGGTTTATCCCGAGGTGCACGACGGTCGCTTCAAGATCGACTTCGTTTTCCGTGACGCCCGTCCACAGAACATTCGCACGGGGCAGACCTACTACATCGACCTGCAGCTCGGCGAGTCGAAGAAGGCCATCATCATCCCCAAGGGTACGTTCTACAGCAACACCGGCGGCTCGTGGATCTTCGTGCTCGATGCCTCCGGCCATAAAGCCTATCGCCGCAACATACGCATCGGACGACAGAACCCGCAGTACTATGAAGTGTTGGAGGGACTGGAGCCCGGCGAGCGCGTCATCGTGAGTGGATATGAGAGTTACAAGGACTACAAAGAACTGAAGATAAAATGATGAAGAGCTATTTCGTTTTTCTTTCCCGTAACAAGGGCTACACCCTTATCAACTTCTTTGGCCTCAGCGTGTCGCTGATGTTCGTGATGCTCATCGGCCTCTACACCTGGCAGGAGAAGAGCATAGACAGGCAGGTGGCCAATGCCGACCGGATAGAAGCGCTGGGCATGTCGTTTGATGGCACCGATGCTTGTGAGGGTATCCACCACTATGTGGGAACGCAGTTGCGCAAGCACTATCCAGAGATAGAGAGTGCTTGTGGCGTATGCCATAACGGTACTTGGGTCAGTTGTGGCGGTGATTACTTGTCAGCATCCTTGCTGAGTGTCGACACCACTTTCTTTCATGTCTTTGACTACAAGTTGCTCAAGGGCGACCGCAATAGTTGTCTGACCGCCGACAACAGTGCCGTGCTCACCGTGAGCTTCGCCCGCAAGCTGTTTGGCTCGGCCGATCCCATGGGGCAGACCGTGACAATCGGCGACACCATACGCTTCCGTGTGACCGGCATCATGCAGGACTTGGACAATACCGTGTTCTGTCATACCGATATGCTGACGAACTTCTCTCAGGCCAAGTTGTACAATATGGCCAACACCGATGAGTTCTTCGTCAAAGGCAGCATCAATTACACGGGGAGCAGTGTCTTCCTGCTCATGCGTCCCGGTCATTCCTTCATAGGCAGGTCGCATGAACTGACTAAGTTCATCAGCACTTTCTGGCCACACTTCCAAGAGAGTTGGAAATGCGAAGTCTTTACCACTCCTTTCTCTCATCTCTACCTCTCCAAGTTAGACACTAACAACGACGTTACGCGTCGTGGCAATCCCACGCTCATTAACATCCTGATGGTAGCCACGCTCCTCATCCTGCTCTTTGCCGTGACCAACTACATCAACCTCACCGTTGCCATCTCCGGACGTCGTGCCCGCGAGATGGCTACCCGCCAGCTCTTTGGGGCCACACGGTGCCGTGTCTTTGCCAAGCTCGTGGCCGAGAGCACGCTGCTCTGCCTTGTGGCTTGGATGGTGGCTTTGTTGTTGGCCGTGGCTTTCGCACCGGTCATGGGCCATCAGCTTGACACCACGCTGCAGGTCTCCCGGTTGTTTAGTCTGGCTTGTATTGGTCTTTCGCTGTTGCTTATCGTCGTCATCGGTACGTTGTCGGGCATCATCCCCGGCCTCATCACCTCGCGCGTGAAACCCATTGAGATTATCAAAGGTACCTTTGTACATCAGACCAAGATGGTGCTCAGCCGTGTGTTCATCGTCTTTCAGAACATCATCACCATCACGATGTTAGGCTGCGCCCTCATTATGCTGGCACAGTTGCGACATCTCGTCAACGCACCGTTGGGCTTCAACAAGGACAATATCCTTGTGATATCGACTTTCAATAGCGGTCATCCCGACGCCATTCACACGTTCATGGATCTGCTCCGGCGGGAGTCGTGCGTAGCTGCCGCGTCGGCCTCGATGGGCACGCCCTTGGACGGCGGCAACAACAACACATTTGCTTTTAATGGCAAGGCCGTCTCGATGCAATTTTTCATTACAGACCCCTACTTTATGAATGTCTATGGTCTGACTCTGAAAGGCGGCTGTAAACCACAGGTGCACCACTTCTACATCAACCACGAAGCTGAGGCAGAGATAAAAAATATTATGGGTATACGGCCCCAAGAACTGTTGCGTAAGAATCCATTCTATTATGCGGACAGTCTTGATGTTTACGGCGGACGCATGAACGAGTTTCTCATCGACAACATCCAGCGTGAGCAGCATCCGATGTTTATTGATATCCAGCCACATGTGGATTATCCCTGGGCCATCTCCATCAAGGTGAAGGGAGACCCACAGACGGCCTTCAATACAGTGGCCGACGTCTACCATACAGCTTTCCATAAGGTGATGACCGACGACGACGCGAAGTTTGCTGACCGCATCATCCAGGACAAGTTCCACCAGGAGCAACAGACCTCACACCTCGTCACTCTCTTCGCTTTCATGGCCATCCTCATCTCTTTGCTCGGCCTCGTGGCCATGGCCACCTACTACATCGGACAGCGAGCCAAGGAGATAGCCATCCGCAAGGTGTTCGGCTCCACAGGCGCGCAGGTGCGTCGCCGTCTCATTCGCACGTTCATGCAGTATGTCGCCATCGCTTTCGTCATCGGCAGCCTGCTGACGGTGTGGCTCATGCAGCATTGGATGTCGCAGTTCAGCTACCGTACCGTCTGGTGGCCATGGATTCTCGTGGCTGGTGCCGTGGTGTTCGCCGTCAGTCTTCTCGCCGTGTTCGTGCAGAGTTGGAAGGCCGGCAACGAGAACCCGGTGAACAATATCAAACAGGAATAACACAAAACATAGCAATATGAATCAAATTTTTAGCGCCATTAAGAATTTGCCACGACGCGGTCAGCACAATCTGGCAAAGATTGTTTGCTTGGGCTTTGGTCTTGCCGTGTCGGCGGTGCTGATTGGTGAAGTCTATTTCGAGCAGACCTTCGACACCTGGTTTCCTGGGCACGAGCGCACCTACGCCATCAACGAGGATGTCGTGCAGAACGGGCAGTACAACGAGTGGTCGTCCACCTCGGGAGCCGTTGCACCGGGCATCAAGGCCATATCCCCGCAGGTGGAGGCAGCCACACGCTATTCGTTCATGCTCAGCGATGTGAAGACGACCGTCGACGGACGGCCGTTCACGATCGACGAGGTAGACGCTGCTGACAGCTGTCTCTTCGACGTTTTTCCACGGGCAACCGTGCAGGGCAACCTCAAGGAGAGCCTCAGTCGCCCTTATAACTGTGTGATAAGCCGATCCATGGCTGATCGCATCGGTGGCAATGTAGTGGGCAAAGCGTTCGAGCTGCGCGACTACGATTTTAAGCTCATCATTGGCGGTGTCTATGAGGACTTCCCGTACAACTCTAAACTGCACGGCATCGATGTCATTACATCACTGCCTACTATCAACAAGTATTTAGATTTCGAAATCACAGACCGTTGGGTGGGTGGCGACCGCTTCTCTTCTTATATTAGACTGAAGAAGGGTGCTACGATAGACTACCTGAAACCTAACGTCAGTAAGATGATGGCACAGCACAGCGACTATGCCGAGGCTGAGAAAGCTGGCGTGAAGTTCAACTATTCTTTCACCCAGGTCACCGAAGACTACATCTCCAATCCGCAGGTCAAGACGATGTGCTGGATCATGACGCTGCTTGCCATCATTCTCCTGGTCTCCACGGTGGTCAACTATTTGCTCATCGTCATGGGCAACGTGGTCAGCCGCTTCCGTGAGATGGCTGTCCGCAAGTGCTTCGGCGGCGAACGGCGCACCATCTATAGCATCATGATCAGTGAGTCGCTGGTGCATGTGCTCATCGGCATCCTCTTGGCCGCAGTCCTTATCTTTGCCTGCAAGGGAACGATAGAGGGCTATATCTCCGCACCCGTCAGCACGATGCTGTTCAGCCGAGGCTCATGGATTCTCGCCCTCATCTGCCTGCTCATCATCTTCATCGGTGGTTTTGTGCCGGGCTATATATATAATAAGGTGCCGGTGACAGCTGCTTTCCGTGGTGTGCACGAGGCACGCCGCCGCTGGAAACTCATCATGTTGTCGGTGGAGTTTCTCGTCGTCACCGTCATGCTCAGCCTGCTTGCCGTCGTGCAACAGCAGTACCGCGAGGTGACGCACGAGGATATGGGCTACGACTACAGCCGTCTTGCCGTCGTCACCTTGGACAAAGCACCTGTCAACCAGATGCAGCAGGCCGTGACGTCGCTGCGCTCGCTACCCTTCATCGAGCAGGTGACAACAGCCTACACGTTGCCGATTGGGTGGCATAGTGGAAACAATATCTATCTGCCGGGCGACGACACGGAATACCTCAACATTGCCGACCAGTACAGTGTGGGCGACGGCTATCTGAAGCTCATGGGCATCAAGGTCGTCGAGGGCCGCAACTTCACCGAGCCTGCCGACAGCGACCTGAGCGAGGTGATGGTCAGCGAGTCGTTTGTGAAGCGCTTCCACACGACCACGCACAAGCAGGGCAGTGTCGTCGGACAACACATCTGCGTATCGGAGCACACCGACAGCCTGCATCCTTTCTCTACCATCTGCGGCGTGTATAAGGATGTCAGCCTCGGCTCCTCGCTTGAGCGTGAGCTCCGTCCGAGCGTGCTCTTCCACGACAACAACAACGCTCAATACATCCTTGCGAAGTTCACCGACCTCACGCCCGACAACCTCGACCGTGCCCGCCAGCAGTTGAAGCAACTACTGCCCGACCGCGACGTGAAGGTAATGCCTTACTCTGACCTTGTCGTCAATCAGTATCAGAGCACCGACGGCTTCCGCATGGGAACGCTCGTTACGGGTATCACTGCGCTGGTCATCGCCCTGATGGGACTTATCGGCTACACCACCGACGAGGTGAACCGCCGCCGCAAGGAGATTGCTATCCGCAAGGTCAACGGTGCCACGGCCCGCGACATCTTCCACATGCTCGTGACCGACGTGCTGAAACTTTCGGTTCCTGCCGTCCTCATAGGCCTCATCCTCTCTTGGGTCATCTCCGGAAAATGGCTGCAACTCTTTGCCGACCGCATTGCGCTCTCGCCCCTGCTCTTCTTAGCTGTCGGCTTAGTGGTACTCGCCATCGTGGTCACCATCATGCTGCTCTCCGCCCGCAAGGTAGTCAACAGCAACCCAGTGCTATTCCTTAAAGACGAATAATAAAAAGAAAGAAGTTATGATAAAAGTACAAGATTTAAGCAAGACCTTCCGCACGGAAGAAGTAGAGACGATAGCCCTTGACAAGGTATCGTTTGAAGTGAAAGACGGCGAGTTTGTCGCCATCATGGGTCCTTCAGGCTGTGGCAAGTCCACACTGCTCAACATCCTCGGACTCCTCGACGACCCCACGTCGGGACAGTACTGGCTCGACGGCAAGGAAGTGTCGGGGCTCCACGAGAACGAGCGCACGGCTATCCGCAAAGGACAGATAGGCTTCGTGTTTCAGAGTTTCAACCTCATTGACGAACTCAACGTGGAGGAGAACATAGAACTGCCGCTTACCTATCTCGGCATATCCAAGGCTGAGCGCAAGCAGAAGGTGCAGGAGGTGATGAAGCGCATGAACATCAGCCACCGCGCCAAGCACTTCCCTCACCAGCTCTCCGGCGGTCAGCAGCAGCGCGTGGCCATCGCCCGTGCTGTGGTCTTCGGTCCTAAGCTCATCCTCGCCGATGAGCCTACCGGTAACCTCGACTCGAAGAACGGTGCCGAGGTGATGCAGTTGCTCACGGAACTCAACCAGGACGGAGCCACCATCGTCATGGTCACCCACAATGCCCACGATGCCGAGCTGGCCCATCGCATCATACATCTCTTTGACGGACAAATCGTCGCAAATCCATAATCTCTCTCTTGGAGGCCGTCCCCCATCAACTGCGGGGACGGCCTCCGCTTTTTTGCCATGGGCAGAAGTGCATGTGCTATATATATAATAAGGTGTATATAATAATGAGTCGATGATTTGCACGAACGGAATATTTGACGTAACTTTGCACTAAGAGAGATTTTATACTAAGAAAGTATTCGTCAAGTGAAAGCATTAAAGAATATCGGTTTGTTGCCGCGAGTGATCATCGCCATCGTCTTGGGCGTGGTCTTCGGCCTGTTCCTTCCGTCATCGGTCGTGAGAGTCTTTGTCACGTTCAACAGTCTGTTCAGCCAGTTTCTTGGTTTTATGATACCCCTGATCATCATCGGTCTGGTCACTCCTGCCATTGCTGATATCGGGCGAGGGGCGGGTAAGCTGTTGGTTGTCACCGTCGTCATTGCCTATGCCGACACGGTGTTGGCTGCCCTGCTGGCTTATGGCACCGGTTCGTGGCTCTTTCCATCGATGATTGCTACTACGGGCGGACTGCCGCATATCGCCAAGAGCATGGAGCTGACGCCTTACTTCACGATCACCATTCCACCGATGGTCGACGTGATGAGCGGCCTCGTCTTCTCGTTTCTCTTCGGTCTTGGTATTGCCTATGGCGATTTGAAAACCTCTAAGCGGCTCTTCGACGATCTCCGCTATGTCGTTGACAAGGCCATCGCAAAGGGCATCATTCCTTTCCTGCCGCTGTATATCTTTGGTGTGTTTCTCAATATGACGTATAATGGACAGGCTGGTAAGATCATGCTTGTCTTTGCCCAGATCATCTTGGTCATCCTTGTGCTTCATGTCTTCATCCTCGTCTATCAGTACTGTATTGCCGGTGCTATCGTTCGCCGCAATCCTTTCCGTCTGTTGCTCACCATGCTGCCAGCCTATCTCACGGCTTTAGGCACGAGTTCGTCGGCAGCCACCATTCCCGTGACGCTGGCGCGTACGCTGAAGAACGGAGTGAGCAATGCCATTGCCGGTTTTGTCGTTCCGCTCTGTGCCACCATCCATCTCAGTGGCAGTGCGATGAAGATCACGGCCTGTGCCCTGACCATCTGCCTGCTCACAGGGCGCGCCCATGACTTCGGCCTTTTCCTCTATTTCATCCTTATGCTTTCCATCGTCATGGTGGCAGCCCCCGGTGTGCCCGGTGGTGCCATCATGGCTGCGTTAGCTCCTTTAGCGAGCATTCTTGGCTTCAACGCCAATGCTCAGGCGCTGATGATTGCACTCTACATCGCCATGGACAGTTTCGGCACAGCCTGCAACGTCACAGGCGACGGTGCTATCGCGCTTGCCGTGGACAAGATGTTCTCACGAAAATAAAGTTGCAAGTCCTTTGCTTGTTTAAAGAGAAATGCGTATATTTGCAGCACATAACATAAGAAAGGACAATAACTATGATTAAGATTTATGGTATGCCCACCTGCCCCTACTGTGCTTATGTAGACGAGCAGGTCAAGGGCGACAAGCGTTTCAAAGTGATTGATATTGGCGAAAACGTCAGATATATGAGTGCTTTCATGCACTTGCGCGATAAGAGTGCGGCTTTTGACCATTCCAAGGAAATTGGTGACATTGGCATCCCCGCCTTCGTCTTGGAGGACGGCACCGTAACACTCAAGCCCGAGGATGTGGGATTGAAGGAGTATGACCCCAATGTGGGTGGTCCCGCTTGTAGCCTTGACGGAAAAGGCTGCTAAGCCGACTATTAAGATACGTAAGATAGAATGCTGCACGAGAGGCAAGTATAGATAAATGCCACGAACCGACTATCATCAACCGATGATCTATGTTGCCATTGCCCTCATGGTGGGAATCATGGTGGGCAATGGCGCAGGGATGTCTGTGGGTTTGAAGCTGTGGGCGGTCATTTTCTGTGTGCTGTTTGTTCTTGCCTGTGTGGGCTATCGTTGTAACAAATGGCTGTGCGACATTTGTCTGATTCTGTCGACCGTAGCGTTTGGTGCGTTTCTTCAATGTCGTCAAGCACACATACAGACGAGACCCTTGCCTGAGGGCAGAGTCTCGTGTGAAGCAATTGTTGTAGGAATGCCACAGCTGCATGGTAAGGTAATCCAAACCGACGCGCAGATTGTAACTGTTGGTGAACAGCAATTGCGTCATCCGATGAAGGCACGCCTCTCTTTCCTTCGTGATACACTGTCCGGCGAGACGGTTGCTGCACCGGCTCTTGGTGATGGCATTGCTTTCTACTCACGCTTGCAACGCCCCGGTGAAGGCTATCGCGCAACAGTCAACAGCCATTTCGACTCACGCCGTTGGTTGCTCTCTCAAGGCTATTGCGTCCAGTCGCTGATCAGCCCTTATGACTGGCATCGTGTGGTATTGCCACTTCGCCGTTTGGGAAGAGTAGATCGTGTGAGGCTGAGAGTAGGGAAGTGGCGCGAGCAGTTGCTGGGGCAATACCGTCGTATGGGCATCCAAGGGGAGCAGTACGCCGTGCTGGCCGCCATGACCTTGGGCGACAAGAGTTGCCTTACCAAGACATTGCGGCGAGTCTATTCCCAAACGGGTACCAGCCATGTCCTGGCGTTGTCCGGTCTTCATCTGTCTATCGTCTTCAATATTTTGTTGCTCACTTTTGGCTTGTTCCGCATCAACCGTTGGGTCAGCTATTGGCTGACGTTGTTGGCGCTGTGGTGTTTTGTCGTGCTGGTGGGCATGCCGGTGAGTGTCGTTCGTGCTGCCATCATGTTGTCGATGGGCAGCATCGCTTTGTTGCTTCATCGCAGAGGAGCATCGCTGAGCGCGCTGTCCTTAGCGGCGGTGATCGTGCTTGTGGTGAATCCTGGCAGTCTTTGGGATGTCTCTTTCCAGTTGTCTTTTATGGCGGTTTTGTCTTTAGTCGTCATAGAGCCGATGGTAGAGAGCCTGTGGTATCCCCGTTATCGAGTTGTCGCGTGGCTATGGTCCACAATGCGTACATCGGTGATAGCCCAGTTGGGTACAGCTCCTTTGGTGGTTTATTACTTTGGCAATCTGTCGGTTTATTTTCTTCCTGCCAATCTGCTTGTATCGTTGTTGTCGATGCCCCTTTTGCTTCTGTCGTTTTTCTTCTTTCTGTCCCTCCCTTTGCAATGGGCTCATCTTGTGTGTGTCTCCCAACTGCTCTCCTGGCTGTTGTCGTCGGCAACACTCTTGCTCAATCATGGTCTACGTTGGATGTCGTCTCTACCCGGTGCTGCTGTCGATGACGTGTCATTCAATCAGAAGCAGGTATGGCTTTATTATTTCGTGCTTATTTGTCTTCTCTCTGCATGGATGTATGAAAAGCGTATAAAGCGTAGCAAAAACTGTTAAAACATCTCTTTTTGTGTTGTAAATGTCAGAAATTGAATTGAAATAGAATATTATTGTTGCTATTATTATTAATTCTTTGTATATTTGCAACATTCTTTTCTTTCCTTTGCCTTGTTTAATTGCAGCGTCTTGGTCAAAGGGGAGAGACAGATACAGGTTCAATGCTTGCTTGTGACCTGATTTTGAAATGTTGAAACAATCCGCTGCAAAGCTAATAACCTTCTTTAAAAAGAAATGGAAAAAGAAATCGTGAAGCCTGCTGAGGGCAGACTGGGTATCCTTGTTGTAGGCTGCGGTGCCGTGGCCACTACGTTTATGACGGGTGTGCTGATGGCACGCAAAGGACTGGCAAAGCCGATCGGCTCAATGACACAATACGACAAGATTCGTGTGGGGCGTGGCAAGGAGAAGAAATACCTCCATTATGGTGACATCGTCTCTTTGACCAAACTCGATGACATCGTCTTCGGCTGTTGGGATGTCTATCCACAGAATGCCTATCAGGCAGCTGTCTATGCTGAGGTGCTCAAGCAGAAAGACATCGATCCGGTGCGTGATGAGTTGGAGCTGATCAAGCCGATGAAGGCTGCTTTTGACAAGAACTACGCCAAGCGTCTCGACGGCGACAATGTCAAGGACTGCGCTACCCGCTGGGATATGGTGGAGCAGATCCGTCAGGACATCCGCGATTTCAAAGCTAAGAACGACTGCGCCCGCATCGTGGTTATCTGGGCTGCTTCCACGGAGATCTATGTTCCTTACTACGAGCCCATCCATGGTAAGCTCGACACGTTGGTGGCTGCTATGAAAGCCGACGACCGGGAGCATATCGCCCCGTCGATGTGCTATGCCTACGCAGCCCTGCAAGAGGATGCGCCGTTTATCATGGGTGCTCCCAACACCACCGTCGACATCCCTGCCATGTGGCAATTGGCCGAGGAAAAGAGACTACCCATCGCCGGTAAGGACTTTAAGACCGGGCAGACGCTTGTCAAGAGTGGTTTTGCTCCAATCCTGAAAGTGCGTAACCTCGGACTCAGCGGTTGGTTCTCTACCAACATTCTCGGCAACCGCGACGGTCTTGTGCTCGACGAGCCGGCCAACTTCCACACTAAGGAGGTCAGCAAGCTCTCTACCCTTGAGACCATCTTGCGCAAGGATGACCAGCCCGACCTCTATGGCAACATCTATCATAAGGTGCGCATCAACTATTATCCTCCACGCAACGACAACAAGGAAGGATGGGACAACCTCGATATCTTCGGGTGGATGGGCTATCCTATGCAAATCAAGATCAACTTCCTCTGCCGCGACTCCATCCTTGCCGCACCTTTGCTTCTCGACCTGACGCTGCTCTCTGACCTGGCTCACCGTGCCGGTCGCTATGGCATTCAGCGTTTCCTGAGCTTCTTCCTCAAGAGTCCTATGCACGACTACACTCAGGGCGAGGAAGCTGTCAACAACCTCTTTGAGCAGTACACTATGCTCAAGAACGCCATCCGTGAGATGGGCGGTTACGAGGCTGACGAGGAAGTAGATTAAATAGCTTATCTTATCTTATCCCAGACTCTCTCATCAGAGAAATGGAGTAGGCCACCCTCATTATCTTTTGGCGTGATTGGTGGTGTATATCATTAAAAGGTGTTGTCCTCGGAGATGGGGGCAATGCCTTTTTTAGTGTTTCAATTCCATAAAGGTTCGATTAAGACTGACGGAGCGGAACATCCTCCTGATGGACGAGGCCTATTTCAATTCCATAAAGGTTCGATTAAGACAAAGCGTATTATGATCTCTATTATCCCAAACGAACATTTCAATTCCATAAAGGTTCGATTAAGACGTTCACGTATTGCGCCCAAACAATCAATACCATTATTTCAATTCCATAAAGGTTCGATTAAGACCAGGTTGTGTTCTTCCTCTTGGAAGACCGCAACGCATTTCAATTCCATAAAGGTTCGATTAAGACTCCACGACTATGGAACCACAACCGCAGAACGTGTATTTCAATTCCATAAAGGTTCGATTAAGACCTGTGGAACTCTCGGCACTCGGCGACTATCTCTAATTTCAATTCCATAAAGGTTCGATTAAGACTACGTATTTTTGCGACTGCTACTGGCTAATTAAAGAATTTCAATTCCATAAAGGTTCGATTAAGACGGCAGTGCAGCCATCCGCTTGCTCGAGCTTTGCCTATTTCAATTCCATAAAGGTTCGATTAAGACACTGCGCTTACAAGTGCTCCTATCCGCTACTAACATTTCAATTCCATAAAGGTTCGATTAAGACGCAGTGCGGCCATTCACTTGCTCGAACTTTGCCTATTTCAATTCCATAAAGGTTCGATTAAGACCCGATTTAGGTATGGCTACATAGACATATTTTTCCGTATTTCAATTCCATAAAGGTTCGATTAAGACTCTGTTGCGCACCATCTCGCCCCGTGTGCGTGAGTAATTTCAATTCCATAAAGGTTCGATTAAGACCGGCTCCCTATAAAGTCAATCTTGTACCGTAATCTATTTCAATTCCATAAAGGTTCGATTAAGACATGGCTCTTCTAAATTTGCGAGTGTTGGTGGTCTATTTCAATTCCATAAAGGTTCGATTAAGACGGTTCGAATGTGAAAACAACATCTACGCTTAGCGGATTTCAATTCCATAAAGGTTCGATTAAGACCCGTCTCCACCCTCGCTTCCTGAGTATCAGCCTTTATTTCAATTCCATAAAGGTTCGATTAAGACATAGACAATGGCAGGAAAAAATGTCTGCTCTTAACTTATTTCAATTCCATAAAGGTTCGATTAAGACATTGTATTTCTCCAATGTTTCGATTTTCTCTTTGTCATTTCAATTCCATAAAGGTTCGATTAAGACTTGGGTAACTGCTCGTAAAATCATAACTTGTCACGTCATTTCAATTCCATAAAGGTTCGATTAAGACTAAGGGCAACGACTTCGACGCTACCTTCATCCACTATTTCAATTCCATAAAGGTTCGATTAAGACGGGGCATCCAGCATGGCACCGGGCTGGCACTCAACGAATTTCAATTCCATAAAGGTTCGATTAAGACGGCGCGTAGTCTTTCTCTTTTCTGTGATGCGGGGCTCATTTCAATTCCATAAAGGTTCGATTAAGACCCCTACAGTTCAACGCGCAAATTCTGGTTAACCCATTTCAATTCCATAAAGGTTCGATTAAGACTATAAATGAATGATAATAATGCCTACTTCAATGCGCATTTCAATTCCATAAAGGTTCGATTAAGACCTACACGGAAATCTATTTGGAAGCCAGCAAGGGAATTTCAATTCCATAAAGGTTCGATTAAGACAGGCACAGCGGGAGTTTCTCGACAACCTCGACGAATTTCAATTCCATAAAGGTTCGATTAAGACAACATACTTTGCAGTTTTGCAAGCGTGTTGTTAAATTTCAATTCCATAAAGGTTCGATTAAGACAATAATTTCGCACTATTTCCCCGACTTCGTTAGATATTTCAATTCCATAAAGGTTCGATTAAGACTTATAATCGGCTTTTTTCTCCAAAATATTATCCAAATTTCAATTCCATAAAGGTTCGATTAAGACATGCTCTCGATAGCGTCCATCTCTCCCTTTGTCAATTTCAATTCCATAAAGGTTCGATTAAGACGGACGGTACCAAGACCTTTGGCTTCGAGCTTGCGATATTTCAATTCCATAAAGGTTCGATTAAGACACTCGCCCGTTATTTTCTGCTATGTGTTCTTTAAATTTCAATTCCATAAAGGTTCGATTAAGACCACATGGATAATACATTCTCCATTTTTAGAAACTATTTCAATTCCATAAAGGTTCGATTAAGACCTAATTCTTGAAAAGTTATAAATCTGTCCCCACCATTTCAATTCCATAAAGGTTCGATTAAGACGTGGGGTAACTGCTCGTAAAATCGTAACTCGTTACGTCATTTCAATTCCATAAAGGTTCGATTAAGACAACCTCGGCTGTGCCACCGATAACGTCTTTATTAATTTCAATTCCATAAAGGTTCGATTAAGACTTCCCACTTACCGCCCGTTATCATCTGCAAATTCATTTCAATTCCATAAAGGTTCGATTAAGACAATATGTTTTATTTGTTTATTTAATTGTATTGTTATTTCAATTCCATAAAGGTTCGATTAAGACAAGGCCTAATCCCATGCCATTGTATTTTGTTCCACATTTCAATTCCATAAAGGTTCGATTAAGACATCGACTGGCGCGACAACGAAAACGAGTTAAAACATTTCAATTCCATAAAGGTTCGATTAAGACCCAAGCGGACTAATGATGACATCAACGCTTCCACATTTCAATTCCATAAAGGTTCGATTAAGACCTTATCGTCGGCAGGAGCGGCGATAGCCTCGCAAGGGAATTTCAATTCCATAAAGGTTCGATTAAGACACCTTTCACAGAGAAATGCCATGTATGCAGATAGCATTTCAATTCCATAAAGGTTCGATTAAGACATTGGCCGACGTGCCATCGCTATTCGTGTCAGGAAATTTCAATTCCATAAAGGTTCGATTAAGACCTTGAAGTTCGCTCCATTGTCCTGCAAGCGGTAGATAATTTCAATTCCATAAAGGTTCGATTAAGACTCATCCACATCAACCTTACCGATTTCCCCATCTTATTTCAATTCCATAAAGGTTCGATTAAGACTGGGTCCACCTGTCCGGACAGAGCGGGCATTACCATTTCAATTCCATAAAGGTTCGATTAAGACAAACTGAACGGTACCCGAAACATCGACATCACACAATTTCAATTCCATAAAGGTTCGATTAAGACGGTGCCGTCATACGTCAGGTTAAAGCCTTTGTTCATTTCAATTCCATAAAGGTTCGATTAAGACATTGGCACGGACGCTGTTGTCGATCTCACCAATCCATTTCAATTCCATAAAGGTTCGATTAAGACGCCATGGAGCGTATGTTCCATCTTCGGCCAAACATATTTCAATTCCATAAAGGTTCGATTAAGACTCTTCAACTTATCCAGCGCGCATACTTCGGGAAAATTTCAATTCCATAAAGGTTCGATTAAGACTTCTTCCGGCTGCTCAGAAGCATCCTTTGCCTTCATTTCAATTCCATAAAGGTTCGATTAAGACGATCTCCATGTCCGTGGTAGGCAGTGCCAACTCCTATTTCAATTCCATAAAGGTTCGATTAAGACTGGAACACCAATGCTTTTGGTACGATTGAGAGCGTATTTCAATTCCATAAAGGTTCGATTAAGACCCACATCGACATATGAGGCTGAAGCCCCTATTTTCTCGGGTTTCCGAATGCAAAGATACGAAAAATATCGGGAAAAATATGTCGATGTGGAATAATATAAAAATACTGGGGGTACGACAACACCTTTATCTAATACTGTTTCAATATGTCAAAGAGCAAAAGAATAAGGTTCTTGAGCCTTAATTCTCGGACTATGGTAGACATCGACAACTTTTATAAGAAGTTATCTGTCGACATCCGTTCCTTACCAAGGATCTCTTTGTCCATATTATAACTCATCTTATTCGTAAATATTATCACGCTGTCGGTATCTGCGTCAATGATGCTACCGATTTGCGATTTTAGTTCCCGCAGTTTGGCTTCTGACAACTCACCTTCAAATACCGAGTTCTGTATCCAGCAGAGATACTTTCTGCACAGTTTCAGCATCTTTCCTACCCGCATCTGGGCTACATCATATACCAATATCACATACATGAGCTTCTCCTTTTTTATAGTCTCTACACATTATTATATATAGCTTCTCTACCAGTACATCTTAAAGGGCTTGTACTCTTCAATGCCAAGGATGTCTTTTAACAGCTTATAGCACTCCAATTTGATGAGATGCTTGTAACTCACGTTGCGGCCGAGAGAGCGATGACGGAAGGTCTCGTTGTACCGGTCTTCCATAGCCTTGACATAGATGAGCTTGCCCTTCTGATTGAGCAAGCACGAATTGAGCTTGCGGTCAAAGTGCTGTGGACCCAGCGCATGTTTGTTGAGTACCTTGAAGATGACCCTGTCAACGATGATGGGCTTGAAGATCTCAGAGATGTCAAGACAGAGCGAATAGCGGCGCTCGCCTGGCGTGTGCAGAAAGGAGATAGTAGGATTGAGTTGCGTCTGATGGATAGCCCGGAGCGTCTCCGTATAGCACATCATATTGCCGAAAGAGATGAGCGCGTTGACCTCGTTCTGCGGTGGTTGCTTGGTACGCGCGCCCATCTTGTAATCGTCAAGGATGACATCAAAGGCATCATAATACAGTTTGCGGATATTTCCCTCAATGCCCATTACCTCTTCCACGTCAGCGGCCGATGATAGAGTCTTGGCCAATGCTTTGATGCCGTCGATGGTTGAGCCCAAGTCCTTGCCTCGCCGGTGATAGTAGTTGAGGTTCATCACCATGTTCCAAGCTGCCCCCTGGATAAACTTGGCCGCCAGCAGGGTACGCTTCTTCTTATTCTGATAGACCTTAGCCTGAGCAAGCAGTGCTCGTCCGGAGAGTAGTCCGTCACGCGGCATGAAACTCCCGGTATAATTTTCATAATAGTCGAAGAAATGTACAGGAATGTCTTTTTGTCCCAAGAAGTTGTAGAGAGCACTGTTGGCTCTCAGACTCCCGAAGACATACATCTCCGCCACATCCTCCACTGGGATATAGCGTGGCGGTTGGGGATGTTCCGTTCCGTCGTCGTCAATTTTCACAGGTGTATACTTGAGCGTATTGTCCTTACGCTCCATGATGCCCGGATTAAACAGATAGAAACTTCTCTTCATCTTTATCACCTCCTAATATTATTATCGCGCCGAAGAAACCTTGTCGTCAGAGTCCTCCGGAAGCCTCATCAGGTTCCTCGGAATAGCAAAAATCGAAATAACTGCAGTTGCGACAGAGTCCCTTCTTCACCCGTGGCGGACATTCGTCCTTCTGAATGATGGACTCTATCTCGCCGATCATCAAGCAGATCTCCTCTCTGTCGACATCCGAAAGCATCACCTCCTTGGTCTTCCGCATTTCTGGGTACTCCAGAATGCCACGAACGTCTGTCACGCCATGTTGCTCGAAGATATACATATAGTATTTCAGTTGCCATTCATGTGCCCTGTCCACCTTGTTTGATTTCTTGATTTCATGGATCACATGATTTTTGGCATCGTAATAGTCCACCTTGATGCCGTCGATGGCTACCTCCTCGTATTTTGATGACCGCTCCGGATAGCTCTCCTCATGGATGAGCTTTCCTTCATAGACCAAGTCGGATTCCTGCTCCATGTTGATGCCGTTGGCAAAGAGCCAAAGTTCTCTGTGACAAACAAAATAGTAATTGATAAGGGTACCTGTTATCTTCATCTTTAAAAGAAATTAGATTCCGTCAGAACGTTGGTATCAATACCATTCTCAAAAGAATACACAGATTCATAATTCTCCAAATAAAAAAAGCCGTACTGTTCATAGCCAAATGTCCTCAACGATTCGAAATCCTTACCTTTTGGAAAAATAGAGAAAGAGAATTGGCTCATCAAAGTAAGAAGCTGTTTCAGTTGGATTCTATTGGTTATAAAATCCTTTTCTTGATTTATAAGCCTATTCTTATAAAATTCCCACACACGCTCTCCTTCTACTATATCCTCGTCATTCAGTCCAAATGATATTGCTATACTATATACATCTCCAAGCAAATCAGCTTTAATAGCTAAGGGTACAAACACAGTAACACTTGGCTGATCAATCAATTTTATTGAATCTGCAACTCTCGGAAAATTTAGGCATCTGATATCATCATACAGATCATTGATATTCTGCTGAAAGTGAGAACTACGCTGTTTTTGGATATCACGGATGATAATATTATACAATCTATCGAAATCCTTATCCCTCAGTATTTCTTCATAGACAGAATTGTCCTTGTTCTTTGCCATTACTGCATACCGTTCATCTTTTCCATATAAGTTCTTCTCTGCATCACAATTGAAAAGATAGAGCTTGCAATTATTCTTTCTGACATTTCTGTTAATACGGCCTGCAAGCTGTTCCTCACTGTCAATAAGCGAGCAGTCTTTAAACCCGAGATCCATGTCAATATCAACTCCAGCCTCTATGACTTGTGTTGTGACAAGCAATATTTTTTTTCTACGATAATCATTTGACTTTAATGCTTGAATAATTTGCTTTCGGCGTGGTTCTAATATTGTTCCGGAAAGCAGCAGAATGCTATCGAAAAATTCATTGCTCTGATTAGCAATAGATAGAAATCTGCTAGCAGTCCGTTTGCCTATAAATTCAATAATCGTGAAAACGCTATCTCTGTTGATAGTATTGCATCGTGCATAATCTCCAGATTTGTTTTCCACGACATCATACAACTCATTTAGATAATTATCCTTAGTATCTTCATCCGGCTGTTCCCATGACAATAGCGTATAATCGAATTTTACCCGTCCACAGAAATTAGGGTTGCAAAAATATTTCTTTTTGTTGTCAACGAGATACACGAAGTCTTCTTGATTATGCACTAACAAATTGCCAATCTTGGGCAATGTAGCCGACATCAGTATGAAACGGATATTGAAATAGGTAGCATAGCGTGATATAAAGAACATCATCTTATCCCACATAGCAGGTGGATAAGATTGCAGTTCATCCATAATAATAATGGAGTTAGCGATTCTATGAAGCAGATAGTTGTCCTCCTTTTCGTTGGTCGTAAGGATATTGAAGAACTTGACATGGGAGAGCAATGTCACCGGGAAATTAAGAAACAGTTGGTCCAAATAGTTCAGATACTGATTATCATCATGATTTTCATTTATCGGGGACTTAGAGTGGATGGCAGCGATCTCTTCATTTTGTAAGTTCAACGTTGTTTGTAGAGATTGTAAAGTCTGGTCTATCAGCGTGGTGAAAGGGAAAACATAGAATACATTGTTTAAACTATGGTCACAAGACAGAAGTTGTGATAATACAAGCATTGACACATTAGTTTTTCCACTTCCAGTTGGGGCTTCTAAATAGTACAAGTACTTACTAGGATTCTCTCTTACTTTGACAAGGGCATCATATGCAAGATTCGTTCGCAGCTTATTGAGATTGTCATTACTCTTCTCCAGAAGTTTATCTGGAACAAAATCTCCGCATTCAAGAAGTTGAAATACCTGCTCATTATATTCCTTACTCTGTCTGGCTTGCATGGTAATCTTATTTCGCAAGGCATCCTGGATTATACCGACGTTTATATCAGTATCTTTCCAAGCATTCATATAGTGAGCCGTAGCCAAATAATCCGATGCTGTTAACAGAGAATAGCATAAACGCACAAGAGCATAAAGAGGAAATCCATAATCTCGGATTACGCCACAGTCACTATCATACCAGTCAAACAACGCATTAAAATTGGCATTTGACAAAAAATTCCTATGAAAGAAATTAGTCTCATCTTCTGATATGGACAGATTGATTAGAGAAAGGTATGGTTTCAAATCAAATAGTTTTTCATTGCACCATATCTCATCGTCCTGGCACTTACCTAATCGGGCACTGTGATGACGAATAATAGGATAACTCATGTATAGGGCTATATTACATAGATACAGCACATCCTCATCATTAAAGTGACCTTCCAAAATTTTATGAAATGTGATGGATAGATACAGATAAGCACTAATAATAGAATGCTCAGAGCCAAAATGATGTCTGACTTTCAACAGATTTTGATAGTTATGCATTTTAGAATGCTGGAATTCCGCATTTAGCTTACCCAAGTCATGAAATGCGATTGCTTCCCAAAACATTTCATGAATGAGCAGATTCTTTCTATTATCTACATTACTACCTGCTAGTTCTTTTATGAGATGACTGATAACCTCGTCAAGACCTTTTTGTTTTACTATCTTTTTCGCATACAATACTGTCAACGTAAGATGTTCCGGAAGAAGTTCAGGGCATGTATTCTTCTGGTCCGACAGATGGGCATAATATCTGTCGGAATCCGGTATAAGCTTTCTGAAATAATCTTCGCAATAATTGTTCATCGCAATTGTATTATAGTATCATTGCCAATATCATAAAATTCGCCTATCCCTTCCAGTTTCATATCAGCTTTAAAGGTAGCATTAGAATATACGAAGTCTCCATATTTGTACTGATGCAAAGTAGTATCAAAACCTATCGGCAGTCGTTCAAAATACAGAAATACAGGTTCCTCATGTCCCATGCCAACCAGCGAAAGTGACTTGGCCACATATTGGCTGACAGCCTCGTTCTTCATGAAGAGGGATGCTATACTATAAACTCTGTCAAAGCCAAAAGGATTTACATCGGAATATATCTTAGTGTTATTCCACCAGGCTCCAAACTCATTTTTCCCCATATAGGGGATGTATTCTGACTGATAACTCCAAAGATGATCATATAGCTTTTTCTCTGTCTCGTTCTCTAGATTTAAACGCAGAAAGCACCGGAAAGCTGGGTGAAGCAATACCTGCTCAGTTATAATAAGGTTTCCTCCTGCTTCGGTACTGGCAAAGCCAGTGGTATTATTATAGCTGATGGTTCCCTTCTGGAAGTTTCCCTTGTCACTATCCAATGGTTGAATCGCTATTTTTAGATGTTCCAAACGGCTATAATACTCCGGCATGATCCCTTCCTTTTCATAACCTTTCAAACCAATGATGGCACCTAAAATACCTAGCAATGCCGGTTTATGCAGCATATTATAAGTCAGATAGATACCATCATTGATATCCGGCTTCTTAAAGAAACCCATTTCTGCCTTCAAATCAAAAGATATAAGTTTTTGATCTGAATCCATATTTTAAATGTCGTATTGCGTTAAATTTACATTTTGGGGAAGGTTGATGATATCACAGGCAGATTTATCCAAATAAATTTCTACCTTTTCTATATCTGCAGCATTTTCTTCCAATAAGGACTTTAAGGATGCGAAGTCATATACATACTTTCCTTCTTTCTTTTCATCCATAAGATGTATCAATGTAGCAAAGCTCGGGAATACCTTCTTGGAATCTTCCTTCAGCTGAACCCATACTAACATCTCATTCTCGCATCCGGCTTTGGAAGCTGAATCATACCATGTAGCTCCCCGGCGCAGTCCTTCCTTCAACTTGTTGATATCATCGGTATTCAGTGTTCTGGCCTCTTCCCCAATAATGTAAGCGAGCTCCGACAAGTTGCCTGGATTAATGGAGAAATGATGCAGATAATGCCCCTCCTCCAATTTGGATTGGCGGCCAATAGTCGTATTTCCTTTTTCCGCATCGGCATCATCTGCCTTATTACTGAAAGGAGATATGATCTGCTCAGTATAAATGTTGTTCTCCTTCCAGATATTTACTCCGTGATTTACCTGAACTGGTCCATGGACAGAGATATTCGTTGCACCCGCAAATGTGGCGCCAAAGCAGCGCACGTCAAGACAAGAGAGAAGATTTTTTGCAACCTCCGTTTTGACAATGTTGTCCTTTTTTCCTTTAGCCTTTGGATATTCACCGAAGATGAGTTTATACCGCTCATCCAATGATCTAGGGTTCAGGCTTTCATTCAGAGACTTGAAATAGAAGATATGTTCCTCTGGATAAACATCCTTCAGATAATTCTTTACCGTATACTTGAAAGCCTTGTCGGTGGCGTAAACGACACCGCTAGGTAACGTACGGGGTTGGCCGGAGAAGTCTGCATTGTAGTTGGAGTTGATGGCTTTTATAATAGCGCAGCCAAAAACACGATTCTTAAATTCTGCCATTTTTGTTATTTTTATTCTTTGTTTCCTGTTGTCTGTTCTTTCTTTTCATAGATGACACATGGAGAGAAGCAACCTGCCAGAAGGTATCTTAGCAATGGCTTCATTTCTCCATCTGGTGCGAAGGTAAGCGCTTGTGCGGCTATGTTTTCAAATCGCCCCTTATGTACCACACGTATATCATGCTTATAGGTAGCTATGGACTGAGACAATGATGTCTGAAGCATAGAGATCTTACTCTTCTGTAGATAAGGTTCCAAAAGAGCATAAGTCTTGTTGCTTGCAGCACTTCTATCTATAAGATAGGATATTAATTGACCTGCTGCAAAGGCAAATTCTTCCTGAGTTTCTAAGTCAGCCTCGCCTAAAGAGACTTCGTAGAGCTTCGTTTTAAGTTCTTTGATTCTTGATGTCATTGCATTTTCTTTATTGTTAGAGAAGAAATCATAGAGACTGAACCACAAGTTCAGCTTTGTCTTTATCGGGTTGTTCCATTCTGTGCGTCCCTTAATTTTGTCGTTAAGGATGTTCGTTTTTATGGATGTGAGCAGCATGTCATCAATCATATTGCGAGTGATGCCACCTGTCTTAGACTTGTAAATATACTCGTAGATACACATACGGTATTTGTATATGAGATCTACCATCATATTTCCACCTGGAACATATTTAGGATCTAAATCGTCAAAATAGTGAGTTACATAAGTGTCATCTTTGATACGTACGAGTGAGTTGTTGAATATAGTTCTGACAGCGATCTTTTCAAAGTCGAAAATCGTTTGAATCTGTATGTCTGGATCTTTATTCATCTTATCATTGACATAGTAACCTGCTTCCATAAGATTGAATATGCGGATAGTTGGGACTAATCCAAATCTAAAAAGGGATACAAAGTCAAAGTCGTTGATTACATATCCCGACATTGTATTCTTTAAATTTAATAAGTAAAAATCAGAAAGATATTTTATATTTTTCTTTTGGAAGAGCTGAGTAAGAATTTGCCTTGTAGACATTTTCTCCCCGCTTTCATTATATATCTTGGCTATAGCTTTATTAATTTCTTTTTGATCCACAACAATTGGAAGTGGATTAGGAAAGCATTTGTGATGGAGTAATTTCATGAATTCAAATAAAAGCATGGCGTCTTCAGTAGAAACGCGCAGACTCACACCTCCTATCTGACACCCTGTCTGATGTCTCATAAAAATTTTCTTTTGGCTATATGCTGTGAAAAATCCAGCAGTTCCATATGCCTTATTTGAGAGTACATCACCACTGAATATCTCTTGTTCTAAATAATGACGGTATTGCTTTTCCTGCTCTTCTATAGGGATACTGCGCAAATAGATATGGAGATAATCCTTATCTTTAAGCGAGTTGTATTCCTCTATATTCTTTATTGCAGTCATCACTTCAGGGAATATTCTGAAGAAGCCATTTATCTGACTCTTATATTTATACGAAGGCTCTGGAAACAATTCACTTGATGCTTCTTTAAAATTTAAGCCATAAACAGCTATACTATTCTTTTTGTAATCGTTCAACCGGCTATAAACGACCTCATATTTTTTTTCACGAATGAGTGCTTCATTTTTTTGAATATCATCTATACTTGGTTTTTCGGCCTTCTTTAGAACGGGGATATTCAGAGTGTTTTTATCGGCTTCGTTGAATTTAAAGTTATATGCAATTGCGAATGGTGAGCAGGAATGTATTTTCTGTTTAGGGTCAAACTTCTTTACTTTATTCATAGAGATATATGTCGTGGCTTCTTGATAACGGATACAATCATCCCACAATTTTATCTCATCGTTTTCTCCATCATAGTAGGTATAGTCTACCCCCTCTTTTAGTTCCTTATTAACCCACCGACCGTTTTCGTCTATATTGATAAAGACATGCAAACCCTTATCAGGTTTAGCATTCCAATGCCTAATATCAGGAATATCCGCTAAAAGGTCTCGTGTGAAATTTATGATTTCTTTGATCATATTCGTTTTATTTTAAAGGTTCTATATACCCGAATCCCTGTGAGCATTCCTCGCCTATACCTCCCTCGCTGGCTATATGCATCAGCTCTGCCGGTGCCGTCAGTCGGAAGCGATAGCGATAGCCGCGGATGCGGGTTTGTTGCGGAGTACCGGCCTTAATAGTGATGAGGGCGGACTTGGGGCGCGGGCTCAACAACTCGAACTGGAAGCCAGCGGTGTCGCCGTTATAGGGGTGACCGTGGAGCGATTCATAGCGAGAAAGAAGACCTCGGAGAATTGCCTCTGCATAGTTAGGTGCTTCTGGCGAGAGGAAGATGGTACGGCCACCAGCATGCTCCTTGACACAGACGGGCGACTGCGCCTCCCACTCCATGGTAGGCTCAAGCGGGACAGAAGGCAACAGCTCTACATTGGCTACATGGAAGTCTACCCGATAATCTTTGTTGCCAAGGGTGAAGTGCTGGTCAGCAAAGAGACCTTGCACGAATAGGGTAGTGCTCTTCTCCGGCAGGAAGCTGATGGCCCACTCAGCTCGATTGCCGATGAGATTCATGCACCCCGCCTTGGGCACTATGCGATACTTGTCGGGGATCAGTCGGGAATAGCAGAAGAGTTTGAAACGCTTGCCACGCTCCAATTTGAAACCATTGTCGTGCAGCCAGGAGGAATAATCCCGGTCGCTCCTGCTGAGTATCTTATAGATTACAGCCGACTGCTCATACTGGTAGCTGAGGGGAAGCAAGTCTCCTTGTGCACGATCAACTTCCAAGATAAGCCTAAACCTCATAGCTACGATTTTTCTTAAGTTTTTAGTTATGTTAGCAAAGTTAAGGATAATTATTCGGAATCGCAAATATATTTCAGCGTTTCTATTTATTATTTTCGAAAATCATATGGAGAAGACCATTGCAAGGAAGCTGTGCGAAGATACCTTCCTCCAACTCTGAAAGCAAGGCAGGGTCAAGAAGAGAACATAATTTCTTCCATTCCCAATGGGAGATTTCTTCCATTCTGATTGAAAGAAGCGCATCCGTGAATCATGTATCCAAGTCTTTACGGTAAGAAAATCGCTGACAAAATCATGTCCTCGAAAAGTTTCAATCTAGAGAGCACAGTGAGGGCTTTTTGAGAAAGAAGTGAGCTGGAAACAGGGAAATAGTAGCGTGAAATCAACAAAACAGTGGGATGACTAAGTAAAAATACTGATTTTAGTGACACAAAAAGGTGGTTTTATGAGATGAAACAACCGAGATGATGAAAAATTCTCTAGAGAATTTTTCATCAAAAAGGTACTTTGACAAGAGCCTGAAAACGGTCTAAAACTTATCTGTCTGTTAATCAGCGATTTAAGAAAATGCTCAAAAATTGCACGAAATCGGGCAAGAGACCTTTTGCTAGCAAAGAACGGCAAAATAAGGCCTCTAAAATGTCAGTTTATTCAACAATCGATGCGGTCATCAAAAAGTAGGACTCTTAACGTTCTTGCAACATTTTTTTGCAAAAGCTTCCTCGTTATCGGATTTCTTTGTAACTTTGCAGTGTGTCAAGCAGTCAAAGCTGTCACACACACAACACATTATTGGGGTGCCTGGGCGTTTGCCCTCGCTGAGATCATACCCGTTGAACCTGATACGGACAATGCCGACGCAGGGACGAGATTTTCTTTTCACCTCTTTAATAGATATTGTGCTTATGGTAAAAAGAAAACATCTAATTTATTTTTTAAACAGTCATGGATAAACACTTATTGATGATGGTCGCACTGTCTTGTGCCGCCACTGCTTCTTGGGCTGCCGACAACGAGCCGGTAGACTCCATCCGCACGTATGAGCTTCAAGGCGTACAGGTGACTTCCACCCGCGCCGGCAAGAAGACACCTATGGCCTTCTCTACGCTCACTCAGAAACAAATCAAACAAGTGAACTTCGGGCAGGATATCCCGTATATCCTCTCACTGACGCCCTCCGTCACCACGACATCCGATGCCGGCAACGGTATTGGCTACACCTCCATCCGCGTGCGTGGCATTGATCCGAGCCGTATCAACATCACTGCCAACGGCGTGCCCGTCAACGACGCGGAGAGCTCGCAGGTCTATTTCGTCAACATGGGCGATCTCGCCTCTTCGGTACAGAGCATGCAGCTGCAGCGCGGTGCCGGTACTTCGACAAATGGTGCAGGTGCCTTCGGTGCTACGCTGAATATGCAGACGGAAAATATTGGCACGCAGCCTTATATCGGCCTCGATGCCAGTGCCGGTTCGTATTATAGCCACAAGGAGACGCTGCGCTTCGGCACCGGTCTGCTCCATGACCACTGGGGATTGCAGGGACGACTGTCGAACATCGGATCGAAAGGTTATCTCGACCGTGCCTCGACAAAACTCAACTCCTATTTCCTCCAGGGCGGCTATTTCTCCGACAACACCATGGTGAAGTTGCTGACCTTCAACGGTACCGAACAGACCTACCACGCGTGGAACTATGCCTCGAAATATGAGCAGAGCCTCTACGGCAGACGCTACAACTCCTGCGGCGAGTACTACGACGACAAGGGGAATGTACATTATTATAAGGATCAGACCGACAACTATCATCAGATGAACTATCAGGCCATCTGGAACCAGCTGTATGGACAGAACTGGTCTTCAAACGTCACACTGCACTACACCTACGGCTATGGCTACTACAACGAGTACAAGTCGAACAAGGACTACCGGGACTACGGACTGTCCGACACAAAGTTCAAGAGCGACCTGACCCGTAAGAAGCTCATGGAGAATAACCTCTACGGCGTGGTGGCAAGTATCAACTACGACAACAAGTCGAACTATAAGGCTACCCTCGGCGGCGGATGGAACAAATATATCGGCGACCACTGGGGTGAGGTGCTGTGGACAAAGGACAAGGTCAACACGTTCTATCCCGGATACGAATATTACCGCAACCGCGCATGGAAGTCCGACTTCAATCTCTATACGAAAGAGTCGTGGACCTTCCTCCCCGGTCTCAACGCTTACATAGACTTGCAGTATCGCCACGTGGGCTACCGCATGCAGGATCCCCGCGACTATTACATCGACGAGGACCGTACGAAGGGCTACTGGGCACACGACGACTTCGACTTCTTCAACCCGAAGTTTGGTATCAACTATCAGCTCGACAGCCACAACCGCCTCTATGCCAGCTACGCCATCAGCCATAAGGAGCCCACACGCAACGACTATCAGAACAACTACGTCAACCATCTGAAGGCCGAGAAGCTCCAGGACTGGGAGTTGGGCTACCGCTACGAGAGTCCCGCATTCTCCGCCGGCGTGAACCTCTACTACATGTACTACAACCATCAGTATGTGCTCACCGGTGAGCTCGATGAGATTGGTGAGATGAAAGCCAGCAACGATAACAGCGGTAAATCTTATCGCGAAGGCGTGGAGCTGGAGGCTGCCTGGAAGCCTGTCGACTGGTTCCGCTGGGATGCCAACGCCACGCTCTCACGCAACATCTGCAAGGACTGGACGGTGACACTCAAAGACGGATCGGCAGTCAGCCTCGGTGACACCCACACTGCCTTCTCGCCCGACTTCATCTTCAACAACATCTTCACGTTCAATTATAAAGGTTTCAACGCCGGCATCCAGAGCCAGTACATCGGCAAACAGTATCTGACCAACACCGACTTCGACAGTTATAAGAACTACAATAAGGACGGCAGCTTCGACCGGAACGTGGATATGTTCCTCAAAGCACACTTCAATACCAACGTGAACCTGAGCTATCACTTTGCCCTGCCCTGCTTCGGACTGAAGGATATCACCCTCGGCGTGACGCTCTACAACATCTTCAACGCCAAGTATGACAACAACGGCTGGGCAGCTCCCTCGTTCCGCAAGGACAGCAAAGGCAATGTCGAGGCTTACTGCACCAACGACCTCTATGAGGCAGGCTTCGCGCCCTCGGCTCCGTTTAACTGGATGGCACATCTGAGCATCAACTTCTAATGCTGGATTTATTTGGAACGATCATCGGCCTTGTATATATCTATCAGGAGTACAAGGCCTCGATATGGCTATGGATCACCGGCATCATCATGCCGGTGGTCTATATGTTTGTGTATTTCGACGCCGGACTCTATGCCGACTTCGGCATGCAGGTCTACTACGCCTTAGCTGCCGTCTACGGTCTGCTCGTATGGAAGTTGGGCAAGAAACGCGGACAAGCGCACGAGGGCGACATGCCCATCACGCACGTCAAGCGCAGTCTGCTTATTCCCTCTATGCTGCTCTTTCTCGCTGCCTGGGCACTGGTCTACTGGATTCTCATCCGCTTCACCAACTCCACCGTGCCCGTGCTCGACTCTTTCGGCAACGCGCTGAGCTTCATCGGACTGTGGTGGCTCGCCCGCAAATACGTGGAGCAGTGGTTGCTGTGGATTGTCATCGACGCTGAGCTCTCCGCCCTCTATGTCTACAAAGGGCTGCCCTTCACCGCCGGCCTCTACGCTCTCTATGTCGCCATCGCCGTGGCCGGATACTTCAAATGGAAGAAAGCTGCTATAAGTTGTAATTAAGCATGTCAACGAAAAGGATCTAACATGAATGATTTCTCTGCCGTCATCCTTGCCGACGGCGATTTTCCTACTCATCAAATACCATTGGGTATTCTGCATCAGGCACAGCGGCTAATCTGCTGCGACGGCGCGCTGCTCACACTCTTCAAGCACCAGCCACAAGAAATAGAAAGACTGAGAGCGGAAGGAAAACTCTTTGGTGTGGGCGACGGCGACAGCCTGCCAGCCGGACTCAAGGCGCAGTATGCCGACATCTTCCATGCAGTCAGCGAACAGGAGGACAACGACCTGACCAAGGCAACACGCTTTGCCATCGGTCTGATAAAAGCATCAACAAAGGAAAACGGTGAGAAGCAACAGCCACGGCTGGCTTATCTGGG
The DNA here is from genome assembly GCF_009695775.1 of Hallella mizrahii. Taxonomy (GTDB): domain Bacteria; phylum Bacteroidota; class Bacteroidia; order Bacteroidales; family Bacteroidaceae; genus Prevotella; species Prevotella mizrahii. The sequence goes on along the minus strand of NZ_VUNG01000001.1, from coordinate 129,969 downwards.
GGCCACCGGCAAGCGCGAGGACCACACTCTCGGCAACATCGCACTGATGATGCGCTACCTGCGCGACTTCGCCATCCTGCCGGAGATGTACACCGACTACGGTTGGTTCACGCCCGCCAACGGCAATATGGTGTTCAGCACCTTTATGCGTCAGCAGATGAGCATCTTCAACTTCTCCTGCACAAAGCTGGAAAGCACCGGACTGCGCTGGCAGAGCTATGCCTACAAAGAATGGTGGCAGGGCACGCTCAACGAATGCACTGGCAGTGAGGTCAGCTTTCGGGCCGACGGCGACTACATGGTCTACCGCACCTACGACGCCAAGTAAACCTCTGTACTGCGTTTATCCTTTGTTGAGCAGATGGCGGAGCACCTCCAACGGCGCATAGAGAATCATACGAGGACCCGTCCACCGCATGATCTGCCGCACGCGCTCACGCTGCTCGGGCGCATAGCAGTGACAGGGACAACGCTTGCACGCCGGCTTCTCGTCCTGCCATCGGCAATGATCCAAGCGGTGCTGACAATAGTCGGTCAGCGCACGGTATTCCTCGGAAGGCTCCTGCTGATGAAGACGATGACGGCAATAGAGCCGGATCATAAACGCAATCGTACGCTTCTCCCTGTCTATGACTTTTCCCATAATGCGGTTCGCTTTGATGAATAGCTGTTGTTGATGAATTGCAAAGGTAGCAAAAAAATGTAAAACGCAAGCAAGTTTTCCTTTCTCCCTTTATTTTACGAGTGAATATCAAGAAAGGAAAACGATCATGAAACACTATTTCAAGAAAGCAATCCTGGCCCTTGGACTGTTGGCCGGGCTCGTCACTCTCCAATCATGCAACGACGACGATGACAACTATTATTATCCCAGCTACCTCCCCAACGCCCTCGTGACTGTGCGTCCGGCCGCCGACGGCTCGTTCACCATGCAGCTGGACGACTCCACGACGCTCACGCCGGCCAACATGCAGCAATCGCCCTTTGGCAACAAAGAGGTGCGTGCGCTCATCAACTGCTATAAAGCCAACTCCACAACGAACGCCGACAACCGCGTGAACATCGTTTGGATCGACAGCATCCGCACAAAACTGCCGGTAGTCACGACAGGCAACGACGACGATAAGACCTATGGCAACGACCCGATAGAAATCGTCAGAGACTGGGTGACCGTAGCTGAGGATGGCTATCTGACACTCCGTTTCCGCACGCGCTGGGGCAACAGTGGCCGGGTGCACTACATCAATTTGGTCACAGGTACCAACCCCGACGATCCCTTCGATCTGGTACTTCGTCAGGATGCCAAAGGCGACACCTACGGCACTTGGGGTGACGCGCTCATCGCTTTCAACCTCAATGAGCTGAAGAGAGTCCACGGCGACAAGGTGAAACTGACGCTCCGCTGGATGTCATACTCCGGCGAGAAGTCGACGACCTTTGACCTGCGCCTGCGTCCCACTGCCTCAACATCAGCGCTCACCAGCCGACTGCCGCTCAGCGCAAAGGTGAAATAGACAAGACATCATTAAAAAAGCTGGAACACTAAGTTTGTGATCATTAACAACGAAAAAAGTCCGGAAGCAGCAATTGCCACTTCCGGACTTATTATTTTTAACAGCTTAGATTCTGTTATTTGCAAGCACCGCAAGTCCAGGGTTTCAACTCCTTGAAGAAGTCGTGGCCCTTGTCATCCACGAGAATGAAGGCGGGGAAGTCCTTGACAGTGATCTTCCAGATAGCCTCCATGCCGAGTTCAGGATACTCCACGCACTCGATGCTCTTGATGGCATCCTGAGACAGCACAGCAGCCACGCCGCCGATGGTGCCCAGATAGAAGCCACCGTGTTTCTTGCAGGCGTCGGTGACGACCTGCGTGCGGTTGCCCTTGCCAATCATGATCATGGAACCACCGTGAGCCTGGAACTCGTCGACATACGGATCCATACGGTTGGACGTTGTCGGACCCATGGAACCGCAAGGATAGCCTTCCGGAGTCTTGGCTGGACCAGCGTAGAGTACAGGATGGTTCTTGAAGTACTCGGGCAGCTCCTCGCCCTTGTCGAGACGGGCTTTCAGCTTGGCGTGAGCGATGTCGCGAGCCACGATGATGGTGCCGGTGAGGCTTACACGGGTAGAGACAGGATACTTTGTCAGAATGGCACGCGCCTTGTCCATGCCCTCGTCGAGGTTGATGGCAATGCCGCCATTGTCGCCCGGCTGCTGCAATTCAGCAGGAATGAGGTTGCCAGGATTGGTGTCCATCTTCTCCAACCAGATACCGTCCTTGTTGATCTTTGCCTTGATGTTGCGGTCGGCAGAGCAGCTCACGCCGAGACCGATCGGGCAGCTGGCACCGTGACGGGGCAGACGGATCACACGCACGTCGTGGGCGAAGTACTTACCACCGAACTGTGCGCCGAAGCCAATCTTATGAGCTTCTTCGAGCAGCTTGGCCTCGAGGTCGAGGTCGCGGAAGGCGCGGCCGGTCTCGTCGCCCGTCGTTGGCAGGTTGTCGAGATAGTGGATAGAGCCGAGCTTCACGGTCAGCAGGTTCTTCTCAGCCGATGTGCCGCCGATGACGAAACAGATGTGGTAAGGAGGACAAGCGGCTGTGCCGAGACTCTTCATCTTCTCCACGAGGAACGGCAGCAGTGTGCCCTCGTTCTGAATCGTAGCCTTGGTCATCGGGTAGAAATAGGTCTTGTTGGCAGAGCCACCGCCTTTGGCAACCATCACAAAGCGGTACTCAGCACCCTTGGTAGCCTCGATGTCGATCTGTGCGGGCAGGTTGCACTTGGTGTTCACCTCGTCGTACATGGTCAGGGGCGCATTCTGAGAGTAGCGCAGATTGTCCTGAGTATACGTGTTGTACACACCGCGTGACAGTGCCTCTTCCTCATCGAAGTCGGCCCAAACCTGCTGTCCCTTCTCGCCGTGGATGATCGCTGTACCGGTATCCTGGCAGAAAGGCAGAACGCCCTTGGCTGCTGTCTCGGCATTGCGCAGAAGCGTCAGAGCCACATAGCGGTCGTTATCAGAAGCCTCAGGATCGCTGAGGATGGCAGCTACTTGCTCGTTGTGTTTGCGACGCAGGCAGAACTCCACGTCGTGGAAGGCCTGCTGGGCCAACAGGGTCAGAGCCTCGGGTGTGACCTTCAGAATCTCTTTGCCCTCAAAAGTTGATGTACTCACTCCCTCTTTGGTGAGCAGGCGATACTCGGTATCGTCCTCACCCATCTGAAACATGGGAGCGTACTTGAAATCTACTGGTTTTGCCATAATCTATAGATGTTAATGTATAATGTATAATGTATAATGAGCAATGTATAATGGATAATGTATAATGTATAAAGTATAGTGTATAAATAATAAATAAATGATTTGCGGTGAACAAGCTACTAACCCTTGCCTGTGCGATTTGGTCGGTTCTTAAGAATAGCCGTAAGAATTTTGAGAATCTCCACGCAGTCATCATTGATACTCTCGTATGATCGGCCGTCAATAAAATCGGCTCCATGCAAGACGTACAACCAATATTCTGTTTCCTTTGCTTCCTTCAAAGATATCCCCAACTTACAGTAGAAATCTGTAGATGACGGTGCCAAATGAGCTTCTGCCGCATTCGCGCCTATACTCGTACCACTTCTTAAGATCTGATCAGAGAGCGCTCTTGGAACCTTCGTCTTATCCAAATACCGGTAAAGCTTCACTATTCGCACTGCAAATCGTTTACTTTTCTCCAATATGGCATTATATTCTGTCATAAGATCTCTACTTTTATATTGATAAGGCTATAGAACTTACGCCACATTTCAATGGGGGGAAAAGCCTTATGCAAACAGCGAAAGGCTTATCTACCCCCCAAGCATTTATTTATTCATTTCTATTTATACACTATACATTATACATTATTTAGAATCCGAATATTTCTTCTTTGGTTAATCGCTTTACCGGTCCTATCTTCTGCAGTGTGTTCATGTCGAGCTCTTTCTCATCGCCGAGGATGATGTAGCGATAGGGTTTGCCGGAGATGTTCTCCTTGGCGAACTTCACCAGGTCTGCCATGGTCAGCGACGGCAACTTGTCGTAGATGACACGGTTGATGTCGTAGTTGAGGCCACGTTTGCGTGCGGTAAGATAAGCATTGAGCACAGAGAACTTGGTGGTTCGGGCCGTGGCGATGCTCTTCATCAGGCTTTGCTTGGCAAGGTCGAGGCCAGCTTGACGTTCCGGCATGTTGTTGAGCAACTGGTTGAACTCCTTGATGCAGTCCGTCATCTTGTCGTTCTGTGTGATGATATAGGTGTTGAAGCACTCCGGGTCGCCCTTGCGGTCCGGTGTGGTCAGCCATGCACCGGCACTGTAAGCCAGTCCGCGGGCTTCACGCAACTCCTGGAAGACGATGGCATTCATGCCTCCGCCGAAGTACTCGCCGAAGAGCGCATTGACAGGAGCCTGCTCGGGTGTCCACTGCTTGTTCTCGTTGAGATACTGCGTCATGTAGATGTTCTTCGCGTCATAAGGTGCTATCCACACCTCGTTCTGCGTTGTAGTCGTGCGCGTATAGCGGCGGGCTGCAGGCAAAGTGGTCTTCATCGTGCAAGGATAGCTCTTTGCCACGGTAGCCTCCAACTGCTTCATCGGTGTGGCACCATAATATAATAAGGTGTACTTACCCAGATTTTTCAGTTGAGCGAGCAGTTGCTGAGGATTGGCCTTATGGAGTTCATCAGCACTCATCTTGTTGCGGAAGCCGTTGTAAGGGCCATATTCGCCATACTGTCTCAGGGCCGAGAAGCAGACACGCTGGTTGCCCTTGGCATCGTTGCGGGACTTCAGCGTCAGACCGACAAACTTGTTGTAGCTCTCCGCATCGGCTTTGGCATGGTTGATATAGTCACCCATGAGCTTCAGTGCAGCGGGCATGTTCTCGTTGAGTCCGCTCAGCGACACACGTGTCTCGTCATCGCTGACACTCACGCTGTAGTCGCAAGCTAACTGATAGAAGGCTTTCTTGATGTCATTGGCCGAGCGGGTGGCAGTGCCGACATAGTCGAGATAGTCAGCCGCAACCTGCAACTGCTTGCTGTTCTCACGGCCTACAGGGAAGACGAGCGAGAGGTCGAAGAGGTCGTCAGTGGCGTTCTGCTTGTAGAGTACCTCGGCACCGTTCTTCATCTTACCCTTAGCGAGATCCTTGTTGAAGTCGATGAACTGTGGCTGGATAGGCTCCGGCTTGCTATTGACAACGGCGGTGAGGAAGTCACTATGCTTGTCGTTGTTCGTGGGTATCGGCGTGATGTGCGGCTTCTCAATCTTGTGGATCGTCGTGTCGTTGCCGAGACGCTTGTAGACACAGACATAGTTGTCGAGGAAGTGACGGCGGGCGAAGTCCACGATCTGCTCTTTGGTGATCTTCGACATACGGTCGAGCTGCCCCACGACATGCTGCCAGCTCTCGCCATTGATGAAGGCATCCTTCATCATCTCGGTGCGGTTGCGGTTACTGCTCAGGCCGCGCAGCATGTTAAGTTTCTTGTTGGCAAGGACAGCCTTCATCAGGTTCTCGTCAAACTCTCCACGTTTGAGTTTCTCTATCTCGGCAAGCATGAGGTCACGCACCTCTTCGAGCTTCTGTCCCTGCTTGGGCTCTCCCTCAGCGATGAACGTGGTGTAGTCGGCCAAGCCTTCCACGCCGGTACCGGCACTCATCACCTTCATCGGTTGGTTGAGGTCGACATCCATGAGTCCGGCCTTGCCGTTGGAAAGGAGATCAGAGATGAAGCTCAGCGTGTCGGACTGGTCAGAAGCGGCTTTGTCAAACTTCCAGCCGAGTATCACGTTCTCAGCTTCCTGTCCGACAACAGTGGTGTCGACGTGCTGCTTCAGGTCTGCGACAGGCGCATACTCGGGTCGTGAAAGCGTCGTGCTTGGTTTCCAGGAGCCGAAATACTTGTCGATGGTGGCCACGGCCTTGTTGGGATCGAAGTCACCTGCCAGGCAGATAGCTACGTTGTTGGGCACGTAGTAGCGATGGAAATAGTTTTTGATGTTGACGATACTCGGATTTTTCAGGTGCTCCTGCGTACCGATGGTAGTCTGTGTACCATAAGGATGAGTAGGGTAGAGCTTCTTTCCGAGTGCTGTCCACTCCTTGTTGCCGTCGCTGGAAAGGCCAATGTTGTATTCTTCATACACAGCTTCCAGCTCCGTGTGGAAGCCACGGATGACCATGTTTTGGAAGCGGTCTGCCTGAATCTTTGCCCAGGTATCGATCTCGTTGTTGGGGATGTCCTCCTGATAACAGGTGACATCGTTGCTCGTGTAAGCGTTGCTGCCCTCAGAACCGATGGATGCCATCATTTTATCGTACTCGTTGGGGATGTTGTACTTGGCAGCGAGTTGCGAGAGCGAATCAATTTTCTCGTACCAACGCTTCCGTGCTACGGGATCGGTAATGTGGCGGTATTGCTCAAACCGGTTCTCGATGGAGTCGAGAAGTGGCTGCTCGGCAGCGAGATTTGATGTGCCGAAGTGGGTCGTGCCCTTAAACATCAGATGCTCGAGATAGTGAGCCAGGCCGGTAGTCTCCTTCGGATCGTTGCGTGAACCGGTGCGCACGGCGATGTAGGTCTGCAGCCGTGGCTTTTCCTTGTTCACGCTGGTGTACACTTTTAGACCGTTGGGGAGCGTATAGATGCGTGTCTGCATCGGATCGCCCTTCACGGTCTCGTAGTGATAGCTCTGTGCCCACGTGGCTGTGGCAAGCAGCGAGAGAGCCGAGAGCATGATAGTTTTACAATTCATCATAGTATTTGTTTTACTCAAAATATTGATTATTCTGATTAGTTTTCTCTTTTGCCGGAGATCTTGAAAACGGCGATTAGGCTACTGTTCTTCAAAGTCGGTCTCTTTGTCGAGACTGCTCAAGAAGTTGTCAAGCACACACTGCTCGACGTCACCCATACGGAACTCTTTCTCGGCGTCTTTTCTTATTTCATTGATCCAAGCACGCCGGGCTTGAACATAGTCGTCGTGGATGCGTGCCGCGTCCTCTAAGGTCAAGGTGGCAAGTCCGTAATAGTCGAGTATCAAACGGTAGGTCCAGACCCACTGATAGTCGCGATAGTGAGTGTGAATGTCGTGGAAACGCTCGTTGACCTTGTCCACAGTGTCCAATACGCCTTGCTTGATATCGTCGGCAAGCCGCTGTTCCTCCGATTCTGGTAACAGCAGTCCCGACAAGTCGACCCAGTCACCAAGCCCTGTGTCGGTCGTCGGGGCAGAGAGGGTGGGGTCTACCTTGAGTCTCCGCTTGATGACGGCACCCATATAGATGCGCAGTGCTACATCATAGTATTTGATTCCTTTTTGCAGAGAGGTGCTTTTGATGACATATTCATGGAAGTTATAGCTCGACACATCCTCACCGGAAGCGTGGCGCAGGTCTTCAAGAATCTTTTTGCCTTTGACGATTTCCTGCACGGTGAACGGCGAGAGCCAGTCGAAGTTGACAATGCTCAGCTGAGCGCCGGCAGGGCGCATGTCGCGCTTGGGCCACTTGCGGATGTCGCGATAGAGTCCTACTGTGGTGATGTTGCGGCCGGGCGAGAGATACATCGTGTCGCCGTAAGCAATGAGGTAGGAGAAGGGAAGGTTGCGTGTATCGGGATGATGCATGAGCTTGCCAAAGCAGACGCTGAAGGCACCAATGGTAGCAGGCATGAGCAGATAAGCGCCACTCGCTGTCTTTGTGCCACGTTCCAAAATACCCCAGTGCATCGGTCCCATCTTGTAAGCATGGTTGGAGAAGTTGGTAGCCGAACCGGCATTGTAGAAACTAAACTGTGCGCCGATGAGCAGGCTGCTCTTATGGTGGCTGGCGGTAAAAGGACCACAGAAGGCTGCGCAGGCCTCGCCGTTGCTCATATAGCAGTTGGCAAAAAATACGCTTGCCGAAGCCGTGAAGCCATTGCTCAGCTGACAAGCCTCACCAACAAAGCAGTCCTGCATCTTCACAGAGTTGATAATGCTGGAGCCATAGTTGATGATGGAGTTCTCACAGATGACGCCTGTACCAATATATACGTTGGCCTGTGGCGTGGAGATAATCGTACAGTCGCTCAGCCGGGAGGCACCGTTAACCTCACAGTCGTCACCGATAATGGTATTGGTGATCTCCTTGGTGTTAATGATCTTCACACGATTGCCTAAAATACCATGGTCGGGCAATGTCACTCTGATGTATTCGCGTATCATCCGCCGCAGGCTGTCCTTCAGTTCTTTGTCGTGGGCATGCTTCACCATGAAGGCAGCTGCCTGACTATTGAGGCGGTCAAAGAGCAGCACATTACCCTCGCCGACCTCGTTGAGCACGGAGATGAGATTGCCTTCGCCATAAGTGGCACCCTCGGTTGTTTCGAGAGTACTGATATTAGAGATGTAGCAGCCATCGCCAATGGTGTAGTTGTTGATGTAGTTTCCTACATTCTCTATCAGACAGTTGTCGCCGATAGCGACATTGCGCAATGTGGCATTGAAGATGCCCGTATGTTTATAGAAATCCTTCGACACTTCGATGCTGGTCTCGAAGACGCCTAACGTAATCTTGCCATAGAACATCACACGGCGCAGAAACGTAGGCTGGAAGTCTTCGTCGACCTGTATGTTGCTCCAGTCTTCAGCCCAGCAGCCTTGGTCTTCAAGGATCGTGATCTCTGTATCTGACAGTGTTCTCATGTTCGTTGATCGTTTAATGTTGATTCATCTTCCATCCTTCTTCCTTCCATTCTACGACTGATACACATGCCATCAATCGTCACTCATCTCAGGATAGAGAAAGTCGTTATAAGGATATTTCTGCACATGCAGCTCACGCACACGCTTATAAAGCACGTTGCGCATCTCGTCGATGTTTTGCTTCTCACGTGCTGAGATAAACAGACAATCGTCACCTAAGCGTGCCATCCACGTCTTCTTCAGATCGTCGAGTGTGCGGTTTTCCTTTGTCGGTGGGGTAAGGTCATCAGGATCTTTTTCTACCCAGTGGTAATTGTCGATCTTGTTAAACACGATGATCGTGGGCTTGTCTGAGCATCCCAGTTCCTTGAGCGTCTGGTTGACCACTTCTATCTGCTCCTCAAAGTCGGGATGAGAGATGTCAACGACGTGAACCAGCAGGTCTGCTTCACGCACCTCGTCGAGCGTAGACTTAAAGGAATCTACCAAATCGGTAGGCAGCTTGCGGATAAACCCTACGGTGTCGGCCAGCAGAAACGGCAGGTTGCCGATGACAACTTTTCGCACAGTGGTGTCGAGAGTGGCGAAGAGCTTGTTCTCAGCAAAGACCTCACTCTTGGCCAACAAATTCATGATCGTAGACTTACCGACGTTGGTGTAGCCCACAAGAGCCACACGGATGAGCCGTCCACGGTTTTTGCGCTGTGTGGTCTTTTGTTTGTCGATCTCTTCCAACCGCTTTTTCAGCAAGCTCATACGGTTGAGGATAATTCGGCGGTCCATCTCGAGCTGGGTCTCACCCGGTCCACGCAGTCCCACTGAGCCTTTTCCACCACCGGAACCGGAGCCACCGCCCTGACGTTCCAAGTGAGTCCACAGTCGCTGCAGACGTGGCAGCATATAACGATATTGTGCCAGCTCCACCTGCGTCTTTGCGTTGGCGGTCTGCGCGCGCATGGCGAAAATGTCGAGAATCAACGACGTACGGTCGAGAATCTTCACGTGCAGTTCGTTTTCTATATTGCGTATCTGCTTGGCACTGAGCTCATCATCAAAGATGACCATACCGATCTCACGGTCGTTCTCTTCCTCTTCGTGGATATATTGCTTGATTTCCTCGAGTTTACCCTTTCCTACATAGCTGACAGCACTCGGTCCACCCACACGCTGCGTAAAGCGCTTCACGGTGACAGCACCGGCTGTGTCGGCGAGAAATTCCAGTTCGTCGAGATATTCCTTGGTCTTTGCCTCATCCTGCTGGGGGGTGATAAGTCCCACCAAGACAGCAGTCTCAGCCTTTACCTCAGAAATAACAAATTCCTTCATATTATAATATAATGTGTATATGTTAGTGCAAATGTACGCTATTTCCACCACATCTGCAAATTTTATAAGTAAAAATAGAAATAGGAATAGGCTATTGTATCAAATTCTTCATCATTCGTTTCATTTGCTCTTGCTATAAAGTTAAAAGGACAAAAAAACATTTGTAAATGATTCGAAAATATTACCTTTGCAAATATAAAACGACTCAAAAACACGAAACCGAAGTACCCTTCGGTCTCTAATAACCAACCTGAATCATGAGCAAACAATATCTTTTAGGATTCGACGTAGGCTCCAGCAGCGTGAAAGCATCACTTGTCGACGCTGAGACAGGAGCAATGGCTGCCACAGCCTTCTTCCCTGAACACGAAGCTCCTATCAAGGCTGTCAAGCCGGGATGGGCAGAACAAAACCCACAGATGTGGTGGGACAATGCCAAACTGGCTTTACAGAAGATCATGGCTGAGACAGGTGCAAAAGGAGAAGACATCAAAGCTATCGGTATCTCTTATCAGATGCATGGCCTCGTGGTCGTGGACAAAGAACTCAAACCCTTGCGCGATGCCATCATCTGGTGCGACTCCCGTGCCGTTCCCTATGGAGAACGTGCCTTCAACGACCTTGGAAATGATTACTGCCTCCAGCATCTGCTCAACTCTCCCGGCAACTTCACGGCAGCCAAACTGGCGTGGGTGAAGGAAAACGAACCGGAAGTCTTTGACCATATCTATAAGATCATGTTGCCAGGAGACTATATCGCCATGCGTCTCAGCGGCGAGCCAAACACCACTATCGGCGGACTGAGTGAGGGTATCCTTTGGGACTTCGTGGAGAAGAAACCTTCCGAGAAGCTGATGGATTACTTTGGCTTCCCTCACGACATCCTGCCTGACATTGTCCCGACCTTTGCCGTACAGAGTCAAGTCTGTGAATCGGCAGCGAAAGAACTTGGTCTGAAGGCCGGCACGCCAATCAGCTATCGTGGTGGCGATCAGCCCAACAACGCGCTGAGCCTCAATGTTCTTCAGCCTGGCGAGATTGCTTCTACCGCAGGAACCTCCGGCGTCGTCTATGGCGTATTGGGAGAAATCGGCTACGACAAGAAATCAAGAGTGAACACTTTCGCCCACGTCAACTATACACCAGAGCAGACTCGCCTCGGCGTCTTGCTTTGCATCAATGGTACCGGCATTCTCAATGCATGGGTACGACGCAATATTGCTCCGGAGGGAATGAGCTATCAGGACATGAACGCCATGGCAGACACTGTGCCCATCGGCAGCGACGGCCTCTCTATCATTCCTTTCGGCAATGGTGCCGAGCGTGTCTTGGAGAACAAAGAGATCGGTTGCTCTGTCCATGGATTGAACTTCAATACCCACACTCGTGCCCATCTCATGCGTGCCGCACAGGAAGGTATTGTCTTCTCATTCTGCTATGGTATGGAGATCATGCGGCAGATGGGCATGAAAATCAACAAGATCCACGCCGGGCGCGCCAATATGTTCCTCAACCCAATGTTCCGCGACACACTCGCCTCCACCAGTGGCGCAACCATCGAACTCTATGAAACCGACGGCAGTATGGGCGCAGCGAAAGGTGCCGGCATCGGCTGCGGTTTATATAAGAGCGGGGAGGAGGCATTCGCGTCGCTCAAGAAACTGGCCGTCATCGAGCCGGATGAAAAGCATGAATCTGAGTATCTCGACGCTTACGCAAGATGGAAGGATGTGCTCGGACGCGCTAAGAACGCATAGATCTGGCCCTCAAGACAAAGATCGATCACGTTTTAAAGCATAGGTAAAGATGGCGTAAAGCTATCCTCTGCCATGAAGATGACATACATCTGACTATCATTATCATATCGGTCGGGAGATTTGTCGCAGCCCCTTGAGCAAGGCAAATCTCCCAACTTTGCTTTTGCTATCATCAGCCTTTTAACGTTTTCTAATTGTAATTTCTCGTTAAAAGGCATATGATTTACTCAAAAATTAGTAACTTTGCACATCCAATATTTTAACGTACGGAATAATATGGCTGAAACAAAAGAAATTAAGACTGCGCTTATCTCCGTTTTCCATAAGGATGGACTGGAGGATATCCTTGCTAAACTTCATGAGCAAGGGGTGAAATTCCTTAGCACAGGTGGTACTCAAAAGTTCATCGAAGGCTTGGGCTATCCATGCCAGAAGGTGGAAGACGTGACTACATATCCGTCTATCTTGGGCGGTCGCGTCAAGACATTGCACCCGAAGATCTTTGGTGGCATCCTTGCACGTCGCGATAATACCGGAGATCAGGAGCAGATGAAGGAATACGATATACCTGCCATCGACCTGGTCATTGTGGATCTCTATCCTTTTGAGCAGACTGTCGCCAGTGGAGCTTCCGAGCAGGACATCATCGAGAAGATCGACATCGGCGGCATCTCTCTTATCCGTGCCGGTGCAAAGAACTTCAAAGATGTGGTCATTGTGCCCAGTAAAGCAGAATATCCGTTGCTTCTTGACATCCTCAACAAGAAAGGCGCAAAGACAGATATCGAAGACCGCAAGATGTTTGCAGAGCATGCTTTCGGTGTGAGCAGCCATTACGACACGGCTATTCATAACTGGTTTGCAAAGAAATAATCATTCAAGAATCAATAAATAAGAAATGGGATTCTTTTCATTCATTCAGGAAATCGCCATGGATCTTGGCACCGCCAACACCATTATCATCAGTGATGATAAGATTGTTGTTGACGAGCCATCGGTAGTGGCTCTTGACCGTCGCACTGACAAGATGATCGCCGTCGGTGAGAAGGCTAAGATGATGTACGAAAAAACACACGACAACATACGCACGATCCGCCCACTCCGTGACGGTGTGATCGCTGACTTCACAGCTTGCGAGCAGATGATGCGTGGCTTGATCAAGATGGTACACACAGGCTCCCGTCTGTTCTCGCCGTCTTTGCGCATGGTCATCGGCGTACCTTCCGGTTCCACAGAAGTGGAGCTTCGTGCTGTCCGCGACTCTGCTGAGCATGCCGACGGACGTGATGTCTACCTGATCTTCGAGCCAATGGCAGCCGCTATCGGCATTGGTATCGACGTGGAAGCACCGGAAGGCAACATGATTGTCGACATAGGCGGTGGCTCTACCGAGATCGCCGTGATCTCTCTCGGCGGCATTGTGAGCAACAACTCCATCCGTATTGCTGGTGACGACCTTACGGCCGATATCCAGGAGTACATGAGTCGCCAGCACAACGTAAAGGTTTCCGAGCGCATGGCAGAACGTATCAAGATCCATGTAGGCTCTGCGCTGACCGACTTAGGCGACGAGGCTCCCGAGGACTATATCGTGCACGGGCCAAATCGTATCACCGCCCTGCCGATGGAAGTTCCCGTCTGCTACCAGGAAATCGCACACTGTCTTGACAAGACGGTGGCCAAGATCGAGAATGCAGTGCTCTCTGCTTTGGAGTCCACTCCACCGGAGCTCTATGCCGACATCGTCAAGAACGGCATCTATCTCACAGGCGGTGGTGCTTTGCTGCGCGGTCTTGACAAGCGTCTGCAAGACAAGATCAACATTCCATTCCATATTGCCGACGACCCACTGCACAGTGTGGCCAAAGGTGCAGGTATTGCCCTTAAGAACGTCAACAGATTCTCATTCTTGATGAGATAAAAGTTATCCATGCGCAACTTAGTAGAATTTCTTGCCAAACATAATCACTGGTTTGTCTTTTTAATTCTGGAAGTGTTCAGCCTGATACTGTTGTTTCAATACAACAGCTATCAAGGCAGCGTATGGTTTTCTACGGCAAACGCAGCAGCGGGAAAGCTGCTCAGTTGGGAAGCTGACGTAGAGTCTTTCCTCTCCATGTCCAAAGCCAACCAAGAGCTCACCCAGCGCAACCTCTATCTCGAGCAGCAGGTGAAGACCTTGTCAAAGCAGCTTACCGATGCTACCAAAGACTCCAATTGGGTACGTCGCAATCAGCTTGACATATTAAAAGGCTATCACCTCATCCCTGCTCAAGTCGTGAGCAACTCCATCGACCGCCACGATAATCTTATTACCATTGACAAAGGTAGTCTCGACGGTGTAAAGAAGGACATGGGCGTAGCCTGTGGAACAGGTGTGGTGGGTATTGTCTATTTAGTGTCGCCCCACTATTCCGTCGTCATCCCGGCGTTGAATACCGAGTCAAACATCAGTTGCCAGATCAGAGGGCGTGGCTATTTTGGCTATCTGCGTTGGTATGGAGGCAACAGCAAGTTGGCCTACGTTGAGGACGTGCCGCGCCATGCACGCTTCCGACTGTATGAATGGGTAGAGACAAGTGGCTATTCCTCTGTCTTTCCCCCAGGCATTGCCGTAGGAAAGATACTCCATGTCTACAACTCTCCAGACGGTATTTCCTACCGTCTGCAAGTGGAATTGTCGACTGACTTTGGCAAGTTGCGTGATGTCTGCGTCATTGACAACAAGCCAGTATTGGAAAGACTTGACGCACTGCGTGCCGCACAAGACTCGTTGAAACCGAAAGAAGACAAATAGAAATGAACATAGACTTTCTGAAAAGGCTGTTGCTTTTTGTTGTGCTATTGCTCGTACAGGTGCTTGTGCTCAACCACATCCATCTGTTCGACTATGCTACGCCATTGTTATATATCTATTTTGTCATCAGCTTCAACCGCAACTATCCCAAATGGGCCATACTGGTGTGGAGTTTTCTCTTAGGTTTAAGCATCGACATCTTTGCCAACACTCCTGGAGTGGCGGCGTCGTCGATGACTCTGCTTGGACTGCTTCAGCCGTATGTGCTGGAGCTTTTCATGCAACGTGACAGCGACGAGGCACTGCAGCCAGCCATCTTTACCATGGGAATGCCTAAGTACGTCTACTTCTCATTGATCCTGACGTTTATCTACTGTATAGTGTTCTTCACGGTGGAGATGTTCTCATTCTTCAACTGGGGTCAGTGGATTTTGTGTATCATCACCAGCACGGCTCTCTCTGCTGTGCTCATCCTTGTAGTGGATAATTTGCGCAAGAAGGCTTAAACTACGCGATGGCGAGTGAAGCCCGGAAGGACTGTAGGTATGAAAGATTATAACCTGGAAAATCGGAAACTGGTCATTGGCGGTATTGCTATCGTCATAGTGGCCATTTATATCTTGCGATTGTTCACGATTCAGCTTCTGAGCGATGACTATCGCAAGAGTGCCGACTCCAATGCATTCCTCAAGCAGGTGGAGTTTCCCTCTCGCGGTGTCATCCGCGACCGCAATGGTAAGCTGTTGGTCTATAACCAGCCGGCGTACGACATCATGGTCGTGATGAACGAAGAGAAGGGTCATCTCGACACTTTGGACTTTTGTGAAACCTTGGGTATCACAAAGGACTATTTCATCAAGCGCATGAACGATATCAAGGACCGCAATAAGAATCCAGGCTATTCGCGGTTCACTCAGCAGTTGTTCATGAGCCAGATCGACGACAAAGACTTCAGCGTCTTTCAGGAGAAGATGTTCCGTTTTCCAGGCTTCTCCATCCAGCGTCGTACCATCCGTCAATACGAATATCCCTATGGTGCCCACGTCTTAGGCGATGTCGGTGAGGTTTCTCAAGCCGACATAGACGAGGATTCTTATTATCAGCCCGGCGACTACATCGGAAAATTGGGCGTTGAGCGTAGCTACGAAAAGGATCTCCGTGGTGAGAAAGGCGTGAAGATTCTTCTCCGTGATGCCCATGGACGTATCCAGGGAAAATACCAACATGGCAAATACGACCGTCGTCCCGTAGCCGGAAAAGACCTTACGCTGGGTTTGGACATCCGTCTTCAGGCACTTGGCGAACGTATGCTGGAAGGCAAGATCGGTGCTATTGTCGCCATCGAACCGAGCACCGGGCAGGTGCTGTGCATGGTTTCCTCTCCTTCTTACGACCCACGTCTGCTGGAGGGAAAGCTCCGCAACAAATACCATCGAGCTCTTTCGAAAAACGTATGGAAGCCTTTGCTCAACCGTGCCATCATGGGACAATACCCTCCAGGCTCTACGTTTAAGACCGCTCAAGGCCTGACATTTCTTACTGAAGGCATTATCAACACTCATACACAATACCCCTGTCACCATGGTTTCTCGTACAAGGGCTTGCATGTAGGTTGTCATGGACACCCCTCGCCCTTGGCGATCATTCCTGCCATCAGCACGTCCTGTAACGGCTTCTTCTGTTGGGGACTCTATCACATGTTTGCCAACAGAATGAAATACCCCAAGGTGCAGATAGCCATGAACACATGGCGCGACTATATGGTCAGCATGGGTTTCGGCTATAAGTTGGGCATAGACCTGCCGGGTGAGAAGCGCGGACTGATTCCTAATGCCGCCTTCTACGACAAAGCCTATCATGGTTCTTGGAATGGCTTGACCGTCATCAGTATCGCTATCGGTCAGGGTGAGGTCAACCTCACACCGTTGCAGATTGCCAATCTCGCCTCGACGATTGCCAACCGCGGCTATTACTATATCCCCCACGTCGTGAAAGATGTCAAAGGGGGAAGCATCGACAAGAAATATTATCAGCGTCATTACACCAAAGCCGCCCCTTGGGCTTACAACGTTATCGTTGCCGGTATGCGCTCGTCTGCCATGGGTGGAACGTGTAAACACTTCTCCACACTCAACTTCCCCGCTTGTGGTAAGACAGGAACCGCCCAAAACCGTGGACAAGACCACTCGGTGTGTATGGCCTTCGCCCCTATGGACAAGCCGAAGATCGCTTTGGCCGTGTATGTGGAGAATGGTGGTTTCGGTGCTGACTTTGCCGTACCTATGGCCACTGTGTTGATGGATCAATATATCAATGGCAAACTCTCTCCGGCCCGCGCCCGCGAAGCCGACGAGTTGCAGAAACGTAGAATCGCTTATGGCTCAAGAAACAGATAAACAACCCGGAATACTCCGGAGTCTCGACTGGTGGACGATTGGCATCTACCTGGCACTGTTGGTCTTCGGTTGGATCAGCGTCTGTGGTGCGAGCTACACCTATGGCGAGACCGACATCTTCAGTCTGAGTACCCGTTCGGGTATGCAGGTCGTATGGATAGGAACGTCATTGATGCTGGGCTTTATCATTCTCATGCTCGATGATCGTTTCTACGACACGTTTGCCTACGTCATCTACGGACTGTTCATGGTACTGCTCTTCTTGACCATCTTCAATCCTCATGAGATCAAGGGCTCACGATCGTGGCTGGTATTGGGGCCGCTGCGACTACAGCCGGCAGAGTTCGCGAAGTTTGCCACAGCGTTGGCGTTAGCCAAACTGATGAGCACGTACGGCTTCACCATGCATCAGCTCAAGCACTTCATGGCAGCCTGTGCATTGGTTTTCCTGCCCGTGCTGCTCATCATCGGACAGCGTGAGACGGGTTCAGCATTGGTCTATCTGTCTTTCTTTCTGATGTTTTATCGCGAAGGCATGCCTGGCAGCATTCTTTTCACAGGCGTTGCTATGGTCGTATACTTTGTCGTAGGTATCAAATACGAGCAAGTGTTCTTATGGGACACGCCGACTTCTGTCGGTAAATTTGTCGTGTTGTTGTTGGTGCAGATTTTCTCCGCGGGCATGATCTACGTCTATTGTCATGACCGCGACAAGGCACTGCGTATCATTGGCATTAGCCTTGGCGTGACCCTTCTTTCGCTGCTTTTCTCCGAGTTTGTCATTCGCTTCGACATCGTCTGGATCCAGCTCTGCATCTGTGCCGCGCTGATAGGCTACCTCACCTTCCAAGGTTTGTCGACACGACTCATCAACTACATGCTCACAGCCTTGTTTGCGGTGGGTTCCATCATCTTTTTCTATAGTGCCGACTACGTGCTCAACGATGTCATGGAGCCTCATCAGCGCGTGCGTATCAACGTGCTCTTAGGTCTTGACGAGGACCTTGCGGGTGCCGGATACAATGTCCATCAGAGTGAGATTGCCATCGGATCAGGCGGACTGCAAGGTAAGGGTTTCCTCAACGGCACACAGACCAAACTGAAATTTGTACCAGAACAGGACACCGACTTCATCTTTTGCACCGTGGGAGAAGAGGAAGGCTTCCTCGGCTCAGCCGGCGTTTTACTGCTCTTTCTGGCATTGATTCTTCGACTCATCCACCTTGCCGAGCGACAACCATTTAAATTTGGGCGCGTCTACGGTTACTGTGTGCTCAGCGTCTTTCTCTTCCATGTGTTCATCAATGTGGGCATGGTGTTGGGACTGACACCTGTGATCGGCATCCCGCTACCTTTCTTCAGCTATGGTGGCTCGTCATTGTGGGGCTTCACCATCCTGCTGTTCATCTTCCTACGCATTGATGCCGGCAGAAACCTTGTGAGGACATAAAGCCATCAGATGGCTGACCCCATATATATAATAAGGTGTAGTCTATATTACGAATGCCGAGTCTCCTATATATATAATAAGGTGTAGTAGATCCGGTATCAACAGAATGCAACAACAGAAAACGCTCAAAACGATTCACTCCACAAGAGTATTCGTTTTGAGCGTTTTCTTTTTTATGTTTTCAAGACAGAAGCTATCATAGCGATAGCCCGATGCAAGAATAGCAATGATCAGAAGCAATACGTGAAAGAGGCAAACAGCGAGAATGTCTTGTCGTAGCTCTCGTGTCCATAGTAGCGTTTGCCCTGATAATACATATTGTTGCGACAATAGGCGATGTTATAGTTGGAAATGCTCCATCCCAAAGAGATGAGCGACTGATCAGCGCGGACAGAGATTGCCGACTTTACCCGCCAGAACTTCCATCTTCCGCCACGGTTTTTCAATGTAAAACTGTCATAGACGATATCGTTACCATCCACGAACTTAATTTTTGAGTAATACACCTTGTCATTGCGTGGGAAGGACAGCACCAAACCAGGGTCGCAGCGCAGCAACAAGCCCCAGCTGTGCCGTTTATTCATCCATAAGGTTGGTGTTCGGAACGAGAGCATGGGATGGATATTGAACTTGACAATGCGGTCGGGATCATAGTCGTCATCGTCTCCGGCTTCGATCAGTGGCCGGTCGCCGTAGTCGTCGTCGAGTTCCAGACCTATGCCAATACCGACGTAGTTCAGCGGATACCATTGATAATCTAATTCGTATGCTACACTGGTTTCCTCACTCGTGTTCAGTCCCACTTGCAGGCTGGCTGCCTGTTTGGGCAACCGCCCCATCTCCTTCGCTTCCACTTGTGCCAAAGAGTCCACGTTGATCGCATGGGAAGCAAACGGCAACAACAGACCGGCAGTAAGGCAAGTGCTACGCAAGAAATAGCTCCTCATCACTCAAATCCAACCTTCAATTTTTTCGTTACTTCATCATCCGCCTCATGCTGATACCGATATCAGAGAGTCCCGGCAGGATCTCACGCTTCATAATATGGCGCACGGTGATATGCAGCGAGTCGCCCTGCTGCAGTTTCATGGCAGAGACATGGTAGTGATATTGGTAGAAGATGATGCCCTGACCTTTTACCTTTCCGTTGTCATCGCGGAGCGAGCAGTTGATTGTGTCGTTTTTCACCATTGAAGGCTGGAGGTATGGCTCTTTCTTCCCCGCAGCAGTAGGATGATAGACAGCCTGACTGACCACCATGGTGACGCTCAGGAAGGGATACATATTGTTCATGCGTAGTCCCAAATCGGTAGCATACCAACCGGAATCACGCAGTGCTGCTACGTCGTAGCTGAGCACATCGGCCTTGTCCCAACCCGAGATGGGCACATTTTGATAGTGGTCATAGACTTGGTTGCCCGTACAACAGCAGCAGAGCATCACCAAGGCCCATACACCCCAAAACAAAAAACGTCTCATGACTATCATTCGTTTGTAGAAGGAGCCGTGGGCTGAGCATTTGTCTTATTCCCATTATCCTTCTTCGGTTCTTTTGCCTGCTCACGTTGTGGCTGAGCATTGG
This sequence comes from Hallella mizrahii, assembly GCF_009695775.1. GTDB lineage: Bacteria > Bacteroidota > Bacteroidia > Bacteroidales > Bacteroidaceae > Prevotella > Prevotella mizrahii. Next base: position 109,922 of record NZ_VUNG01000001.1, on the reverse strand, counting down.
CGAAACCGGCCTTGGGCTTATCATTTCCGGTAGCCGGAGCCTTTTCGGCTTTCGGTTTCCGGTTTCTGTTGTCCGGCCGGTTAGTGCGTGGAGCTTTCGGTTGCTTTCCATTGCCTTGCTCACCGGCGGCAGCCTGCTTGTCGGCCTTATTTTTATTGTTTTTCCGTTTCTTTTTCTTTGCCTTGTCAAAGCGGCTGATGTCCGTGTCGGCGAGGAGGTCTATTGGTTTCTTCACGGCTTTTGCCTTGTTATCCTCCTGCAGCGACAACGGCTTTTCGCCCTTCTTGTTCATCGCAATGATCTCGCGGGCGCGTTCTGCCGTGATCGTCTCGAGGTTGGCAGCCAAGTTTTTGTCAGTAGAATACTGGCAGAGCCCGGCAAGGATATCCGTTTTGAAGAGATGATACTCACCGTCGGCAGTTTCCAGCACGGCATCTTTCGGTGGCAACTTCTTTCCGGCCTCGATATATTCGTCCACCTCGTAGTTGAGACAGCATTTGAGTTTAGCGCACATACCTGCCAGTTTCTGCGGGTTGAGCGAGATGTCTTGGAAGCGGGCGGCGTTTGTCGACACGCTGGAGAAGTTCTTCATCCACGTGGCACAGCAGAGCTCGCGGCCGCAGGGACCCGTTCCACCGATACGTCCTGCCTCCTGGCGTGCGCCGATTTGCTTCATCTCTATGCGCACATGAAACGTTTCTGCCAGCACCTTGATGAGTTTTCGGAAGTCCACACGCTCATCGGCGATATAGTAGAAGATGGCCTTGTTGCCGTCGCCCTGGTATTCCACGTCGCCGATCTTCATTTGCAGTCCTAAGTCCTTGGCGATCTGCCGGCTCTGAATCATCGTGCCGTGCTCACGGCTCTTGGCCTCCTTATATTTATCCATATCCACTGGTTTGGCGATGCGGTATATGCGTCGGATCTCGTCAGCAGATTTCAGGTTGGCTTTCTTCAGTTGCAGCTTCACCAGTCGTCCCGTCAGTGTCACCACGCCGATGTCGTGACCGGGATTCGCCTCCACGGCCACGATGTCGCCTTTCTGCAAATCCAGATTGTTCACATTGTGGTAGTAACCCTTGCGGGTATTCTTGAACTGCACCTCTACCAAGTCTGTCGACTCAGCATTGCCCGGCACGTCGGCCAGCCAATCATAGGTGTTGAGTTGTTTGTCCTGCCGGCTGACGCCACGGCAACACAGACCACGGTCGCATCCGGTACATATATGATCATTACAGTTTATCATGAACTATCTTCTTAATAATATTATCATTTTCATCGCCAAATCGAAGAATACGATCTTGGCGTTGGCGTTTTGTCCAATATTTCTGTGTGCAAGTTGCAAGAGCTCGCCCATCTCCACGACATTGCGCTCGTTGATGAAGCGCGCAAAGTTCTGTGCGAAATGTTCCTCCTCCGACGTCATATAGTTGAGATCGGGCTGCCGGAAATTAAACATGAAGTTTTCACGGACGAGATAGAGGAAGTAGACGAGCATGCGCCGCTGTTTTTCACGTCCGAAGGTGGCGACGGCCTCACTCCAGCTTTTCAGTTCTCTCAAGTCACGCGTATAGGCTTTTCTCATCAGCATAACGAAGAGATCGAAGAACTGTCGGTTTTCGTTTCCGGCATCCAGTTCCTGCAGAGCCTGCAGCCAACTGCCCATTGCCGAGCGTGCCACACGGTGTGCAGTGTCCTCGTCGAGTCCACGCCGCGCCACCAAAGCCTGCTCGATATCCTCGTCCGCTATGCGATGCACGTCGAAACGCTGCACGCGACTACGTATCGTCTCCAGCAGTCGTTCCGGCTCTTCGCTCACCAGTAGGAAGACCGTCTTCTGTGGTGGCTCCTCCAAAAGCTTCAGCATCTTGTTGGCGCACGTCAGATTCATACGTTCCGGCAACCATATCACGCTGACCTTATAGCCGCCCTGGGTAGGTTTGAGATACAGCCGATGGCTCAGAGCGTCGCTCTCAGCCTCGAAGATTACGGCCTGCTGGTTCTCGGCACCCATCATCGTCATCCATTGTTCCATGGTGAAGTAAGGTCCTTTTGCCAGCATTTCGTGCCACTGCTTCGCAAAGTCGTCGCATATCATCTTATGGTCGCTGCCGGTGCCCTTTGGCTTGATGATCGGGAAAGAGAAGTGGAGATCGGGATGTTGCCATTTGGCCAGCATTGCCACGGCATTGCGCCGCATGGCCTCGTTGTCCACCATCGACTTGCCATTCCACGGCTCGCCCAAGAGAAAAGAAGCAAAGGCAAGCGCCAAAGCGAACTTGCCGGATCCTTGTGGCCCGACAAACATCAAGGCATGCGGGATGCGGTTTTCATCCACGAGCTGCATGAGTCTTTGCCATGCCTCCTGCTGTCCTATCACCTCAGTGCTCTGCATCACATCAACTGTTGAGCCACCTCCACGACGCTGTCCACGGCAGACACGGTGTAGAAATGGATATCCTTGACACCGGCGGCAAAGAGCTCGCGGCACTGGTTGACCGTCCACTCGATGCCCAAAGCCCGTGCGTCGTCGTCGGTCTTGCACTTCACGGCCTCAGCGGCAAGCTCTTGCGGCATGTCGCAATGAAACGTCTTGGGCACCATCGTGATCTGCGAGCACTTGGCAAAAGGCTTGATGCCCGGCACGATGGGTATGGTGATGCCCATGGCACGCGCCCGCTTCACAAAGTCGAAATACTTGCGGTTGTCATAAAAGAGCTGTGTGACGGCATAGTCCGCGCCCATGTCCTGCTTCTGTTTCAGGTAGGCCATGTCCATGTCGATGTTGGGCGCTTCCTCGTGCTTCTCGGGATAGGCGGCCACACCATAGTGGAAAGGATCGCCCGGATGCTTGATCGGCGTGCCGTCAACGAAGAATCCCTCATTGAAGCGGTTGACCTGTTCTATAAGCTGTGTCGTGTGGGCATAGCCGCCGGGCACTGGTTTGAAGGTCTTGTCGTCCTTGGCCTTGTCACCGCGCAACAGTAGCACATTGTTGATATCCAGGAATTGCAGGTCGATCAGTTCATACTCGATGTCTTCCGCCGTGGCTCCGCTGCAGATGACATGCGGGATGACCATCACGCCGTAGCGTTTCTGTATAGCGGCCGCGATGGCGATGGTACCCGGACGGCGGCGGATGCGTTGTCGCTCATAGTGTCCGCCTTCGAGTTCACGATAGACATATTCGCTGTGGTGGGTGGTGATATTGACATACAGCGGTTTCATCTCGCACATCTTGTCGAGATTGCGGAACAATGCTCCCGTGCCGTTTCCCTTCAGAGGAGGCAGCACCTCTATGGAGAAGCCGTTGGGGCGACTGCTGTCGTTAAGAATATCTATGACGTTCATATCTTGTCAGAAATAGCTGGCGATTCTAATTTTTTGGCTACAAAGATAACAAAAAAAAAGCGCATCAGCAAATAATATATAGATTAAGCCCCTCATTATTCTTAAATAGCAAGCAACGAGGGCAACTCGCTGATACTTTGCAACCGTTTCAGCCTCGGATGCTCGTATTCCTCCACCACTTCGTGTTGCCACACTTTGTCGAAAGGTATATGCACGGCATAGCCGCCCAACTGCAAGACGGGCGCAATGTCGCTCTTAAACGAGTTGCCCACCATCAACAGTCGGCTCACGTCGGTGTCAAACATGTCGCAAAGTCGCTGATACTCGTGACGCGTCTTGTCCGATACGACGATCACGTCATCAAAAAACTCGCGCAAGCCTGAGCGGATCACCTTGTTTTGCTGGTCAAGCAGCTCACCTTTGGTGAAGACGACCAACCGGAAGCGGCCGCTCTGTCGCAGTGCTCTCAGCGTGTCCACAACTCCGGGCAGCGGCGTTGCGGGCAAGGAGAGCAGCGATTTGCCGAGCTGCTCCACTTCGAGCAGTCTTTGTGCCGTGATCTGTCCTTGGCTGAAGCTGACGGCATTCTCGATCAGTGACAGCGTGAAGGCTTTGCAGCCATAGCCGAGCAGGGGCATGTTGGCGGTCTCTGTCTCAAACAGCGCCGCCGACACCTGCTCTGCCGTGCCGTAGGGCGAGAGCAAACGGCAGTAGGCCTTCTCTACGGCTTCAAAATGCCCCTGGTTGTCCCACAGCGTATCATCGGCGTCGAAGGCGATCAGACCGACCGGCTGCGCCCAACCTGTCGTAGAGTTCTTGCCTTCGCTTCTGTTCAGAATATGTTTTTTCATCCTTCAACATCATATGATTAAGAATGGCAAAGGTAACGATAAATCTGTTATCTGCCAAACGATAGCCTGTCAATCCGAGCAAATTGAGAAAATGATTTCTTTTAGCTTTCACATTTTTTTATTACTTTTGCACTCGTTTTGCCAAGTTGGCGAGACTTAATGACAATTTTTTTTATGTTCAAAACAGTTTTCAACAAGCAGCGCCCCATGAAGTTTACGCATTTCTCGCGTAAGCCTTACGCGCTCTTTGCTTGTCTGGGACGCGAGGTGTTAGTGGGCACGCTTTCAGTGGCCACGCTGACCTATGCCAAGGCAGAAGGCATCAGCACCGACGTGGACAAGGCCAATCCCGACTCCCTCATCCGGCAGGGTGAGACACTCGGCGAGGTCGACATCACGGCAACACGCGCTCCGCTGGCACAAAGCCGACAAGCCAGAATGGTGATTGTACTGAACCGCGAGGAGATCCAGGCGGCGCCGGTACAGAGTGTAAACGATTTGCTGAAATACGCCGTTGGCGTGGATGTCAGACAGCGGGGAGCCATCGGTGCTCAGACCGACGTGAGTATCCGGGGCGGCAACGACGAGCAGATCACCTTATTGCTCAATGGCATCAACATCTGTGACCCGCAGACTGGGCACAACGCCTTTGACTTCCCCGTAGACATCAGCGACATCGAGCGTATCGAGGTGCTCGAGGGACCTGCAGGGCGCGTCTACGGCACTTCTTCCCTGTTAGGTGCTATCAACATCGTCACACGCAAACCCAACGCAACATCCATCGACGCGCATGTAGAGGGCGGCAGCTATGGCTACCTCAGCCTTGGCGCAAGGGGCGCATGGGGCGGCAGCCGCTGGGGACAGTCGCTCTCCGGTACGTTCACGCGAAGCGACGGATACACACGCAGCAAAGCCGGACAGCTCAACACGGACTACAGCACGGCCAAGGGCTTCTACCAAGGACAGTATCTCGACAAAGATGTGCGTGTCAACTGGCACGCCGGTGCCTCGGCCAAGAACTTTGGATCCTCGACTTTCTATTCACCAAAGTTCGACAATCAGTTTGAACATTCTTTCAAGACTTTCACGGCTCTGCAGGCTGAGACTCAGCAGGGGACTGTGCATCTCAAGCCTTCTATCTACTGGAACCATCAGTACGACCGTTTTGAGCTTCTGCGCGGCGACGAGTCGAAGGTGCCGTTCAACTATCACCGCACCGACATATATGGCGCGAACATCAATGCATGGTTTGATTGGGCACTCGGCCGTACGGCGCTCGGTGCCGAGCTGCGCAACGAGGACCTGGTAAGCACCAACCTCGGCAATGCGCTCAGCCGCAGCCGACACATCCATGGCTCCTCCCGCGACTATGTCAAGGGACTCAACCGTACCAACCTGCAGTTTGTTCTGGAGCACAACGTGGTGACAGGACCGCTGACGGTGTCGGCGGGACTCGTAGCGGCTAAGAACAGTGGGGCCGATATGAACATGCGGGTCTATCCCGGCATCGACGCTAGCGTGCGGCTCGGCAAGGGCTGGAGTCTCTTTGCCTCGTACAACAGCTCGTTGCGCATGCCGTCGTTTACCGAACTCTTCTATTCGGTCGGTGGCCACAAGGCTGACCCGAATCTCAAACCCGAGAAGCTGCGGGCTGTAGAAGGCGGACTGCGCTATGTCGTCGACGGCATCTCGGCTAAGGCCAGCGTCTTCCACAACCATTATACTCACCTCATCGACTGGATCGACGACGGCACGAAAGACGACGACGGCAATGTGGTGTGGAAATCGGTCAACTACGGCAAGATCAACGCCCTCGGCGTGGAGGCCATGACAGAATTCGATTTCCGCAAGTTGCTGCCTGAGCAGCATGTGCTGCGTCGACTCAACGTGAGCTACTGCTTTATCAACCAAGACCAGCACGAGGGTGAGGGCATCCGCAGCCTCTATGCATTGGAATATCTTAAAAACAAGGTTGTCACCACACTGGGGCTGAACCTCTGGCGACAGCTGACGCTCGACGTCAGTTACCGTTTCCAGCACCGCATGGGTCACTACAACGATCTGCAGGGCGAACTCCACAGCTATGGCAGCTACGGCATCCTTGACGCGAACCTCGTCTGGACGGCCCCACACTACACCGTCTACCTCAAAGGCAACAACCTCCTTGACCGCGACTATGTCGATATCGGCAATGTGCCGCAACCCGGCACGTGGGTCATGGGTGGCGTGAGCATTAAGTGGTAAGCAGTAAACGATAAGTGGCAAACCGCTACAGCCCCGTATCTCGGGGTCAACCCTGTCTGTTACTTAGGGGTGCCCCTTCTTTCCCCCGGGTCAAGGCCGCGCAGCGACCTCAGCCCGGGGGCTTTTCGTCTCTTGTTCCTTCCAGTGTTCTGTTCGTTTGCTTAGCAAACGCCCTCCCCCTTCCCCTCGTATGTAACCTCCGCAAAATTATTCGTTACATCTTGCAAACCGAGTTTGCCAACTATTCTCTACCTTTGCAACCGATAATCCTAAACAAATCAATAATGAAATTACGAAAAACTTTCCTTTCCTTGCTGGCTTGCCTGACCACGCTCTGTGCTCACGCTTCCTCCATCTACGCTGTACCCTTGCCATCCTTGCACGTCGAGGGCCGCTATCTGTGCGACACGCATGGCAACCGCGTCACGCTCCACGGTGTGATGGACACGCCGAGTCCCTACTTCAACGGCTGGAGATGGACCCCATGGATACCCGAGTTGAAGGATGCCCACGTACAGCCTTGTCTTGACTACTTCGAGAAGATCTATACCGCCATGACCGACAACGACCAAGGTGCTTACTGCGATGTCTTCCGTCTGCACCTCGATCCTTGTTGGACCAACGACCCGTCTAAGAAGTCCGCCGGTGAGTACGACATCTCAGCATTCAGCAAAGACCGCTTCAACCACTTCCTCGACAAGCTCTACATCCCCCTGATGCAAAAGGCCATGAACCACGGCATGTATGTTGTCGTACGGCCGCCGGGCGTATGCCCGGGTGAGATCAAGGTTGGAGATGACTATCAGAAATATCTGCTCTACGTCTGGGATGTGGTCAGCAAGAATCCCATCGTCAAAGCCAACGCCGGTGCCATCTCGATAGAACTCGCCAATGAGCCTGTTAAACTCTACGACGCCCAAGGCAAGGAAACGGCCGAGGCCATGCACGACTTCTTCCAGCCCATCGTCGACAAGATACGCGCCAATGGATTCACAGGTGTCATCTGGGTGCCGGGAACCGGCTGGCAGGCCAACTACCGCGGCTATGCTTCCCATCCCATCGAGGGTGAGAACATCGGATATGCCGTGCACGACTACGTAGGATGGTACGGTGCTGATGACACCAAATACGATGCTCAGAGCTATATCCAGTCGTTCACTGATGCTGTGCCCGTGGTGATGACCAATCCTGTTATTATTACTGAGGTGGACTGGAGCCCGGAGAAAGAAGGCACCGGACACTATAATGAGCACGGAGAATACGTCAAGTCGAACTGGGGCACCTGGGCCACGGGATCCACATCGAAGTGGGGCTCTGCCTTCAAAGCTCTCATGGACCACTACGACAACATCTCCATGACACTCTCCAGCACTGCCTGCTATCTCGACATCGACAAATACATCAACAGCGGCATCGTGGCACCGGACTTCGACGGCAATCCCGAGACCTGCGCCGGTGCCTGCTGGCAGTGGTACAAGGACTGGGCGGAGGTGAACCGCGCCTGGCCCGACAACGACAACACACACTTGCCCGACCCGAAGAAAGCCACCATCACCAGTCTGCAACCCGTCGGCGACCTCGACATGATGGCCGGACAAGCACGGCTCGCCGGATTGAAAGCCACCTTTCAGGACGGACACTCGGAGGATGTCTCTTCGCTGGCAACCTACGAGGTCAGCGATCCGGAAAACGTCAAAGTCGTCAATGGTCAGATCCTGGCCAAAGGACAGGGCAAGGCCCACATCTCCGCCAAGGTCACGGATGCCTTTGGCAACAGCTACACCACGAGTTTCAACGTCCGATCAAGTTTCTTCCCGCTCAGCAAGAACTATGTGAAGGTAGTCTGGGAACAAAACGGTAGCTCATACGACGAAACAACCCATACGTTCGTCAACGGACAGTACGGACAGACAGGATGGACTTACAGCGACGGTGTAGACCTCAGTGCTTACAAATACCTCGTGGTGAAACTCAAAGAGCCCGACAACAATAGCGCCAAAATCTTCATTTATCCACAGAACAACATCTGGGCGAAAAACAACTATGAGCAAGCCTTCGACAACCGCACGCAGATCGTCGTTCCGCTGCATACGATGAAGAGCCAGCAAAACGGCAACGCCATCGCCCCCTCGAAAATCTACATCGTTGCACTGTGGTCCTTGGGCGGCAAGCCAATCACCATCGACGACATCTACGTGACCAACAACAACGATTATTCGCCCATGACAGGTATTTCTGCTCCCAGTGTCGGCAGCCGAGCCTCCAATAGTCTCATGTTCGGCCTCAATGGAGTACGCGTCCAGCACCCCTCCAAACATCAGATCGTCATCCAAAAAGGAAAGAAAGTCATCTACTAAACCATCTTTTTGCAGAGAAACATAGGAAATGGCGACAATCTGTCATATCGAACTGACGGATTGTCGCTTTCTTTGTGTAGGTATGCATATTGTATTTACAAGGGCAAAGAAAAAAAACATTAGAGTTTAATCACAATTTAGAAACAATATCATTAGGAGGTTTTCATATGTTATATCCAGTATTCCACTACACTATGCTCGACAACGCACTTAACGAGTTCTTAAACAACAACCGCGCAGCCCACGTGCAAACCACCACTCCGGCCATCAACGTCAAGGAGAACCAAGCTGGTTACGAGATTGAGCTGGCCGCTCCGGGCATGACCAAGGACGACTTCCACGTCAGCGTCGACAAGGATGGAGTGCTCAACATCAAGATGGAGCATAAGGATGAAAAACAGCAGGAGAACGGCACTGTGCGCTATCTGCGCCGTGAGTTCTCATACGCCAACTTTGAGCAGCGTCTGCAACTGCCCGACGACGTCGACCGCGACAAGATCATCGCAAGAGTAGAGGACGGTGTGCTCCGCATCGGTCTGCCACGTAAGACAGAGAAAGAGGAGATCACCAAAAACATTGAGGTGGCATAACAATTAGATAATAGGAAACTGTCAAGTAAAACGACATTTTTCCGCCAACGAGAAGGCGAAATTTGAAATCAAGGGTGTCCTTGGCTCCAAATTTCGCCTTTTTGCGTGATTTTCGCATTGGTTTACAAAAATCTGTATAACTTTTTATCTATCAGACAATTACCTATTCTTTTTCATCATATTTTCTTTCTCTTTCCTCCGTTTTTGCACCTTAATAAGGGTAAAAATCCATTTTTTACATGTCATTCAACCGAGATGTGCCGATAAAAGCACTGAGATGAGGAAAAATTCTCTAGAGAATTTTTCCTCATCTCAGTGCTTTCACTCACACAAACTACCCTTTTTACCTTCAAAAACAGCAAAAATGGCGAAGTCATCTCTGTTTTCATATAGAATGACCTTTCTAGATTGTAACTTCACCGTGATGTACTTTTGTCGTAGAAAATGATGATATATATATTAGTGCTCATAACACTTGCTTTAAAAAATCACTATTTTTAGGTATACCTCCTTAATGCTATGATTTCCGACGATGTTGTAACTTTGCACTTGCAAAACATGATGTTGAAATGTATAAACTCAAATTTTTTTTTAGCATGCTGTGTCTCATGGCTTGCTACATAGAAGTATTGGCACAAGACAGCACAGCGCAACAGCGTTTTACGGGCTATGTGATGACCGAGATGAACTATGGCCACAGACATGGACAGGAGCATCCGACACTCACCGACTTCCCGCATCTGTTGGCCAACGCCACGTTGGCTTTGGGCAAAGGCTGGTCAGCGGTGGCCGAAGTGGAATATGAGCGGTTTCGCTCAGAAGGAGTGTGGATCAACAACTTCCGCAGTAACTACACGACCAACAAGCTCTATATCAACAAGCAATGGAGTGAGGCTCTGAATGTCAAAGCCGGTATCATTGACATCCCTGTGGGCACCACCAACTCCGGCGGACCGGCACTGACCATCTACGACCCGCTCAGCGAGAGTACGCTCATGCCGATGACGTGGCACGAGGGTGGTGCCGCCGTCTGGGGAAGACACGGCAATGTTCACTATGAGGTGGGTGCGTATGTCTATCCTTCCGCCCCTCTGAAGCATTCCCGTCTGCTCGGTGCCGCCACGCGCGTGGGTATCGAACCTCTCAATGGCCTCGACCTGAGCCTCTCCGGCTTCTATGGCAGTGCCAAGGAGGGGATGGGCCAGCGCGACAACCCAAACCTCATAGAATATGACCATGCCTTCCACGCTGCCTTCGACTTTACTTATCTTGCACACGGATGGACCATTGATGGGCAACTCGTCGCCAGCAACACCCACGACAACAAGGCGGCGGGACTGGAAGCGGGTTACGACCTCGCCACCTGTCTGGGACTTCCCGCCTTCTCGATCATCCCCTTTGCACGCTACGACGGCTATTTCCACGTCAGCAACATCTTCTGCAACAAATGGACGGCAGGCCTCAACACATCCCTGCCTCTCGGATTCACCCTGAAAGCAGAAGCAGCGTGGATGAACCCTTCCAACGCCAAGCACACCACGATGGCCGACATCAGCATAGGGTGGCAGCATGAGTTCTAAGAAGGAAGGAAAAAATGTCATAAAGAGGGAATTACTCATTATTTTTTTTGTATCTTTGCAACAGATAGAACGCTATAAAATTAGAGGCTATGAACAGATACCCTTTAGGCATACAGACCTTCGAGAAAATAAGAGAAGAGAACCTCTTTTATGTAGACAAGACCGATCTTATCTATAACATTGTTAAAGGCTCGCAGAACAACTTTCTGAGCCGTCCCCGCCGTTTTGGCAAGTCGTTGCTTGTCACGACGATGCAGGCTTACTTCGAGGGAAAGAAAGATTTGTTCAAAGGACTCGCCATCGAGAAGTTGGAGAAGGAATGGGTGAAATATCCGGTCATACATCTCGATTTAAGTCGCGGAAAGTACTATGAAATCCAGGTGGTTCATTCTACCTTAAACGCCGTGCTTGGCTTCTATGAAGCAAAACTTGGCATAACGGTAGCCGAAGGGACTACCTACGGCACCCGTTTGGATGAGATTATCCAAACGACAGCTGCCCAGACCGGGCAGAAAGTTGTTGTCCTCATCGACGAATACGACGCGCCCATGCTCGACAGCAACGCTAAGCCGGAGCTGCAGGAACAGATCCGAAGTATCATGCGCGACTTCTTCAGTCCGTTAAAGGCCGACGAGGGTCTGCTGCGCTTTGTCTTCCTCACCGGCATCACGAAGTTCTCGCAGCTCAGTATCTTCAGCGAACTGAACAACATCAAGAACTACAGTCTCGACGATGAGTTCGGAGCTATCTGTGGCTTTACCCAGGAGGAGATCCTCAGCACCTTCCACGAAGGAATCCATGAAATGGCCAAAGCCAACGACCTCACCACCGAGCAAACGGTCGCCAAGATGAAAGAACAGTATGACGGCTATCGCTTCACGCCACACTGCCCCAATATCTACAATCCCTATAGTGTGCTCAATGCGCTGCATGACAAGAAATTCAGCAACTACTGGTTTGCCACGGGCACGCCTACTTTCCTGTTGGAACTTCTGATCAAGAACGATATCGAAATGCCACAGTTGGAAGGGATCGTTGCCACAGAAGACCAGTTCGATTCCCCGACAGATAATATTGGCAACCCTATTCCCGTTTTGTATCAAAGCGGCTATCTGACCATTAAAGATTACGATGAAGGCATCTATACACTTGGCTATCCCAACGAGGAGGTACGGATGGGCCTGAATAGAAGTATGCTGAACTATATCGCTCCGCAATATGGGTTGAAGACGACGGCTTTTGCTGCCCAGTTCAGAGCAGCCATGCGCAAGGACGACATCGACACAGCCATGAAAGTGCTTCAGTCTTTCCTTGCTGCCTTCCCTTATGACATTCACCACAATCGAGAAGATTATTTCCAGGCCATCCTCTTCACAATATTCATCACCTTAGGCTTCACCATCCATGCAGAAGTGAAAACGGCAAGAGGCAGAATTGATCTCCTCATTTCAACCAAGACCACGATATTCGTCATGGAACTGAAGATTGACCAAAGTGCGGAGAAAGCCCTGGAGCAGATCGACGCCAAAGACTATATCCTGCCCTACAAGCACGACGGCCGCCGCATCTTCAAGGTCGGCATCAACTTCTCTACGGAGAAACGTACCGTGGATGAATGGAAATACGAGGAAGCATAAAAACAACCCATAAAATCAGAGTCTATGAACAGATATCCTTTAGGCATACAGACCTTCGAGAAAATAAGAGAAGAGAACCTCTTTTATGTAGACAAGACCGATCTTATCTATAACATTGTCAAAGGCTCGCAGAACAACTTTTTGAGCCGTCCCCGCCGTTTTGGCAAGTCGCTGCTTGTCACGACGATGCAGGCTTATTTCGAGGGAAAGAAAGATTTGTTCAAAGGACTCGCCATCGAGAAGTTGGAGAAGGAATGGGTGAAATATCCGGTCATACATATAGACCTGAGCAGCGGTAAGTATTACGAAGTGCAACGCATCATGTCTACACTTGACTTTCTCTTATCGCGCTATGAACTAAAATATGACATCACTCCGAGAGACCTGTCAGGGTTCGGAGACCGGTTTAATAATATCATCCAGACCGCAGCTGCCCAGACCGGACAGAAAGTGGTTGTCCTCATCGACGAATACGACGCACCCATGCTTGACAGCAACGCTAAGCCGGAGCTGCAGGAACAGATCCGAAGTATCATGCGCGACTTCTTCAGTCCCTTAAAGGCCAACGAGGGACTGCTGCGCTTTGTCTTCCTCACCGGCATCACGAAGTTCTCACAGCTCAGCATCTTCAGCGAACTGAACAACATCAAGAACTACAGTCTTGACGACCGATATGCCACCATCTGTGGGTTCACGGAAAAGGAGCTGCTCGACAACTTTCACGAGGGGATCACCGACTTAGCTGCTGCCAACGGTATGACCTTCGACGAGGCTGTAGAAAAACTGAAAGAGCAATACGATGGTTATCACTTCACCGCCCACTGCCCGGGACTGTACAACCCCTATAGCATCCTCAACGCTTTGTTCGACAGTCGCTTCGACAATTACTGGTTCGCCACGGGCACACCGACCTTTCTCTTGGAACTGTTGCAGAAAAACAACATTCTCATCCCGCAGTTGGAAGGCATCATGGCTACGCCGCAGCGCTTTGATGCTCCTACGGAGAAAATCACGGACCCGGTACCGGTGCTTTATCAGAGTGGCTATATCACCATCAAAGAGTCGCAGAACGGCATGTATCTGTTAGGCTTCCCCAACGAAGAGGTGCGTCAAGGCTTCAGCGAGAGCATGCTCAACTACATCGCGCCTTACTATGCAGGACCACGCGACAACTTCGCATGGGAGTTCGGTCAAGCCATGCGCGCTGATAATATCGATGCCGCCATGGAAGCCTTAAAGGTTTATCTCGCCGGATTTCCGTACGACATCCATCACAATAGCGAGGCGTTCTTCCAGGCTATCCTCTACACCATCTTCAACATGCTCAACTTCACCATTCGCGCCGAGGCTCGGACAGCACGCGGACGCGTCGACCTGCTGGTCTCTACCAAGACCACGATCTTCGTCATGGAACTGAAGATTGACCAGAGTGCGGAGAAAGCCCTTGAGCAGATCGACGCCAAAGACTATATCCTGCCCTACAAGCACGACGGCCGTCGTATCTTCAAGGTCGGCATCAACTTCTCCACGGAGAAGCGCACCGTGGATGAATGGAAATACGAAGAAGCATAAATAATAGAGTGCAAAAAGGATCATCTGCCGGAAAAGTTGTATCTTTGCTCAACCAAATCTAAAATACCCACACATGACAAACAAAAAAACAATCTTCAAAACAGCTCTCTTCGCTATGGCTCTCGCCGTGGCTTTGCCCGCAATAGCCAAGGACAAGACCATCGCTTCGCCAAACGGACAGCTCGTCGTGACGCTCTCCGACACGGACGGCAAACCGACTTATACCGTCACTCTCAACGGCAAGGAAGTGCTGTGTCCGTCCCGGCTTGGCTTTGTCGCTGACTTTGGCGACCTCACCCACGGCATGACGCTCAGCGGCAGCCGCGACTATCCGATGGAGAAGCACTACGACATGACCCGCACTAAACGCGCCCATGTCGACTTCAAGGCCAACGCCACTGATGTGACCTTCGCCAACGCCGAGGGACAGCACTTTGTCGTCACCTTCGTCGTCGACGACAACAACATTGCACTGCGCTACGCCATTCCCCGGCAGAAAAACGACAACCCCAAGTGCGCCGTCATCCGTAGTGAGGCGACGAGCTTCCGCTTCCCCGACGGCACCACGACGTTTCTCTGCCCTCAGATCACGCCTATGACGGGATGGGAACGCACAAAGCCCTCCTACGAAGAGGAGTACACTGCCGATGCCCCCATGGCCGCCAAGTCACAGTTCGGCGTGGGCTACACCTTTCCCTGCCTCTTCCATGAGCAACTGTCCGGCAATGGCAATGCCAAGAAAACCGGTCAGAGCAAAGCCAACTACTGGGTGCTGGTCTCTGAGACAGGTGTCGACGGCAGCTACTGTGGCAGCCGTCTGAGCGACTACGACCCGCAGACGGGCTACACAGTAGCCTATCCGCAGCCCGGAGAGAACAACGGTAATGGCAGCGCGGCACCCGGCATCGCCTTACCGGGTACTACACCGTGGCGCACGATCACCGTTGGACAGACGCTGGCACCCATCGTAGAGACAACGATTCCCTTCGATGTGGTAGAACCGAAATACAAGACGAAATACGACTACAAGCCGGGACGCTATACCTGGAGCTGGCTCGTCTGGCAGGACAACTCGATCAACTACGCCGACCAAGTGCAGTTCATCGACCTTGCCGCAAAATATGGTTATGAGTATGTATTGGTGGACAACTGGTGGGACAAGAACATCGGGCGCAAGGGTATCAAGAAGCTTGCCGCCTACGCCAAAGAGAAAGGTGTCCGCCTCATGCTGTGGTACAACAGCAACGGCTACTGGAGCGACGCGCCACAGACCCCTCGCGGCATCATGAACGACGCCATCGCCCGTAAGCACGAGATGGCATGGATGGAGCGCATCGGCATCGCTGGCATCAAGGTGGACTTCTTCGGTGGTGACAAGCAACAGACGATGCAACTCTACGAAGACATTCTCAGCGATGCGAAAGACCATCACCTTGCCGTCATCTTCCATGGCTGCACGATACCGAGAGGCTGGGAGCGGATGTATCCCAACTATATCGCCTCTGAGGCTGCACTGGCCAGCGAGAACGTCTTCTTCACAGAGTACCACGCCAAGAAGGAAGGCTTCGAGATGACCATGCATCCTTTCAGTCGCAACGCCATAGGCAGCTTCGACTGGGGCGGCGTGATCATGAACCGCTATCTCAGCCGCGACAATCGCAGCCGCCACCCGCGCTACACCAGCAATGTCTTTGAGCTTGCCACAGCAATCACCAATCAGACGAGCGTCAACTGTGTGGAGGTCACGCCGCAGTCCGACTCTACCGTCAACGCCGTGGAGCGCACCTTCCTCAAGGACATCCCGACGACTTGGCGCGAGACGAAGTTCATCGACGGATATCCAACCCGCTATGCTGTCATCGCCCGTCAGGACGCTGTCAGCGGCAAATGGTTTGTCGGTGGTCTCAACGGTCTGAGCAAGCCTCTTCAGCTCACGCTCTCCCTGCCTATGCTCGCCGGTCAGCAGGTGACGCTCCTCACAGATGGTAAGAACCGTGAGGCCGTGGAGAAAACCGTGAAAGTCGGAAAGGAAGGCAAACTCAAGGTTTCGTTCCAGCCTATGGGAGGAATTGTCATACGACAAAAATAAAAAAGAAACCTGTAAAAATCGAATAGTGCCTGTACGCTTTACGCAAGCGTACAGGCACTATTATTTTATGAAGGGCGTGCGTGTCAGTGTACAAGTTCAGTAAATTTCCTCATAAGTAGGGATTGTGAATATCCGTGAAAAGCCGTAACTTTGCAGTCGTAAATCAGAATCACACAACTAAATCATAAAAAGACACTAAGGACAATGAAGAAACTGTTTACCCTCATGCTGCTCTTCATGGCAGCCGTGATGACAACCGCCACATTCACTTCTTGTGGCGACGACGATGATGACAACACTCCGTCAGTGGCCGGTAGTTATACTGGTAAGGATACGCTCAGTTTTTCTGTCATGGGCATGGATCTCAAACAGCCCAACACGGCAGACGTGAACTATGTCATCAACCAGAACAACAATGGCACCATCAGCGTGGTCATCCCGGAGGAGACTTTCGACTTTACGGCTCAAAAGATGGGCAACATGAGCATGGGGAACATTGTGCAGGGAACCTATTCTGTGACCAATATCCCTTACGACAAGGCTAAGAATGTTTATTACCTCGACTATAGCAATAAGGTCAGTGCTGAGGTCTTTGTCTATGGCAATAAGAATAACTATACTGTCACTGAGGGAGAGATTACGGTGAGCTTCAGCGGCAACAAGGTCACGGTGGTCAACGTTCATAAGTTCGGAAAAATGCCCATGGTCATGACCGGTACATTTGTTGGCACACGCAAGTAACTCTCATTATTATATATAGTGAACCACATCAACCGACTTTTAATATATTTCCTCGCAGGGTGCTTCCTTTCAATGGCGGCATCCTGCGAAGGTGTCTTTGATGGCATCTATGACGAAGGTGCGGGAAGCGATACCGAGGTGAAGGCAGGACAGCTTTATATCGACGCCACCAGTTGGAACGACTGGTACTATGTCGATCTCGACTCGCTCTTAGAACTGACTGATAAAGGTGATGTCGCAGCTTTGCAGCAAGCACAGACTAAGTTCACGCCGTGGCCTATCCCGCAGACCGAGAACGCCGACGCCGCCCGCGACAGTAGCGGCATGTACATCTACTGGTTCGACATCTTCGGCAAGGGTATGTCCTACTATGAGCGTCGCGGCTACAAGCCTACGGCTCCGCAGCCCGAGCCTGAGCACTGGACCTTTGCCGTGCACCGCGACAACGTACGCACCAACGGCGGCAGCGTCTTCGAGACCAGCTATACGTCGATGGAGGAACTGCCGGCATCAGCCTCATCCTTCGTCGACAAGACGTTTACAGCCGACACGTGGTCGGAGCGTGACGTGTGGGTAGACCGCACGGAGATGCTCAACTGCATCATGGGCAACCAGGGTATCAAGATCAATCAGGTGCTGTCCTCCTGGCTCGTCTTCAACATACCTCCCATCCCGCCCACTTATACGTTCAACAACCACGTGTTCATTTTACGCACGAAAGACGGGGAGTACTTCGCACTGCAATTAGCGAACTACACGGACAGTAAGGGCACCACGTGCTACCTGACCATCAATTATAGAAAAATAGCATTATGAGCCATACCTCCCTTTTCACGACGCTCGCCCTCGCTGCGCTCCCATTAGGCACCTTCGCTGTGGAGCCTGCCGACTCGTTGCTCACCGGCAACGACCTGGAGCAGGTCGTTGTCACCGGCACACGCTCTCCCAAACTGCTCATGGAGACGCCTGTGCTCACGCAGGTCATCAGCCACGCCGACATAGAGAAGGCCGATGCCACCAACCTCAAGGACTTGCTCCAACAGGTGATGCCGGGAGTGGAATTCTCCTTTGCTCAAAACCAGATGGTTCACCTCAATTTCTCGGGCTTCGGCGGACAGAGCGTGCTTATCCTCGTCGACGGTGAGCGTCTCGCGGGAGAGACAATGGACGACGTGGACTTCACGCGTTTGTCGATGGACAACGTAGACCACATCGAGATCGTCAAGGGTGCGGCTTCGGCACTCTATGGCAGCAATGCCAATGGCGGTGTTATCAATATCATCACTAAGCAGGCGGCAAAGAAACTCAACGCCTGCCTTGACGCGCGCCGGGCCAAACATAACGAGCAACGCTATGGACTGGCTCTGCAAGGTGGTAGCAGCCGGTGGAGCAATGCATTCAACATGACCCATACCACTCAGGACAACTATGACGTGCACAGTGACGACGGTGCCGTGGCACGTACCGTCACCACCATCTTCGGTGACCATACTTGGAACTTTGCCGACAAAGCTCTCTGGCAACCGTCGGACAGGCTGAAACTTACGGGGCGCGCAGGCTATTTCTTCCGCCAGGTGAAACGCAGTGAAGAGTCGCCCGAACGCTATCGTGACTTCAGCGCCGGTGGTAAGGCTCTTTGGACATTGTCTGACAATGATGTCCTGGAAGGCTCCTACAGCTTCGACCAATATGATAAGTCGACATGGCTGAAGAGTCAGAAGATCGACACGCGCAACTATAGCAATGTGCAGAATAGCGTGCGGTTGCTCTATAACCACACCTTCGGCGACAATGTGCTTACTGCAGGGGCCGACTACCTTTATGACTATCTCAGTAATAACAAACTCGATGCCGTACACCGCCAGCAGAGTGCTGACGTCTTCGCACAACTTGACTGGAAGCTCAACAGACGATGGGAATTTGTGGGTGCGCTGCGCTATGACTATTTCTCGGATCATCATATCCAGCGTCTCACACCGAAGCTCAGTGTACGCCATACGCCTGTCGACCATCTCAACGTGCGCTTCGGCTATGGCATGGGCTTCCGTGCGCCTACGCTGAAAGAGAAATACTACGATTTCGATATGATAGGTATCTGGACGATCACCGGCAATCCATTGCTCAAGCCTGAGGTGAGCCATAACTTCAATCTCAGTGTGGAATATGTCAAGGGCAACTATGGCTTTGTGGTGGCAGGATACTGCAACCGTGTGACCAATAAGATTACGTCGGGAAATCCTTATTACGCGAGTGCTACGGAGACTATGCCCCGGCTGCCCTATGTCAACATCGACCGGCTGTATGTGGCCGGTTTTGAGGCCACGGCGCGTGCGCGGTGGAGTTGTGGCGTTGATGCCCGGCTGTCCTATGCCTTTGTCGATGAGCAGGCAGGGCACAAGGATGGACAGAAGCTTGCCAGTCCGTATCTCCCTGCTCGCAAGCATACTCTGACGGCACATGCCGACTGGACTCATCGCTTCTCTACGCTGTTGGATGGAATGGTGGCTCTTGACGGTCGCTTCCTGTCAGGTATCGACAACCAAGAGTTTAAAAACTATTATAAGGTGGAAGAAGGAACCATTACAGTGCATTATCCGGCTTATACGCTGTGGAAGTTATCGGCACAAATGAGCATCGGCAAACATCTGAAGTTAATATTTGCCGTCGACAACCTGCTGAACTATCGTCCAAAATACTACTATCTCAACAGTCCGGTTGTTGATGGCACGAATATGATGGCGGGGTGCAAGATCAGACTATAAGCCTCACCCCCATACCCCTCTCCAAGGGAGAGGGGAGTAAAATGTATGGCGGGTGACACGTTTGCAGGCTTTAGCGGAAGGTATGGGGTTGAGGAAGTCCTAACTACTCTTGTCGGTAATATTGAAGAGATTATTTGCCGTTTGGATATTTTTCGCTATCTTTGTGGGAAAATAAGCTAAAGCAATGATAGAGAACATCGTTTTTGACTATGGTGGCGTGCTGGTGCAGTACGACTTTGTGGCTTTCTTCGGCAAGTTGTTGGGAAGTCGGGAACGAGGACAGTGGTTCATGGACCACGTGCTGCCGGAAGAGGTAGGCGCTGCCATGGACCGGGAATTGCATTCTTTCGACTATTATATCCGTCAACAGCAGGAGCGATGGCCAGAGTACGCCGATACGCTCAGCTATTTCGACAGTCACTACACCGATGTCTTCACCGTGGAGACACCCGGTATCCGCGACCTCATCCAACTCTTGAAAGATCGTGGCTTCCACGTTTATGGACTGAGCAACTGGTCGAGCAAGCTGAGTGAGGTGAAAGAGAAATATAGTGTCTTCGGCCTTATCACCGACGAGTTGGTGTCCAAGGATGTGCATTTGCTCAAGCCAGATCCGGCCATCTACTGGGCTTTCCTTGATAAGTTCCACCTCAAGGCAGATACATGTCTGTTTCTTGACGATAAGAAAGAGAACATAGAAGGTTGCCGGCAGGTAGGGATGCAGGGCATCCGCTTTGACCGGGAGCATCCTGAGAAGACCATTTGCGAGATAAAGAAGTTGTTGGGATTGGACGAGTAGTCACTTAGGCCTTAATAGTATCTCTTTGCTATGCTCTTGATGACGTTGAGATTGGGCACTGTGGCGCCTTTGGCGTTACAGGTGAGCAGCATCTCGGGAGCGTAGAAGTCACAGCCACGGCAGTTGTCGGGACTGTCGAAAACGTTGCAGGCCAGTTCGCGCTGCACGGCGAGTAAAGCATTGGCGGGATAGAAGGCACGATGGCGGATATAAGCCCAAACGAGCTCGGTAAGGTCATGGATGTAGCTCTTGATGTCCTTGTTGATTCTGATGTTCATTTTCATGTTCATTCCTTTCTGTTAGAGGTTGTCTTTGCATCACTGTGGTATTAAGCCCTTGGGCTTTTCTTATAGAATGCAATGCAAAGATAGGATTTTCGTGGCTATATGTAGTCGTTAGTAGCGATAGTTTAACGATGTTTGCCGTTCTATAGGCAATTTATGTTATAACGGCGGGGAATAGGTTAATTTTGACAATCCCCGCCGTTATAGCAGTTCGGTCTATTTCGTCTTCTTGATGGGCAGCTGATAGAGAATCTTTCCGTCCTTATTGATCGCGGAGAGCGTCAGTTGTCGTTTGTCGGCACTGATGACGGTGAATCCTGTGGATGGATCGCACCACTGAGTACCGTCGGTGGGCTGTACGGAGCGGGAGAGAGCCGCTGCGGAGTTGACCCAATAAGCGATGGGATCGTTCGGCTTCTTGATGTATTGGAAGTTGTGGATATGACCGCAGCCATAGACAGCCACGTTGTTGTGGCGTCGGAGCACGGGCAGGAGATATTTTTGCATGTCGGCGCGTTCCACATCCTTCTTTGGCGTTTGGGCGTAGATAGGATGGTGGCCCACACAGATGACCCAATCCTCATGGGCAGCCGTCAGCGTACTGTCGAGCCAGGCCAGTTCGCGTTCGCGGTCCTGCTTGTGAGCGTCGGGGTAGGTGGTGCTGTCGTTGCGGTAGCAGTCCATGAGCGGTGTGGTATCGATAAAGACAATTCGCAGTTTGCAGTCCTTGCCGCTGAACACCTTGGAATAGTAGCGCGCGGGCATGGCCCAACGGCGGCTGACCTTGGCATAGTCGAGCACGGCCTGCGTGTTGCCACGATATTCATGGTTGCCGAGCACAGGATACCAGAAACACATGAGCTCCGGGTTGGAATATACCAGCTCGTAGTTGGTCATCCATAGTGGGTCACTGGTGCTTTGCACGCCATTGAAGTGGTGGATGTCACCTACGGCGATGACGGCCTCCGGGTCTACCGAGAGTGCCATGCGGCCCATGAGTTCGGCGATGGTTTTTTGATCGTAGTAACCATTGCGTCCCATGTCGTTGACCCAGTAGAGGCTGACGTCGGCTTTCAGCTTTTTCCACTCGGCTGGTGTCTGCGCACAGGAAGGGAGAATGACGGCTACGGTGAGCAGAAGTGTTGCAAAGAGTGAATGGAATATAGTTTTTCTCATGATGATGTCGTTTTAGATGCTATAGAAGCTATAGATAATGGTTGCTATTTCGTACCGAAGGCACCAAAGAACGCGCTGGCCATAGGTGCTGTGAAATAATAGTTCTGGTCATTGTCGCTGTCGACCCATTTCACCTTCTTCATGCCGAAGAACGGCAGGCCGGTGACAAAGTTGCGGGCTACAGAAGAGGTTGCTCCGCTGAGAGCCACGGCATCAGCCTTAAGATGGAAGTCCCAGCCGCTGTTCCATGCGAGCGGTGCTCCTTTGGCCACGTCATCGCTCTCACAGTTGATGTTCATCTTGTCGCTTTGCGCAAAGTTGACGAAGAGCTTGGAGAGGTCCTCGGGTGAGGTGCTTACTTTATTGTTATCGTCCCATACAATCATGCTGTAGTCTTTTGCTTGCTGTTTCACAACATCGTCTGTGGAAGCGAAGAGGCAGTTGGGAGCCAGGATGCTGTTGTCGATGTCGCCACCATCTTTCTGAGGTTGCCGGATCCCGTATCGGTTGTCGACCATGAGGTTGTTGACAAAGACGGGAGCGATACCCTTTTCGAGCCACACGTTGCCACCCTTCTTGTTTTTCGTGCGTCGCCATCCGCAATCTACGATTGTGTTGTTATAGATGACGAGTTTCGAGGCGAAGTTCTTCTCCACACCGCCATCAGAGAGTTTGAAGGCATTGGTGCATGCGTTGTAGATGAGGTTAAAGGCTACGTCGAGTGTGCATCCCGATTTCACGTTGACGGCCTCGCCGCCATCATTGCTATTGCCACTGTCGGCAAAGGTGCATCCTGTGATGACACCTTTTCCACCGGTGAAATATGTCTGGTCGTTGTAGTTGTCGTGGAGATAGCAGCCGATCATGGCAAAGCGGCCATTGGTGTTGCAGAAGTGGAAGGCTGGCACGCCGCCGTCGATGGTGGTCTTGAAGAGTTTGTTTTGGAATGACATGGAGCTCTCGGTAGGCGTGGCACCACAGTCAGCAAGCTCTACGTGGCTGAGCACAACTTCGCTGCAGTTATACCCGCAGATGATGCCACCCCAGTCGTTGGGCTTCCCGGTGTCGGAAGTGATCACAACGGGCTTATCTGCAGTACCCATAGCATAGAGATTGCCGAGAGCAACAATCTCAATGGGGTGCTTGTCTTCTTCCTGCGAATCGTGGCTGACGGTAACGTGGACGCCGGGCTCTATATAGAGTGATGTACCTTCGGGAACTTTAAACGAGGTGACCAGTGTTGTGTCGTGGCTCCACACGATAGAACCTGTGGGGTAGGAGGCCAAGGCTGTCTTCACAGTGTTCTCATCACCGGTGTTGATGGTGATGGTGTCGGTTTTAGCGGCGTAGTCGTAGGGGTTGATATTCTCGTTCTCGCAGGAGGTGAGTCCGAAAGCAAGTGCCGTGACAAGAAGTCCGGCGGTAAACATATAATTCATAATGTTAAATGTTGAGTTGTCTTAATTCTTAATATTGAGTGTTGAGTGATGAATATTCACTTATTACGTTCCTGATAATCTCGTCTCTTGTCGGTAATTATGCTCCCTCCCTTGGAGGAGGGATAAGGTGAGGACTTACATAGTGTATCTCACGCCTACGAGGAATGTGCGTCCATAGCGGTAGGAACCAACGATGGTACGGTCGGAAGGTTGGCCGGGAATGGTGGTGTTGAACTCATTGGTAGTCTTCAAGTAGCGCTCTCGTTTGGCGTTGAGCAGGTTGTTGGCTTTAAGGAAGATGGCCAAACCGTTTTTGAATCGTTTCTCACCGCTGAGGTCGAGGGTGAAGAAGTGACGTTCCCATTCGTCGGAGTCTAGATAAGGTGAGACGAGTACGAGTCGTGTACCGGTGTAGGAGGCTGCAAGCTGACCGTTCCAACCGTGGTTGGTATCCTTATATAATAAGGAGACATTGGCGGTGTGCGGTGCCTGGTTGACGAGCGGGCGTGTCTGGTCGACGGTCTCAAGTTGGTTCTTGCCTAAGAAGTGCCGTTTGGGCGTGGTGATGGCGGAATGGGTATAGGTGTAGTTGCCCTTCAGGCCGAAGTGGCGGATATACTTCACTACATCGAATTCCAAGCCGTAGTTTTTGGCATTACCGAGATTCTGGGGCATGTAGTAGCTGGCGTTGGTCTGCCGCTGATCTACCTCAAAGCTTGTTTCGATAGGGTCTTTGAGATATTTATAGAACACGCCAAAGAGAATCTGCTCGTTCTGAGAAGGGAACCACTCCCACCGTAGGTCGAGGTTGTCGATGCGTGCGCGTTTCAAGAGAGGGTTTCCTTTTTCGGTATAGTCCTCACCGTCGAGTTGGTAGGGCACGAGCTCGTAGAATCCCGGTCGGTTGATGCTTTTGTAATAGTTGAAGCGCAGGTTCATCTCCTTGTTGATCTTCCAACGCAAGGCAGCGGAGGGAAGATAGTCCCAATAGCTTTGCTCGCCGAGAGAACCGGTAGTCTCAAAACGTTGCAGCATGGTGTAGATTTGATTGGTATGCTCAGCGCGGAATCCGGCGATGAGTTCACCGAGTTTTGAGGACAGCGTCACCATAGCGTATGCAGCACCGATGCGCTCCTTGGAGTTGTAGTTGAGCTGAGAGGCTTGAGAGCGTGGTGTCTTGCAAGTCCAGTCGATGCCATCGAAGTCACTCATGCTGTTGTCATCAAGCGACTCGTCATTGTTGATGGGGCTGAAGATATAGGAATAGAAGCGGTTGTTGCGCTTCTTGTTGCGGTACATGCCACCGGCTTTCCACACAGCTTTGACATCGTGCTTAAAGGGTGTCTCCCATGTCAGGTTGAGGTAGCCCGTCCAGTCTTTGTCGTCGTTGTGCTGGAAACGGCGTTCCTGCGAAGCGGGATAGGTCTTGGATACCTTGCCGTCGGTCACGGAGTTGCTGAGTGTGGTATAGACACGGTCTGGGTCTTTCTCTCGTGCGTCGGCAAAGAGTCCGGCCCAGTCAACGGTAAAACGTTTCGTCAGATGGTGCGTGCTTTTGAGCGTGGTGGCGAAGATCGTCTGTGTCTGCGTCATAGTTCTAAGCTCGTCGGATCGTGTCCAGTTACCGGCGTCGAGGTCGAAGCCATAGTCTGTGATGATACTCTTGCTGTACCGTGTGTTGTCTTCCCGGCGTTGCACGAGCATATTGTACCATTCAATCTTATGGTTGCCAAGGTTGAGATCAACCTTGCCATGAAGTCCGAGATTGAGGTCATGGATGGAGTAGAGGCGCTTCTTGATGGAAGAGATATACTCTGTCTCATCACCGTTTGCCATCACCTCCTTGTTCAAGTCACGCTCGGTGCCGCGATAGGTGTTTTGGAGATTTCCGGCAATGAGCAGTCCGAGTCGTTTCTGCCAGAAGCGGTCGCCGACAGAGATGCCGGCATTGATGTTGGGCATAGGCATGGAGTGGCTGGTCACCTGCGAGCCTCCGTTTTTGAAATCTTTAGCGGTTGCGTCGTAGGTGCTGCCATATCGCTCGTAAGGAGCTTTGGAAGTAGTGTTGCTGCGTTTGGCACTGAGATAGTCATAGCTGATGTTGCCAAACGGTGTTACGTTCTTGTCACCCTGCCAGAAGAAGTCGTTGGCACCGACGGCAGCATTGGCTTGAAGCCGAAACTCGCCCGGTGCGTCCTTCATGTTCATGTCAATGACACCACCGGCAGCGTCACCCTCCATATCGGCGGTGAGCGATTTGGCTACGACGAGACGGTCCATGAGGTCGGAGGGGAATAGGTTCAACGGAACATAACGGTTCTTGTCGTCGGGACTCGGGATCTTCACGCCGTTGACCAGCGTGTAGTTGTAGCGTTTGTCCATGCCCCTCATAATTGCGTAGGAGGCCTCGCCACCGGCATCCTGCTGCATGGTGACGCCGGAGACGCGCTGTAAGACACTGGCCACGTTGACGTCGGGTGAGAGCTGGATAGTCTGTGCGCTCATCACATTGAGAACCTGCGGAGAGTTCTTTACCATGCTCACGGCACTCACATCGGTGCGGTTGCTTTTGAAGCCTTTGACCACTACTTCATTCAGTTCATGTGTGTCGGGCTCCAACTCAATCTTGAGGTGACTGGCATTGGCCATGTCGATGGTGACCTCCTTTGGCTTGTAGCCGATATAGTTCACTACGAGGGTGATGGTGCCCTGGTCGGGCAGGTTCTTCAATGTGAAGGAACCGTCCAGGCCAGTTGTTGTCATGTTATCCTGGTTACTTTTTACCTGGACCACGGAGCCGATGAGTGTCTCGCCCGTCTTCTTGTCTTTGACCACGCCATCAATGGGACCGGCTAGACAAGCGGGGAGGAAGGAAGCACTCAGCGCCACCGTCAGAATAAGTTTTTTCATACTTGAATGGAGATGATATTTTTATTCGACGGCAAAGGTAGATATTACATATTGCAATACCGTTACATACATGATAACATGGAATGACAAGTAAGGAAAAGGGAATAAATGGTATTAGAAAACAGACGTAGAGAAAAAGGCAGAAGAAAGGACGATAGGTTAAAAGCATCAATTCGCTTGCTGATGTGCGGAAAAGGTACTAACTTTGTCTGATGATGAGCAATGAACTTAATCTACGAAAGATCATCCATGTCGACATGGATGCCTTCTTTGCCAGCGTGGAGCAAAGAGACCACCCGGAGTGGCGTGGCAAGCCGCTGGCTGTCGGGCATGACAGTACAAGAGGTGTGGTGGCCACGGCGAGCTATGAGGCACGCAAATATGGCGTACACTCCGCAATGTCTATCCAGGTGGCCAAGCGTCAGTGTCCCGATCTCATCATTGCTCCGGGACGCTATGAGGTCTACCGCGAGGTCTCGG
Organism: Hallella mizrahii; assembly: GCF_009695775.1. Classification (GTDB taxonomy): domain Bacteria; phylum Bacteroidota; class Bacteroidia; order Bacteroidales; family Bacteroidaceae; genus Prevotella; species Prevotella mizrahii. Next base: position 83,060 of record NZ_VUNG01000001.1, on the reverse strand, counting down.
CATCTATCCATCGCATCTTTCACGATTACACCGACTTGGTTGAGCCTATCTCGCTTGATGAGGCTTTCCTTGATGTCACGCATAATAAAAAGAATATGGACTTGGCAGTGGACATCGCCAAGGAAATCAAGCAGCGTATCCATGAGGAAACGGGACTGACGGCCTCGGCTGGTGTGTCGTACAATAAGTTTCTGGCTAAGATAGCGTCGGACTATCGTAAGCCCGACGGACTCTTTGTCATCCATCCCGACCGGGCACTGGACTTCATAGCCACGCTTCCCGTTGAGGATTTTTGGGGCGTGGGCAGCAAAACGGCCGAGCGCATGCACAGTCTTGGAATCTATAATGGTGCGCAGCTACGTAGCATTTCATTGGGTTATCTTCTTCATACTTTTGGTAAGGCGGGACGGGCTTTCTATGATTTCGCCCGTGGCATTGACGAACGGCCAGTAGTCTCAGAGCGCATCCGTAAGTCAGTGGGCTGTGAGCACACGTTCTCACAAGACATTTGTCTGAAGTCTGCGGTGATCATCGAATTGTACCATGTGACGTTGGAGCTTGTCGAGCGGCTGCAATCGTCTCAATTCAGAGGACACACGCTTACGCTGAAAGTCAAGTACGGTGACTTTACCACCATTTCGCGCAGCATCACACAGGCAAAGGTCTTGCGTACCAAAGACGATATCCTGCCGTTAGCCAAGAAACTGATGAGCCGTGTGGACTACGATGCTAACCATCCTATCCGCCTGATCGGTCTCGCTGTCGTCAATCCCCATGCGGGTGAGTATCGCGAGAAGGACCGATGGATAGAATTGGACATCGACTTCTAGGGACATCGTTACTTTCGTGCTGATCCCATTGGAAGCAAAAGACAGCATTACAGTTTGCGTATGTAGGCTCTGTGTCTGCGATGTTGCTCGGCTTCGAGATATTGCCACTGGTCAAGCACGCCATGGTTGGTCTCCATCTGTGGCATGGCTTCCGCCCATTTGAAGCCATAGCGTCGGTACCAGCTGATGAGGTCGTTGAAGATAAGAGCGTTGGCACCTTTCATTCGGTATTCGGGCAGCACGGCAATGAGCAGCAGGTCGACGGTATCGGTCTTGTGCCATTTCATCACCCTCAGCAGCTGCCACCAGCCCATTGGTAAGAGACGGCCGTCGCGGGTATGCTGCAAGGCACGGGAAAAAGAGGGAAACGACACGCCGAAGCCCACCATGCGGTCGTCGTTGTTGGCGTCGACCACGCAGGTGACCAGGTTGAGGTCGGCACGACGGATGTAGTCATTGACCAAACGCGAGATCTGGTCGTCGGAAAGATGAGAAAAACCGTAGAGACCATCGTAGGTGCGGTTGACGATGTCGAAGAGCTCCTTGCCTTTGCCGCGCTTTACAAAGTCAAGAACACCGTATTTTCGCACCTGCAGGTTGTAGCGTTTCTGCACCAACTCTGCCGTAAGCGCAAACTTTCGGGGTGTCACCTCCGGCACCTTTATCCTGCATTCCACCCAGTCGTTGTCCTTGCGGAAGCCGAGCTGCTCCATGAAACGGGGGTAGTACTCGTTATTATAATTAATATATAAGGTAGAGAGACGGTCAAAGCCTTCGACCAACATGCCCTCACGATCCATGTCCTCAAAGCCAAAGGGACCGCCGATGCAGTCCATACCCTTGTCTTTTCCCCATTGAGCAACGGTGTCGACCAAAGCCCGGCACACGTCGATGTCATCGATGAAGTCGAACCAGCCAAAACGTACCATGCGCTTGTTCCACCGCTCGTTTGCCCTGTGGTTGATCATGGCAGCCACTCGCCCCACTACCTTTCCATCGTGATAAGCCAAAAAATAATCGGCTTCACAAAATTCAAACGCTGGGTTTTTGTCCTTGCGCAATGTCTTCAACTCTTCACCATACAGATAAGGTACGGCGCAAGGGTTGTCGCGGTAGAGATCATAAAAGAATTGAATAAAAGCCTTCAACTCTCTCAGTGTCTCTACCTTTTTTATTTCAATATTGTTCATCTCTTCTACAAATGGTTTACATGAAACCTTGATGGTGCAATGCTTTCTTTAATTCCTCGCTCATGGCTTTGCAGTCCTTGGCAGTATAGCGTATGTCGGTGAATACTTGCGCCAGTGTATCGGTGTGGTTGATCTCCACAAAGTGCTTGTTCTCCGGCAGATTTTCCTTCGGACCATAGATGTCGTCAATCTGCTGCGGCGTGTAGTCGTGATAAACCTCTTCGTGGACGATGCCGTTAAGAGGCAAGCGGTCGCTCTGTGCCGGATCCTCATCGGGCCAGCCCAACGTAATAGTTGCAATGGGGAATACCAAAGGCGGCAACTCTAACAGATCGATGATCGCTTGTGGTTGGTAGATGGTCGTACCCAAGAAACAAGTGCCCAGTCCGGCTTCTTCGGCCAGATTGCAGAATGTCTGGCAATAGAGCAGAGCGTCGGTGGCGGCGTTGACAAAGCTCAGCAAATTGTCGTAGCCGGGATGTCCTTTGCGCTGCTCGCCCCAAAGCGTCGTGCGGCGATAGTCAGCGCAGAACGTCAGTACCACGGGTGCTCCCGTCACCATCGGTTGGGCAAAATGCGCGGGAGCCAATCGCTTCTTCATCTTTGGATCGCGTGTGATGACGACGCTGTAGAGTTGCAGGTTGCCCATTGTGGGCGTATGCTCAGCCTGTTCCAAAAGACGGCGCAACAGTTGCTCGTCCACCTCTTTATCTTGGTACTTCCTTATACTTCTACGATGTATTAAGCTTTCCATTTCTTGTTCAATTTAGTAATTGCAAAGATAGAGAAAATTTCCAAAAGGGAAAAGTTTTCTCCTAAATATCTTTAGAAAGTTGATAGAATATGAGAAAACTTTTGTAGTTTTGCAGTCTACATTTAAAAGCAAATAATTCATCAACACAATCATGCAGCCCCCAGTCCGAAAGGATTGATATAAGGGGTTATCAACCAATGGAAAACAAACAGACATACACTTACGAAGAGGCTTACGAGGCCTCTTTGCAGTACTTCGGCGGCGACGAGTTGGCGGCACGTGTGTGGGTCAACAAGTACGCTATGAAGGACAGCTTCGGCAATATCTTTGAGAAAAGCCCGGAGCAGATGCACTGGCGTATTGCCAACGAGATTGCGCGCATCGAGAAGAAGTATCCTAATCCGCTCTCTGCCCAACAAGTCTTCGACGTGCTCGATCACTTCCGCTACATCGTGCCGGCAGGTAGCCCGATGACGGGTATCGGCAATGATCACCAGGTAGCATCACTGAGCAACTGTTTTGTCATCGGTCTTGATGGCAATGCTGACAGCTATGGTGCTATTATGAAAATCGACGAGGAGCAGGTGCAACTGATGAAGCGTCGTGGCGGTGTAGGCCATGACATGAGTCAGATTCGCCCGAAAGGCAGCCCCGTGAACAACTCCGCACTGACCTCTACCGGCTTGGTGCCATTCATGGAGCGCTACAGCAACTCCACACGTGAGGTGGCTCAGGACGGCCGGCGTGGTGCGCTCATGCTCAGCGTGAGCATCAAGCATCCCGACTCTGAGGCTTTCATCGATGCTAAGATGACAGAGGGAAAAGTCACCGGTGCCAATGTCAGCGTGCGCATTGACGACGCATTCATGCAGGCTGCCGTAGACGACAAGCCCTACACTCAGCAGTTCCCAATCGACAGCGATCAACCGATGGTAAGCAAGGAGATCTCTGCCCGCAAGCTGTGGGAGAAGATCGTGCACAACGCATGGAAGAGTGCTGAGCCCGGTGTGCTGTTTTGGGACACAATCATCCGTGAGAGCATTCCCGATTGCTATGCCGACTTGGGTTTCAAGACGGTGAGCACCAATCCTTGTGGCGAGATCCCTCTCTGCCCTTACGACAGTTGTCGTCTGCTGAGCATCAATCTCTACAGCTATGTCGAGCATCCTTTCACCAAGGAGGCTAAGTTCGACTTCGAAAAGTTCAGCCGTCACGTACAACTCGCGCAGCGCATCATGGACGACATCGTGGACTTGGAGATGGAGAAGATCGACAAGATCATGGACAAGATCCGTCGTGATCCTCAGAGCGAGGACGTGAAACATACAGAGTATCATCTTTGGGAGAAGATCAAGGAAAAGAGCGGCAAGGGCCGCCGTACAGGTGTCGGCATCACCGCCGAGGGCGATATGCTGGCAGCCATGGGTTTACGCTATGGCACACAGGAGGCTACAGACTTTGCCGTGAGCGTACATCGTGATCTGGCCATCAATGCTTATCGTTCTTCTGTGAAGATGGCTGAGGAGCGTGGCGCGTTCAGCATCTATGACGCAGACCGAGAGAAGAACAATCCGTTTATCCTTCGCTTGAAGGACGCCGATCCTCAGCTATATGAGGATATGGTGAAGCATGGCCGCCGCAACATCGCCTGCCTGACAATCGCTCCAACAGGTACTACTTCGCTGATGACGCAGACCACGAGTGGTATCGAGCCCGTGTTCATGCCCGTCTACAAGCGTCGCCGCAAGGTCAATCCCAATGATGCTGACGTACATGTGGACTTTGTCGATGAAGTGGGCGACTCCTTTGAAGAGTACATCGTCTACCATCGCAAGTTCCTTGAATGGATGAAAATCAACGGCATTGACACCGAAAAGAAATATACGCAGGAAGAGATTGACGAGCTTGTCGCCCGTTCTCCTTATTATAAAGCTACCGCCAACGACGTGGACTGGCTGATGAAGGTGCGCATGCAGGGCGCTATTCAGAAGTGGGTGGATCACAGCATCTCTGTGACGGTCAACCTGCCTAACAATGTCGACGAGGCTCTCGTCAACAAACTCTATGTCGAGGCTTGGCGCTCAGGCTGCAAGGGCTGTACCATCTACCGCGACGGCAGCCGCTCGGGTGTGATGATTGCCGTGTCGAAGAAAGACAAGAAAGAAAAGAAAGACGCCGACCATAAGGAGTCACCGGAGCCTGTTACCGCACCCTCGATTCCCCGTCCCTCTGTGCAGGAGGTCCGTCCGAAGGAGCTCGACTGTGATGTGGTCCGCTTCCAAAACAACCGTGAGAAGTGGGTGGCCTTTGTGGGGTTGCTCGACGGCTATCCTTATGAGATCTTTACCGGTCTCCAGGATGACGATGAGGGCATTGTGCTGCCGAAGAGTGTCACCAAGGGTAAGATCATCAAGCAGACCAATCCTGACGGCTCCCACCGCTATGACTTCCAATTCGAGAACAAGCGCGGCTACAAGACCACGGTGGAAGGATTGAGCGAGAAATTCAATCCAGAGTATTGGAACTATGCCAAGTTGATCTCCGGCGTGCTGCGCTACCGTATGCCTATCGACCATGTCATTAAACTCGTCGGCTCTTTGCAACTTAAGGACGAAAGCATCAACACATGGAAAAACGGTGTGGAGCGTGCACTAAAGAAGTATATTACCGACGGTACCAAGGCTGTAGGCCAGAAGTGCCCGGTCTGCGGTCAGGAGACTCTTGTCTATCAGGAGGGTTGCCTCATCTGTACCAACTGCGGTGCCAGCCGCTGTGGATAATCACGCTATAGGTTTGACGTATGAAATGCGAATCAAGCTATATTCTCTTACGCTCCCTGCGTTTCCATGCCTTTCACGGTGTGGAGGCGCAGGAGCGTCTTGTTGGTAACGACTATGAAATCAGCCTCAGGCTGAAGGCTGATGTGAGTCGTGCCGTCGAAAGCGACAAGGTGACGGACACCATCAACTATGCCGAGGTGTATCAGTTGGTGAACAAGACGATGTCTGAGCCTGTAGATCTCGTGGAGCATCTTGCCGGAGTGGTTGGTGAAAGACTGTTTCAACGATGGCCTCAGATAGAGGCGATAGATATTCAAGTCGTCAAGCTCAATCCTCCCATGGGTGCTGATTGTCAGGGCGCGGGCGTAGAACTGCATCTGACCAAACTGTAAGTGTTTACATCATTAATAAATAATAAAACTCATTGCTACTTTTCAGTTTCCTAATGTAAAATCCGTAACTTTGCATTAAGTTGATACAAGTTTACGCTTGTTGGTGCTGCAAAGGAAAGAATCATTGATATGTTGAAAAGGATACTTCTTATAATTCCTCTCTTCTTCTTTTTCGCGCTTGTGGCTACAAGTGCTGCCTCTCGCTTTACGCTTGTCGTTGATGCTGGTCATGGCGGCAACGACTTCGGTGCTCCCGGTGCGGTATCCAATGAAAAAGACCTGACACTGAAATATGCCCTGGCTTTTGGCCGCTTTGTGGAGAGCCATTGCCCCGACGTGCGTGTCATCTACACGCGCAAGACCGATGTCTTCATCCCGCTTCATGAGCGTGCCGACATTGCCAACCGCAACAAAGCCGACCTCTTCATCTCCATCCACATCAATGCCGTGGATGGCTCACATACGGCGCACGGCTTCCAAAGCTATACCCTTGGCCGAGGGGAACGCTCCGGTGACCGTGGCATCCGTGAGAATCTCGATGTGGCAAAGCGTGAGAACTCTGTGATCTTCCTTGAGAAAGATTACCAAAAGAAATACAGTGGACTGGACATGAACTCGGCAGAAGGCGACATCATGTTTGAGTTTATCGCTGACAACAACCGCCAGCGCAGTGTGGAGCTTTCACGGCTGATGCAGCACAGCGTCTGCCAGGCTACGGGAAGGCAGGACGGTGGCTCGCATCAAAACAATCTTGCGGTGCTCCGGCTCACCTCCATGCCTGCCATTCTCTTGGAGTTGGGTTTCATCTCTACACCCGACGAGGAGCAGTTTATGAATTCCGACTCTGCTGTGGATCTCTATACCAAGGGCATCTATAATGCTTTCATCACCTATAAGAATAAGTACGATACACAGTCGGCACTGCCTTATCAGAATAATGTGATCGAGGTCAGCGCACCGGTCAACGACAAAACTGATGATGACAAAGCCGTAATCGACGATCGCAGAAACAGCGTTGCGGCAAAGACCACTGTACGGGAAAGTGCAAATAGAAGGAAGGGAAACAATGATGCTCAACAGAAACGTGAGCTTACGGCTGCGAATACTTCAAACACAAAGACTGAAAAAGTTGTCAAAGCAGCCAAGCAACCGAGACAGGGCAATGACAAAACAGTCGGTCAGCAGGCAAAGCATGCTCCGGTGTTTAAGATTCAGATACTCCAAGGCTCCTACAAGTTGCCAAGCAACGACCGGCAGTTTAAGGAACTCACAGGGGTCGAGCGGATGGAGGATGGAGGCAAATGGAAATACTTCTATGGCTCCAATACCGACTACAATACCGTCAACCGCTTGCGCAGGGAAATCCTGGACAAGTTTCCCGGCGCATTCATCGTAGCCTATAAAGACGGCAAGCAGATGGATGTCAATGAAGCGATCAAAGAGTTCCTCTCAAATAAACGAAAGAAATAAAAACATACGCACATGAAGTTTTTCACCAATGAAGTCAAGATTGCCCTTGTGGCCATCGTAGGTATTGCGCTGCTGTTCTTCGGCATGAATTTCCTGAAAGGCATGTCGGTGTTCTCCAGTGACAAATCCTACTATATCAAGTTTAAGGACATCAGCGGCTTGTCACGCTCCAACCCTATCTACGCCGATGGCTACCAAGTGGGTGTGGTGAAGGATATCAACTACGACTATGACGGCAATGGTGACATCGTCGTGAAGTTTGACGTGGACAACGACCTTCGCATTCCCAAGGGCTCTTCCGCCGAGATCGTCAGCGATTTGATGGGCAATGTGAAGATGAACCTGCTCTTGGCCAACAATCCCCGCGAACGTGTGGAGCCGGGCGACACGATTCAAGGGCAGATCAACGAGGGTATGTTGGGCTCTGTGCGTACGATGTTGCCGGCTGTGAAGCAGCTCATTCCGAAGATAGACAGCATCCTCACCAGTGTCAACGCTCTGCTTGCCGATCCTGCCCTGGCCCATTCGCTTCACAACGTGGAGGTGATCACAAACAATCTCAACACCACATCGCGCAATCTCAACACGCTGATGGCTCAGGTCAACGGCCGCGTGCCAGGTATGATGAACAAAGCCGACTATGCTTTGGACAAAGCGGGAACTACACTCGACAATACTTCGCGCCTGACTGCTAATCTGGCATCTATCGATGTTGCCAATACGATGGCTAAAGTCGATCAGACACTTGCCAACGTGCAGGAGGTGACGGCCAAATTGAATGGTAAGGAGGGTACGCTCGGACTGCTGATGAACGATGACAAGCTCTATCACCGATTGAACAATACGGTGGGCAGTGCCGATTCGCTTCTGACTGACCTGAAAGCTCACCCAAAGCGCTACGTTCATTTCTCGCTCTTCGGTAAGAAAGATAAATAAAGGAAGGCATAAAGGAAGATATAAAAAATGCGTCACCAAATCTTTTGGTGACGCATTTTTTTATTTGCTATTCTGCAGTGTCTTTCAGTTTGAATGAATTCTCAATACTTACGATTTCAGCCTGAAATGCACGATCCACCTGTAAGCGCTTCTCCACTTGTGCACAGCTGTGGATCACAGTGGAGTGGTCGCGGTTGCCGACGAGCTTGCCGATGCGGCTGGCAGGCATCTTGGTGTATTTCTGAGCAAGATACATCGATACTTGACGGGCCATCACATAGTCGCGCTTGCGGCTCTTCGAGCTCACTTGCGCCTGCGTGACATTGTAGTGGTTGCACACCTTCTCCATGATGTCGTCGATAGTGAGCGGACGGTCGTCGATCTTGATAGCACGCTTGATGACACGCTCAGCCAGCTGCATGTTGATGTCGCTGTTATAAACGATGGAGTAGGCCATCAGCGAGTTGACCACACCTTGCAGGTCTCGTACGCTGCCACTGGCCGTCTGTGCGATGAAAGCAATGACATCGTCGGGAATCTTCAGTCCGTCGCGGCAGATCTTGCTGCGCAAGATGTCGATGCACAACTGGCGGTTGGGCTTCTCTAATGGTGCGATGACACCACAGGAAAAACGGGTGAGTAGTCGGTCGGGCATACCCTTGAGGTCTACAGGCGGACGGTCGGAAGCCAGTATGATGCGCTTGCCGTTTTTGAACAAGTGGTTGAAGATGTGGAAGAAAGTGTCCTGCGTCTTCGGCGAGTTGATCCATTCCTGAATGTCGTCGACGATCAGCATGTCGATCGTCTGATAAAAAGCGATGAAGTCATTGAGATGGTTCTGAATGACCGCATTGGAGAACTGTACCTGGAAGAGGCGGGCACTGATATACAGCACACGTTTCTGTGGGTAGAGATGCTTGGTATGCACGCCAATAGCGTTGACGAGATGGGTTTTTCCGCAGCCCGATGGACCATAGATAAACATCGGGTTGAACTGTAAGGTGTTGGGATGCTCGGCAATAGAGAGCCCCACGGCACGTGGCAACTTGTTGCTTTCTCCCTCGATATAATTGCCGAAAGTCAGATGCGGGTTGAGTTGCGGGTCGAGTTGAGGCATGGCAGCGTCGAGCATCGTCGGCGGCTGGTTGGCGCGTGTCTTGGGTTGTGGCTTGGGCAGCGCGTCGGTGGGATCAGCCTCGATATTCTGCGTGAGGTTGTGCTCCTTGTCTGTGACGACCTGATAAAACAGTTTGGTGCCAGTGCCAAAGCAGTGGTACATCACCTTACAAAGCAGGTCGATGAAGTTTTCCTCCAGATATTCATATACGAACGGACTCGGTACAGCCACCTGCACCGTCTTGGTTTCTTCGTCATACCGTACAAAGTCGATAGGCTTAAACCATGTATTATATATCTGCTCCGTGACGTTCTCGCGTATCAGCGCAAGACTCCTGTCCCAACGAGCATCAGGACCTGCTTTCTTCATGAAATGTTTGTTTCAGCGGTTATATCTGAAAAGGATCATGCCTTATTTAAACAATAGTGCGGCGAGCGTGGTAAGATCTCACTCTCTGAGCACCGCTGTCGCCTATCTTTTGCAAAGTTAGAAAACTTTTCGCAAACGTGCAAATGAAGTCCTTTCTTCATGCCTAAATGAAGCAAATCCATAAGTGATTGAAACATACTGAGTTAATATTATAGGCTTTTTGTTGTGAAACATCATTGTAGCATCACGCATGTAGGTAAGAATGAACGCTTTTCATCTGCTGTATTCCTTTGTGAAACATCATTCGATACGATTTAAACTTAATTAAGGTTTTGCATTCTCAGCATTCGTCTGCTTCCCTTTGTTAATCTTTGTATAAGCTCTTGCGTTTTCAAAATAAAAGTGTAATTTTGCCAATAACTAATTTTGTATCACTCATATCCTAAACAAAACATGCATTACAAGCAACTACTTTTCACTACTGCTTTGCTGTCTGCCATGCAGGCATCAGCGCAAATCACCGTCAATGTCAATACGGCGCAGAAGGGGCACGAGGTGTCGCCCGAGCTTTATGGCATCTTTTATGAGGACATCAACCATGCTGCCGACGGTGGCCTTTATGCCGAGCTTGTGCGCAACCGCTCCTTTGAGGACAACACAAAGGCGGCAGAGCACTGGGCCACCGTCGGGCAGTCTGCCCTGCAGCTTACCGCCAAGGGACTGCTCAACGCCAAGCAGCATCAGGCTCTGCTGGTGACCTTCCGACAAGCCGGTGACGGTATCTCTAACGAGGGCTTTTGGGGCATTCCTGTCGTACAGGGCCGTTGCTATCGTCTCTCCTTTTGGGCTAAGGGTAAGCTCAAGGGACAGCTGCGTGCTGTGCTGACAGATGCTACGGGTAAGCACGCATTTGCATCTGCCTCCTTTGCCGGCAAGAGCTTCGGTAATAAGTGGACACGCTATGAAGCCGAACTGGTTGCCGACGGCAACGACAGCAGGGGACAACTGCAATTCCTGGCTGACGGCAAGGGACAACTAACTTTCGACGTAGTTTCACTCTTCCCGCCTGCCTTCCGCAACCGTCAGAATGGCCTGCGCCCAGAGTTGGCCGGTATGCTCTATGACCTCCATCCTAAGTTCCTGCGTTTCCCCGGCGGTTGTTTCGTCGAGGGACAGGATAGTCCTGACAATGCTTTTCGCTGGGAACGTACCATCGGTCCTGTGGAGCAACGTGAAGGCCACTGGAATGTCAACTGGGGTTATCGTACTACCGACGGACTGGGTTTCGACGAATATCTGCAGCTTGCCGAGGATTTGCATGCCAAACCGCTCTATGTTGTCAACGTGGGTATCTGGCATGGCGGCTATACACCGCTCGATTCCATTCAGCCTTGGATCGACGAGACGATGAATGCGTTGGAGTATGCCAACGGCCCCGTGACAAGTAAGTATGGCGCCCTGCGTGCCAAGAACGGACATCCCGAGCCCTATAACATCCAATATTTGGAAATCGGAAACGAGAACAACCAGCCTGACCAGCGTCAGCAGAGCGACCACTACTACGAGCGTTTCAAGCTCTTCCGCGATGCTGTGCTGAAGAAATATCCCGATATGCACATCATCGGCAACGTGGCTGCATGGGGCACTGACGAGCCGAAGTGGGAGTCAAAGGAGCAGACCGAGCTTGTCGACGAGCACTACTATCGTTCTCCGGCGTGGTTTGCCGAGCACTTCCATCACTATGATAACTACGACCGTCGTGGCCCGAAAGTCTATGTCGGCGAGTATGCCGTGACGCAAGGCTTCGGTCAGGTGGGTGACTTGAATGCCGCTTTGGGCGAGGCCGTGTTTATGATGGGTATGGAAAACAATTCCGACATCGTGCGTATGGCCAGCTACGCGCCCATCTTCGCCAATGTCAACGAGACGCGTTGGCGCCCTGATATGATCCAGTACGACGCCACCCGTGTGCTCGGCACTCCTTCTTATTATGTACAGAAGATGATGGCCGACAACGTAGGCACGCGCACCGTGTCGACAACGCTGACGAATCCCTATCAGATCGCTGAGGCCCAGCAGCAGGTCAAACCGCAGGTCTGCCGTGTCGGTGTGGGCACGTGGGCTACGCAAGCCAGTTTTGCCCAGCCATCGCTTTCAGCCGGTGACGGCAAGGTGGAGCAGGTTGGTGGTAAGGTAGACATCCGTGGCACGTGGCAGCAGGCCAATGGCATTGTCAGTCAGCAGTCTGCTTCCGAGGGCGCACTGCGTCTGAATCCTCAGCGTACCGACGGCAACGAATACACCTATCACGTGCGTGCCCGTAAGGATGGCGGCGCCGAGGGCTTCCTCGTTGTGTTCAACTATGTAGACCCCGATAACTATTGCTGGCTGAACATTGGAGGCTGGGGCAATACGCAGAATGCTATCGAGCAAGTTGTCAATGGCAGTAAGTCGCAGCTCGTCACGGCAGCCGGAAAGGTGGAGACCGGACGTTGGTACGACGTGGATTTGCATGTCAAGGGCGACAGCATCTATGCTTCGCTCGACGGCAAGCAGCTCTTTGCCACACAACTCAAGCCCAGTACTTTTGCGGGACTCTTCCAGAATGCGACCTATGACGAGGCTACGGGCGAGTATATCGTGAAACTTGTCAACACGCATTCTCAGGCTACCACAGCCCGAATCGCGCTTGCCGGTCTGCATCCGACCAAGGCGCGTCTCATCCGTCTGTCTGCTCCGAAAGGTACAGACGAAAACACGCTCGACACACCGACACGCATTGTGCCGATGACTTCGACGCTGAGTCCTGACGGAGACGGCGTGAGCCTGGAATTGCCGGCAAATTCACTCAACATCGTAAGAATCAAATAGAAGTAGAAGACTTTCACTAACTCCCTTTAAAAGGGGGAGAGAAGAGCCTCACCCCCGCGCCCCTCTCCAAAGGAGAGGGGTGTAGTTACTTGGTTAAACAGTAATTTGTCTTGTTTCGGACTTCGTGTCCTTTGGGTATTGATGAATGATAGGGGCAGATAAAGTGATTCTAGGTAAAGTCACTATATATGGCAATCTCAATGCCTGCCTTTGTATGAATTTACCCTCTTTCTGAACGATTTTTATGATTTTACTATTAGATATTTCGTACTTTTGCAATTATAATATTTAATAGTAAAAGCAAATGAACAATCAAAGACCTGAACATTGGTATCGGCCTCAAACTGTCGCAAAGGCTGTACCTTTCTTTTTGTTATTATTGACATTGGTTCTCGGATCCTTTGACTCTGCTACACCGGTAATCTACATCATCGGTGACTCTACGGCAGCGAACAAAGACACCACCGAGGGTCGCATCGAGCGTGGCTGGGGCATGTTCCTGCATGAATATCTCGACGATGGTGTGCGGGTAGAGGACCATGCTGTCAACGGTCGCTCCTCGCGCAGCTTCTATACTGAGGGCCGTTGGAAGAAAGTTATCGACAAAGTGAAGCCCGGTGATTACGTGATCATTCAGTTCGGCCACAACGACGAGAAGCCAGAACCGGATCGACATACTGACGTGGGGACCACTTTCGATGCCCATCTTGCGCAGTATGTCATCGAGACAAAGGCCAAGGGGGCCACTCCCGTGCTGATGAGTCCCGTGGTGCGCCGTAACTTTCAAGGCGACAGCCTCGTCGACACGCACGGAGCTTATCGCTTGGTGGCGGAGAAGGTAGCACGGCAGTATGGTGCCGTCTATGTCGATGCCAACGCCATTACCCACGACATCGAGCAGCGGCTTGGGCCTGACGGCACGATCCGTCTGCACATGTGGGTGGAGCCCGGCAAATACAGTTGGGCTAAGGATGGTCGCAAAGATGACACTCATTATAATATATGTGGTGCTCACGTTGTGGCGGAAGCCCTCGCCAAAGCATTGGGTGATGCTGTTCCCGCATTGAAAAGCCACGTACGTGTGAATAAGAAGTAATCAAGAATGATCGCATCGCATAACTATGAACAATCGCTTCCCTTTCAAACCTCTTGTCTTTGTTTTCTTTTATCCAGAACTATATAATATACGGTGATTAGGAATATTGTTTATCAGAGGCTGTGTGCGACTATCTTATTACACCTTTTTAATCTGATATTAATCTTTTTTGCACCATGTCTTTCCGTTGTCATCTGTGAATGGAGTATCTTTGCAGCCGACATGTAGAAGGCACGGCATCTTGCCGTGCAAGGAGGTGCGGCGGGGACGCCACACCTTCTACTACAAAGTCAGTGAATAACTGTTTAGTTATATAGAAGCCGTATTAGAGACTTCTAAGAATTATAGAGAAAGATTGTATTTAAGGGATTAACGTCATGGAAAGACAAGTGTTTCAAACTGACTCACGCCGTCGTTGGAGTCGGTTTAAGTGGACGATGCGATTCTTCGTCACCATCATCGTGCTGCTGTTCATCGTTTTCATCACCATGTTTGCCTTGGAGGGCAGTCCAAACATGCCTTTCCGTCACGACTATCGTGGGGTGATGACTGCCTCGAAGCCGCTCATGCGCGACACCAAGTTGACAAAAGCCTACCGCTCGCTGCGTGACAACTTCCTGGAACAGCGTATGCACAACGCCTACCAGGAACACTATGACAAGGCACATCGTTTCGTAGGGCACGGCGAGGGCCTCACGCAGAAGTTCATCAACGAGTGGCGTGACCCGCGCCTCGGCGTGCGCGCTGCCTGGTACGTCAACTGGGACGCTCACTCCCTACGCTCCCTCAAGCAGAACATGAAGCACCTCAACATGGTCATCCCGGAGTGGTTCTTCATCAATCCCAAGACCAGCCGTCTGGAGGTGCGGATCGACAAGAAGGCATTGGCTGCCATGCGCAGATCAGGGATGCCCATCGTGCCGATGCTCACCAATAACTATGGCGATGCCTTCCGTCCCGAGGGCATCGGCCGTATCATGAGTGACAAACACCTTCGCAAACAGTTCCTCAATAACCTTGTCACCATCTGCCACCGCAACCGGTTCCAAGGCATTAACATCGACTTGGAGGAACTCGCCATCAACGACAATGCCCTACTGACCAATTTCGTAAAGGAACTCTCGATGCTCTTCCACGACAACGATATGTACGTCACGCAGGACATCGCACCATTCAACGAGGACTACGACGTGGAGCCCCTCGCCCGTTACAACGATTACCTCTTCCTCATGGCTTACGACGAGCACAACAGTGAGAGCCAGCCCGGCGCCATCGCCTCGCAACACTGGGTGGAACGCGCCACCGACTGGGCGGCGAAGAATATTCCCAACGACAAGCTCGTGCTCGGTCTCGCCGCCTACGGCTACGACTGGGCACAGGGCGACAAAGGGCAGACGGTGTCTTACGACCAGACGATCGCCTCTGCCCTTGATGCCGGTGCGCAGATACTGTTTGACGACGACTCCTACAACCTCTCTTTCTCCTACGACGACGATGATGGGCAGCTCCATCAGGTTCATTTCACCGATGCCGCCACCTTATATAATATTATGCGCTTCGGCGTCACCTATCATCTGGCAGGCTTTGGCCTTTGGCGCCTCGGCACCGAAGACCACCGCCTGTGGAACTTCTATGGCAAAGACCTGGCATGGGAGCAGGTGAAGCGCTGGAACATGAACCGGGTGCTGAGGCTTAGCGGTTACGACGATGTCAACTTCGTCGGTACGGGCGAGGTCCTCGACGTGGAGTCAGAGCCTAAGCCCGGAAAGGTCACCGTACAGATAGACCCCGATGATCAGATCATCACGGAGGAGCGCTACCAGCGCCTGCCCTCTACCTACACGATTTCGAAACTCGGCCATTGTGGTGCCAAAGATCTGTTGCTGACCTTTGATGACGGCCCTGATGCCCGCTGGACGCCCACGGTCCTGCGCACCCTCAAGCGCTATCATGCGCCAGCCGCTTTCTTCATGGTCGGCTTGCAGATGGAGAAGAACCTGCCACTGGTGAAGAAAGTCTATGAGGATGGCTTCACCATCGGCAACCACACCTTCACCCACCACAATATGATCGAGAACTCCGACGACCGCACCTATGCCGAGCTCAAGCTCACCCGTATGCTCCTCGAGAGTGTCACCGGACAGAGCACCATCCTCTTCCGTGCGCCTTACAATGCCGATGCCGATCCCACGCAGCACGAGGAGATAGAGCCGATGATCCTCGCTAGCCGTCGCAACTATCTCTTCGTGGGTGAGGAGATAGACCCCGACGACTGGCAGCCGGGCATCACCGCCGACGAGATCTACCGGCGTGTCATCAACGGCGTGCACCGGGGCGACGGACATATCATCCTGATGCACGATGCCGGTGGACTCACCCGTAAGCCAACAATTACCGCTCTGCCCCGTATCATTGAGACGCTGCAGAAAGAGGGGTATCACTTCATCTCCCTGGAACAATATCTCGGTATGTCGCGCGCCCAGCTCATGCCCCAGATCCCTAAGGGAAAGACGTATTATGCCATGCAGGCCAACCTGACACTGGCGGAGATGATCTATCATGCCAGTGACTTCCTCACCGCCCTCTTCATGGTATTCCTCGTCCTCGGCTTCCTGCGCCTGGGCTTCATGTACTATCTCATGATTCGGGAGAAGCGTGTAGAGCGCCACCGCCACTATCCCGCGCTGACCAAAGACAACGCGCCGCACGTGTCGATCATAGTCCCTGCCTATAACGAGGAGGTCAACTGTGTGCGTACCGTGGAGACGCTGCTGCGGGAGGATTATCCGTCGTTCGACATCATCTTTGTCGACGACGGCAGTAAGGACCATACCTTGGAGCGCATCCACCACGCCTTCGATGGCAATGACAAGGTGCTCATCCTCGGCAAGCCCAATGGCGGCAAGGCTTCGGCACTGAACTATGGTATCGCCCATACCGACTCCGAGTTTGTCGTGTGCATCGATGCCGATACCCAGCTGCGTCCCGATGCGGTGCGTAAGCTCATGCAGCATTTCCTGACCGACAAGGACCACCGCATCGGGGCTGTGGCAGGAAATGTCAAGGTCGGCAACCAGCGTAACATGCTCACGCGCTGGCAGGCGATCGAATACACCACCAGTCAGAACTTTGACCGGATGGCTTACTCTTATATCAATGCCATCACGGTGGTGCCCGGTGCCATTGGTGCTTTCCGCAAGGAGGCCATCGAGCGGGCTGGCGGCCTGACCACCGACACGCTGGCTGAGGACTGTGACCTGACGATGCGTATCAACGAGGCAGGCTATATCATTGAGAACGAGAACTATGCCGTGGCAATGACGGAGGCGCCGGAGAACGTGCGACAGTTTGTCAAACAACGGGTGCGCTGGTGCTTTGGGGTCATGCAGACGTTCTGGAAGCATCGCGCCTCGCTCTTCAATCCGAGGAAGAAAGGTTTCGGACTGTGGGCGATGCCCAACATGCTCATCTTCCAGTATATCATCCCCACGTTCTCACCGTTGGCGGATGTGCTGATGTTCATCGGTCTGTTTTCAGGCAATGCGCTGCAGATCTTCGGCTATTACCTGCTCTTCCTCGCCGTCGATGCGAGTGTGAGCATCATGGCTTATCTCTTCGAGCACGAGCGGTTGTGGGTACTGCTGTGGATCATCCCGCAGCGTTTCTTCTACCGCTGGATCATGTACTACGTACTCTTCAAGAGTTATCTCAAAGCCATCAAAGGCGAGTTGCAGTCGTGGGGTGTGCTTAAGCGTACGGGAAATGTGAAGATGTAGCTTGGCAGTATCAGTTTTTTTTCGTAAGTTTGCATGTAATAACTAAAAGCACTTACGATGGAAAGCAAGGAGAAGACATGGACACCTGATCGAGACCAACAGGAAATTATCGGCCTTAGCCATGGCCGTCACCTCGTATTGGCACCACCGGGATGTGGCAAGACACAGATTCTTGCCGAGCGCGTCCGTAAGGCTCATGCCGAGGGAGTGGCCTACAGCGATATGCTTTGTCTGACGTTTACCAACAGGGCTGCCCGTGGTATGCGCGAGCGTATCAGCTCCAATCTCGGTGATCCCGACACGACGCAGGTGTTTGTGGGTAATGTGCATCGCTTCTGTGCCCGTTTCCTCTTTGAGAATGCCGTGGTGCCCGGTGAGACTTCGGTTATCGACGACGACACGGCAGTGAGCATCCTTGCTACTTATCTCAATGAGGATGAGGATAAGGTCTTGGGCAATTACCAGCGTCGCAGCGACTACAACCGTGTCGTTTTCATCTCCCATCTGATGTATGAGATTGAGCACGGATTGCCCAAAGCCCTTCGACAGCATCCCGACAGTCTGTCTTCTGAGGATATTGCGGCACTGCGCGCCATCTGCAAGATGCAGCGCAGAGAGTTCACCCGCGAAGCACTGCTCGACATCTATCATCACAACGACTTCTATCGCGATGCTGTGCTCCAGCCCGATTTCGACGTTGTGTTGCGCCCTTCTGCCCAGCGGATGTTGCAGTTCCTGCGCTATGCCCATGCTTATCAGGCTTATAAGCGGCAGAACCTGCTTCTCGACTTCGAGGATCTCCTTCTCCTTACTTATTTTGCACTCCACGACAATGCAGACTATAAGCGCTATCCGTGGATACAAGTCGACGAGGTGCAGGACCTCAACCCTTTGCAGCTCGCCATTATCAATGAACTCTCTACGGCTTCCCTTGTAGAGCAGTCTTCCCAGCACGATACCCAGTCACTGTCTGAAGAGGGCTGCGTCATCTATCTTGGCGACGAGCAGCAGGCTATCTTCTCGTTTATGGGTGCCAAACTCTCCACGCTGGGACTGCTCAAGGACCGTTGCAAGGGCAACATACATTATCTCGGACAGAACCATCGTTCTCCGAAATACCTTCTCGACTTTCTCAATCGCTATGCCGTGAACGAACTACATACCGATCCGGAGCTCTTGCCGCAGACAGCTGACTGCGACGACAAGGCAAATGGGCGTCTCGCCATTGTGGCCAGCGATGATGTGGACAGTGAGTTCAACGACACAGCTCATCTTGTCGAACAGTTGCGGCATGCCCATCCCGAGGAGACGGTGGCTGTGATCGTCAATGCCAACCGCGACGCCGATGCCATGAGCCGTGCATTGACCGCACAGGACATTCGTCATTTCAAGGTCTCGGGCAGTGATCTTTTTGCTTCCGATGAGGTGAAACTGTTGTTGGCTCATCTCACTGTACTGGACAATGACCAGCAGTTTCTGGCTTGGGCACGGCTGTTCAAGGGCTTGCAGGTCTGTGCCACTCATGCCTCAGCCCGAAGGCTGATGCACCAGCTCAAGGAGCGGGCTGTCTCGCCGGCAGAGTTGCTCACCGGCGACAAGACGATGTTGCAACGTTTTGTTGAGACTTATCAGCAAGAGGATATCGTAGTCTTCGACACGGAGACCACGGGACTGAATGTCTTTGAGGATGATGTGGTGCAGATTGCGGCGGAGCGTATCCGGCAGGGTAGAGTAGTGGACACCTTCTCTGTCTATGTCGAGACCGACCGCGAGATACCGTTGATGCTTGGCGACATCGTCAATCCGATCATCGAAGAGCGCAAGCATCAGCAGCTTCATAGTCATGCTGAGGCTTTAAGGATGTTTCTCAACTTTGCCCACGGCAGTGCGCTGTTGGGGCATAATGCCGATTACGACTACCACATCATGCAGTTCAATGTGGCGCGCTATCTGCCAGAAGTCAGCTGGGTGGAGCGGCAGCCCGTCTGCTTCGACTCTCTGCGGCTCATCCGATTGTTGCGTCCCGATCTGAAAGCATTCAAGTTGAAACTGCTCTTGCAGGAGCTTCATCTTGAGGGACAGAACTCCCACCTTGCCGACGACGATGTCTTTGCTACCGTGTCGTTGGTCAATTACTGTTATGAGAAAGCTCAGGAGGTGGTGCCCCAACAGCAGGAATTCTTGTCGCGTAAGGGCGTTGCCGCACAGATTAAGCTCTTGCGCGACCACTATGCGTCGTTCTATACAGAAGCTCTGCAACGACTCTACCAGCAACGGCAGCCCACAGAAGATCCTGCTTTGGTGGCTGAGCTTCAGCTTTTCAGTGATTATACAGTGAAGAAAGGATGGATGAAACAAGTGAAAAAACTGCCCGTCATCCTTCGTTTCCTTGCCTATGACATCATTGATGTGGAGAAGGAACACTCGCTCAAGGAGCAGTTGGACCGCCATGTCATGGAACTCAACACCTTCAAGGAAGCCGATCTCTGCGGTTCTACGACGATAGAGGATCGTGTCTTTGTCTCTACCATCCACAAGGCCAAGGGTCTGGAGTTTGATAATGTTATTGTCTTTGATGTCGTTGATGGCCGCATCCCCAACTATTACAATGGTGACAACCAACAGCTCAATGACGAGGATGCCCGCAAGCTCTATGTTGCCATGTCGCGTGCCAAGCGCCGTCTGTTCATCGCTTACAGCAAGGCAAAACTGACGGCTTATGGCATCAAGCAACAACGTCTCTCCCGCTTCCTCGACAGTGTGAAGGAGATGATGGAGTGATCGTCAAGATGCTTACATCATCTTTCTTCTGATCCACTGCTCAAAGACGGGGTCGGTGATGGTGATGCCAGTCTGTGGCGAAGAGTCGATGAGGTTGGCATTGATGAGGGCAAAGATACGAATAAAAAACGAGTCACACAAGTTTGTGTCACACAATGTTGTGTGACACAAACTTGTGTGACTACGATGATCAGTTAATGGCGTAAGTATGGAGAATAAGCACTATTGCGGTGAACCGTCATCCGGCAACTCTTTTGCTTCAGCGTTCTCAATGGGCGGCAGGTAGTCGCTCGCCTTTGCACTGGAGATGATCGTGTGGCCGAGTTGCGATTCCAGTTTCTCCCTCGCCACTTTAGCCACACTTCCACCATCCTTTGCCACGCCTTTCTGTTGGCTGTAGCCTTGGGGATCGCGTTGCTTGGAGAGCTCGGTAGCTGAAGCCTCTGCAAGAATATTGAAGGCCATCTCAAGATTCGTCATGTTGTCGCGGAGGTTTTCTTTCTTCAAGCCTTTGTGCTGCTTGTACTGTTTCGTGGTCATGCCACTCCACTCCTTGGTGATGATATCTGTGAGGGATGCGTATTCTAGTCCTTCCTTTACTCCTGTTCGCTTCCATTCGTCGGTGAGCTCTTTGCGTACCTCTATCGACTTGATGCGTTGGTTGATCCAGTTGTCGGAGTAACCAAGACGCTTGTAGTCAGCAATGGCCTGCTGGATGTCAAGTTCCGGATCCTGCATCTGGTCGACGCGCGTACTTGCCACCTGCGCCATCCACTGTTTGAAAGGCTCAGCCTTAGGAGAAGGGATAGACTGGATGAGGCGGAACAGCTGCTCTTGATCGGCCACATCGGTCATGCGCATCTTGCCGTCGGCTGCTTTCAATTTCAAACCGTGACAATTTGTCACGGTTTCATTTCCTTCCTCTTTTAGGCGTTGTTTCAACTTCCGCCAATAGGCAGTGGGATCTTTACTGTCGGTCAATACATTGACCACGTCCACGATAGAGAAGTACCACTTCTCTTCCTTGTCGTCCCATACGGTGCGAATGTTCTTCTCACCGAACAGTTTGATCATTTGTTTCCTTGTCATAGCTTAGCCATTTAATTGTTCTTTCGCGTTCTGTGTGTATTCTCCCGTTATAAAGTCTTCTTACTTCGTAGCCTTGATGAAGTAGGTGATCAGACAGATGTAAGCCACCAGAGAGCAGACCTCAGAGAGCGGGTTGGTCCACCAAGTGTCGGCAATGGAGCACTCGATGCCGCCGAACTTCATCAGTGCGCTTACTACGCCCATGAGCGCGCCGCCGGCGATGAAACCGCTGGCGATGAGCGTGCCTTTCTCGCCACGTGCCTTGTTCACGGTTGCATCTTTCGAGCGAGTGGTGACAAACCAGTTGATGGCTCCTCCCACGACGAGCGGAACGTTGAGCTCCAATGGGATGAACATGCCCAGAGCCACGGCGAGAGCTGGAATATGAAGACGGTCGAGGACGATGGCGATGACCGCTCCGATGCCGTAGAGTATCCAAGGTGCACCGACACCATTCATCAGCGGGTCGATGACGGCAGCCATGGCGTTGGCCTGCGGTGCGGCGAGCTTGCCACTGGCAAAACCGTAGGTCTTGTTGAGCACGATCATCACGCCCACCACGGTAGCGGCACTGACAAGGGTGCCGAGAAATTTCCAAGTCTCCTGCTTGCTGGGCGTTGTGCCCAACCAGTAACCGATCTTCAGGTCAGTGATGAAGCTGCCGGCCATGCTCAGCGCCGTGCAGACCACACCACCCATGACGAGTGCGGCGAGCATGCCACCGGGACCACGCAGTCCCACGGCCACCATCACCACGCTGGCAAGGATCAGCGTCATCAGTGTCATGCCGCTCACCGGGTTACTGCCCACAATGGCGATGGCGTTGGCAGCCACTGTGGTGAAGAGGAAAGCGATGATGGCGACGAGCAGGATGCCCACGACGGCAAAGAGCAGATTGCCGTGCATCACGCCCAACCAGAAGAAGAGAAACGTGATAGCGATCACGGCGATGCTGCCAATGGCAATGATCTTGAACGAGATGTCGCGCTGTGTGCGCTTCACGGCTACCGTGGCGTCGCCTTTGCCCTTCATCTCTTTGGCAGCGAGGCCAATGGCGCCTTTGATGATGCCCCAGCTCTTGACGATGCCGATGATGCCGGCCATGGCGATGCCGCCGATGCCGATGCTGCGGGCGTAAGCCTTGAAGATCTCCTCAGGACTCATGTTGCCTACTGTAGCCGTGATGGTCGGATCCCACATGTTCAGCACTTGGTCGTGGAAGGCGAGCGACATGCCCGGCACGATCAGCCACCACACGGCGAGAGAGCCCAGGCAGATGTAGAGTGCATATTTCAGTCCGACGATATATCCCAAACCGAGCACGGCAGCCCCCGTGTTCACTTTGAAGACGAGCTTCGCCTTGTCGGCGAGGACCTGTCCCCAGCCGATGAAGCGGCTCGTGAAGTTCTCGTTCCACCAGCCAAAGCTGGCCACGATGAAGTCGTAGAGGCCGCCCACGATGCCGGCGATGAGCAGTGGCTTGGCCTGACTGCCGCCCTTGGCACCACTGACCAGCACTTGTGTCGTAGCCGTAGCCTCTGGGAAGGGATACTTGCCGTGCATATCGCTGACAAAATATTTGCGGAAGGGGATGAGGAAAAGGATGCCCAGCACGCCGCCCAACGCTGAGGCCAGGAACATGTGAAGGAACGATACCGTCATCTCCGGGTATTTGGCCTGGAGGATATAGATGGCGGGCAGGGTGAAGATAGCACCGGCCACCACAGCGCCCGAGCAGGCACCTATGCTCTGGATGATCACGTTCTCACCGAGTGCCTTGCTGCGGTGCGTCGCCGTCGACACGCCCACGGCGATGATGGCGATCGGGATGGCGGCCTCGAAGACCTGTCCCACTTTCAGCCCTAAGTAGGCGGCGGCAGCCGAGAACACCACGGCCATGATCAGACCCCACGTCACAGACCACGCGTTGACCTCGGGATAGGCGCGGTCGGGGCGCATGATGGGCGTGTATTCCTCGCCCTCTTTCAATTCTCGAAATGCATTGTCGGGCAGTTGCACTGCCTCTTTTTCTTTTTCGTCCATGTGTATTGTTGATTGTTAGTTTTTATTTTGTCTTTGCTCTTGTGTATTTGATGTCCTTATAGAGTTCCTGCATGCCCTGTTTGCTCTCGGGCAGCAGATGGAGCTTCACGCCATGGATGTGCTGCGTGGAGCGGAATGCCTGCGGACTGGCGACCTTTTCGCTGTCGATCTCCAGCTTAGCCAGTCCCAGTCCCGGGATACGCACGCGGTCGCCGTCTTTGAGGTGTCGCACCAACGTGTCGGTGAACTCAGCCATCACCAAGTCCACGTCGGACTTCTTTGCCGAGCAGTTTCGCTCGATCTCGTCAGCGATCTCCTCGGGCGTGACAGTCTTGTAGTGCATAGCTACAGCCTTGTATTTGCCGTAGTTCTTGAGCGTAGGATGTGTCTCTTTGACAATCTTGTATTCCATAGATTCAATATTCGGTAAATTTGTTTTACGTTTATTTCTTTCTTCCGGGCTTCGTCATGTTGGCGAGCGCCTCCGTGTCTCAGCGAGTGAAAGCTTTTCTGATAGGCGATGTGCAACTTGTTGATTATCAGCGTGCTATTAGCGTCTAAAAAATTCTCTAGAAAATTTTTCGTCAAAACGGTACTTTTATCAGGTCATCTCACCTTTTTGAGCCAAAATTCTCTAGAGAATTTTTCGTCATCTCGGCGAGCTCATCTTTTCAAAGCGTTTTTCCACTCGTTTCGCAAAAGTAATCATAACGTTTGAGATATGCAAATTTTCAGACAGATAATTGGCTGACGACAGTTCGGATTGCGTAGAAAAACAAAAAAAGCCGGCTCTTTCCTTCGCGGGAAAGAGCCGGCTTAAAGGTATAGGATTGGAAAGCTGGGTGTTGCCTCAGCCTTCTGCCTTAGTTTCTAAACTGCATGCCAGCGCCGTTGGCATCGACGATGATGGGCTTGTCGCGCTTTACTTCCTCTGCGAGAATCTTCTTCGAGAGGTCGTTGAGCACGTAGTCCTGGATGGCACGCTTCACAGGACGGGCACCAAACTCCGGATCGTAACCGACCTTAGCAAGGTAGTCGATGGCTGCGGGTGTCCACTTCAACTCGAAGCCTTGTGGTTCGAGCATCTTCTTAACGCGGTTCATCTGCAACGTCACCACCTGTGCTATCTGAGTCTGCGTTAGTGGCAGGAACATGATGATGTCGTCGATACGGTTCAGGAACTCGGGGCGGATGGTCTTCTTGAGCATCTCCATCACGTTTTTCTTCGTGTCGTCAATGACCTCCTTACGGTTGCTGTCATTGAGATTCTCGAAACGTTGCTGGATGTACTGGCTGCCGAGGTTCGACGTCATGATGATGATCGTGTTCTTGAAGTTGACCGTGCGGCCTTTGTTATCAGTCAGACGGCCATCGTCGAGTACCTGCAACAGGATGTTGAAAACATCGGGATGAGCCTTTTCGATCTCATCGAAGAGCACCACGCTGTAGGGTTTCCGACGCACAGCCTCAGTCAGTTGACCACCCTCATCGTAGCCGACGTACCCCGGAGGTGCACCGATGAGACGGGTGACGCTGAACTTTTCCTGATATTCACTCATATCGATTCGCGTCATCATATTCTCGTCGTTGAAGAGATACTCAGCCAAAGCCTTGGCGAGTTCAGTCTTACCCGTACCGGTCGTACCGAGGAAGATGAACGATGCGATCGGGCGTTTCGGATCTTGCAGTCCGGCACGGCTGCGGCGCACAGCGTCGGCAACAGCCTGGATGGCTTCGTCCTGACCGACGACACGCTTGTGAAGTTCCTCCTCGAGATGGAGCAGTTTCTCACGCTCGCTCTGCATCATTCGTGTCACGGGTATGCCTGTCCAGCGGCTCACCACCTCGGCGATGTCGTCGGCAGTAACCTCCTCGCGCACCATGGCCTCACCGCCCTGGGTCGACTTGAGTTGCTCTTGGATCTTCTTGATGTCGTCCTGCAACTCCTTCAGCTTGCCGTAGCGGATCTCAGCCACTTTGCCGTAGTCGCCCTCGCGCTCGGCTTTGTCGGCCTCGAACTTCAGGTTCTCGATCTCCTGCTTGTCTTGCTGGATCTTGTTGACGAGCCCTTTTTCGGCTTCCCATTTAGCCCTGAACTGATGCTCTTTCTCCTTCAGCTCGGCAATCTCCTTGTCGAGTTGCTGGATCTTGTCGGTATCGTTTTCGCGCTTGATGGCCTCGCGCTCAATTTCGAGTTGCTTCAAGTGGCGGGTGATCTCGTCGAGCTCCTCCGGCACTGAGTCGCGTTCCATACGCAGCTTGGCGGCAGCCTCATCCATCAGGTCGATGGCCTTATCGGGGAGGAAACGGTCAGAGATATAGCGCTCCGAGAGTTTCACGGCTGCGATGCAGGCATCGTCGGTGATACGAACCTTGTGGTGGTTCTCATAGCGCTCCTTCAATCCACGCAGGATAGAGATGGCGTCGACCTCGTCAGGCTCGTTGACCATGACGGTCTGGAAGCGGCGCTCCAGTGCCTTGTCCTTCTCGAAGTACTTCTGATACTCGTTGAGTGTCGTGGCACCAATGGCACGCAGCTCACCACGGGCCAGTGCCGGCTTGAGGATGTTGGCGGCATCCATGGCACCCTCGCCACCGCCGGCACCCACCAAAGTGTGGATCTCGTCGATGAAGAGAATGATGTTGCCTTGAGCGTTGGTCACCTCTTTGATGACGCTCTTGAGTCGTTCCTCAAACTCACCTTTGTACTTGGCGCCGGCGACGAGGGCACCCATGTCGAGCGAGTAGAGCTGTTTGTTCTTCAGATTTTCGGGAACATCGCCGCGCACAATACGTTCGGCAAGTCCCTCGACGATAGCCGTCTTACCGGTACCAGGTTCACCGATCAGAATAGGATTGTTCTTGGTACGGCGAGAAAGAATCTGCAGTACACGGCGAATCTCCTCGTCACGTCCGATGACCGGGTCGAGTTTGCCCTGTCGGGCAGCGTCGATGAGGTTACGGGCGTATTTCGAGAGAGCCTGATAGTTCTCGTCACCACTGGCACTTTGCACTTTCTGACCCTGGCGCAATTCGTCGATGGCCTTCTTCATCTCCTGTTCTGTGCAGCCCGCATCCTTGAGAATGCGGCTCACTGTGGTGTTTACCTCCAGTAAAGCCAAGAGGATAGGCTCCACGCTGACGAACTCGTCGCCCATCTTCTGCGAGTCTGCGATGGCACGCTCCAGCACTTTGTTGGTGTCGTTGGAGAAATAGGGTTGCCCACCTTCCACGCGTGGGAGATGTTTCAACTCCTCTTGTACGAGCTTTTCAATCTGCATGGCGTTGACACCTAACTTCTGAAAGATGAAGTTGGTGACATCGCGGCTTTTCACCAGGATGCCTTGCAGCAAGTGCACCGGCTCGATGGCTTGCTGTCCGGCTTGCTGAGCTGTGTTGACTGCTTCCTGCACGGCTTCCTGCGCCTTGATTGTAAATTTGTCAAATGTCATGTTGTTACTCCTTTCTTATTTGTTATTTTTATTTTCTAACACGACATTCTCAAATGATGTGCCCTATGAGATTAGTATGACAAAATGGCATCTCTGCATTGCTCCATCAGCCATTTTGGCGTACTAGTGGCTCCACAGATGCCTACGGTTTCAGCGTTGTCAAACCATTTAAAGTCGATTTCCTCGGGACTCTCGACCTGGTGGCTGTTGGCGTTGACGGTGAGGCACTCGTTGAAGAGCACCTTGCCGTTGCTGCTCTTGCGGCCGCTGACGAAGAGGATGACATCGTGGTGCTTGGCAAACTCGGCGATGTTGGGCATGCGGTTGGCCACCTGACGGCAGATGGTGTCAAAGCTGCGGAAGGTCGCCGTGGGGGCGATGTGGCTTTGGATGTAGTCGATGATGCGGTGGAACTCGTCGAGACTTTTCGTCGTCTGCGAGTAGAGATAGATATTGCGGTTGAAGTCGAGATGCTTCACGTCGTCGAATTTCTCGATGACAATGGCGTGCTGGGCCGTCTGGCCTACGAGTCCGAGGACCTCAGCGTGTCCGTTTTTGCCGAAGATCACGATTTGGGCCGACGGATCGTTGTCGTATTGCTTCTTGATGCGACGCTGGAGGGCGAGGACCACGGGACATGTGGCATCGATGATCTCAATGTCGTTTTGCCGGGCGATCTCGTAGGTGGAGGGTGGCTCACCGTGGGCACGGAGCAGCACCTTGGCGTGATGGAGTTGTTTGAGTTGTTCGTGATCAATGGTGACGAGGCCCTGATTGTGGAGTCGTTCCACCTCCATGCCATTGTGAACAATGTCGCCGAGGCAGTAGAGCGTCTTGCCCGCTGCCAGTTCTTCTTCCGCTTTGCGGATGGCAGTGGTCACGCCGAAGCAAAAGCCGCTGCCGGCATCTATTTCTATTTTGAGGTTCATCTGTGTTGCTGGTTATTCTACGTTGACGTTGAGGATGACTTTCGTCTGGTTGGGATCGTTGGTGATCATCAGTATGCGAGGCTTGGAGCGTGCTGTGCGCAGCTGTTTGGCATAGGCGGTGACCTTGAGTTTTGCGGTCTCACCGGGCTCGATCTGCGTTTTGTTCAGCGCCACCTCGAGGCCTGTGGTGAACATCTGGAGGGAGCGCACCTTGAGGGTACTTTTTCCGGTATTGGTGATTTCGAGTACTCCTTTCTTCTTGTCCTTGCCGTCAAAGCGTCCAAGATCAATCTTCTCGTCACTGAGAACCATCTTTGGCGCATTGGCGCGCTGGGCATCGGTGAGGTGGTCGAAGTCGGGGAGGATGACGGCCGAGATGGAAATTTCCTTGTCCGGCGCTACTTTGTCGCCGGGGAGCATGCCGAGGTAGACGGATGATTGCGTGAGTCCAAAGCCTCGGATGGCCCTTGAGTCGAGCATCAGCGTCACCACGCCGCTGTGTCCGGGAGCCAGTTGGGTCGGCTTCACCTCAGCCTTGAGATAGCTGGGCAGGTGCATGACCACGGGTTGCAGGGTTTGCTTTCCTTTATTGATGATGTGTATCTGTTGGATGGGTTTGTCCCCTCGGTTCACGTCGTCGAATTCCACATTGTTGCGGTCGAGTCTCAAGTCACCGATTTGGTAATCGTATGTTCCTACAAAGGTGGCCAGTGATGGAACGACGACGCCGTGCAGAGAAAGCACCATTGTCGTGTCGGCGGCATTGCTTTCTATGCCTATCTGCTTGTCGAAATGTCCCATGGTCTGGGCATCGTAGCGGACGGTGATCTGGAAGTTTTTGCCTGCGGCGATGGCTGTTGCAGGCCAGTCAACGGTGGTGCAGCCGCAACTGGTGCGCACAGCGCGGATGGTCAGCGGCAGGTTGCCACTGTTGCGCATCTCGTAGACGGCGGTCACGGGATGGCCGAAGAGCACCTGGCCGCAGTCGATGTCGGCGCTTTCTGTAGAAAGATGCTGGGCGGAGAGAGAAAGGGGGAGGAAGAGCATGGGGAGGAGGAGAGCTTTACCCAAGAGCCTCACCCCCAGCCCCTCTCTATAGGAGGGAGAGAGCCTCTCCCCCGACCCCTCTCCAAAGGAGAGGGGAGTGATATGCTGGATAAACAATTTCTTAGCGTTCATGCTTGGTTTCTTCTTTATATAGTTTTTTATAGAGTCTATAGCTTCTATAGAGTCTATAGAGTCTATAGCTTCCTATAGCTTCTATAGTTTTATCGCCTCTATGGCTTCTAAAGCCTCTATGGTGTCTTGTCTATTGCCCACAGATGATCTTCTGGGCTTTGTCACGGGCGCTGAAGGCCGGACTGTAGGCACACTGCACCGTGCAAGTGCCCGTCGTGTAAGAGCCGGCGCGGTCGACATAGTACTCGGTCTCGATGACGTGCTTGCCCTTGGAGAGTGTGTTGAAATAGTAATTCGTCACATTGTCCTGCGGAGCCAAGTAGTAGCCACCATAGTAGCCGCTGAGCTGACGGACCGGCTGCAGGCAGGCCGCACGCTTGTCCTGGACAGCCACAAAATCGTAGTCGCGGTCAGCAACAATCGTGATGCGCACGCGCACCTTGTCGCCTACCTTCAGCGTCTTGCCGTCGTGGAGGATCTCACGCTTGACGGTCATGCCGCTGCCCGAGGCTTCCGTCTCAGTGGCAGTCTGCCAGTACTGGGCATAGAGTGCGCCCCAGGAAGTGCCGGCAGCAGGCTTGTCGATGGTCAGCGTCTTGCTGTTGGCAGCTTGGTCAATGGTGGTCTTGACATATCCGAGTCCGGCTGTAGCCTTAGGCATCGTCATCGCCTGACCGTCGACAGAGAAAGTTGTTTTTTGCGTCTGCGGAGCAAGGAGCGACAATTGTGCTTTGCCCTTGTCGTTGGTAAGGAAGGCATAGACGGCATCGACGGTGTTGAGAGGTGTCGACCACCCCGTGGTGCGTTTCTCCTGCAAGAGCCAGCGCTGCATCTCTTCTATGGTCTTGGTATCAGAGGGCTGCAGGCGTTTCAGGGCTTCGATGGCTGCTACCTGCGAGGGGATGCGGTAGTCGCACCAACTGTAGAGAGCCTGCGGCGTGTCGAAGTAACGCCCCATCTCCTCTTTATAGACAGTGTATTCCTTCAGACTTTGGAGATACTCCTTAGCCCGCTGGCTCTGACCATACTGACTGAGGATGACTGCTGCACCAGCCTTGCCGTAGATGGTCAGTGCTGTCGGCATTTTCTGCAACAGACCTACGAGATAGCTCATGTCGGCTGTGCGCTGACGGTTGGCCAGGGCACAGGTATAGAGATAGTGACAAGCCGTCTCACTCGGTGCGAGATGCTTTGCTCCTTTCTTCTCGGCTTTTTTCAGTTCGGCAACTTCTTCGGCGATGTACTTGTCAAGGAAGGGGAAGGATCGCTTGACCATGTCGTTCACTTCCTTTGAGGCACCGGTCATGGTGTTGAGACGGGTAAGCGTTTCGGCAATGCTCATGGTCATGTAAGCGCTGCCCGGCATGCCCGGCCACCAGGCAAACGAGCCGTCGGAGAGCTGCAGCTTGCGGAGCTGGTCGGTGAAGTTGCTGAGACGGTAATCGATCTGTGTGCTGTCGAGATAGTTGACGAGCTGTTGTTTCTGTGCGGTCTCGCTTTCAGCGTCAGCTACCCAAGGCGTCTCGGAGAGTGCAAGACTCTTGAGCTCCTCGTTGGTTTGCAGGCTGCTGGTGAGAGAAGTCTCCTTGCCGGTTTCCTGTTGCCAGAGCTTCAGTGTCTTGCCGATGGCTGGATCGGCGTTGACAATGCTGCGTGCGATGGTGTTGGCGTAGAGGGCCGCGGCCAGAGAGAGTGCGTCGCGGCTGTTGGGATTGGCCACGGTAGGCAGAGCCTGAACCATCAGCCAGGCGGGATTATTGGTGTATTCGATGGTCAGCTTGCAGTCTTTGGCCTTCTTGGGGAAGAGCTGGCTGAGGTCGAAGGAAGTGTTGCCGGATCCGCTGAGCGTGAATGGACGGGTGTTGCTGACGTATTCCTGGCTTGGCATGACGGCCATGTAGTGCTGTTCACCATCGCTGAAGCCCTTGCCATCAGCCAAGACGCGGGCGATGACCAGGCCTTCATGACGGGCGTCGGTGGGCAGTTGGTTGCCGGCAAAGTCAAAGGTTACGGGTACCGTCTTTCCGGCTTCTACCGTAAACGGCTTCTCCCACTCAGCGAGCAGACGCTCGGTTTCAGCGTCAAGCAGTTGCAGATGGGCACGTCCACTGACGTTGCGGTTGCTGGTGTTGGCGATGAGTGCTGTAGCTTGTGCTTGGTCGTTGGCGCGGATGAAACGCGGCAAGTTGGGCTGTACCATCACTGTTTTCTGGGCTACAATCTCATCGTTGCGCAGACCGTAGTTCATTTCCTTGTCGTGAGCCAAGGCCATGAACTGCCATGTGGTGACGCTCTCGGGCAGGGTGAACGTCAAACTCACGTTGCCATTGGCATCGGTCATGAGGTTGGGGAAGAAGAAGGCGGTCTCGTTGAGGTTGTCACGCAGAGCTGCTGGTGTGCTGGCTTTAGATGTAGGAGCGCTTTCTTTCTGTTGTGCTTCATCGTGGTCAACTTCGCCAATGGCAGCCTCCGGCGCAGCAGCTAAAGCAACGTTGTTGTCTGCCAGGCTGGTGGCACGTGATTTTTGTAGTAAGGCCATCTTGGCTCCGCGAACGTGGAGCTGGTTGGTGGACATCAGCATGGTACTAACTGTCAAGTAAGGATTGAAGATGCCCTCCATAGCGGGGTCGAAGTGACTGAAGCTGAGGTCGCGCACATTATAGGCACGATAGTTCTGATAGCCATAGAGTCCGATGGCCGACCAACGGCTGGTGTTCCACTGAGCCGACAACATGCTGGATGCAAAGTCGAGGGAGAAGTTCCAGTTGTGGGGATAGATGGCATCGAGGCTCTTGTCGTACATGGCGGCCAGCAGTTGTGCCTTTGCGGGCTTAGCCTTGGCGTTGGTCACCTGCAGCGTCCACGTCTCTTTCTGTCCGGGCACGAGCTTGTCACGGAAAGTCTTCCATGTCAGATGGAGTTGCTTGTCGGGCTCGGGACGGGAGAGAACATCGTAGTGGGTGTAGCATTTGCCGTCCTTGACCCAAGCCAGAGCCAGTGTGAGTGCGTCGCCGTACTCGGGTTTATACTGAATTTTTTCGGTTTTCACTTCATTGCTGAGTGTGCCTTGTCCCTGCTTGATGATCTTGTCGGAGGCAAAGACCGTGTAGAAGACGTGGACATCTTTGTCGGAAGAACCTACCTGAAGGTAGATGGGGTTGCCTTCGGTGAATTGGTGGGAGGAGAGATAGTACCAGTCGTGTGTGGTTGTGGCCGGATGACGGTCGGAATAGGTAAACACCACAATGTCGCTCCGCAGCGTGTCGCCTTGGCAGATAGCCTCAAGATGATGTTCACCGGGAGCGAGTTTCCTATATATATAAATAGGTGTGTCTGTCTGAGCGGTTGCCCATGCTCCATTGTTGAAGCGGTAGCTGACGCTGGCCTTGATGCTCTCACCGCTCATGTTTTTGCAGGAGAACAGGAAAGTCTTCAAGCTGTCGCGCAGACTTTGTTTGGGCAGTGTGGAGGAGAGAATGGCAGTGCGGTTGGTCAGCGGCATCGTCGTTGTGGCCTCCTGTGTCTCGCCGGAGAGGCTGGTGACTTTCGTTTCGGCAGTGATACGATAGCCGAACCGCTGGTTGAGGTCGATGTTGTCGGGGTAGGTCATTGGCAGTTTCACGGTAAAAGAGCCGTCGTCGGCAGTGACGGTGGAGTCGGTCAGCAGTGTCGTCTCACCGCTTACGGTGCGATACCACCACAGCATGGGACTGCGGCGAACCGTGTAGACCACCTTGCCACCCTGTACGGGTACGCCTGAATAGGTCTTCGCCACACCATGCACGCGGAGCGTGTCACCAGCTTGGTAGGTCTGGGTGTATTTGTCGAAGTCGATTTGGAAGGTAGGACGCTTGTACTGTTCCACATGTACGGAAGCGTAGCCTATGGACGAGTTTTCGCTGCTGGCTGTTAACGAGAACGCACCAGTGAGGCCGTGCTGCGGCAGGGCAAAGTCAGCCGATGCTGTACCGAAGTCGTCCGTGGTGACGTTTTGACGGCTCACCTCCTTGCCGTTGGCGTCGCGCAGCGTCAGGGTAATGGCCTTTCCGCCCTCAACAGCAGATTTCATTGTGCTGTCGTTGACATTGTAGGCAATGGCGGTGGCGTGCAGCGTCTGACCGGGACGATAGAGTGAGCGGTCGGTGAAGAGGCTGATGTTGTGATGCTCACGCTTGTTGTTCCAGTAGTAGAAGTTGTCGTAGACGTTTTGGATGGGCAGAGCCTTGTCGTCGTTGGTGTAGGCCACGAAGTAGTTGGGGCGCTTGTCACCATAGTGTAGGACGGCTTCGCCGTTGCGGTCAGTGGTGAGCGTTTGCAGTGTCTTCTGTGTGTTGCCGTCGTAGTTGAAGAAGCGCAGGTGCGCTCCGGCTATAGGTTTGCCGGTGGTGGCGTTGACAGTGACAAAGCGGATGGCCTTGCCGGGCTGAGGTTGATGGAGTACGCTAAGGTCGCTTACGCGCAGCAGGGTGCGCTGAGGATCAATGCTGGCGTTGCTGGTGGTGGTCTCAATCAGGTATACACCCACAGGCAGGGCCTTGAGACGAATGGAGTCGGTGCTCTCTTTCCATGCAGGCTGACCATAGTATTGGCGCGTGACGGACTGGATCTCACCGGGGAAAATCAATTTGGCAATGCGCTCGTAGTCGCGTTTGTTGTTGGGGTTCAGTTTGGTGTCACCATTCAGGTTCAACCGATAGACCTTCAGCGTGAGCGTGTTGATGTTTCTGATGGAGTTGATGCGTACGAGCCGCTCCTGGTTGGGGAGCAGCACGCCGTCGCCCGCGTTGATGCTGAACGAGGGAGCCTGCAGTTCTTCAAGGGCGTTGCGCAAAACGTTCATGCGCTGCCAGTCGCCCCAGCGGCTGAGGGCGTAGTTGATGAAGTTGACGCGATGCTCAGCAGTGACATCGCTGGCCTGACTCATTGCATTGTATCGGGCGATGGCGATCTCACCGCACTCTCGCAGATCCTGATAGGCGTTCATCAGTGAGTCGAGACATTGTACGCACTTCGACTTACGCAGGGCACAGTCGGTCTGCTGGCCTTTTGCCTGCTGCATCCACAGTGCTGTCAGACATGCAGCCGGTCGGTTGCCCTGCTTGGCATAGTAGTCATGGAGCGTTTTATAGTCTTTTGCCTCAAGTCCGATGACGTGGAGCAGGTCACCGTAGAAGATTTTGCTGTCAATGCCTTCCACGATGGCGGGTTCATAATCCTCGCATTTGTGTTTGGCCAACAGGTCGGGATTGGCCATAGCCCGGCCAAACCATAGTTTTTCTTTTGCCTGACTGTCCTTGTCAGAGCTTCCCTGGTAGGCTTTGCCGAGTGCGGCGGCATAGACGGCGCGGAGCGTTGGGTCGGTCAGAAGGCTGTAGTCCGTCTCCAACCGCTGCCGCATCACCTCGAGTGAATCGGGTGCGACACGGCTTTGTGTTTCCACTTCCATCCATTTGGCTTTCAGCAGTTGTCCGTAAGCTTTCTCTTGTCGGGCTTTTCTGACGATCTGATCCAAACATTGCAGTTCGGTTTTTGGCAAGTCCTTCTGCCGGGCAGTGGTGACCTGCTTCCACAGACTTGTGAAACTGTCGGCATACATGCTCGCCGACAAAGCCAAGGCGGCTAAAACACATACTATCTTTTTCATATTGAAGAATTTACGCTAGTTGTAAATGCAAAGATAAATATATTTTTTTGATTAGCCCTCATCTGCTAACTTTAATTAGTAGCTTTTACAATAGAGTATAGTGGGGAAGGGGGGGCTAATGAGTAATTGCCCATGTAGACAAAACAGTAAAAGGACCGAATAACTGTGTGGATTGCCTTTTTGAAGACTATTTTTTCCAATGCAACAAGAAGGGATAGAGTATAGAAACAAAAAAGAACCTGCCCTCACGGGTGGGTTCTTAAAAAAACAGTAATTAACTCAAAATTTATAATCTATTGACTTGCTTTTGTCCCTAATCTAATTTTATATTTTCATCAGACGGACGAACTATACCTTTTTACTAAGGTGTCTGTTCGACTATTTCTGATTTCGGTTGCAAAGATAAGAAAAAGTTTCGTTTCTGCAAATAAACTTCAGTAAAAAGTGATATTTCTTCAGTAAAGAGTCTGTTGCTTCATCATCCCCTTACAATATCAGCAGATATGAGATGTACAATTTCTATACCTCGTTAGACAGGGTTACTTCAAGAACTAAGCAAGATGTTGACAGACCTTATTTTAGACTGGCAGGTGACTAAGATATTGCTTGTAGAGCCATTGATCCTGCTCGGCGATTGTCAGTTTGCTGTTATCCAGTTCTACGGCGTCATCGGCTTTTTTCAGTGGAGATACTTCGCGGTGCGTGTCGATATAGTCTCTCTCCTGCACATTCTTCAGAATGTCGTCAAAGTCAGCGGGCATCCCTTTGGCTTTCAACTCATCGTAGCGGCGCTGTGCACGTACTTGTGCTGAGGCTGTGACGAAGATCTTCAGTTCGGCATCGGGAAAGACTGTCGTACCGATGTCGCGGCCGTCCATGACGATGCCTTTCTCTTTGCCCATAGTCTGTTGCTGTGCTACCAGTGCTTCACGAACGAAGGGAATGGCGGCGATGGGGCTTACATGCTGGCTGACCTCCATGCCCCGGATCTCTTTTTCTACGCATTCACCGTTAAGGAAGGTACGGGGATTGCCTGTCGACGGATCCAGTTGGAAACGGATATGTATGTCTGGCATGAGTGTCTTGAGCTCTTTTTCTTTCACAGTGCCGTCGGCGTTGAACAGCTGATGGCGCAGGGCGAAGAGTGTAACAGCACGGTACATGGCACCCGTGTCAATGTAGACATATCCGAGTTTCTTTGCCAGTGCTTTAGCCATTGTACTTTTTCCACAAGAGGAAAATCCATCTATTGCGATAGTAATCTTTTTCATGATATGAATGATAGTGCGATTGTGATTATTTCTGTTTGCTATATATATAA
The DNA here is from genome assembly GCF_009695775.1 of Hallella mizrahii. Taxonomy (GTDB): domain Bacteria; phylum Bacteroidota; class Bacteroidia; order Bacteroidales; family Bacteroidaceae; genus Prevotella; species Prevotella mizrahii. The sequence continues at coordinate 47,041 of NZ_VUNG01000001.1, read as the reverse complement.
TAAGGAGTAGGGGACTCGATTACAGTGAAAAGGCAGCACTGCAGATCAGACTGGAACTGGAGACATGGTATTTGCCATAGCTGACTCCAATCTTCAGTCTGTTGAGGTCGATACCGCCGCCGAGCGAGAGCCCTGCGCCATGGCTGCTGTCCTTGTCGCCGTCGGTGATCTTCATCTCATCAGCGCGCCGGAAGTTATATCCCATGCCGAGCCAAAGGTTGTCGCCAAGCAGAATGTCGCCGCCAACGACGACATGGTTGAGGAACTTATAATGAGGATGGTTGAGATCCACCAGCGTCAATGAGAGCCGGAGAGGGATGCTTGAGAGTCCTTTGGTGACGCCCGCCTGCAGGTCAAAAGGCATCTTCTCATAGTTCTCGTCGTAGGCTTTGAGTTGCCCGCCAAGATTTTTGGCAGTAAGAGACACTGACAACTGATGGGCATCGTCGTAGTAGTTCAGTCCCAAGTCCACGCCGAAACCGATGGAATTATAGTCGCCGATATAGGAAGTAATCAGTCTTGTAGTGATACCGCCGGCTATTTTGTCGGTCAGCATATAGGCCAGGGTACCGTTCACCGCTATGTCGCGTGCCGAGAAATCACCGGTCTGTATGTTGTTCTCATCGGTTTGCTTCATCTTGCCATAGTCGAGATATTGCGCACCGACGGCCCAAGTAGCTCTTTCCCCGCTTGCCCAGTTAAACGCGGCACTGGCGGCTTTGACCCCTTGCATGTAACTCATGTAGTTGAGCGCGATGGTTTTCGGTGTGGATGAAGAGAGTAGAGCAGGATTGTTGGATGCCAGATTCTCGTCGTCTTCCACCAAACTCACATTGTCGCCTCCGATAGCTGCAGCGTGAGCCCCGACAGGCAGACGCAGAAAATTATACGCGGTCTCGCTTTCAGACTGTGCCCACGAAGAGGAGACGCAAAGAGCGAGAAGAATGGAGAAAGCGGCTTTTTTCATTTATTTACTCTAATTCTTTGGCAAAGATACGCTTTTTTTCGAGATTTGCAGTAAATTTGCAGTGTGAATCTTTGATGATAACGGAAAGACAGGTAGATTTATTATAAATCATGGAAACGAAGAAGAGCGACAAAGCCAATTTGGAGCAGCACCGGGGAGAGTACTTCCTCATGGGGCTGATCTTTGCGCTTGCCCTTTTGTTTACTGCTTTAGAATATACGACACGGCCGCAGAATGCTGCCGACGACAGTGATCTCTCTGACGATATGACCGAGGAGATGGACATGAAACCGGCCATGGATATGAAAGATATGATATCTGCTGCGCCGGCACCGGCTTCGAAGTCTATCACTGACAACGTGAAGACGGTGGAGCATACGAGCAACAGTACGGATCAGATAGCACCCGTTACCAGCAAGCTGCTTATCGGTGACGGACAGGGTGTGGCCAAGGATGCCAATGTCACGGAGGCTTTGCCGCAGATCACCACCAACAAGGATTCGCTGGAGGAAAAGACACTTGAGCAGTTGCCGGAGTTCCCCGGTGGCATCGTGGAGTTTATGAAGTGGCTCACACGCAACCTGCATTATCCACCTTTAGCACGGCAGCAGAAGATAGAAGGCAAGGTGGTGGTGAGCTTCATCATCAATGCGGATGGTTCGATCGCTTCACCGAAAGTGCAGAAGTCAGCGCATCCTATGCTTGACGCTGAGGCTTTGCGGGTCATCAAGATGATGCCGAAATGGAAGCCCGGCATTATGAATGGAAAGCCTTGTCGGACGATGTTTGCTATACCCGTGAACTTTGTTATTTGACAAGAACGTACAATGTAGCAGAAACAAAACCGTTGTTTACGCAATTACGAATGATCAATTTATAGATGATGAATGAGGAAATATCAATGAAGTCAGCCTCTGAACTGTTGGGAGAGGTCAATGATTTTCTGGCCCGGTTGCCCTACGACCGTCAGCCATCCAGCCTTTATGAGCCTGTGAAGTATGTGTTGTCAATGGGCGGCAAACGTATGCGCCCCGTGCTGATGCTGTTGGCTTATAATCTGTACAAGGATGATCCCGAAAACATTCTCATGCAGGCTGTGGCTTTGGAGACTTATCACAACTATACACTTCTTCACGATGATCTGATGGACAATGCTGACTTACGCCGCGGACATGAGACTGTGCATAAACGGTGGAATGCCAATCAGGCTATCCTTTCGGGTGACTCAATGCTTGTGCTCGCTTATCAGCGGATGGCAGAGTGCCCTGCAGACAAACTGCCGCAGGTGCTTGAACTCTTCACCACCACTGCTTTGGAGATTGGGGAAGGACAGCAATACGATATCGACTTTGAGACCCGTACAGATGTCAGCGAGGAGGAGTATCTCGAGATGATACGTCTGAAGACAAGTGTCTTGCTGGCCTGTGCCTTAAAGATGGGAGCACTGCTGGCTGGAGCTCCGCATGACGATGCTGAGCGACTCTATCAGTTTGGTGAACTTATTGGTTTGGCTTTCCAGTTACAGGACGACTATCTTGATGTCTACGGCAATGAGAAAGTGTTTGGAAAAGCCATCGGCGGTGACATTACCTGCAACAAGAAGACTTTCATGCTCATTAATGCTTACAATCATGCCAATGCTACGCAACGAGCAGAGTTGGACCGTTGGATCTCGTCAACAGACTTTGACAGGGATGAAAAGGTGAAGGCTGTGACAAGGCTCTATAATGAGATCGGAGTAGACAAACTCGCTCAGGAGAAGATTGCCAGTTGTTTTGAGCAGAGCAAAGGCTATCTCGATGCTGTAAAGGTAGACGAGGGCCGTAAGCAAGAGTTGCGTCAGTATGTCGAGCGACTGATGAACCGTAAGTTCTAAAATATCTTTTGATGATACCTTTTATAGATACCCACGCCCATCTCGATGGTGAGGAATTCAAGGATGACCTGCCGCAGACGATACAGCGGGCAAAGGATGCCGGGGTAGGAGCCATTCTCGTCCCCGGCATCGACGAGTCGTCTATTGCCTCTGTAATGGCTGTCTGTCGTCAATATTCCGGCTATTGCTATCCGATGATAGGCTTGCAGCCAGAGGAGGTGCGCGATGACTGGGAGCGCGTGCTCGGTGTCATGCAGCAGGAATTGGAGTCAAGTCGTAACTCTCTGGCGGCTGACGCTCCGCTTCGCTACATTGCAGTGGGCGAGTGCGGACTGGACTTCTACTGGAGCCGTGAGTTCGAACAACAGCAACTCAAGGCTTTTGAGCGTCAGGTAGAGTGGTCGGTTCAATATCAGTTGCCGCTGATGATCCATTGCCGTAAGGCGCAGAATGAACTCCTCCACATCATGAAGCCTTACGAGAAAGTGCTTCCCGGTGGCGTCTTCCATTGTTTTACAGGCAATCAGAAAGAGGCAGAAGCCTATCTGCGCTTTGACCGCTTCTGCTTAGGTGTGGGTGGCGTGTCCACGTTCAAGAGTTCCCATCTGCGTGAGGATCTGCCCGCAGCAGTGCCGTTGAACCGTATTGTTCTGGAGACCGACAGCCCCTATATGGCTCCGGTACCGCATCGGGGCAAGAGAAACGAGAGTGCTTATGTGGCTGATGTCAGGCTGACGTTGGCACAAGCCTATGGCGTGTCGGCAGACGAAGTGGCTTTGGTGACCAACAAAAACGTTGAAACGCTCTTTGGAGTACGTCCATTGGCTGTATGCTGACGGCAAAATGACAGCATGGTGGCGGTTTGGAAGCGGACAAGCGTGTTTAAAATCTTAAAGAGTCTTAAAAGCTCTTGCGTTTCGTTTGCGGTTTGCGATAAAAGTAATACTTTTGCAGTCGCTATTGCAAAATGGCATTCAAACACGAAAGGGAAAGATGCTCGAGTGGTTGAAGAGGCACGCCTGGAAAGCGTGTAAACGTCTAAAGCGTTTCGGGGGTTCGAATCCCCCTCTTTCCGCAAAGCAAGAATGGATCACGGCTCTCGTTTGAGAGACGTGATTTATTTTTTTGATTTTCTTTTTGCCCTTTTCCTTTGCCTTCTTTCGTTATCTTCCTCACGATCGCTTGATTTGTCTTTTTTGCAGTCAGAGTCCCCTTTTTCGCAGTAAGTATTAAAAAAGTTTTTTCTTTCGTCTCTATATGCTTCAAAAGTAGTATCTTTGCACTTACATAGTAAATAGTTAGCATAGATAGACCAATACATTTAAAAAAGAGATGAATAGATTGATACAGCGTCTCATTATTCTCGTGTCATTTATTTCGTGCTGCAGCCTGGCGCAGGCTCAAAAGAAAGCAGCAGCTCAGGCTACACCGACAACGCAGCAGGAGAAGGTATCCACAGACAGTGCGTCATCCAACGCTGATGACGCGGATCTCGACAGTGCTACTGCCGAGAGCATGTTGGATCAGGCAGCGTCTTCCGACGGTGGCGACGATGCTTCCTCTGACAACGGCGGTTTCTACAAAGCCTTGAAAACAAAGTTCATAGAAGGCAATGCCGGCTTCATGTCATTGGTCGCTTTGGCCTTGGTACTTGGTTTGGCATTTTGTGTAGAGCGTGTCATCTATCTGAGCCTTTCTGAGATCAATGCCAAGAAACTCATGAAGGATGTCGACGACAAGCTGATGGATGGTGATGTAGAGGGCGCAAAGACGCTTTGCCGCAACACGCGTGGTCCTGTAGCTTCCATTTGCTACCAAGGGCTGGAACGCATCGATGAGCCGATCGAAGACATTGAGCGTTCGGTAGCCAGCTATGGCTCCGTGCAGAGTTCCAACTTGGAGAAAGGCTGCTCATGGATTACTTTGTTCATAGCCATGGCTCCTTCGCTCGGTTTCTTAGGTACTGTGATTGGTATGGTGATGGCTTTCGACCAGATACAGACAGCAGGCGACATCAGTCCGACGATCGTCGCTTCCGGTATGAAGGTGGCTCTGATCACTACAATCTTCGGTATTATCGTGGCCCTGATCCTCCAGATCTTCTACAACTATATCCTCTCAAAGATAGAGCATCTCACCGCGCAGATGGAGGAGAGTGCCATCTCTTTGTTGGACTCAGTAGTAAAATATAAGTTGAAGAAATGAAACGGTTGAATATTCATCAGCTTCGGAGCTGGCCAGCGGAGAAGATTTCCTCGCGTGCACTCTACCTGCTTGTAGGCATTGCGTTGGTTATCTTTGTGCTGTTCTGGCTTGTCGGCTACGATCGTCCGTTTGAGGATGATCCCAACTTCAATGCGCCTCTGTTCACCAATGCTTTGTTGTTGCTCATGGTTCTTTACCTGATGTTGGGTATCGGTTTCTCTGTATGGTCGGTGGTCAGTTTGCTGAAGAAGCGGGGCAAGACCGAGGCTGTGGAGAATGGAATCCCCGTGAAGAAGATCGGTTACTTGGTTGCTGGTAGTGTCGTAGTATTGCTGCTGCTGACCTTTGCTTTGGGCAGTACCGCACCGATGAAGATCAATGGTGCCACCTATGCAAGTGGATTTTGGCTCAGGACATCCGATATGTTCATTGTCACGTCATTGGTGATGATGCTCATTGCGGTAGCCGCAGTCATCTATGGTGCCACAAAATATAATCGAAAGTTATGATGAATTTCCATCATCGCAGGCGTAGTGTACCTCAGCTGAATACAACGTCGACGGCCGATATTTCGTTTATGCTGCTCATTTTCTTCCTCGTTACCACCAATATGGACGTGGACAAGGGCATCACGCGCCAGCTGCCTCCACAAGGACAACAGCAGAGTGAGCAGTCCTTTGTGGAGAAAAGCACGGTACTGGATTTGCAGATCACGGGTGGCAACCGGTTGCTTGTCGATGGTAAGCCCTTTGCTGTGAACCGTCTGCAGCAGCGTGTAGAGGCCTTCGTCACACGGCTTGGAAAGCGTCATCTCATCAAGGTAAGCGTGGATCCTCAAGCCAGCTACGACATTTATTTCCATATGCAGAACCAGCTCGTCGACGCTTATCGCAATTTGCGCGACCGCCGCGCTATGGCCCAGTTCGGTCGCCGCTACGCCGCATTGTCGCAAGATCAGCGCGACAAGGTGAAAGATGAAATCCCCCAGCGCATTGCTGAGCAGTATAATGGCAGTCAGGATGCGACGCAGCCAACACAGGAAGGAGGGCAGCCATGAGCATGTTTCGTCGTAGAGAACATACGGTTCCGGGACTCAACACGGCGTCGCTGCCGGACTTGATCTTCAGTGTGCTGTTCTTTTTTATGATAGTCACGCACATGCAGAAGGTGGCCGTGAAGGTGCAGTATCGCACACCGCAAGGTACTGAGTTGACGCGACTGACGAAGAAAACCGCCGTCACCTATATATATATAGGCAAGGCTGCGGGTACGATGGGACAGGCCACTCACGGTCGTACCATGATACAGTTGAACGACAAATTTGGTTCTCCTGCCGACGTGACGGACTATGTCTCACAAGAAAAGGACAGGATGTCACCGGAAGACCAGCAGCAGATGACTGTGTCGATCAAAGCCGACCGCCACACGCCCATGGGGATCATCACAGACGTAAAGCAAGCACTGCGTCAGGCGAAGGCTCTCAAGATCAGTTATTCGGCTACACCAGTAGAAAAAGGTGCGTCTAAGCATTAAAAGACTTCTGTTGTTGATGAACTTTTAAAGTAAAAGTATCATTTGATAATATATTTGCTTATAAAAGTTGTGTATATGAAGAAAAATATGTATCTTTGTACGCAAATTAATAGAAACAATGGCTAGACACAAATTAGATGCTTTAGACAGAAAGATTTTGCAGCTTATTTCGTCAGACGCGCGCATCGCTTTTTTGGAGGTTGCCCGCGCCTGCAATGTCAGTGGAGCTGCTATTCATCAACGTATTCAAAAACTTACTCAACTCGGAATCCTCAAGGGCTCTCAGTTTATCGTAGATCCTGAGAAGATCGGCTATGAGACTTGTGCTTATATTGGTCTTTATCTGAAAGATCCAACCACATTTGACGATGTGGTGGAGAAACTGAAAAGAATTCCCGAGGTCACCGAATGCAACATCACTACGGGTGGTTACGACATGTTCATCAAGCTGTATGCCCGCAATAACCATCATCTGATGAACATCATCCATGACAAGCTCCAACCATTGGGTTTGTCGCGCAGTGAGACCATCGTCAACTTCAACGCTGTCATCGACCGGCAATTGCCGATCCCCAATGATGATGAAGATGACGACGAGGACGATAATTCTGAGTCTGAGATCAACGACAATGTAGATTAATCCTGGGAGTTAGCAAGTCTCTCAAGGAGTAGGAAGGAGAAGCCAGAGTGCTTCTCCTTTTTTGTTATCTGCCAATTTCTCATGTCTATTTCCGGGAACCAGGCATCAGCCTCTTGGGGCTCCTGTTCGACGAGGGTAGCGTAGATCTTGTCGGCAAAAGGCAGTGCTTGACGATAGATGCTTTCCCCGCCGATGATAAAGATCTCCTGCTCCTTGGCTTCCCGCTTGAGTGCTTCTTCCAAAGAATCATAGAGCACGATGTCGTGACGATGTTGCCTCATGTTTTCAGTCTGTCGTGTGATGACCACGTTGCGACGGTGGGGCAGGGCACCGTTTGGCAGAGACTCAAAGGTCTTGCGTCCCATGATGACCGTATGCCCGGTGGTGAGAGCCTTGAAGTGAGCCATATCCTCGGGCAGATGCCACGGCAGTCGGTTACGGAAGCCAATGGCCCGTTGGCGTGACATAGCCACAATGATACTGATCATAGCGCGATTTTGATTTTCCATTCTTTGGGATAGAGGTTGTTGGCACGTGAGCCTAAGTTTTTCACGAAGCCGAGTGGATGCCCCTGATAGGTGACGAGCACGTAGCCTTTAGGCATTTCTGCGGGCAGGGCAACAGCCTCTCGGTGAAGATATTGCAGTGCCTCGTGATAGTCTGCCTCCCATCTTGGGAAGGCCTCAGTGCTGAGAGCCGTAGAGAGGGCCAGGCTTTCGTCGGGCACCAGATCCTTGCCTTTTGCCGTGCCGATGGTGATGCCTGCGTGAAGAATATGCAGATACTTGGTGGCTTGGAGGTAGTATGCGTCCCACTGTTGCGGCATAGCTACCAACCGGTCTGCTACCCAGTGGAAGTTCACCGGCTCTTTCAACCATTGCTGGTAGGCGGTGGTGGGCTGCTGGTGGTCTTGTTTTCCTTTTTCCTTCTTTCTTTGTCTTGCTTCCCGCACTTTGTTTTCTTTTGCCTCTTCTTGTTCTCCCCGTTTTCTGAGTACAGCCATAAACAGGCCTTCGCCCATCGTGTAGCCAGGGAGAAAACGGCATACGGGATTGTTGCCCACTAAGGGTCCAGTGATGTTCCAACCATCCTCGACGGGTACTTTCAATACGTCAGCCCCTAAGTTGGCCGCGATCCATGCGATGTTTTCCTCATCTTCCTTCGCGTTGTAGGTGCATGTGCTGTAGATGAGAATGCCGCCCGCGTTGAGGCAGGGCCATATCGTCTCGATGATCTCCCGTTGCAGGTCACGGCATTTCTCCACGTTTTGTGGACTCCAAAGTCTGACGGCGTCCTCGTCTTTGCGGAACATGCCTTCACCCGAACAAGGCACATCAGCCAGAATCACGTCAAAGCGGAGTCCTGAGCGGGCGTAGTCCTTGGGGTAGTTATTGGTCACGATCACCTCGGGATGTCCAAACTTCTGCATGTTTTCTGACAGGATGTTTGCTCTGAACTTGACGGGTTCGTTGCAGAAGAGCAGGCTTCCTTCGGGTAGTGCCGCTCTCACGGCTGTTGTCTTGCCTCCAGGAGCAGCACAGAGGTCAAGCATTTTCACGGGTTCCGTGACATACTCTCTGATGACGTGGTCGATGAACATCGACGAAGCCTCCTGCACATAGTAGGCACCGGCATGGAGAAGTGGGTCGAGAGTAAACACCGGACGACTCTCAAGATAGTGCCCTTCGTTGCACCAGGAGACCTTATCTGTCTGCTTGATTCTTTCTCCATCGTGCCCTGGAAATGTCATGCTCTGCCGTTCTTCGTTGGTTGTCTTGAACGGGTTGAACCGGATGCTGACCGGCGAAGGCGTGTCGAGTGCCTGGCACAGACGGGTGAAACGTTCAGCTCCCATGAGCTGAAGGGTATAATCTTCAAAAGACTTAGGAAGTGTCATGTGATTGGAATGTTGAAGGTGGAAGAATCTCAGCCAGTTAGATGGCGGGCTTGACGGGGAACAAATAGAACTGTCGGTCGCGGTCATAGTCCAGCATCCACTGGTCGACGATGATGCCGTCGTCGAGAGCCTGAATGGTCAGCGTATGCGTGCCGGAGGAGAGTCTCACGTCATCGGTGCGGATGGCCTGCCCCCGGAGTACGTTTACCTTCCAGCGTTCCGACATGCCTTGTTCGCTCAGCGAATAAGTGAAAGTCGTGTCGCTGTCGAGCGTCACGCGATAGCGCAACTGCTCTTTCTTGCAGGGAAGCGTGGGTATTAAAGCCGTGCGCAGGGCAGCATTTCCCTCAGGGGCATAGAACTGAAACGAGATAGAGGCGCCCTCGGGCAGCAACACGGCCTTCATGGAATGCCCCAGCATCTCGATGGTGCTGACATTCTTTGAGGCCGAAGTATAATCACAAGCGTTTCTGACGACACAGCCATCGTCGTCCATCGGAGCGTCGATGCCGTCATAGCCGTCGTATTTCTTCAGTTCGCCGGTCGTCAGATTGTCGATGAACGTGGGAGCAAGGAAGACCTGAAGACCACGGGGTGCCATGTTCATCAGTCCGTTCCACTTGCCGTCGGCCATCTTCTCATTGTAGTAGTTGGTCAGACGAATGATGTCTTGGTAAGCCTTCCAACTTCTCACCGCCGACTCGAGTGCTTCGTCATCGTGATGAAAGCTCTCCTTTCGTCCGATGGTCCTTGCTTCCTGTGCCTGCAACTGCTTGGTGGCCATGTCGGCTGCGGCACAGACCGGATACTTTACGGCTGCGAAGAAGGCATCCTGCAACCGTGAAGGTATCGAAGCCTCGACACGGTTGATGTCGGTCTCTATTTCTTGATAGTCGTTGAGGAACCGTTCCAACTCATTGCCAAATTGCTCGGCATTGAACTCTGAGACCTGCACCGGTAGCTCGTCCATGCCGTGCTCTTTCTCGCTCAGTCCCGTTTGGTTCCATCCCATAAATTCCGGTCGGCGGAGTCCGCAGAGCCAATAGAACTTTGTCATCGGCTTGGCCAGTTGCTCACCGGCTTCTTGTCCAAACTGCTGAACGAGCCATTCTGTGAGGTGCTTTTTGAGCGCGTCAGGCCCTGTGGCGTTGATGTTCCATGCCATATCCATGAAGAGAGAGAGCGGATAGGCCGCCACTTTGGGGTCGTGGATGACGGCGATCCATTGCTGCCGGATGTCTTTGTCCCAACAGTTGCGCAGCGATTGGTAGATCAGTCCCGGTTGTGTTGTGGCCAGCCAAAGGTAATCGTGAGGTGTACCTTGGTAGCTGAGATGATACAAGAGCTTGCCGTTGTCATGCCCATCCTGTCGTTCACTGGCGGGCATATTTTGCAGATAGCCATAGCCGTCGTCGGAGTAAAACTTTCCTTTTGGGTGGTTGATGACGTTGATATCAAAGGAGTCTGCGACCTCGTTGTCGTCCTTGATATGATGGTGAGACTTGGACGACGTGGGCATTCCGGTGTATAAGGTGTTGGCGCGCAACCGGAGCATGAGCTCAAAGAGCTGATGGTAATACCTCGGCCCCAATGCGTCCTGGCGGAAATGCTTGTCGAGTTGCTGGTGGTCCCAGGCAAGTGTTGACCATTGCGTCCCCTGCAGGCTGATGCCGCGCTCGGCTACAGACGGACTCTGCATGGTCTCGTATCGGTCGCTGAGTGTCAGCCGGCTCTTATGTTCCGGTGTGACATCACCCCACCAGATCCATGGCGACACACCGGCGAGCCGTGACAGTTCGAGAATGCCGTAGGCTGTTCCACGCCCGTTGCTGCCCACGATGACGATTCGTTTTTGGCGTACGCCCAGCCAGAAGGCATCGTCATGGGTGATGAAATTCATGAAAGGCACACCGAGTTCTTTGAGTTGCTGCATGTCTTTGTTGCTGGAACGGTCGAGCTGGTAGATGTTGATGATCCCGTCACCTCCTTTCTCAGCTTTTTTACCTGTGACGGCTTTCATGTCAGCGGCGAACATGTCCAGAGCCTTGTCCACCACACTGGCGTGTTTCTTCTGTATGGAGTAGGTGACATGTCCCTTGCCATTGTACCAAACGATGTTGCCGGCAAAGAGTTGGTTGGGCGCAAAGCCAAGGGTGAGAACCAGATATAATATAATAAGGTGTATACGCTTCATGTGAATTGTCTTTTCGTTTTGTGTATCAAACAAAGATAGCTATTTTCTGTAAGGTAGCGTCTTTGCTTTTGGCTAATTTTTCTTTTTTTGAGAAGAGCTAACATAAATAATAAAAAAAATTTGTCCTTTCCACGAAATATGGCTACATTTGTAGGTGACAACCATATTTCAGACATACAAATGACATTATATCCCAAACTCATCGAACAAGCCCTGGCAACAGTCATCTATCCAGGCACGAAGAAGAATCTCATCGAGAGCGGTATGCTCGCCGACACGCCGAGCATCAACGGCATGAAGGTGAGAATCATTCTGGTCTTTCCACGCAATACCGACCCGTTCCTGCAGTCAACAGTGAAAGCTGCTGAGGCTGCTATCCATTATCATATCAGTCCCGATGTGGAAGTGACCATTCAGACAGAGTTTAAATCCGCACCTCGTCCCTCGGTAGAAAAGCTTTTGCCACAGGTGAAAAACATCATTGCCGTGAGCTCCGGCAAGGGCGGCGTGGGCAAGAGCACCGTAGCTGCCAACCTCGCCATTGCCCTGGCCAAGCTTGGCTATAAGGTGGGTCTGCTCGACACCGACATCTTCGGCCCCTCGGTGCCTAAGATGTTTGGCGTGGAAGATGCCCGGCCCAATGCTGTAGAGAAAGAAGGCCGTGATCTGATCGAGCCGATCGTGAAGTATGGCGTGAAGATTCTGAGCATAGGTTTTTTTGTGGATCCCGACACGGCAACGCTGTGGCGTGGCGGCATGGCTACCTCAGCATTGAAGCAACTCATCGCAGACGCTGACTGGGGTGACCTCGATTATTTCGTGCTCGACACGCCACCGGGGACTTCCGACATCCATCTGACTCTGTTGCAGACGCTCGCCATCACCGGTGCCGTCATCGTCTCCACACCGCAGAAGGTGGCACTGGCCGATGCACGCAAGGGCATTGACATGTATCGCAATGATAAAGTCAACGTGCCCATCCTCGGTCTCGTGGAAAACATGGCATGGTTCACACCGGCAGAACTGCCAGAGAACAAATACTATATCTTTGGCAAAGACGGTTGCAAGAACCTTGCTAAGGAGATGGGGTGCCCATTGCTGGCGCAGATACCTATTGTGCAGAGCATCTGCGAGAGCGGCGATGCCGGTGAGCCGGCTGCCGTGAATGTAGACTCCATCGTGGGACAGGCTTTCCTGAATCTGGCACAAGCAGTGGTCACTACCGTCAACGTGCGCAATAAGAAACTGCCGAAGACCAAGATCGTGCAAGTCAACAACGGCAAAGAATAGCATTGCCTTTCCTTCAAAAATCTCAAAGCCCAACCGTCGGTGTTGGGCTTTTTTGTGCTCTGAGGTATCAAGAGAATGGCAGAATCTGCAGTTCTTTAGTGCTAATTCTGATGAAAACATACTTTTCAGAAAGAAAAACTTATGTTTTATTACTCTATTATCAAAAATAGTTGTAACTTTGCACCATCTTTCGAGAAAAGATAATAGATTGTTATAAAACAAAAACGTCTTATGGTTAAATCGTTAGTATCGTTTTCAGGATGGCTGGCAAAGAATGCTACAGCCTTTGTGATTGGTATCGCTGTGTTTACTTTCTTTTTCCCCCACATCTTTGATTGGGTACGTGGCAACACGCAGACGGTCATTCTGGGTATTATTATGCTGACCATGGGACTGACCCTGACCACCGATGACTTTCGCATTTTGGCCCGTCGGCCTCTCGATATCTTCATAGGTGCCTGTGCCCAGTTCATCATCATGCCGGGTGTGGCTTGGACGCTGGTACACGTGTTTCATCTTGAGCCAGCCCTGGCTTTGGGCATTCTGTTGGTGGGTTGCTGCCCCGGTGGCGTGTCGAGCAATGTGATGTCATATCTGTGTCATGGCGATGTGGCGTTCTCGGTGGGTATGTCGTGTGCCTCCACTTTAGTAGCGCCAGTGATGACTCCTCTGCTCATGCAGTTTCTTGGCGGACAGATTATCGCCATCGACACCGTTGGCATGTTTGAGAATATTATCATTGTGACGATCATACCTGTAGCCGTAGGTTGCGCGCTGAACTACTTCTTCAGTCGCCGCAGCTTCTTCCCCACGCTGCAAGGGTTGATGCCCGGACTGAGTGTCACGTGTCTGGCGATCATTGTCGGTGGTGTGATCTCCGCCGTTCATGACGATCTTGTGGCGCGTGGCTTTGTGCTGTTCATCTGGACCTTTGCTGTGGTGTTCTGTCATAATTCGCTGGGCTATCTTTTGGGATGGTTCGCCGGACGCTTGGCAGGTTTCAACGTGGCCAAGAAGCGCACGATTTCCATCGAGGTGGGTATGCAGAATGCCGGACTGGCCACCGTGCTGGCTTCCAACTTCTTTGCCGCTCAGCCGCTTACGCTCCTGCCTTGTGCCATCAGTTGTGCCTGGCATAGCATCTCCGGTACGATTCTGGCAGGACTCTATCTGCGTTGGGACTTGCGCCATCCGGCTGCAGTCCAGGCTGCCGAGGCCGAGCGCGCTGCTCAGATTTCCGGGTCTGTGAGTGCTGAGGCCGTTGAGCCTGAGGCTGTCACGACGAAGTAGGCGTAGACATGTCGTTTGACACTCTTTGGAACAATATATGAGTGTCTTCTCCGTTACTAAGGTAATGAAGAAGACACTCTTGTTTTTTATGATATTATGGCTGGTCACCTCCTGTGGTGCTGACCTCAATCTCCGTCGGGGCGAGAAATATCTGGCTCTTGGCGAATACTACGATGCAGCCAACGAGTTTCGGCAAGCTTATCAAAAGACTCCTGCCAAGGAGCGGGCCAAGCGCGGACAGATAGCGCGCAAGATGGCGATGTGCTACGACAAGAGCCTGCAGACGGCACGAGCACTGGCGGCATGGCGCAATGCCATACGCTATCAGCAGGCTGATACGGCGGACCGTCTGGCCTTTGCACAGACGTTGATGAAAAATGGCAATTACCGGGAAGCCGAAGAGCAGTTTCAGCTCGTGCTGGACTCACTGCCCCACGACAAGCTGGCGCGTGACGGACTCTTTGCAGCCCGCAAGGCTCCCGACATCAAACAGCTGGGTAGCCGCTATACGGTCAAGCGCATGGAGGTGTTCAACTCCCGCCGGGCCGACTACTGTCCCATGCTCTTTGGCGACGAGTATGACCAGCTCTACTTCACCTCCACCCGCAACGAGGCCCAGGGCGATGAGCTCAGCGGCATCACAGGCACCAAGCCGGGCGACATCTTCTTCTCCCAGAAGGACGACAAAGGCAAGTGGTCGAAGCCTGAGGATGTCAGCGGCGGCGTGAACACAGCCTATGATGAGGGTGCTTGTTGCTTTTCTGCTGATGGCCGTGAGATGTTTCTCACGCAGTGCGTCACAGATCCTTCTTATCCCCGCTATGCTCAGATCGTGAAGTCAAGTCGTTCCGACGCGGCTTGGGGCAAGGCCACAGAGGTGAAGCTCACTGGCGACACGCTGTCGAGTTATGCCCATCCGGCTATCTCGCCCGACGGCGAATGGCTCTATTTCACGAGTGACATGCCGGGAGGAAAAGGCGGTCTCGACATTTGGCGCGTACGCATCACACCGGCAGGATACGGTGGCGTGGAGAACCTCGGCGAGCCTGTCAACACCCCTGGCGACGAGGCTTTCCCGACATTCCGTCCCAATGGCGACCTTTATTTCTCCAGCAATGGCCATCCCGGTCTTGGAGGTCTTGACATCTTCATCGCCAAGGTAGGCAAGGACGGACGTTATCATCTATCCCATCCCGGCTATCCGCTCAATTCCCAAGGCGATGACTTCGGCATGACCTTCGAGGGTCCTTACAACCGTGGATTCTTCTCCAGCAACCGTGGCGACGCACGTGGCTGGGATCATATCTACTCGTTTGTCAACCCGGAGATCATGCAGACGGTCAAGGGGTGGGTCTACGAGATGGACGGCTATGAGCTTCCTGCCGCCCAAGTCTATGTCATCGGCGATGATGGGACCAATGAGAAGATGAGTGTGCACAGCGACGGATCGTTCACCAAGGTGTTGGATCCCGGTGTCAGCTATCTCTTTCTTGCCACTTGCAAAGGCTATCTCAACCATCAGGAACAAGTCAAGGCACTGGTCAATCCAAAGGAAAGCCGCGACACAACCTTGCAGTTCGCCTTGGCAAACATCTCTGCGCCGACACTCATCGACAACATCTTCTATGATTTCGACAAGGCTACGCTGCGCGACTCGTCCAAGACGGCTCTTGATAAACTGGTGGCTCTGCTCAACGAAAATCCCCATGTGACCATCGAGCTCAGTGCTCACTGCGACTATAAGGGTTCTGCGGAGTACAATAAACGTTTGTCGCAGCGACGTGCAGAAGCCGTAGTGGCCTATCTTATCGCCCATGGCATCGCTGCCGACCGACTCACGCCGGTGGGTTATGGCAAGGAGCGCCCAAAGAAGATCAAGAAGAAGTTGACCGAGAAATATCAGTGGTTGAAAGAGGGCGACGTGCTCACGGAAGATTTCATCAAAGCACTCAAGGACAAGAAAAAAGAGGAGATCTGCAACCAGCTCAACCGCCGTACCGAGTTCTCTGTGCTGCGCACTACCTATGGACTCTTCGATAAGAATGGCAAACTCAAGGAGACGCCTAAGCCCAAAAAGACTGAGGACAAGCAGGACGACGGTGGCGTGTACTTCGACCTGCAGTAAAGTGAGGGAGAGGTGTCGTTCTTGGATTTACTGGAATTGGGTTGAATTGATAGAGTCTACAATGCGGCGTAAGGAGAAGACTTTGTCTTGTAAACTGACATTTTTCGGGCCTTGAGATTCGTTTCTTTGAAATCAAAGTGTCCTTTGACCTAATTTCTGCCAAAATAAGCGATTTTTATAACTTATTGATGTATAATGAGTTATAGAAAATTAATTTTTCACATTGGATGAAACCTATGTTTTTACACGAAATTCTCTAGAGAATTTCGTGTAAAAACACTGTTCTGACTTGATGAAACCAGTGATTTGAGAGGCAGAAACAATAAGTTTGATGTGGTCATCTCACTTGTTTGTGCGTGAAAGAGTAGTTTTTTAGTGGGTCTGCTCTGGTTTTCCGCGTTCTTGACTCTCTAGATTGCAAGTTCAACTCGACTGCTTTTTGTTTAAAAAAGCGACATATCTTTCTTGACGTATTATCGAGCCGTCTCCTTGCTGCTGCGTTTGCTTCTGTGGTAGCTGCGGTATTCGTCGAGTGGAATCTCCACTTCGGGTTCCACGAGTGTGCCTTGTTTAGGCAGATGGAAGCGCAGGTAGCGGATGTTCAGTCCTCGTTCCATCCACATCTTTTCATAGTAAGTCTGTATGGTGAGCAGTGGTGTGCCCACGAGCGCAGCGGGGGTAGCGTGGTAGAGATCCTCTGTGCACATATCCACGGGCAGTTGGTTTTTCTCCACCATCAGCCGCGTGTAGGTGAAGAGAAAATTGGAGTCGGTCTTCAGATGCACCAGTCCACCGTCGACGAGAAAGCGGCGGTAGCGTTCCATGAAATAGGTGGAGGTGAGTCGCTTGCGTGGATTTTTCATCTGAGGGTCAGAGAATGTCAGCCAAATCTCCTGCACCTCATCCTCAGCAAAGAAGCGGTCGATGATCTCAATGCTTGTACGCAGAAATGCCACATTGGTCATCCCGTCCTCCAAAGCCAGTTTGGCACCCGTCCACATGCGTGCGCCCTTGATGTCCACACCGATGAAGTTGACGTCGGGGAAGAGTTTTCCCAGTCCTACGGTATACTCTCCCTTGCCGCAGCCAAGCTCCAGCACGATGGGATTGTCGTTGTGGAAATACTGCTCGCGCCAGTGTCCTTTCATGTCGAAGGGCACATTGTCGATGACGGAGAACGGATACTCGAAGACGTTGCTCATCGCCTTCATCTCTGCAAACTTGGCTAACTTACCTTTTCCCATATTTTGGAATACTCCAGTTTCTTGTTTCTTGATAAAAATTGATATAAAAGGAAGAGTCTGCTTGTCCCCTTCCTGTGATAGCTTATCGTCTTATTACGTGCAAATATACGGTATTTCCCTGAGATAGGCAAGAAGAGCAATGGAATTTTGTCTTGTAGGGGACGAAGAATTGTCTTTCCCCAGATTCTTGCTAAGAGAATAGGCGGTATAGAAACAAAAAACCGGGCAAGAAACTTGTCCGGTTAAGTATATGGGTAATCATCTGCTTGATGCTTACTCGATGACAACGGTAGTCCAGCCGTGCTTGTCCTCTACGGTGCCGTACTGAATACCACGCAGCGTGTTGTAGAGCTTGGTAGACCAGGGGCCCGGCTTGTCGCCGAAGACATATTTCTTGCCTGTGTCGAGGTCGTCGAGCTCAGAGATCGGTGAGATCACGGCTGCTGTACCGCAAGCGCCAGCCTCCTCAAAGGTAGGCAACTCTTCCTCGGGAACCGGGCGACGCTCAACCTTTAAGCCCAGATCCTCAGCAATCTGCATGAGACTCTTGTTGGTGATAGAAGGCAGGATAGACGTGCTCTTCGGTGTGATATAAGTGCCATTCTTGATACCAAAGAAGTTGGCGGCACCGCACTCGTCGACGTATTTCTTTTCCTTGGCGTCGAGATAGAACTCACTGCCATAGCCTTTGCCGGCTGCGTACATGTGGGCACGCAGGGAAGCAGCGTAGTTGCCGCCGACTTTGTAACGGCCTGTACCCAGTGGAGCGGCACGATCGTAGTCGCGGACAATGGCATATTTGTTGCAGACAAAGCCCCCCTTGAAATAAGGACCTACCGGTGTGACAAAGATCATGAACAGATATTCCTTGGAGGGATGCACGCCCACTTGTGCGCTCGTACCGATGAGCAGCGGACGGATATAGAGCGTGGCACCGCTCTCATAGGTGGGGATATATTCTTGATTGAGGCGTACGACTTTCTTGACCATCTCTTCAAACAGCTCTGTCGGCACCTTTGGCATGACGATACCCTCGCAGGTGCTCTGCAAGCGCTCAGCGTTATCCTTGACGCGGAAGATGCGTACCTTGCCGTCGGGGCAGCGATAAGCTTTCAGTCCCTCGAAAGCCTCCTGACCATAGTGGAGGCAGGTGGCTGCCATGTGAAGCTTCAGGAATTCGTCGGAGCAGACCTCTATCTCGCCCCACTTACCATCACGATAGTAACAACGAACATTGTAGTCTGTCTTCATGTAACCAAATGACAGATTACCCCAATCTAAATCTTTCATACACAATACGTTTTAAATTGCTTTCTTATAATTTAGTGCAAAATTACACATAATAGTTGTAATTTGCAACTTTCTAATCTTGTTTTTTGAACAGATCGCGAAAAATTATGCATTAGGTGCATCTTTCGCTTCCTCTTGTATCTTTTGTATCTCAGCGTCGGTCTTGGTGAGCCGGTCGCGGCAGAGCTTGAGCAACTGTTGGGCTCGCTTCAATGCCTCGGGCATTTCGTCGATGTCCAACTCGTTGTTTTCCAATTTCTCTACGATGTCTTCCAGTTGTCGGATGGCATCCTCGTATTTAATTGCTTTCATGATCGATGTGTGATGGTTTTACGGATGTGTTTTGATGTGATTTCACGATAGAGGAAACAGACCCTTGGGCGAAGCGGGTCACGATGGTGTCGCCCTCTTTGAGGGTGGAGGCATCGCGGATGGCTTTGCCATGAAGAGTTGTCAGGCTATAACCGCGTTGCAGGATGATCTGTGGATCCACGGCCTTCAATCTTAGACCGTACTGTTCGAGCCGGTGCTTCTCTGTACTGAGTCTCTGCGTGAGGGCTGGCAACGTGTGTCCATGAATCAGCTCAAGATGGTAGCGTGCCTGAGAGAGCTGTTGCCGCATGAGCGAAAGGATCTGCTGTGACAACCGGTCGATAATTGCTCCCTGACGGGTTTTGACAAGGGAAAACAGCATTGGGATGCGGTGGGTGAGGTGGTCGAGACGGTTGTGCTCTTGCTGCATACGCGTGTTGACATACGTCACGGTGCGTTGCCCGAGCAGTTGTAAGTGGCTGTCGGCCGCCGCTAAGTGGTCGATGAGAAAGGCTGCTGCTGCTGTCGGCGTTTTCACCCGTTGGAACGAGATCATGTCGAGGATGCTCTCGTCGCGCTCGTGTCCGATGCCCGTGATGATGGGAAGGGGGAAGTTGGCCACGTTTTCGGCGAGTGCCAGCGTGTCGAAGCCGCTCATGTCGGCAGTGGCGCCACCACCACGGATGAGCACTACGGCATCGAAATCGTCGGCCCGGTCAAAGATGTCATTCAGTGCATGGATGACACTGCTCTCGACTTGCTCACCCTGCATGATGGCTGGGAAGAGCGTGTAGGAGAAGTAGAAACCATAGTCGTTGTTGTCGAGTTGATTGCAGAAATCACCGTATCCGGCAGCCTGTTCACTCGAGATGACAGCGATATGTTGGGCAAAAAGCGGAAGCTCCAACTGCCGTTGCAGGTCGAAGACTCCTTCCTCCTTGAGCTGTCGGATGATTTCTTGTCGCTTACGGGCCATGTCGCCCATCGTGTAGGTAGGGTCAATGTCCTGGACTATCCATGAGAAGCCATACGCCTCATGGAAATTGGCAGTGACATGCAGCAGTACTTTCATGCCTGCGTGGAGCGTTTGCCCTGTGACCTGCTCAAAGCGCGGTTTGAGCCTCATCCATACACTGTGCCAACATTTTGCCGAGGCGCGTGCCACAGGCGTGGCGGATAGCTCGTCTTTCTGCACCAGTTCCATGTAGCAGTGCCCACGCACTTCACGAGCCTCAGACACTTCGGCTTCGACCCAATAAGGTCTGTCGAGCGTAGCCGCGATGACACCTCTGACGAGATTGTTGAGTTCGTATAGGGTTAAGGCTTTCATTGTCGGGGCATGGGTATGGTTGTGCGTTGGCTTTCCAAGATCTGGTTAAAGTCCGGAATGCCATAGCCGAAGATGTTGTCGGGATGGCTGTAGCGGTTGCCGGCTTTCTTGACCATATCGATAATCTCGTAGGCGGTCTTGTCGGGCATGGCCTGCCACAGACACGCCACCATGCCGCAGAGGATGGGCGAGGCAAACGATGTGCCGTTGGCATGGATGATCTTTCCGGCTCCGCTGACTACTGTAGCCCCCACGCCAAGAGCCGCCACGTCGGGTTTCACGCGTCCGTCGATAGAAGGTCCGAGTGAGGAGAAGAGCGCGTTGACACTGTCGTCGGAGAGTGCTGCCACGGAGAGAATGTCAAAAGCGTCGGCGGGACAGCCGATGCGCTTCCAGAACTTCATGCCCTCGTTGCCCGCGCTGCACACGAGCACCATGCCCCGGCTGGCCAGTGTGGAAGCAGCGCGGGAGATGAGTTGTGTCTTTCCGTCTTGGTCGCGATAGCGGATGCTTGTGTTTTCGTCGTCAAAGATGGTGTAGCCCAGCGATGAGTTGATGATGTCGGCACCCACGGAATCAGCGTATTCCGCTGCCTGCGCCCAGTAGTCTTCCTCCACGAGCTGCTCGCTGCGTCCGTCCTCACTGCGCAGCAGCAAGTAAGATGCGTCGGGAGCCGTGCCGATGAATACACTGTCGACATTGGAAGCCATGGTGGAGAGCACCATTGTGCCGTGGCTCAGCAGATGGTATACGTTGTCGTCGTAAGGCCACACACAGTCGTGTTGCCCGACGATGTTGAAGTGATAATGGCGTGCGAGTTTGTCGGCATTCATATATCCGCCGTCAATGACGGCAATGAGCATGCCCTTGCCCCGAAAGCCTGCCTGATGGATCTTGCGGCCGTTGAGCATGTCGAGCTGGATGGCTCCGCGACCATAGAGATCGCCGGAGGCTTTCTGTCCAAGAGCCTCTTTGTTGATGTCGTCGGGAAGCATCACGGTCGTGGAATCGGGAGCCTTGAATACACGAATGGAACTCTTGACATAGGGTAGGGTGCGCAGACGAGCCATGATAGTGGTGTCCTTGGTGCGGACGAGTACAGTGTTGTTCCATTTGCTGCCGCCGATGACTTGTGCGCCTTCGTTTCTGAGCCCGTTGAGATAGACTGCCGACAGGGGCAGGTCGAGCGAGTCGATGGATATGTGTTGGCGCTCACGGCGGAGAAGAGCCTTTTGGGAAAGATACTTCTCGGGATGGTCAAGCGTACCGGGCGAACCCTTCTTGTCGGTTAAGGAAAGACGGTAGATATAGAATTTGCCACCAGGATATGCAATGCGTCCCTTTGCCGCAAAAGCACCGAGGTTTTGCAGTAAAAAGAAGACAATGATGGCTACGACGTTGCGCATAAAACTAAAAAACTATTGTTTAGAATTGCAAAAGTACGTGGAAAAAGGCAAAACTCCAAATATTTTTCGTACTTTTGCAATTATATGGAAGCAGATAATAAGAAAGAGACATTGGCGCTGGGCACAAAACCCGTAGGGCATCTGTTGTTGCAGTATGCATTGCCGGCAATGGTGGCAATGACGGCAGCTTCGCTCTACAACATCATCGACCGTGTGTTTATCGGTCAGGTGGTGGGTCCGATGGCTATCTCCGGTCTTGCCATCACCTTTCCCTTTATGAACCTTGGCGCCGCTTTCGGTGCAGCAGTAGGTGTCGGTTCGTCTACTTCTATATCGGTGAAGCTTGGACAACGTGATTATCAGACGGCAGAACAGCTTCTTGGCAACACGGTGACACTCAACCTTATTATAGGAGTAGCCTTCTCCGTGGTCAGCCTTATCTTCCTCGATCCCATTCTTCGCTTCTTTGGCGCAAGCGACCATACACTCCCGTATGCACGTGCCTTCATGCAGATCATCCTGTTGGGCAACGTCGTCTCTCACATGTATTTTGGCATGAACGCCGTGTTGCGTGCAGCGAGTAAGCCACGCAAGGCGATGATGGCTACTATCATGTCGGTGGGCTTGAACATAGTTTTTGACTTCATCTTCATCTATTGGTGGCGTTGGGGCATACGGGGAGCAGCCTTGGGAACTGTTGTCGCCCAAAGCATCGCGCTGACGTGGCAGATGAAGTTCTTTGCCGACAAACGTCAGTTGCTCCATCTCAAGCGGGGCATCTATCGTTTGAAGGGAAGTCTGGTGAAGTTGATTCTGAGTATAGGTGTCTCTCCTTTCCTGATGAACGCCACCGCCTGTGTCATTGTCATCTTCATGAACAACCAGTTGGTGCGCTATGGCGGAGACCTGTCCGTCGGCTCCTATGGCATCGCCAATGCGTTGAGCATGGTGTTTATGATGTTTGTCATGGGACTCAACCAGGGTATGCAGCCAATAGCAGGTTATAACTATGGCAGTCAGCAGTTCGACCGTCTGCGTCGTGTAGTAGACATCTCCATTATGGCTGGCGTGTGTATCATGACGGTGGGCTGGCTGGTAGCAATGTTTCTGCCGCATGCTGTGGCACGTTTGTTCACGAGCGATCCGCAGTTGATCAAGATGTCAGTGAAGGCCATCCGGCTGAACATGCTGGTATTCCCTGTCGTGGGAGCGCAAATGGTGATCACGACATTCTTCCAATGTATAGGAAAAGTACAACTAAGCATATTCCTCTCTCTTTCCCGACAACTGATCTTTCTCTTGCCTTTGCTGCTGGTGTTACCGCTGTTCTTCGGAATTGACGGTGTTTGGTATGCCTTACCGGCTTCGGACTTTATTGCGGCAGTGATGGCGGGTGTGACCATGATTTGGTTTGTCAGAAAATCTAATATGTAAAACAACTGACTCGACATGGAGGACAAGAAGATAATCATTAACATTGGCCGGCAGATAGGTTCCGGTGGCCGGATCATCGCCCGGCAGTTAGCAGAACAGTTCGGCTGTAAGTTTTACGACAAGGAACTTCTCAACTTGGCTGCCAAGGAAAGTGGATTCTGTGAGAAGTTCTTCGAGCAGAACGATGAGCATAAAGGTTTCCTTCGTTCTCTCTTTCATATCCACGGTTCACTCTTTGGCGAGAGTCCTTATTACAAAAATGAGTTCTCGCAGGAAAGCCTCTATCAGTTTCAAAGCGATGCCATCCGCAAGGCTGCCGAAGAAAGCAGTTGTGTCTTCGTGGGACGTACTGCTGACTATGTGCTTCGGGATATGAAAAACACGGTGAGCATTTTTATCTCTGCAAATATCGACCAGCGGTTGCAGCGTGTCTGCAAACGGCATGGTCTCGACAGGGCAAACGGACGGAAATATATCCACAAGCATGAGGAGGAGCGCGCATCCTATTATAATTACTATACTGGCAAGACGTGGGGAGCAGCGGAAAGCTACGACCTGTGTATCAACTCCAGTGTACTCGGGATGGAAGGTACTTTGGATTTTATCACCCGGTTTATCCGTAAACGTTTTGACTTGCAGCAGCACGAGATTCATTCTGAAATAAAACCTTGACACAGACAATCTATGAAAAGAATAGCGATCATCAGTGATACACATGGCTTTTGGGACGAGAAGTATGTCACCTATATGGCAGATTGTGATGAGATCTGGCATGCAGGTGACATCGGCAGCCTGTCGCTGGCCAACGCCTTTGAGGATATGCATCCACGCTTTCGGGCAGTCTGTGGAAACATTGATGACGTGGACGTGCGTGCACGTTATCCTGAGATCCTGCGATTTAAATGTGAGGAAGTGGATGTATTGATGAAGCATATCGGCGGTTATCCCGGTCATTACGATCCCTCGGTAAGAGACATGCTGCGACGCAATCCGCCACAACTCTTTGTCGATGGGCATTCTCATATATTGAGAATCATGCCTGATAAGAAACTGGACCTCCTTCACATCAATCCTGGTGCCGCAGGAATGTCGGGATGGCAATTGGAACGAACGATCGTCAGACTGACGATTGACGGGAACGATTTCCGTGATTGCGAAGTCGTGAAGTTGGGCACACGATAGCCTCCCTATATATAATAAGGTGTAGCATTCAAAGAATAGACAATATTTTAATAAGCATCATATGAAAACTTATCTTGTGACAGGAGCCGCTGGATTCATCGGCTCAAACTTCATCAAGTATCTGCTCCACAAAAAGTATGTGAACGAAGACATCAAGGTGATTATCCTCGACGCATTGACCTATGCCGGAAACCTTGGTACCATCAAGGACGACATAGACAATGAGCGTTGCTTCTTTGTAAAGGGTGACATCCGCGACCGCGAGTTGGCGGATAAACTGTTTGCTGAGAACGATATTGATTATGTTGTTAACTTTGCAGCTGAGAGTCATGTCGACCGTTCGATAGAGGATCCCCAGCTTTTCCTGAGCGTGAACATTCTCGGTACACAGAATTTGATGGATGCTGCACGGCGTGCATGGGTGACGGGTAAGGATGCGCAGGGCTATCCTACTTGGAAACCTGGTAAGCGTTATCACCAGGTTTCCACCGACGAGGTTTATGGAGCATTGGGCCAGACTGGCTATTTCACGGAGACCACGCCACTGTGCCCGCATAGCCCTTACTCTGCCAGTAAGGCGAGTGCCGACTTCTTTGTACAGGCTTATCGCGATACCTACCACATGCCGGTGAGCATCACACGCTGCTCCAACAACTATGGTCCGTACCATTTCCCCGAGAAGCTCATTCCGTTGATCATCAACAATATTCTGCACGGCAAGAAACTGCCTGTCTATGGCGAGGGACTCAATGTGCGTGACTGGCTTTACGTCGAAGACCATTGCAAAGCCATAGATCTGGTTGTGCGTGAGGGCAGAGCCGGTGAGGTTTATAATGTCGGAGGCCACAACGAGATGAAGAACATCGACATCGTGAAGCTTACCATCAAGACAATCCACGACATGATGGCTGCCGACAAGAACCTGCGCCAAGTGTTGAAGAAGCAGGTCAAGGATGCTAACGGTGACATTGATATCAGTTGGATCAACGACTCGCTCATCGAGCATGTCGCTGACCGTCTCGGTCATGACGCGCGTTACGCCATCGATCCGACAAAGATTAAGACCGAATTGGGATGGTATCCTGAGACGAAGTTTGCCGACGGTATTGTCAAGACGATCAAATGGAATCTCGAAAATCAGAAATGGATCGAGGAGGTCACTTCGGGTGACTACCAGAAATACTACGATATCATGTACGGAAAGGAGCGTCATGGACGCACTCTCTAATCGCTTAGCTGCTTTTCTGCGACTGATGCGTTCATCGGCTCTGCTCATCACGGATGGTGACAGAGCCAACATGGATGTACTGCTCACAATGCTTGGTGCTCTTGACAAAGATATCGTCGAGAGCTATTTCGGATTGAGAAATCAAGCCCCGCAAAGTGTGGAGCAGTTGGCCGCTAAGCATCATATCAGCGTTGAGCAGATGCAGCATATCATTGACACAGACCTGCGTCGCATCGCCATCTCTCCAGAGTGGCAGATGATGTGGCGCAAGTTGCCCGAGTTGGTGAAAAAGCGTGCTGAGGCTATGCATCTATGATCAGCCTTAGCATTCGACACAGATCTCTCTTCTTAGACCATTAAATATTGGTTATTTAGTATTGGCCATTTAATATTGGCCATTTAGTATTGGTCATTCAACATTCGTAATCGATCGTTCAACATTCGTAATTATGAAAAAGATATTGTTGTTGGGTTCCGGTGAACTGGGCAAGGAGTTCACCATTGCTGCCAAGCGTGCAGGGCAGTATGTTATCGCTTGCGACAAGTACGACAATGCGCCGGCCATGCAGGTGGCCGATGAGCGTGAGGTGTTCTCCATGCTCGACGGCGACGCGCTCACGGCTGTGGTGGAGAAACATCATCCCGATCTCATCGTACCGGAGATTGAGGCTATCCGTACGGAGCGTCTCTTCGACTTTGAGAAGGAAGGCATACAGGTGGTGCCGTCGGCTCGCGCTGTCAACTACACGATGAATCGTCGGGCTATCCGCGACCTGGCAGCAAAGGAGTTGGGACTGCGTACAGCGAAGTATTTCTATGCCAAGACTTTCGATGAGTTCAAACATGCTGCTGACGAGATTGGCTTCCCTTGTGTTGTCAAGCCGTTGATGTCCTCGTCAGGTCACGGCCAGAGCTATGTCCACAACGACGATGAACTGAAAGAGGCTTTCCGTGATGCCATGGAGGAAGGACGTGGAGACGTGAAGGAAGTGATCATTGAGGAGTTCATTGACTTCCAATCGGAGTTTACTTTGCTCACAGTTACACAGAAGCACGGGCCTACCATCTTCTGTCCGCCTATCGGCCACGTACAGAAAGGCGGTGACTATCGCGAGAGCTGGATGCCCTACGCTATCAGTGATGAGGCCTTGAAGCAGGCACAACATATCGCTGCCGAGGTGACAAAGGCACTCACGGGTTACGGCATCTGGGGTGTGGAGTTTTTCCTCACCAAACAGGGCGAGGTGATCTTCTCGGAGCTGAGTCCCCGTCCGCATGATACGGGCATGGTGACGTTGAGCCACTGTACCAACCTCAGCGAGTTTGAACTGCACTTCCGTGCTGTGATGGGACTGGATATCCCGGCTATCCATCTTGAGCACAGTGGTGCCTCGGCTGTGGTACTTTCTCCCGTAGACAGCGACAAGCCGCTAAGCTACAACCTGGAGGATGTCTGCCGTGAGGATCATGCCCGTGTGCGCATCTTCGGTAAGCCCGTGGCACATGTCGGCCGTCGCATGGGCGTCGTTGTCTGCTACGACAAGGTTGGCTGTGACATGGATGCATTGCGTGACAAGACCAAGCGCCTGGCAAAGACCGTTCTTGGCACCGATCCGTATATGAAGAAGTAGCTTTTAGGCATGCCATCTGCGCCTTAGCCTTGAAAAGGCGAAGCATAGAATGCCCTCTCGTTTAGGTTTTCCCCTCGTTCAGGTTTTCCCCTCGTTCAGGGTTTCGCCTCGTAAAGGGGTGCGTCTCGTTCTGTGCTTCGCCTTTTTAAGGCGAGGAGTTGTGGCTCATAGCCTTTTTCCGTTGCAGAGGGCAGCAGCCATGTTGTTGAGCATGGTGCATTGCAGGCGGGTGATGACCCTTTTGTCAGTATGATGTTCCCAGGGTGCTAACAGCAGCAGCTGGCCTCGGGCGCAGGCATCGAAGCGAGCTCCGCCAGGCTTGGCAAGAGCCGTGAAGCCGTTTTCCAGCAGGACGATCTCCGGATAGCCTTTCTCAAAGACTGTGCGCATCACTGCTTTCTCCCCGGGGGAGATGCAGGGAGACACCATCACCGCCCCTGCGGCACATTCCGTCAAGGCGCGCACTGTCACAGCCTGAATCTCCGTCTCGGAGAGACGGCGTGAACACTGTACCTGCAGCAACGGTTTGCGAAGGAGGAAAAGGTTCCCGATAGCTGAAAAGGTGACCCCTTTCTCCTGAATATTCCGCTGAACGCGGAAGTAGTCAGGGTAGGAGCGTTTTACCATCAGACGCCGGGGGTTGTCGGCAAGATAGTGTATCCATGTCTTCAGCTGTCCCTGGTGAAGTAGTACTTTGTCGTTGTAGCCATGTTCAAAGAGAATACCGTCACCACGCCGGTCACGCTTTTCCGTTGCCGGGGCTGTCACTGCCTTCTGTGGAACGATGCGGCGGTAGGCTTTGTTGCAACCTTGCACAAATCCCCGTATTACCATTCCAAGGTGGCAGGGAAGCGTCTCATGCACGAAGAGAATGAGATGAAGATGGTCGGGCATGATCTGATACCCACTAACCGTTAATTGTGGGTAGTACCTGGGTAATCCCGTTATCTGCTCCTTCACCGCCTCCCCTAACGTCGAGAGGACGATATGCGGATAGCTGGCCTCGCCGTAACACGAACGAATATCCCCCTCTATCTCTCCAAACAACTTCCGCCTGCCGGCGACGACGAGTGTAATCATATAGATAGTCCGTTCATGGTAATCCTTGCCTTTCATCCTTCGCTTCATCGAAGGTATTGTGGCATGGCGAAGTGTTGGCTTGTCAGAATTCAGGTCTGATGAATGTCTCTGTTCCATTTCTCTGTAACGCCATGTCTTAGTGTTTATTGTTTAATAATTCCCCTTAGGCCAAAATAAAACCGTGGGGCTGTCGTTATCAATACATGGATCAGTTAGGAAAAATCATTTCTCTGAAAAAGATAGTAGACCCACGCGGCAACCTCACTGTGGTGGAACAATGCAAGGATGTGCACTTTGAAATCAAAAGGGCATATTGGGTGTATGATGTTCCGGCAGGCGAGAGCCGCGGAGGACATGCCCATAAAGCTTTGCATCAGCTGTTGGTAGCGATGAGTGGTAGTTTCACTGTCAATTTAGATGACGGCTTTCGTAAAGCCAGCTATCTTCTTAATCACCCTTGGGAAGGCTTGCTGATAGAACCGGGTATTTGGCGGACATTAGATGATTTCTCGTCTGGTGCTGTCTGCATGGTGTTGGCCGACGAACTCTACGACGAGAGTGACTATATCTATGATTATCAAGATTTTCTAACATATAAAGCAAACAACCCATGAACAAGGTATATCCTTCTAAGAAAGACATCTTTATCTTTATTATTATTTGTTTGATAGTTTCTTTGGCATCCTCCATCAAAGCTGCGATGGAAAGTAGAACCCTGTTGTCATGGCTGATTACCCTATTGATAGTGATGGGATGGATGGCTATGTTTCTTCTGCTTTTCCCCGTCAAATACATTATCGACGGAGACAACCTCCTCATCTGTTGTGGCTTTCAGCGTAAGCGTATCTCTATCTCGCAGATTATCTATGTGCGGCGCAGCCATAACTTGTTGGCGTCTCCGGCTTTGTCTGTCGACCGGTTGGAGATTGTCTTCAAGGAAAAGAATACAGACAGCATTCTGATCTCACCGCGTAACAGAATAGATTTTGTTGAAGATCTTAAAGCGATAAATCCTGATATTGACATATCCAAAGCTTTGTAAATGTTTGACATCCGGCAATACACAGACAATGACACCGACAGCACGGCATGGAACGACTTTGTAGCACTGTCGAAGCAAGGCACGTTCCTTTTCGACCGCCATTATATGGACTACCATCGCGACCGTTTTTCCGACTACTCACTTCTCTTCTATAAGAAGGGGAAACTCTATGCTTTGTTGCCCGCCAATATCGACGGCGACACGCTATGGTCACATCAGGGATTGACTTATGGTGGGCTGATCACCAATACGCATGCTACGACAGCCGAGGTATGTACGCTCTTTGAGGAGCTCAACGCTTATCTTCATGACCACGGTATCCGCCATGTGGTCTATAAAGCCATGCCGTGGATCTATCAGCAGTTGCCGGCGGAAGAGGATCTTTATGCCATCTTTAACCGTTGCCATGCTCAGCTGATGGTACGCAACGTGTCGTCTACCATTGAGCAGGACAGGGCGCTGAAGTGGCGGCGTATCCGCAAATATGGTGCTGATAAGGCGGAAAAGGAGGGCATCCGTGTCGTACAAGATGACAGTGCTTATGCTGACTTTTGGCAGGTCTTGACAGACAATCTCCTACATACCTACCAAACTCGGCCCGTGCATACCTTAGCGGAGATCAGCCGACTGCATGACGCTTTCCCTGATAACATCCGACTTTATGTAGCTTGCCTTGATGAGAAAGTCATTGGGGGGACTCTGCTGTACATCACCTCGCAGGTGGCGCATGCACAGTATATATCCGCCACACCTGAGGGCAAGCATCTGCATGCTATCGATGCCATCTACCGCAAAGTCCTCACCGAAGACTACAGGGACTGTCGCTATTTTGATTTCGGCATCTCTAACGAAGACAGAGGTCGCTATCTCAACGAGGGGCTTATCTATCAGAAGGAAGGTTTCGGCGGTCGTGCCGTGTGCTACGACTGGTACTCTTGGAATGTCGAGTGATGAATATTGAATGATGACTTGTTTGAAAGCACAATGATAAGTTACGAATGATGAATGATAAATGCGTAGAATTTAATCAGAGTAAGCAGATGCGTATCCCTTATCTGTCTTTGCAAAAGGTCACGGCGCAGCATCAAGATGAGATAGAGGCTGCTGTGAAGCAGGTCATCGAGAGCGGCTGGTATCTCCAAGGTGAGGCAACGCGACGATTCGAGAATGATTATGCCCGGTTTATTGGTACACAGTGTTGTGTGGGCTGCGGCAATGGACTCGATGCGCTGACACTTATCTTTCGTGCTTATAAAGAATTAGGTAAGTTACGGAATGGTGATGAAGTCATCGTGCCGGCCAATACCTATATAGCTTCTATCCTCTCCATCACTGAAAACGGATTGAAACCTGTACTCGTGGAACCACGAATTGATACGCTTGAACTTGATTACAGTCAGCTTGAGACTCATCTTAGTGACCGCACGCGTGCCGTATTGCTGGTGCATCTCTATGGCCGTTGTGCCATGACGCAGCAAGTTGCCGACTTCTGTCATCGTCGTCATCTGCTACTCATCGAGGACAATGCGCAGGCTCATGGCTGTATGTATGGCGGTCGCCGTACGGGCTCTTTTGGGGATGCTGCTGCTCATAGCTTCTATCCTGGCAAGAATCTTGGAGCCTTGGGCGACGCAGGGGCTATTACCACAGACGATGCTTCTCTGGCTGATCTCTGCCGTGCTTTGGGCAATTACGGTTCTTCGCGCAAGTATGTCTTCCCCTATAAAGGCCGCAACAGTCGCATGGACGAGATACAGGCTGCTGTGCTCTCCGTGAAGTTGCGCTACCTGGATACTGACAATCGGCGACGCTGGCAGATCGCCACTTATTATGCTCAGCATATCTCCAACCCAAAGATCACGCTTCCTGGTGCAGAGGCTTGGATGTGTGGAGACGTGAATCATGTCTTCCATATCTTCCCCGTGCTCTGTGCTTGTCGTAATGAGTTGCAAGAATATTTGAAACAAAAAGGTATTGGCACGATGATACATTATCCTATTCCACCACATCAGCAAGAATGTTATCCCGAATGGCACTCTCTTTCATTGCCCATTACTGAACGTATCCATCGTGAAGAGTTGAGCATTCCTTGCAATCAGACGATGACGGATGAGGAAGTACGCTATGTGGTGGATGTCATCAATCGCTTCGAGAAATGACATCGTTTGCATTTTGTTGACAAGTAAATATGTTTTGCTTTTACTGCAATTTCTTTCTGACGGCGTCATAGCTATGATCCACCGTTGCATAGACAGATTTGCTGATGTACCAAGTCATCTGCTTTGCTATGCGGTTGACGAGCGGGGCAATACGGTTAAGGTCTGGTGAAGCATGCTGATCGATTTTTATCAGGTCGATGCCTTTTAATAGTTGTTGACCGCATCCTTTCGGTACTGCCTGCTCAGCAGTCAGCCCCAAAGCCATCCAGTCCACTTCGCGCTGTAAGGCTTGCATCTTTAGAAAATCGTCGATCGGACAGTTTACTTTCTGACGCGCAATGGGATAGGTGAATCCACCCACGCGATGGTTCAGTCCCATTTGTACGGCCAGTTGAGGATGCTCTGTTGCGAAAGCTTTGCGCTGAGCATTGAGTTCCCGTAGCATGGCGTTGACGTCCTTGGCAATGATTGCCTTCATGGCTGTAGCTGACAGCTGAGCACCGCACACCTTATTATATAGTGCTACGATCTTCGTCTTGTCGTCTGGCAACCATTGAGCCATCATGCCTCTCAGTGATCCTTCAACAGCTAAAGCTATAAAACTTGTGAGATGAAGTTTGCTTTGTCGTTGCCATTTGCTGATGATTATCTTCTTCTGCGAGAGGAATGCACTCGTGGTGCTGTCGGTATTGAGGCTGTCCGCTTTTATGGTCAGTGAGTCCGTCTGACGATTTTCTGTTGCTGCTTGAGTAGTCAGAAGGGAAGAGGTAGCCAATAGTCCCAATGTCGTGAGGAAGGTCGCAACTTTCATTTCCTTGTTTGCAGTTTTAAAAAAGCAGGAAGGGCTATCCCCCTCCTGCTGTGTATGATATGATAGTTTAGCTCAGTACCAGTACGGTGACACCGCGGGCAGCCTGAGCTCCCATAACGAGAGCCTGTTCGATATCTGCTGTCTTTGATGGTCCGCTGATAAACGTGCCGAAGTTATAGCGTGGATCCATCTCGATGCGGCGGTAAGCTTCGTGCATATTGTTCACAACGTTTTGCTTGTCAAGGATGATGACGAGATACTCCGAGATGAAGCACACGGCTTTCTCCTTCATCGTCTGAGGCACCCAGATACAAGCGTTCTCGGCCACACCGAGTTGTCCTTCAACGACCCCTACATCAGTGCCATTGAGATCCTGAGCCTCCTCCACGGAGTCGGGATTGCGCTGGGCGATGGAGATATAGGGCAGGTTGCTGGCAAATATCTTGGCATTGGGGTAGAGGTTACGGATGATCTGGTTGAGGTCATCGGTTTTTCTTGCTTCCACGATGCGGCCACCTACTGTTTTTGTCATCTCGGCGAACTGCTGATAAGGGTCAGCATAGGTGATGCCGTGGAGATCGTCCATGGCAGGCATATCGTATTGCACCTTGGTGTTGGCGCGTAGTTTCTGGAGCAATTCTTCTTTTCTCATTGCTTGTCGTTACTTTGATAACTGTTATTCCGAGTCGTTTGACATCGTTGTCGATTATTACTAATCGCTTGACGTCGTTGGCTATTTCTTCTTTTTCTGTTGCTCTTTCCACCAGCTGTGGAACGACTGGTTGGCAAACTTTGGCTTGGCATGTCCCAGTCCCCATGGATTCAGATGGCTGTAGTGAGTAAGCATCTCTGGCACGAAGTTAGCCAGTGGTGACAGTTTCAGTGCATCGGTGTAGAGTGTAGGATGATCGAAGAGCAGTTCCATGCCTTCTGACATGAACTTTTTGAGATGGTCGGCTTTGCCAATGCTGTCAAGACTTTGTCGCCAGAGATAGATTTGTGAGCCGGGTTTCACTTCTGCCGGGCACACATTGTCGCAGCTCAGGCAGAGCGAGCAGGCTGAAACATTGTCGCTGTAGCGACGGGCGTTGGCCAGCATTCCTAAGTCTACACCGATGGGACCCGGAATGAAATAGGTGTAGCTTGCACCGGTAGAGCGGCGGTAGACTGGACAAGTATTCATGCAGGCACCGCAACGGATGCATTTCAGTGTCTCCCAATGCTCGGGATTGGCGAGAGCGTCGCTGCGCCAGTTGTCGAGAAGCACCACGTGCATCTCGGCACCGGGACGGGCTTGGCGGAAGTGTGAAGTGAAACCGGTGGTCGGCTGACCAGTGGCACTACGGCAGAGCAAACGTTGGAATACAGCCAGACTCTCATAGTCGGGTACAAGTTTCTCTATGCCCATCGTCACGATATGGAGTTTCGGCATAGACGTCGTCATGTCGGCATTGCCCTCATTGGTGCAGACGACGATGTCACCTGTCTTAGCAACGCCAAAGTTGCAACCGGTAAGACCGGCACCTGCTTCCATGAACTCGTGGCGCAGGCTCTTGCGGGCACAATAGGTCAGGTAAGTGGGATCTGTGTTTCCTTTGTCTGTGGACATACCTTTGGCTTCGAAAGTCTCGGCCACCTCTTCCTTGGTGATGTGCATGGCAGGCACCACGATATGTGCCGGAGCACGATGCATCAGTTGCAGAATACGCTCGCCGAGGTCGGTCTCCACCACGTCGATGCCACGCTGCTCAAGATAAGCATTGAGGCCACATTCTTCGGTAAGCATCGACTTCGACTTCACCATCTTCGTCACCTTATGCGATTCGAGAATGCCATAGACCATCTCGTTGAGTTCGTTGGCGTCTTTGGCCCAATGGACGATGACGCCACGACTTTCGAGCTGACTGCTGAATTGCTCCAGATAGTCGGCCAGATGCGTGAGCGTGTGGCGCTTGATGGCTGATGCATGGTCGCGCAGACTTTCCCATTCTGGCAGGCTTTTAGCCATTTTGTCGCGACCTTGCCGCAACTGCCAGAAAGTAGCATCGTGGTGATTGACCTTGTCGCGGTGCTTTAATATTTCGTGTGCTCTTTCTGAATGTATAGTGCTCATAATGCTTAGATACCGTTTGCTAATATTTGTGCGACATGGATAAACTTGATAGGCTTCTTCTCCCGCCGTGCGATGCCTTCCATGTGCATCAGGCAGGACGAGTCGGGACCGGTGACATATTCTGCTCCTGTGGCCATGTGGCGCTCGATCTTGTTCTCACCCATGCGCACCGACACGTCGGGCTCTTCCACAGAGAACATGCCGCCGAAGCCGCAGCACTCGTCCACGCGCTCGGGCTCTTTGATGGTGATGCCCTCTTTGAGTTGCAGCAAATCGATAATTTTATTGTATCTTGGAATGTTACGCTCTGATGGTGATGACAGTCCCAGTTCGCGTACACCATGGCAACTGTTGTGCACGCTGACCACATGGGGGAAGCTGCCGGGCAGACTCTTCACCTTCACGATATCGTGCAGAAACTCTACGATGTCCATGGTGTTCTTCGGCGTGACGCATTCGTGGTCTTTGGGCAATAGTCGGGGATAGTTAAACCGAACGAAAGCGGCACACGACGCTGATGGAGCTACCACATAGTCGAAGCCTGAAAACATATCCTCAAAGTTGTTGGCAAGGTGCCTGGCCATAGGCTCAAAGCCGGCGTTGGACATCGGTTGGCCGCAACAGGTCTGCCTTTCGGGATAGGTCACATCCAATCCAAGATGGCACAATAGTTTATATGTAGCCTTTCCGACCTCAGGGTACAGAGCGTCTACATAGCAGGGTATAAACAATCCTATTTTCATTTCTCACTTAATTCTAACCCTACAAAATTAATTATTTTTTTCTAACCCGCCATTACTTTGCATAACTTTAACCATATTATTTTTCCATTCAGTCATAATCATAGCTTGGGTCTATTTCTTTTACTGTGGTCAAAAGGCAAGCAGATCTGTTTGTAAGGATGACATGACTCTAAAAAACTTTTGTTTTTTTCTCAGTTAGGAGATTATTTCGTACTTTTGTATTTCAAATAGATATACCACTGAATATATGATCGTTTGTATAGCGGAGAAACCGAGCGTAGCAAAAGACATCGCGCGTATCTTGGGTGCCAACGTGCCCAAGAATGGCTATATGGAGGGAAACGGCTACCAAGTGACCTGGACGTTTGGACATTTGTGCGAGCTCAAGGAGCCCAATGACTATCAGGTGAACTGGCGTTATTGGACGCTGGCTGCGCTGCCGATGATCCCGTTGCGCTTTGGCATCAAACTCATCCCGGAGGAAACGATCAAACGTCAGTTTGCCGTGATTGCCGATCTCTACAGCAAGGCTGACGAGATTGTCAACTGCGGTGATGCCGGCCAGGAGGGTGAGCTCATCCAGCGCTGGGTGATGCAGCTTGCGGGGGTGAAGTGTCCTGTTAAGCGCTTATGGATTTCGTCGATGACTGATGAGGCCATCCGCGAAGGATTTCAAAACCTAAAAGAGCAGAAGGACTACGAGAGCCTTTACATGGCAGGACTAAGCCGTGCCATCGGCGACTGGCTGTTGGGCATGAACTGTACGCGCCTCTATACCTGCATGTACGGCCGCAACCATCAGGTGCTTTCCATCGGTCGTGTACAGACTCCTACCTTGGCGTTGATTGTCAACCGCCAAAAGGAAATTGACAACTTCAAGCCCGAACCTTACTGGGTACTCTCTACCCTCTATCGCGACACGTTGTTCACTGCCACGGCTGGCAAATATACCAGTAAAGAGGAAGGAGAACAGGCTTTCTCGCTCATTCAGGATAAGCCTTTCGTGGTCACTGATGTGCAGAAAAAACAAGGTAAGGAGGCACCGCGACAGCTCTATGACCTTACTTCGCTGCAGGTTGACTGCAACCGTAAGTTCAGTTTTTCCGCTGAGATGACGCTCAATCTCATACAGGCACTTTACGAGAAGAAGTTGACCACTTATCCGCGTGTCGACACACAATATTTGTCTGATGACATTTATCCCAAGTGCCCGGGTATCCTTAATGGCGTTAGTCAGATGACAAAAGCCGGACAGAAACCTTATCTGCAAATCATCAAGGATTTGGCTGCTGTCAGCAAGAAGCTGCCGAAGTCGAAGCGCGTTTTCGACACTTCCAAGGTCACCGATCACCATGCCATCATCCCTACAGGTCAGGTGCCAAGCGGGCTGAGCGATGCCGAGATGAAAGTCTATGACCTCATCGCGCGCCGTTTCATTGCTGTATTTTATCCCGACTGCAAGTTTGCTACGACCACGGTCAAGGGAAAAGTCGATAAGGTGGAGTTCAAAACCAGCGGCAAGGAAATCCTTTCACCGGGATGGCGCGCTGTGTATGCCAAGGATGAACTGGTACAGACGGCAGAAGACAGTAAGTCGACGGACGAGGAGAAGACGTTGCCAACCTTTGTCAAAGGAGAGTCGGGACCGCATAAGCCCACGTTGACAGAAAAGATGACGCAACCACCGAAACACTATACCGAAGCCTCGCTCCTGCGTGCCATGGAGACTGCCGGCAAGTTTGTCGACGACGATGAATTGCGTGCGGCGATGAAGGAAAACGGAATCGGACGCCCTTCGTCACGTGCCAGCATCATTGAGACGCTGTTCAAGCGCCACTACATCCGCCGGGAACGCAAGAACCTCGTGGCTACTCCCACGGGCATACAACTCATCGACACCATCCACGAAAAGCTCCTCACCAGTTGTGAACTCACTGGTATTTGGGAGAAGAAGCTCCGCGACATAGAGCATCACAAATATTCGCCACAACTCTTCATCGACGGATTGAAAGAGCAGGTAACAAAGATTGTGCAGGATGTACTCCACGATAACAGTAACAGACAGATAGAGAGCGGTGAGCCTGAGCCCGCTCCGAAGCCGTCCGGTCCAAAGAAGGGTGGGGCGGGATCAGCCAGACAAAGCACCAAGCGGTCAGCCGCTTCGCGCAAAAAAGCCACGTCATCAGCTTCGGCAGCGGCGTTCGCCGCTTCTCCGTCTTCTGCTCCCGTGCTCACCAAGGGCAAACTCAAAGTCGGTGACCCATGTC
The DNA here is from genome assembly GCF_009695775.1 of Hallella mizrahii. Taxonomy (GTDB): domain Bacteria; phylum Bacteroidota; class Bacteroidia; order Bacteroidales; family Bacteroidaceae; genus Prevotella; species Prevotella mizrahii. The sequence continues at coordinate 9,752 of NZ_VUNG01000001.1, read as the reverse complement.
CCAAATGCCATCAGGGCCATATCATCCAGGGCAAGACTGCTCTCGGCTGCTCGCGGTGGCGTGAGGGCTGTGACTTCCGTCAGCTGTTGTGAATAGTGAATAAATGATTGGAGAATGTGGCAGGGATGTGACTTCTTCTTGAAATAATGATAGTTGGTAAGTGTTATCTTTGAGGCCTGGCTCTCGCTATTTAGCCTGGCTGCTCAACTTCTTTTGTTTTGCCAATTCTATCTTGTCTCTCACCGCTTGCATGTGGTCGAAGGCACGCTTGCGGGTGGCCGCGATTTGGTAGCGGTAGACCATGCACGTAGTGAGGAAATAGACAAATGTCTGGATCCACAGTGCATGATACTCCACGCTGATGTCCTGTAGTGTGGCTCCCATCGACGAGATACGCAGAAAGCCTCTCACGCCAAAGGTTGAGGGGATGAGGCACGCCACACCCTGCCAAAAGCTTGGGATGTTGGACTGTGGCCAGCTCACACCGGTCATAAACAAGAAAGGCACAGAGGTGAAGACTACCAATAGCATCACATTTTCTCGGTAGCGTACCATACACGACAGCGTCATTCCGAAGAAGATACACGACAGCAGGTAGGGTACCATTAGACCGAGTATTGTCCACGGTGTCACCAGAGAGATGTAGTGAAACATACGTGGCACGACCAGGCTGATGTAAGCCGCCATAACCATATACACCATGAAGTAGCACCATGACTTACCGAGTACGATACGGAAGATGCCATTGTAGTGTTTCGAGATAGGTACGAGATCCTGATAGCGGTTGTTTTCGCGGGCTGTACCGGCAGCGAGTCCAATACCCAGTAGCAGTGTCTGCTGCAGAATGAGCATCAGCACGCCGGGGATGATGGCGTTGCCGTAGCCGTCAGTGACATTGAATATAGGCACCTCATCAAAATCCAGTGGCTTGGTGGTAGTCTCATCGTCGCGGTTGGTGAAACTGTTGCTCTGACTGAGCTGAATGCGGCTGTTCATCTCTCCGGCCACTGCCATGGCGGTCTGATAGATTGCCTTGTAGTGGAGCATCAGACTCATGTCGCAATACAAGCCTACCGTGGCTTGCTCGCCACGCCCCAGTCGGCGTTCGAAATCCTCTGGGAAATAGAGTGCGCCATGCACTTGTTGCTTGCCGATGAGTTCTTTCGCATCGTCAAGCGAGTTGCACATATAAGCAACCTTCACGTCAGAGCCTGCGTCGTAGTGGCGGATAAATTCGCGTGAGGCCTCGGAATGGGATAAATCCACGACAGCCACCGGTACGTCTCTGACTACTTCGTTGTTGTAGATCCAAGAGTAGAGCAGGGGATAGAACAGCGGCACGAGGACGCAGAAGATCAGCACACCCTCGTCGGTGACGAGGCCGCGCATCTCTTTCACGCAGATATAGCAAGTGTCAAGGAGTCCTTGCTTGACTTGGCTGAAAAAGTTCTCGTTTTGCATGGCTTAGGGAATATATACATATACCAGCATTGCCCTCTTGATATTTCTTAACGTGAAGATGGGCAGCACGGCTATCATCAACAGGAACATAATGTTGAACCAGGCGTAAGACAGCGGGTAGCCATTGAACTCACACATCTGATACAACATGAAATAATGGCGCAGGGGGAACAACTGTGCCAGGGACTGTATCTCAGGATCCATGGCCGATAGCGGATAGGTGGCACCGGCTACGGAGAAACTCAGTACCGACCACAGTGCGCTGATCGAGATTGACATGCGCAGGGAGGGCATCAGTCCGAAGGCAAAGATGCCGAATCCCTGACAGGCCAGCACGCTGAGGAGTCCCATCAACAGTAAAGGTATGACACCACCCGGATGCGGGAAGTCGAGTGTGTGGAAGATGTAGAACTCAAAGCCATACATCATTGTAAGGAAGAGCAGCGTCATTGGCAGTATCTTGCCCGCAATGGCAATGTAGATATTGTTGCCCGCCATCTTCATCAGTTGGCGTGAGCGTTTGAACTTCAACTCTGTGCCGATGGAGTAAGGGGTGAGCAGGAAGATGAAGACCATGAGCACACCCGGTGCCATGCTGGTGGTCAGATAGATGTTGTAGCTTACCCAAGGATTCTGGATCAGATGGGTATCCACGGCGATGGGCTGGAGAAAGGTGCGCACCTCATCGTCGGTCTTTCCTATTGCCTGTAGTTTGGTCTTTCCGACAGCCGCCGAGCCCAGCGTGCAGATGGTCTTCAAATCCTTGAAGAGCATATTACCTGCCACAAGTGTCACATTGCTATAATAGAACGACACCTTAGGTTGGGTACTCGTCATCAGTCCGCTTGTTGTGCCTTTGGGGATGTAAAGAAAGGCAAAGATCTCGTTGCGCTGAATGGCCTCGCGGGCTGCGTTGACATTGGGATAATAGCCTGCGACCTTCGACGACTGGAAGGCGTCGAGTTGCCTTACCATTGCGCGGGTGGTCGTGGTGTTGTCCTGATCAACAATGCCGATAGGCATCTCGGTAGGCTGTCCGCCTGCCATGAGTGTGGTGAAAAAGATGATGACGACAATGGGAAAAATCACCGTGCAGAATCCGTAGATTGGATTTTGGCGCATGATCCCCACCTCCCGCAGCGAGATGTGATAGATGCGGGAGAGGACCTCGTGGAGTGTCATGCTCTTGGGGCGATAGGTGTAGAGGTTATTCTCTTTCAATCTTTTGTGCTATTTCTTAGTGTTCTTGATAATCAGCGACATGCCAGGACGCAGTCCATCGAACTTGTTGACAAAGTGAGCCTTCACCTCGAAGGTCTTCAAGTCATACTGTCCGTTGCTTTTTGTGGCTTTCCATACGGCATAGGAACCTTCGTCCTTGATGTCGTAGACTTTCATCTTTACGTTTTTGTTGAAAGCTGGAGAGAAAGCGGTAAACTCGTCGCCGACCTTCAAACCTTTCAGTTGGTCTTCACGCACGTTGAAGGTTCCCCACATGTCCGACATGATGTTGATGTTCATGATTGGTGAGCCCATGCCCACCAACTCGCCAACCTTTGGGTAGACATCGCTGACCTCGCCCTCTACGGGAGAGATCTGCACGGTCTCTCTCAGAATTGACTTGACGACATCAACGGCACTTTTGGCTGCCTGAGTGTTTTTGGCGGCAGCGATCTTCTCTTGCTTGCGTGCACCGCTCTTGGCCAGCTGATACTGGCTTTGCGTCACTTTCACTTGTGCTTCAGCAGCTTTGAAGGCTGCCAGAGCCTCGTCGCGTTTTTGTGCACTCATCACGCCCTCGTTGTAGAGGTTTTGCATACGTGTGTAAGTCTTCCGTGCGATGTCCTCAGCGGCTATAGCCTGCTGCATCAGGTCGTAGGCACTCTGGATCTGTTCCTTGCGTGCGCCCTCATCGGTCAGATCGCTGATAGCCTGAGTGGCTCCCTCAGTGGCTTCCGCCACTTTCTGTTGTGCGTTGGCCTCAGGAATCTGCAGGATGGCAAGCGTGTCGCCTACATGCACGTAGTCGCCTTCTTTGACACGTATTTCCTCGATACGCGCCGGCAGTTTGCAGCTGACGCGATAGTCGCCGACTTCCACTTCGCCCTGAATAATCTCGTCGGTCTTGCCGAAGGCGAAGAAACCAATGACACCTACGATCGCCACTGCTACAGTGAATCCGAGCACGGCAAGCAGTATGTTGTTATGTTGTGATTTTGCTGACATCTCTATATGTTTTTTCTAAATGGCTCGTTGATAGTTTATTCGAGTATACCCAATGCTTTTTCCAGGTTCACCTCGCTGACACGCAGGTCCACCTCTGCGTCGATCTTGTCGCTGTGGGCTTTCTGCCATGCCGTCTGTGCGGCCATGACATCGGTAGAGGGGATGACGCCTTCGCGGAATCCCACTTGTGCGCATCGGAGGTTTTCTTCTGCACTTTTGACATTGTTGTTGGCCATGGTCAGACGCTTACGGGCTTCTTTCACCTTGAAACGGCTTTGGGTCACCTGCAGGTTGATCTTCTCCTGCACGTCGCTCAGTTCCATGCGTGCCATGCTGGTGGCAGCCTGCGAGGCTCTGACTTTGTAGCGTCCCTCAAACCAGTTCCATACCGGCATCTGCACGGTGATGCCTACGTTCCACACGCCAGAGAAGCGTTTCTGAAATCCGTTGTAGACATTGGGGTTGGTGATCATATATCCGCCTGTCAGTGCAACGTGAGGCAGATATTCGGCTTGTATGACTTTAGTGCCTTGCTCACTCAGATCCACCGCATTTTGAAGCAGGCGTACTTCAGGGCGACTTGAGAAGGTGGAGTCGGGCTGATAATCGGTGTATCGGACGTTGCTCTTTTCCAATCCGTTGCTGTCCTCGTCTGCCAGTGTGATCTTGTCGGTCATTGGGATGCCACAAAGCTGGCAAAGCAACATCTTGGCCAGTGTTACACCATCGTCGACACGGGTGATGTCCATTTCTGCCTCATTGACCTTTACGTCTACTTTCAGACCGTCGGCCTTTGTGGCTACACCCTGACGGATCATCTTCTTGACGTCGTCATCAAGCTTTTTCACCAGATCGCGATAGCTGTATGCCAACTTTTGTTTATGTTTGAGGGATACGACAGTCCAGTAGGCCTTGTCGATGTCATAGATTGTTCCCTGAGTCTTTAGGCTCTCGTCGTTGCCTGCCATTTCTTCCATTATGTCGGCAATGGCGTTGGCGGCCTTGATGGCTCCACCCATAAAGATAGGCTGGCGCAGGATGACGGCACCGCCGAAAACGTTTTTTGTGTCGGTGCGGAAAGCATCGACAATCTGTTGGCCTATCGTGTTGCCGAGCCCGGCAGCATACTGTCCGACGGGTGCGCCTGCCTGTTGCATCATAGCCCCAATCTGCTGGGCTTGTTCCATGCTGATGGCTCCTTGCTTGACAAGTTCGGTCATCTTCTCGGAAATGCCTTTTTGCAGATCTCCGCTGACCTGTGTGCCGAGGTTGGTGCCCATGTTGTTGAGCAGGTTCTTTTGCTTATTGCTCAGCAAGTTGATGTCGCGGCTGGTAAACTCATAACCGGCCAGAACATCCACTTTTGGCAGGTATTTCGTACGTGCTGCCTTGCGGGTGTTCATTGCCACCTCTTTTCCCAGCCGTGAGACATTGATCTGTTTGTTGTTGCGGAGGGCCAAAGCCCGGCAACTGTCCAGTGTCAGCACGGTCTGTCCGTGGGCGGCCAGTACGCATCCTGAAAGTAAAATGGCGAAAGTGAACTTTCTCATATCTGTTTACTGACGTTTATCCGTGTCTTTGTTCGGACCGTGAGGTCCTTATTCCAGCGTGAAGCTGTGCGAGCCGATCATGTTGCCGTCGGCAAAGATACTCACGCGGTAGGTACCGCCTTCCAGTGCCTGCCCGATATTGTAGAAGAGGGTGACGGGTGTCTCGTTGCCGTTGTATTCCACTGTACGTTTCATGGTGCAGGGAATTGTACGGTTTTCGTAGTTAAACGAGCCGCCGCCCGAAAGCAGTGCTCCTGTAGGTGTGTTGATGCAGACATATACGGTCTTCATGCCGCTGGCAGCCGTGACGTTCTTTGCAATAGAGAAGGAGACTTGCAGAGCCTTGGCTTTCTTGATTTTCTTCGTTGCCTTGCCACGTTTGCTCATGGCCGAGAGGTTGATGCCGGTTGCATCAAGCTGTGCGGCGATGGCTACTTTCTCGGCCAGTCCGGCTTTCTCGCTGTTGAGTCCGGCAATCTGCTGGGTGGCCTGATCGTATTGTCCTTTTATTCGTGTGTTTTCTGCTGTGAGATGCTCATTGGCGCGGTTAAGCGAGTCGATCTGGATGACATAGCTGCGCAGTACGGCTCTCACCGTAGCCAGTTCGCGTTTGAGTCGTGCGATCTCACGGGCATCCGTGCTCTTGGTGTTGCGCAGCTCCTGCAACAGCTTTTGGGTACGCTCCTGCTCTTGGGTCAGTTGGGCGATGATGGAGTCGTTATTGATCTGGGTCTTCATCTCGCCGTACTGATTGGCGAACTGCTGGTATTCGTTTTCCATCTCCTTCTTGTCCAAGTCGGCAAGCTGTACCATTTCCTTGTTCTCCTCCTTCTGTTTGTTCAGGCTGGTATAGAGCCAGGCAATGCCTCCCAATAGCAATAATACGACTATGACGAGCGGAATGATGATCTTCTTCATGATTTTTGTTGTCCTTTTAATAGTGAGTTGTAAAGAAGTGGATGATGGTATCTTCTCCACGCCTTATGGATTATATTATCACATGCAAATTTAGGCTATTTATCTTAAACGGCAAAGTCTTTTCAACCGCTTAAGCCTTTTAAATCTTAAAATTTAGTATTTTTGGGGAAAAAACGACCAAAATTAAACGAGGATTGTGTAATTTTACCACATGTTATCAGAATTCTAATCAGTGACTATGAAAAAAATTGCATTGTTATTGACGCTCATGCTCTTCGCTGTGTCGGCAACATGGGCACAGGGAGAGACAAAGACCGACACCGTGCGCCATCAGGTAATGTTGCAGACGACAAAAGGCAATATCGTAGTGGAACTGTACAACGAGACACCGCTCCACCGCGACAATTTCCTCAAGGTGGTGCGCTCGGGTTATTACAATGGCATTCTCTTCCACCGGGTCATCGCCGATTTCATGATTCAGGCGGGCGACTCTACCTCGCGCCACGCTAAGCCGGGCGCGCAGTTGGGCGATTATGACCTGGGGTATACCGTGCCTGCTGAGTTCCGCTATCCTCAGTATTTTCACAAGCGGGGAGCTCTGGCTGCTGCAAGAGAGCCCGACAGCGTCAATCCGCAGCGGGCTTCCGGAGGTGCGCATTTCTATATTGTATGGGGACGGACCTATTCCGACAAGTCGCTCGACCGCATTCAGCACAAGACGGATTCATTGACGCATGGTGCCGTGAAGTTTACGCCGGAGATTCGCGAGTATTACAAGACCATCGGCGGTACGCCCCATCTCGATGGCATGTACACTGTCTTCGGACAGGTGATCCAAGGAATGGATGTGGTGGATGCCATCGATCATGTGGCTACCGATGAGTACGACCGTCCGCTGGAGGATGTGAGAATCATCAAAGCCTCGGTCATTAAGTGATCGGTTCTTGCCTTTTCGTATTGTCGGCTGTCACAACACTGGCAGAGACAACAGCTGCCATACCAGTGTCTTAGCCAACCTTATGTGTCCGTCATCATTGGGGTGGAGCAGGTCGTGTGGGTTGTGGTAATAGGTGGTGCCGTTGATGAGCGGATAAAGACCACTGACGGCATTGAGGTCGATGACGGGTATGCTCCACACGTTGCCGGCTTCCTTGACGCTCGAAACGTAGGCGTCGATATATTCGCCACAGCTGTTATGTATGCGTTCATCGGGTTGCACATTCTTGTCGTTGGGGTCGAAGATGGCGCGATGAATGGGAGTGAGCAACACGATCTGTTTGGTGGTGAAGCTGTCCTTCAGCATTTTCATCGCAATGTTGATGCGGCCGCGGTAGGTTTGGGCATCGTAACTCATCGTGCGGTAGCGGCGCTTGACGAGCGTCTTGGGTTGTCCTACGGCAGCATAGACGGTGGTGTCCTTCTCGTCGTACCATTGTCCGATTTTTACTCCATGGTTATAGTCGTTGGTACCCATGAGAATGACAATGGCATCGAAGTCGCGACCGTGGTCTGACAACAGTGCCTGGGCTTGCCGCGGAATGTCGTTCCATTGCCGTCCGCTGACACCATATATATAAGGTGTTATGCCAATCATCTCTTGCAGATAGTTCCAGTATTTCTTCTTCGAACCATTGTTGCGCGGGTCGGTCAGTGAGTCACCGAAGAAAGCTACACGTGCGCCCCACCATGGATGGATGCCCTTGAGGCTGGTCAGTGGAGTGAGGGTAGGGGGTGTGAGGGATCTTTGCTGTGCCTGTGTGGTGAGCATCGTGGCTGACAGTGCCGCGGTGAGGGCTAAAGTCTTGAGGGATTGTCGCCATGAAACGTTTGTCATGGACTTCATGATTTTGGTCATAGATGGTGTTTTTTAGAGATGTTTCGTAGATGATTTCTGTGCAAAGATAATCAAATTTTCATGATTGCTGTCTTTTTCCTTTCTAAAACTATGATTACTTATGAAAAGTTGTTATTATTTGTTGCGATTGTCCTTGCTCTTCATCGAAATTCATTATATTTGCAGTAATCATACGCTAAAAGGCTCAAAATGGCATGAAACAGCTTCGTCAAAGTTTCTTTGTGCAAATGATCGTCATCTTGTTTTGGCTCTTTGCCCAACCTGTCTCGGCTAAGGTGTGGACAGCTGATGACGTACCGATGGTGCACTTGCAGGATCGCAACCGCTATGTCTGCGACCCAGAGGGGCTCATGTCGCCCTCCATGCGCGACTCTGCTGATGTCTGTTTCCGTCGCTTGCAGACCGAATGCGGCATTCAGACGGTCTTCGTGGTCGTGGGGCATGTCAAAGACGCTGATTGTTTCCGTATGGCTGAAGACATCGGCAACCATTATGGAGTGGGGACGAAGAAGGACCGGCGCGGGTTGGTCATCGTCCTGGCTGTGGGTGACCGTCGCTATTTCATTGCACCGGGTAAGGGGCTTGAAGCTGATCTGACCGACGTAGAGTGCGACGACATAGCCCGGCAGTGCATCGTCAAGAATATGAAGGTCAACGACATCGATGCCGCTGTCTGCTCTACGGCACAGGCGCTCTACTCTAAGTTCAAAACAGGAAAGGCCGTCGTTGATGGCGAGGAAATCGGTTCCGAAGACGATGAAGTCTCGTGGCTCACGATCCTTTTTGTTCTTTTGGTTTGCTTTGGCTTTCCGATTTATCAACTCATCATGCTGTTGCTGGTCAAACTCGGATGGTATCATCCTAAGAAGAAACGCCGGCACCGTCGTGATGATGACGACTGGTTCCCGCCCTTCATCTTTGGTGGCGGAGGAGGCTTCGGCGGTGAATCCGGTGGAGGCTTCAGCGGTGGCAGCTTCGGAGGTGGCAGCTTTGGCGGCGGCGGAGCCGGTGGTGGATGGTAATATCATCATGAAAATTATAACTAAATCGTATCAATATGAAGAAAAGTACTTTGATCATGCTCATCATCGTCGCGGTGATAGTATTGTTTGGTATTGGCGCTTGCAGTACCTATAACGGTATGGTTGAAAAACAGGAAACGGCCACTACGGCGTTGGCCGACGTGCAGGCTACTTATCAGCGGCGTGCCGATCTCATTCCTAATCTCGCCAAAACGGTGCAGGCCTATGCCAAGCATGAACGACAGACCTTTGAGGAAGTCACCAAGGCAAGAGCTTCCGTGGGGCAGATAAAACTTGATGCCAGCAATCTCACACCCGAGAAAATCAAACAGTTTGAGGCCGCACAGGGGCAGCTCTCGCAGGCGCTCGGCAAACTCATGGTAGTCGCGGAGCGCTATCCCGAACTGAAGGCGAACCAAAACTTCCATAGTCTGCAAATACAACTGGAGGGCACGGAGAACCGCATCAACTATGCTCGACAAAATTACAACGAGGCTGTGCAGAAATACAATCAGGATGTGCGCACCTTCCCCAATGTGATCTTTGCCGGTATGTTCGGCTTCAATCGCATGGAAAAGTTTGAGGCTGCAGCAGGTGCGGAAAAGGCACCGGAGCTCAACTTCAATGAGTGATCATTTCTCCTTTTCCTGAAATATTCATACAAAAGCTTGTCCGCTTCAACTCTCAATCTAGAGTCGAGCGGACTATTTTTTTGTTTCC